>DIGJ01000037.1 GCA_002419585.1 Lachnoclostridium sp. UBA5725
TTTTTTACTGTGTTTGGGTACATCTTTGATTTCTCATCGATGCGTCCGTGAACAATCTATGTTGTTCATTTATGAACTTTCGTTCATTTGAAATTCTTTTAGAATTTTCAAGGTTGTTTCACTGTTCAATTATCAAGGTTCTTGTCTGTTTCTTCTCTCAAAGTCAGCTTATTTAGTTTAACATGCTTTTTTGTGCTTGTCAACACTTTTTTTAATAAATTTTCGAATTGTTTGAAACAATTTGAAAAAACGGAGAAGGAGGGATTTGAACCCTCGCGCCGCTATTAACGACCTGCACCCTTTCCAGGGGTGTCCCTTCAGCCTCTTGGGTACTTCTCCAATTTGCCTGAATTTCTTCAGTATTAGCTTGTTTTCATCAATAAAACCACCAAAGTAATGGTGGTTTTATATAAACGGAGAAGGTGGGATTCGAACCCACGGCCCCTTACGGAGTCACCGGTTTTCAAGACCGGCTCCTTAAACCACTCGGACACCTCTCCTTACGTTGCTTAGCTAGTATAGCATTCTGATAAGCATCTGTCAACCACTTTTTGTATAAATTTTGTATAAAATATATACAGTTCCAATTTTGCATGTTCTAACCATGCTACGGTAGCTATATTGCCACTATTATTTATCGTTTTACCCATTCTTTTGATCGCAGAATTTACTCCAACAAGGTTTCAGCAATTATAATATCCTCTGTAGTTGTAATCTTTATATTACGATAACTCGTCTTTACCAATTGAACGGAATGGTTCCCATACTTTTCCAGTACCATTGCATCATCTGTTACTTCTTTTATTGTAGCGTTCATTAATGTATCATAAGCTTTTTTTATCAATGAATATGAAAATACCTGTGGAGTCTGTACCAGCCACACATTATCTCGATTCGGCGTTTCAATCACTTGATTCTTATCGTCAACAATCTTGATTGTATCCTTTACTGGCATTCCTGCAACACAGGCATCGCACTTCTTTACTTCTAATAAAAGGGCTTCTATTTCCTCTTTCGTAATAAATGGCCTTGCACCATCATGTATAAATACATAATCACTTTCATTTGTTGCCAACAATCCACTATATACAGAATCGTAGCGTTCTTTTCCGCCCGCCACTATATCAATTACTTTCGTAAAACCAAATTTATTTATAATCTCTTCCTGACAGTATGGTATTTCATTTTCTGCTGTCACAACAATAATTTCATCGATACTGCTCTCCTCAAATGCTTTTATCGAATAATATAAAATTGGTTTATTCCCAATTTCTAAATACTGCTTTGGTATTTCTGACTGCATTCTTTTCCCTTTTCCTGCTGCCAAAATAATTGCTGTCGTTTTCATACAACTTCCTACTTCCTTATTTTCTCAAGTATATGGATGAAATTATATTCTTTGTCCAATTTTCAGATTTGGTACTGCATTTAAGTCAAGTCCGTGCCTTGTTCCATTCATATACTCATAGTATCCGGCTACTGCAATCATTGCAGCATTATCCGTACAAAAAATAGGCGACGGATAATAAAGGCTTAACTTATTCTTTTCACAGGTAGCCTTCATCCCATCTCGAAGTGCGGAATTGGATGCGACTCCACCTGCGAGTGCTATTTTATCCATTTTATATTCTTTTGCTGCTTGTATGGTTTTGTTTACTAATACATCAACTACGGAATCCTGAAATGCCACTGCTATATCCGCTGGAACGATTTCTTCCCCTTTCATTTTACAGCCATTGATATGATTTAATACTGCCGATTTAACACCGCTAAAACTAAAATCAAATTCTGCTCCATTTACCTGGGCACGCGGAAATTTGATTGCATCTTTCATTCCTTCTTTTGCTAACTTATCTATTTTAGGTCCACCAGGGTAACCTAATCCAATTGCCCGGGCAACCTTATCAAATGCTTCACCAGCGGCATCATCTCTCGTTCTTCCAATAATTTGATATTTTCCATAATCATTAACTAGCACTAGATGTGTGTGCCCACCCGATACGATTAAGCACAAAAATGGTGGTTCCAATTCCAAATGTTCAATATAATTAGCTGATACATGTCCTTCAATATGGTGCACCCCTACTAATGGTATGTTTGCTGCATAACTAATGGCTTTTGCTTCTGCAACTCCAACTAAAAGTGCTCCCACTAAACCAGGTCCATATGTAACAGCGATTGCATCGATATCTTCTAATGTTACCTTTGCTTCTTCTAATGCCTCCTCAATGACCTGATTAATTTTTTCAATATGCTTTCTGGAAGCGATTTCAGGCACAACCCCTCCATATAATTTGTGTAGTTCAATTTGAGACGAGATCACATTTGATAAAACAGTACGTCCATTTTTCACAACGGATGCAGCCGTTTCATCACACGAGCTTTCAATTCCTAATATTAATATATCTTTTTCCATTCTGACACCTATCTTTTCTATTATAAATCATTCTTGGCTAAATATTCTCCAGCCGAAATTTTATTTATCCCAGTTTATTTATTCCAAATCTTCTCCGCTTGTTAATTGCCAATTGAGTATCTTCCACCTTCCATCTTTACTTTTACGAAGCAAAAACTCTTCGTATGTTTTTGTAAGACTTTTTTTGCTTCCGGACTTTTGGATGAGAAACGAAATCTTTAATGTTGCATACTTTTCTTTCTTAATTGTTCCATACTTCGTATCGCTATCAAGTTGTACATCATAACTACTAATTCGTTCTTCATTATCATGATATGACGTTATATCAGCCAACAGATTCTTCTTATGCGATTCACTCTCATTATTTTCCAGTAGTTTATCGTCAAAAAGAAGCCGAAGTTGATCGGCTAGTTGTTCAAATTGTTCTTCTGTCATCTCATCATTATACAGGCACTGCGTAATTCTACAATATAGCTTCAATACTTCTCTTGGCGTTCCTGGATAATTACTTTCAATATCTTTCTTTACTAATTTTTCAACTTCTGTTTTTGGTGTATCGTCACTTTGGGACTGTCCATTCTTTGTCATACTGTAAAAGCTCAATATTACCAGTATTGACAAAATAGACATGGTTACAACTGTAAACACTACTGTTCGATGAGTTTTTTTCATACAGGTCCCTCCCTTGTCATCATTCCTCTTTCAAGAAATCCAATGTTACGCTCTTTCCGTCTTTTCCTATTTTTGTATTATCATATATCTTACGCGTATCTCGCAAGAAAATATCCGGTTTTATTAGAGATGGACTAAAGTGGGTAAGCCACATTTCTGTAACTTCTGCTTTTTTTGCTATGTGCGCAGCTTCATAAAATGTCATATGCTTATATTCTTTTGCTTTTGCTGCTTTTTCTGGTTCTCCATACATCCCTTCACATATAAATAAATCTGCCTTATTCGCATTTTCTACAATTGCTTTCACTGGTCTTGTGTCCGTACAATAAGTCACTTTAATTCCTTTTCTATTAGGTCCAAGTACCATGTCTTGTGTATAGGTTTTTCCATCTAGTGTAACGGTTTCCCCTTTTTGCAGACGATTCCATGCCATTTGGGGCACTTCGTTTTCCGCTGCTTTTTCTGGCAAAAATCTTCCAGCTCTTGCAACTTCTATATTATATCCATAGCATACCACATTATGGTTTACTTTAAATGCTTTTATTATATAATCATTGATACAAATTTCTTGAAAGTTACCATCTAGTTCGATAAATTGAATTTGAAACGGCAGTTCAGGTGCTATCACTCGAAGCGAATTCACTACTCGTTCAAGTCCTTTTGGTCCTATCAATGTTACCGGTTCACTTCGATCAGCATTACCCATAGAAAGCAATAGGCCAGGCAGACCGCTAATGTGATCTCCATGATAATGTGTAAAACAAATGATATCAATTGGATGAAAGCTCCATCCTTTCTCTTTGATTGCAATCTGCGTTCCCTCACCACAGTCAATCAAAAGACTACTTCCGTTCAAACGTGTCATAAGAGAAGTAAGCCATCTTTCTGGGAGTGGCATCATACCCCCTGTTCCTAATAAACATACATCTAACATCTAATTTCCTTTCTGTCTGTATCTAAACAACTTCCGTGACTTTCTTTTTCTTAATTGGAATCGCGAAAGTAGCAATCCATTTATCATAACAATCTTCGCAAATTTGAAATGAGTGCAACTCAATATCCTTATTAGAAAAATAGCCCCATTCTTTTGTTACTTCCAAAAAATCTTCTTTCATGAAACCATTTTCTTTTTTTACTTCTTTCCCGCAAACATTGCATTGCACAAATTCTTCCATTCTTTTCTCCTCCGTCATAAATAAGCCTGTTTTCTTCACCTTATTATATCAGTGCAGATTCTTCTTTCCTAGAGGTAATTACTGTCATAATGACCGCATCTTCCTGTGGTTTTTCATAAAACCCCGGCCGTATTCCAACCTTTACAAACCCAAATTTGTCATATAACTTAATGGCAATTTCATTGCTTTTTCGAACTTCTAATGTGAACTGTTCTATTTGTTTTGCTCTACCTTCCTGAAAAAGAAACTGAAGTATTTTGCCTCCGACTCCTTGGTTACGATTCTGCTTCTTAACCGCTATGTTATTAATTTGCCCTTCATTTGCGATTACCCAAACCCCACAATATCCAATTACAGAATCATTCTCTACTGCAACAAGATAGATATTATCCTTTACCAAAAGAGAATCCAAAATACTTTGATATGACCAAGGCATTGAAAAAGTTTCATTTTCTAAAGCACATACCTGTTCCAAATCCTCTAGTTTCATTCTTCTTACGATCATGACAAATTACTTTCTGACAGTTTCTCTTTTCTTTCTCGTTCTGCTTGTGAAAGTCTTAGATAATCTGGTTTATGATCAGCTGCCGTTTCTATCTTGCCTGCTTGATATAAAACTTCCGCACGGCTGCAGACAGCACCAGCTTTTTGGATTGCCATATGCGGGAGGGCAAATGCAAACTCACTTAGCATTTCTTGCTCAATTATTTCTTTATAAACGGGCACCCCATCACCTAAAAAAACAACCTTCCGGTTCAATGTATTTAATTCAGATATTAAATCTTTTATTTCAACTGCTTTTTGATTGGAAATAATATTGAAGTTGTTACCCTTGAATTCGTAAATTCCAGTATATACCTGATTTCTTCTAGCATCCATAATCGGACAAATCAAGTCACTTGTTCCATATAGATTATAAGCTAGTCCTTCTACTGTAGGCACTGGGATAATTGGCTTTTTTAAAGCCAGCCCTAACCCTTTTGCGGTAGAAGATCCAATTCGAAGCCCTGTAAACGAACCCGGCCCCGCTGATACAGCAATTGCATCAATTTCTTTTAAATCAAAGGAAGTCATTTGGACTATTTCATCTATCATTGGTAATAACGTTTGGGAATGTGTCTTTTTTAAATTTGTTGTGTACTCTGCGACCATAATACCATCTATAACAAGAGAAACACTTGCAGCCAACCCTGAGCTGTCTATTCCTAATAATTTCATTTTTTATGCCTTTCAATCTTTAATATATTATAGAATATGAATATAAGTTATTTTATACAGGTGTGAGTAATCTTTCTGTAATCAAATCCCTTATCCAGATCTTTCGTAATTTCTATTTTCTGAGCATATTCCGGTATTAATTCTTCGATTCGATTTGCCCATTCAATCAAGCAGACACCGTCTCCATAAAAATAATCCTGATAGCTTATTTCTTCCATTTCTTCAATATCTCCAATTCGATAAACATCGAAATGATAAAATGGCATACGGCCATCATCGTATTGCTGCACAATGGTAAATGTTGGGCTACTTATGGGTTCTTCAATTTGAAGTCCACTCGCAAATCCCTGCGTAAACACAGTTTTACCAACACCCAAATCACCAATTAAGAGAAAGATGTCGCCTTTTTTTGCTTCCTCTCCTAATTTTTTACCATATGTGAACGTATCTTCCGCACTCATGCTTTCAATTTCTATTGTCACTGTTATTCACCTATCTAGTCTGATTTAATTTATATGTGCCCTTTTCCATGTTTTCTTTCACTAGTTTACGGAAACTGTCTTTCGCGTCATTTATTTGTTCCTTTGGAATTACGTTTGCATTCAAAGTGCTCATATAAACAAAGAATGCCTTTTTCGTCTCTACTATCTTTCGAACTTCTTTCCATTCGATCGTACTCGACTCACCGTTTTGGCTTACACTAATACCCTTTTTATTTACCACATAATGCAAAGGATTTTGAAAAACAGGATTTCGTTTTATTTGGTTTCCTGCCTTTTGCAACATTTGCAAAGGTTGCAATACGGTAAATAAAGATGCCATTACGAATAGTATAAGTAGCTGAAATGGTTCTCCTTTATTGATGTTTAATATCAAAACTACTAAGGCTGCCAAACTTAATACAATACCAAAAATACCGGAAAAGCTTGTATAAAAATGCCGCATTAGAAAATGATACAAATCTTTCCATCCGACCTGTGTGTCAAATTTAATCTCGTTCATGCCTTCTCCCATCTGTCAATTCCTCCAACTTACCTTCGTTTCTTGCAATCATTATAACAGATTCTTCCTTTTGCGTAAAGAGGAGCCATAAAACCCTTTACACACGCAAGGGAATCGAATAGAATAACTATATAGTATTGGATGATAACAAGGAGGGTTACATGTCTATTTTCATGTCACAGCTTAATAGTTCAACCAGCATTGCATCTATTTCGATTCGTTTACTGCTCGCTCTTGTTTGTGGTGGAGTCATCGGTTTTGAACGAGCTCGTCGAGGCCGGCCGGCCGGACTTCGTACCCATATTTTAGTTTGTATCGGTGCAACACTTGCTATGCTGACCAATCAATTTTTATACGAGGAAGGATTATCTACTGATGTTTCAAGAATGGGGGCACAAGTCATTAGTGGTGTTGGATTTATCGGTGCCGGAACAATCCTGGTTACCGGACAGCATAAAGTAAAAGGACTTACTACTGCCGCAGCCCTATGGGCAAGTGCTTGCCTTGGTCTTACAATTGGATGTGGTTTTTATAGCGCCGCTCTTGTTGGATTAATTTCCATTTGTATTGTAAACTACTTCCTCTATCGGCTTGATACCCCAATTCATTTGAACTCACAGATTTCTTGTTTTTATATTGAATTTTCCGATATAAGTGCAATCCGATCCATGATTACCATTCTAAAAACAGAGCACATTACAGTTTCCGATTTAGAGCTTGTACAAACTACGAATGGCAACCACACTTCCGTCGGGGCCACACTAACAATTCATACGAATCGAAAAACAGTACATGATGAGATAACACTACTTTTAGAAGCGATTGATGGCGTTGAATTTGCAGATGAGATTTAAAAAAAATGGGCGGTCACAAATATTTTTCAATATTTTGTGGCAGCCCATTTTATAATTTATAAGTTCTTTACTGTTTCCATTTTGCATCTACCAAGTGGACAATAACTTCCATTTTCTCGTTTCTGCAAATCGTGAATCAATATACTTCCATACATCCTCTGGTTTTAAAACCAAATATTCTTTGATTATCCATTGAAAATGCTTTTCAATGGTGTCATACGAGATGATTCTCTCATTCAACTTATTTCGCGAGATTCTCAGTCCGTCATTTTCCTCAATCATAATAGCATATAGCGTAGTATAACCATACCAACGAAACGCCTTCACGATTCCATCTAACAAATCTTTTTCTCTTTGGGATAATCGATCATTTAATAGTTCCTGCGGAATAATGAGATCAGATAAAATAACATCCTTGAGCTCTTCATACGGAATTTTTCCATCCGTAATTTTGTACTCTCCCTCAAAAAGTAATTTGCCATACATGCCTAGATAGAACCCCTGTGAAAAATAAAGCAAGCACCGAAATCCTTCCACTGGGAGTAATCCCTCCCACTGATTCTTCATGTAATGAACAATTACGCTTGCCTTTGAAGAAATTACATAAGCATATAATGCCCGCAAGCTTTTTTGATAAGCAATTTGTGTAATATAATGCTTATTCTGATTTAGTATTTCATAGAAAGTATAGGGATTTTCTTTTATTAATATCAGTTTATCTGAATACTCTTTCGAAGGGATGTCTCCGTCTAAATAACGAATAATCGTTGTTTCCCCCCAGCCAAGTAGTTTAGCAAGCGGTTTCTTTCCGATACAATACCGTTTTAATATCTCTTTGATTTCTTCTGGAGTGATTACTTGTGTTTTCACGCATTCCTCTCCTTCTAACTGCTCATAAAGATTCAATCAATTCAACAACATGCCAAGACGAGTTACCGTCATCCCATGGATTGTATTTTTCCCAGAAGTTTTGATATCGTTCTTCATACTCTTCTCTTTTGTAATCTTTTATATCACAAAGCAGTTGCTTCGTTGTTTTCGAAATTGGCCCTGGTGCATCCTTTTGAAAGTCAAAATAGAAACCACGCAGTTCATTCTTATATTTATCAAGATCATAACAGTAAAATAGCATAGGACGTTTCAAAACACTATAATCAAACATAGTAGAAGAATAATCCGTTATTAATATGTCGGATATCAAATACATCTGTGTGATATCATCGTCAAAATGATAAATAAAGCCTTTATAAAGTGACCAGTCAATGCAGTCCTCAACCAAGTAATGGTATTTTACAATCATGACATACTCATCTTTTAAATTCTCTGCGAGCAATGTAAAATCAAGTTTTGGACTAAATTTGTATTCCCCATTTTTATCATATTCATCATCACGCCAGGTTGGAGCATATAGGATGATTTTTTTATCAAAGGGAAGTCGAAATTTTTTCTTCAGTGCACGTATACTATCCGCATCATTTTCATTTGTAAGCATATCATTTCTAGGATAACCAATTTCTAGCATATTTCCCTTGAAATCAAAACATCTACGGAAGGTTTCAGTCGAAAATGGATTTTGTGAAATCAAATAATCCCAAGTAGATGTATTCTTCTTGAAATTTTCCTTATACTGTTCAATGTTCTCCCCATTTCCCATAAAGACATCATCCATATCGAGGGCTAATTTCTTAAGTGGCGTACCATGCCAGGTTTGAATATAATTTACTTTATCTTTCTTTTTTAGGAATCCAGGCTGTCGGCAGTCAAATACCCAAGTTTTAGCAATTGCCATGTAATACAAATATTTTAACCTTGCATTGGCTACTATCGTTGCATTACCTGGTAACTTAATATTTGTGTCATTGAAAAACCATACACATTTATATTTCTTATCCAACCCTTTATCCACCATACATTCATAGATATACCGGCAGTTTCCTGTATAGTTTCTCCCTGTACTTGCACTAAAGACAATTACATTATCTTGAATTGGAAATACTTTGTACATTACACGATAAATAAAGACCGCAACGTTCTTACCAATACTTTTTATTATCCTTTTCATTTTACCTCTCCTGGTTCGTTGCTCTTACACATCTTTTCCTAAATCCGATTTTATCTTTGTAGTAGAGATACCTTCAGTGCGAGGCAGGTAAACAACATCACAGTGATCCTTCAAAAAATCAAACTGTCCCTTCCAATCGTCTCCCATTACAAATACATCAACCTGATTATTCAAAACATCATTTACTTTTTGCTCCCAGTTTTGTTCCGGTATCACTTCATCTACATATTTGATTGCCTCTAAAATAAGTTTTCGATCTTCGTAGGAATGATAAGCACACTTATGTTTAATTGCATTAAATTCATCGGAAGACAAGCCAACAATAAGATAGTCGCCGAGTTCCTTTGCTCTTTTCAGCAAATTAATATGCCCTACATGTATTAAGTCATACGTTCCATAAGTAATTACTTTTTTCATATTTCTCCTCACTTTCGCACTGCCATCTGCCGCTTTAGTGGCACTCACTAATCTTGCTCGAGTTTTTCTAAGTATATCTTGCTAACTTCTTCCACGCTTCCTTTGGCAATCAAATGTCCATGCTCCAACAGAATTGCTTTATTACAAAGCCTTTTAACCTGTTCGAGCGAATGGGATACAAAAAGCACACTAATATTATCTTCGAACATACTCATGATTTTCTTTTCGCTTTTCTTTCGAAACTTTGCATCGCCTACGGAAAGGACTTCATCTAAAATCAAAATATCCGGTTCCACTACCGTTGCTATTGAGAATCCTAGTCTTGCTTTCATACCCGAAGAATAGTTCTTGACTGGTACATTAATAAATTCTTTCAGCCCAGAAAACTTTACAATCTCTTCGTATTTTTCTTCAATAAAAGCTTTCGAATAACCAAGAACCGCTCCGTAAAGATAAATATTTTCTTTTCCTGTATATTGAGGATCAAAACCTGCACCTAATTCAAGCAAAGGCACGATTTTACCATGTTTTTTTATTGTTCCTTCCGTTGGCTTTAGCACGCCACAAATTACTTTAAGTAAGGTACTTTTACCAGCGCCATTCAGTCCCAAAACGCCGATTCGGTCCCCTTTTTCCATCTCAAAGGATACATTTTTTAGCGCCCAAAATTCATCATATGAAATTTGACGTTTGACTAATTTAATCACATATTCCTTTAGACTATCCACTTTTTCCTGACTTAGATTGAATTTAATGCCTACTTTATCTACTTTTAATACCACGTTCTTTTTCAAGGTTTACTCTCCTATATGTGTAAAATAAATTCATCCTGTTTTTTATAGAAAACAAAAATTCCAACAAAAAGACTTCCAAAACTAAAGAGTATGGACGGAATCAAATATTGCATGCTAAGAGGTTGTCCAAATAAAACAGATTCTCTAAAATTAGCAATTACATGGTAAACGGGATTAATCGCAAATATCCAATCATTACCTGTCTTTATCAGTCTTTCTGGCTCATAGAAAATAGCACAAGAATACATAATAAGCATCAGTGCAACTCCCCATAAATATTCTAAATCACGGAAAAATACATTTAATGTTGCTAAAATCAAGCCTACACCAAGTGACATAACAAAAATCAAGGTCAATGGTATAATTGCTTGCAATAAGTAAATCGTCGGTTTTACTTTTAATACGATAGAAACTCCCAATAATACAATTAGGGAAATCAAAAAAATAATGTAATTATAAATAACCGCAGATAACGGATATAAGTACTTTGGTACATATACTTTTTTCATCATTTTGGCATTATTTTGTACAGCCTTCATTGCCGCCTTTGTAGACGTAGAGAAAAAGGAAAACAAAAGTCTTCCCGTAAGTACATAAACAGGAAAGGACTGGTCTGATTTTCCATACCAGCCACCAAATACTATGGTAAGTACCATCATTGTAAGTAATGGTTCTAATAAGGTCCAAAAAATTCCCAAATAGGAATGTCTGTATTTTAAAACAATACCTTTTTTTACTAATTCATATAATAAGTACCGGTATTTATTAAAGTTTTGAATATATTTTTTCACTTTTCGTTTGTCTCCTGTTTACCAACTCTATTTATTCCATATCATAATGGTTTTTCCGAGATTTTTCTGGATATCCATTTCAAATGCAGTCTTCATATCCGCAATGGATGTAATTTCTACTTTTGCGCCAACAAGATTGCTTAAATAATTTAATATTTCAGGATTTTCCTCATACATGTCGACTGTCTTTTGGAAATCTGCTCTGCCACTACGGCTGCTACCATAAATGCGAAGCCCCTTTTCAAGGACCATTCGTGTATTAATTGGCACAGGATATTCGGAAACTCCAAGGATTGAAATGCATCCTTCTGGATTAATGTGGTCAATAATCTGATCGATTGCTTTTTGGGAGGCATCTCCACCAACACATTCAATAGCATGGTCCACTTTTAAATCTGCCGGTATATTTTGCACTGCATAAGTCTCATCTGCAAAGGTAAACCCGGCTAACTTTTCAAAATCTACACCAAAAATTAGAAGTTTTGTATCAGGAAACATTGCTTTGAAAAAAATAGCTGTAATATAACCTAAATTACCATCTCCCCAAATACCTACTACCTCTCTTCGTTGATGAGCCATGGTATCAAAACGTCTTAGTGCATGTACACTTACCGAAACAATCTCCGTAAATGCTGCAACTGTTTTATCAATTCCATCTGGCAAGCGAACCAAGCGATCTCGATCCATAGCAACTTGATCTTGCATATAACCATCAAAACCGCTAGCTCGAAACTTACTACTTCTCAAATAATTTTCTGCAATCACATCATCGCTTTCGGTTGGTGTGTTCGGAATCATGACTACCGTATCACCTGGCTTAAATTCTCCTTTTGCATCAAAAACAACCTCGCCAACGCCTTCATGAATCAATGCCATTGGTAGTTTTTGTGCTAAAATCTCAGCTGGTCTGGTTCCCTGATAATATCTTTGATCTGCATGACAAATCGATAGATGGGTTGGACGAACAATTACTTCTTCGCCCAATAAATCTATATTATTAAATGCTACTTCAAATTTTCTAGGGGCTACTAAGCGATAAACCGTATTTAGCATTTTACTTTTCTCCTTTTATTAGAGTTTCAGCTACTCTAAGATCATATGGATAGGTTATTTTAATATTAAAAACTTCACCCTCCACCAAATGTACTGGCTTTCCTTTGATGACAAATATTTTAGCCGCATCCGTTAAAATTTCCTTTTCTTCATTTGAAAGAGATAGATATAAATCTTTTAGATCTTTTGCATTGAAAGATTGTGGTGTCTGTCCTTGATACATTTTACTTCTTTCTGGAATGGAGCTAATGATCTGTCCGTCATCACTTTGTACAATAGTATCGGTTGCTGTAATTACCGTATCACATGCACCAAATTCCTTTGCATATCGAATATTGTCTTCAATAATACGATGTGTTACAAATGGGCGTACGGAATCATGCGTCACGATGATGGTATCCTCTTGTAATCCATAATTTTCTTCAATATAACGAATGGAATTCATAATGGTTTCATTTCTAGTATCTCCACCTTGTATTACGACAACCCTTTTTTCATCATTCAAATATTTTTTTACAAGATCCCTGGTATGACCTACCCATTGCCCCGGGCAAAGTACGATTATCTTTTCAAAATTACTGTTTACATAAAATTTTTCCAACGTATGAATAATAATAGGTTTATCTCCAACCGTCAAGTACTGTTTTGGTTTTTCTACATTACCCATTCTACTTCCTATTCCACCTGCTAAAATAACACCAAAATTCATATTCGCTCCTATCTGCCTCTTAAGTGGCTTTAAATATTTAACTTCGTAATGCTCGTTTAATTAAATCTGCTGTCCTTTGTGATGATTTACCATCTAAATCATCAAAGAAGCGGGTTTTAAAACTCTTAATCTTTTCTACTTCAAAGTCATTACTTTTAATCGCAGTGACTGCCTGCGAAAAGCTTGACACAATCTTACCAGGAACAAACTCTTCGTATTCATAATAAAATCCTCTTGTCGATATATATCGTTGCAAATCATATGCATAGAACAACATTGGAATATCAAGCAATGCAGCCTCAAAAATAACAGAAGAATAATCAGAGATTAACAAGTCCGTTATAAATAATAAATCATTTAGTTCCGCATTACTAGACATATCGATAATAAAATCTTTATATTCTTCCGGAATCACATTTCGATCTTGTACAAACGGATGATGCTTAATTAAAATTGCATATTCTCCACCAAGTTCTTCGTACATTTTTGCAACATCAAATTTCTCGACAGGATAGAAGCCAGTTATCTTACCATTTCCACGAAACGTTGGTGCAAATAACATGATTTTCTTCTCTTTTAGCTGTGGATACTGTGCATAAAACGCTTCCTGTGCTTTCTTTTTATATGCTGCATCAAAGAAAATATCCGTTCTAGGAATACCTGTCGCGATTGGTTTTTCAAGAGAAATACCAAATCCTTCTGCGTAAAACTTTGAAATTTCCTTTGAACTTACGATACAATAATCGTAGTTACGATGTGCGGAACTTGATTGTGTTTGTCCTCCTGGTTTACCCATTCGGCTATAACCAAAGGTTTTAAACGCACCACATGCATGCCATAACTGCATCATGGTAGTTCCAGATCTTCTCGGTATCTTATAAAGAAGCCCTGCATAGTCATCAACTAAAATGACTTTCGCCGTTGCACAGTAGTATCCGTATCGAAATGCATTTCGATAGCTCATTCTGATAATCGTGCGATCATCTAGAATAAATCGCATATCAATGGACTTGTCCTGTTTTAATACATCATATACAAATTCGAAGTTACCAGACATGTCATTGCGACGATTCGAAATGAAACAAATTCTATTTTCTTTTATTTTTAACATACAAGCTAATTTATAAGCGATTCTTACTACTTTTTCTTTACTATCCGTAATTCCGAATCCTTTGCGTGTAAACCGATTGATTCGAAGTCTTACATGATTAATAATTCGAAGTAATCCTCGCTTTTTGTTCTTAGGCATGCCCTTGACGCAGCCTAATACCGCAAGAAAACTTTCTAATAAGAAGAAAGGTATCAGCGGAATACAAAGAAAAACAAGTACAATTGTCCAAAGATCGCCAACAAAGCTTTGCATTACATCCCTAAATGCAGAAATTTTTCGTACGTTTTCAACGTCTACAACGAAACGATACGTTACGATATCTTTTTTCTTTGAAACAGTTACTTCATATTTATCGTCATCATCTAGTTTTACATCACTACTTACGATAAACTTCATCTTATCAACGACAATATCACCATAAGTGAATTCAAACCAGAAGTCTATTTTCTTGTTTATTGGTGTTTCAAAAAACAAATAGGCTAAATTATAATTGTATTTTGCAAATATGGTACATTGAGTTAAATCCTCTGCCGGGAAATACGCTTGTAATATCACTGGAAGTCTTCTAGTTTCTGTTCCATTGTCAAAAATAATTGCAAGTTTTGGTTCTCTTACCGCTGGATTATAAGGGCATTTTACTCTCACTCCTATGTTGAGCATATTTGATTCACGACTCAACTCTAATATTTTCAAGCTATAATTATCCAACTTTTTTCTCCTTTATAAATGGTTCTCATTTTACATAAACATTCCCCCAATGAGCAAAACTGATTCCATTTTTATTATGGAAAATTTGCCAATTGGAGGAAATAATTATACGTTTAAAATCTTTTTAGTCTTCTTCGCAACCCGTTTTATAATACCTGTAAAGCCAGAATTCTGTAACTTTTCTTCCGCTTTATTTTTTTCTTTTTCTATCTTTGTATTTTCACTATTTAAACTTGTGTTTTCACGCTCCAAGTTTTTAATTTTAGCTTTTAGTTTAACATTTTCTGATTTAATACGATCAATCTTTTTATCAATCGGAATACTAACTTCATAAAGTCGTTCCGCCATTTCATCAAATGAACAATTACGTACAGATGATATTGGAGGTTGCAATTGAATCTCTTTTAATCTTCGTTCTAGAGGTGCTTCATCTGGAATGTTGCCATTCTTATAAATATGATCCAAACCATTTTTATCAAGAAAATCAATATAATGATCGAAATTCTTTTTATGATTCCTTGGAGCTTCCTGAAAATCCAGCTTTGATGCAAGCTCTAAAAGATCCGTCGTTTCATTAATATCCTTTGCAAATACATGGGCTAGATGATGGTATTCGGTAAGCTCACGCATACGCGCATCATGTGGTATTAGTATACTAGGGCAACCAGAAACTGTCGCTACAATATTACCGTGTAATCTTCCGCCAATACTTAAATCAACAGTGCTTAAAAAGTCCATCCAACTTGGTACATTAAGGAAGAATTTCACCCGGTCCAACTCATAAATCTCATCTGTAATTTTTGTAGGATACAAGCCTCCTTGTTTATGGTAATAAGGCATTCCCGTATATAGCAAACGCATCTCCTGCAAACGTTGTGGCAGAAAATAATGGTTTGGAAACTGTGCTTCACATTTCTTTGTAAATTCATGTACATTATTTGGTGATAGTACATTTGAATTCATAGAAATAATCGAATCCCTTGTAAGGTTTACATCTCGGATATTCAAATTTGGTCCATTCGTATACATAGAAGGACATCCAATTACTGTATGATCAATTTCTTCTCGAAATCCAAGTCCCTTTAAATAAGCTGAAGTATATTCCCCACGTACTCCAACTATAGATGATTTTTCAAGAACTGCTTTGATAAATTCTTTGATATCCTCATCAAATGGATATGACATCGTCTGTCCTGGTTCGAATGGAGCACGAAGCCCAACTCCAACGATTACACACGGAATCTTTAGTTGTTTGATAAGCGCAGTCATATTTCTCATCTCAGGCATAAAGTCAGCTCGAAAAGCATCTGCCAAAGGAATAATAAACGCATCATACTTCTCATTAATCTCTTCTGCTTTGCCTTGAAGGGATTTGTAATAATTTGGAGTAATATTATCTACCGAATCTGTCATCAAGGTTTTATATATACTGTATGCGTAAATTAAATTACCCACATTATCGCCAATTGAATTATGATTCAACATATAGCAAGCATCGAAATTATCAAGTGGTGATATTCCTGCTCGTATTAATATGTTTTTCATTCTTGTACCTCCGGTAACTTTATACGACAATTATAAGCACTCTTGTTTCAAAAGTCAATGCAATTAGCCCAAGCGATTCATTGCGCTAAATATTGCGCGTACAGAAGCTCTGGTAATGTTAGAACTTACTCCAACACCATATACCACCTTATTTGTATCCATATCAAGCATGTGAATATAAGCAGCAGCCTGCGCATTCGAACCGGAACGAAGTGCATGCTCAGAGTAGTCAAGCACTTTCACATGACGACCAGTGGCTTCTTGCAGACCTCTTTGAACTGCGTCAATCGGTCCATTTCCTTTTGCTTCAAATTGCTGCTCTACGCCGGCATTTGTAAATGCAATTCGAACCTGTGTGTTTTCGCCTTCATCTCCATCGGAAAGATCACTAATGCTGCCACGCTTGAAGTGAAGTGGTTCTTTGGCCTCCAGATAATTTTTCTCGAATTCCTGCATAATCTGTTCAGGTGCAACTTCTCCCTGTTTTTCCGAAATCTTTTGAATAATATCCGCAAATTCTTTATGCATACCTTTTGGAAGCTTAAATCCGTAACAAGTATCCATAATGAAGGCAACACCGCCTTTACCTGACTGACTGTTAATTCGAACAATTGGTTCATATTGTCTTCCAACATCGGCCGGATCAATTGGAAGATAGGGTACTTCCCACCAATCCTGGTTTCTATTTTGCATTGCCTGAATTCCTTTGTTGATTGCATCTTGGTGCGAACCTGAAAATGCTGTAAATACAAGTTTTCCTGCATATGGATGTCTTGGATGTACTTGCATTTTATTACATCTTTCATATACATCAATAATTTCACTAATATTTTCGATATCTAAATTCGGATTAATTCCTTGTGAAAACATGTTATAGGCTATATTTAATACATCGACATTTCCGGTTCGTTCACCGTTTCCAAATATCGTTCCCTCCACTCGATCACAGCCTGCAAGCATTGCAAGTTCTGCTGAAGCAACCGCACATCCTCTATCATTGTGTGGATGTACACTTATTATTACAGATTCTCTATTTTTTATATTTTTGTGAATCCATTCAATCTGATCTGCATAAACATTTGGTGTATTCATTTCAACTGTGGATGGCAGATTAAGAATCACTTTATTTTCTTTACTGGCACCCCATTGGTTCAATACCTCTTCACAAACTTCCAGCGCATAATCAAGTTCTGTCCCCGTAAAGCTTTCTGGCGAATATTCCAAAATTATTTTTCCAGGAAAATCTTTTGCATATCTTTTTACGATTTTTGTACCTTCAATTGCAATTTCTTTAATTTCTTCTTTGCTTTTATTAAAAACGACGTCTCTTTGCAAGGTAGAAGTTGAATTATAGATGTGTACGATAGCTGTCTTGATACCCTCCAATGCTTCAAAGGTTCTCTCAATTAAATGCTCTCTGCATTGAACAAGCACTTGTACAATTACATCATCTGGAATTAATTTTCGCTCTACTAACTGTCTTAAAAAATCATATTCAATTTGGGAAGCAGAAGGAAAACCTACTTCAATCTCCTTAAATCCTAATTTAACCAGCATATTAAAAAATTCAATCTTTTCTTCTACCACCATTGGTTCAATCAATGCCTGGTTCCCATCACGCAAATCAACACTACACCAAATTGGAGCTTTTTTGATCTCATGATTTGGCCATTCTCGGTCTGTAAGATGAACGACTGGATTCCTTTTGTATCTTTGATAATTAAGCATATACGCATCCTCCTTTAAATTTACATTGTTTGTAATTACACATGATTTGGATAACCAAAAAAACCCTCATCTCTTCCCAATTTGGAAAGAGACGAAGGTTAAATCCTACGCGGTACCACTCTTTTTCGTACACAAAGTACGCACTTCATTAGATACGGGCATTCTGCCTTATATCCTCCTATATGATAACGGTTAGGTTCCGGCACTACCTACTTTACTTTCACTAGTGCTGCTCAAAGGCGAGTTCAATTTTATTTTGTAACTATCTCACACCATCCGACAGCTCTCTGAATACTCCAAAAAATTTACTATTCCTCATCAACGCATTAAATTGTTATTGATTTAAATTATTATAATCTCAAAATAGAAATCTGTCAATCTATTTTTCTCCAAGTTTATTTTGAACAAGTAAAACTAAATGTTCCAATGCTTTTTCTTCATCAACACCATCACAAATAATTTCAATTGTATCATGATATTTGACCGAAGCCCCAAGGACGCCTAATACACTTTTTCCGTTTAACGTTTTATTGTTACATCTCAAATCGATATGTGCTTTAAACTTGAGTGCTTCTTCGCAAAAGCTACCTGCCGTTCGTAAATGAATACCTTTTTCATTTTGCACGATCACTTTTTGACTAATCATCTCTGTATTCCTCCTATTGCGCAACAGTATCTGTCAAATTAGAATCCGTCGGAATCGTTTCATCAACAGGATTGTCATCGGTAGTCGTATCGTCTGTAATTATAACGGTAACCTCTAAAGGCTCTATAACTTGAAAATCTTCAGATGGTTCAAATTCAATGGTCACACTATGTGATCCCACGGTCAGTCCTGACACATCAATATAAGCCTTTAAATCAGTTGCTGTGATATCGTTCAAATCACCATTACCATTTGCCATAATAGAAGCCGTCGGGTATGGTGTCGAAATGCTTGCTGTGTAATTTGTATCTAGATTTCGCACATCAATTGCATCTTCAGTGAGTGTAATATCTTTGGAAGCTACTTTTGCTAATGTCACACGTACTGCAACACTCGTGGTATCATCCACTAACTTCGTATTTTCCGGCAGATACTCAGCCAAATCTATATCAACTTCCATATTTTTATTAATATTATCCACATTGATCGTAATTGGTATGGAATGAACCTTAGATAGTATATCCGATTCTCCCGCCAATTCTACTTGCTCTGGTCCAAATTCAACCTGCGAAATAGTGTATCCCAGGGCTAATATCCCTTCCGTATTCACCTCAATCGGAATCATTTTTGTTGGTAATATGCTTGCTTTGACGGTAATATTTGTATGACTAAATGTAATTCGGGTGGAATCAACTTCTCTACCCTTTTCATCATATACGCTTGGAATTAATCCCTCTTTTTTAAAGCTTTCCTGATGGCCACTTACATCAATTGTCACCCTAGCTTCTGTGATTTTTTCTATGGTTGATGCAGCTCCACGAACCTCTATCATATTTGGAGATGCCTTTACACTATCGACATAGTATCCAGAATCAACCACTCCGGTAGTTGTAATTTGTATTGGTAAAGTCTTAGTTGCACTATCTTCAAGTGTGACCGTAAGCATCTTTGGTTTCGGGGTTATTTCAACGGGATAAGACGTATACTTCGTACACTCGGCAACAATTTCAACTCGTTTAAATTGTGTTATCTCTGCCAAATCAGCGGTAAGTCTTATGTCAGAAGCTTTAATCTTATCTCTTGTACTCCTCTTTGTTTTAATGGTCACGGATACCGTAGTGCCCTCGACAATATCATATACTTGCCCAGATGCTGTAATATAAGACTCATTGAGGATTTCAACTGGGACATTTGATATGACTTTTGTCGATATCGGATCGTCTATATTAATGATAATTATCCAAATTATGGCTGCTAGTGGAATGGATAGGAGTTTAATACCTAGGTTTCTAGTGAGTTTTTCTTTCATTTTTACCTCTTCCCCTCCATAATTTAATTTTCTTTGATTCCGAATTTTTTTTCTTTTGGGAATTTATCAAATAATTTTTTAGGTAATCGCCATCTACAGAACGAATGATTTCACCTTCTGCTGCAATCGAAACCTTTCCGGTTTCTTCTGAAACAATAATGGTAACACCATCTGAAACTTCGCTCACACCAACTCCGGCTCTGTGCCTTGTTCCTAACTCTTTGCTAAGCTCCATATTGTCCGATAGTGGAAGATAGCAAGTAGCAGCAACAATACGATTTCCACGCACGATGACGGCGCCATCATGGAGCGGTGTATTATGTTCAAAAATATTAATTAATAATTGACTGCTAATTACAGAGTCAATTACGATTCCCGTTCTTTCAAATTCATTTAAAAGTACATCGCGTTCAATTACAATCAGTGCTCCTGTTTTTGTCTTTGCCATTTCAAATACAGCCTTTACAATCTCATTAATCGTACGTTCCGAATATCGCTCATATTTATCTTTTTGATCATCAAAAGGTATGATGGAAGAAAAATAGTTTCGACGACCCAATTGCTCTAGTGCTTTTCTCAGTTCTGGTTGGAAAATAATAATAATTGCTGTAATTCCTACACCGATTGTATTTCTAAAGATCCATAAAATGGCCTTCATATCCAGTATCAATGCAATCAAGCAAAAAATAAGTAGCACAACAATACCCTTAACCAACATCCATCCTCTGGTTTTTTGAACCCAGATTATGATGTGATAAATGGCAAATGCAATGATTAGAATTTCTAAAACATCAGTAATTCCAATCGTCGGCAATGTCAACGATGAAAAATACTTACTCATGAACGTTCTTATATATTCCATATAGCCTCCAAAATCAGCTTGTTTCTTTCTTTTCGTTTATTTTTTTCACATTCTTTTCTGGTGCTGTCACCTTTATCTTTGGAACTGCTTTTACATAATAGTAATAATCATCATCCTCAAATTGTATTTTTTCAATCGCAGTATGATCTAATGTCAATCGGAAAAACCAAACAACATACACAACAATTGCAGAACCAAGAGTTCCCAGTACTACTGCAAGTAAATTCACTTGTATATCAAATCCTATATTTCCAATTAAAAAACCCAATACATTAACAGTTGCACCTGCAACAATTGAGGTTTCAAACGCATAATCAAACTCTTGTTTTCGAATAATATAGGTTACTATTACAATGGCACAAAATACAAAAATTGCAAACAGCATATTTGGATCTCTCAGCCAATTATCAATCACCATACGAACCAGGTTAAGGATATCTTCCATGGAAGTCCCGAGAGTAGAGCTTGTTAAATCGCGTATTACACAAATTAAAAAGTAAACACTCACTCCACAGGCAACCGGAATAATTGCGATGGGTGTTGAAATAAGACCTAGTAATATCGGTACACAATATGGTATTTTAAGGAAATACAAAATAGGAATTGCCAGAATCACATGTCCAAAGTCTGGAGTGAATTTTGTAAAGAAACAATATATAATTAGAAATATAATGGCCACTAAAATTGCTAATATTTTTGATATCGCAAGTATATGTCCAATCGAAACTGCCATTGCTAATAGAACTAATACAACAGAAGGCGTAAATGCACAAAAAGTTGAAAGTATTAAAACGATTGGTAAACTATTTAGTTTCGGATTAAAGCCCAACTGTTGATTAATTAATAGAAAAACGACAAGCGCCGTAATAAATTTCACAAAAGGATTCACATACACACTGGTTTTTTGATAAAATTGTTTGATTTGTTCCTTTATGACTAAAAGTTGCATCATCTTACTTATCCCCCTACTTATGTTCTGAATCGTTTTGATAGAACCGACGTAGTATTCCCAGTCCTTTTTCATATCTTGAAACATAACGTTGCGCACGTTTATATTTGTGGTGATATCTAATCAAGCTACCTATCGTATAGCAAAAAAGTAACAATACATAGATTAACAACGCATTGATTCCGATTCTTTTATAATCTAAGACTACTGCACTATTGATTAATAATTCTGCATTGTAGAATGCAGTCAATAGTAAAACAAGTACATACCCTATTGTCACTCGGATTACGGTTTTTAAAAGATAAAATCTTATATAGTCTCCCATATAATAATCTTTTATCTCAAACTGTTCTTTATTTTTTTCCATCATGGATAGCTTTGCCATTACATGGATTTTTTTTTCATTCAGCACCGCTTTTCCTCCTCTTTGTCAATTGGCGTACTTACACCCTTTTAGTATAACACAGATAATTTGTAATTTCAATTCAATAAATTATGGCGTGATGTAGGACGGACGCGGGAGTTTTGGGAAAGTCACGCAAAAACGTGCGGTGGGTTATGGTATCGAAATTCCAATGGAGCGCAGGGACGGTTCTTAAAATCAGACGCATTAAACATTCGGCGAAACCTCTAAGCAAGTAAGAATGAGCTCATAATCTATCGTTCAGTAAACTCTATTCGAAATTGACTCCCTTAAGAGTCAATTTCGATTGTTTAGAGGTTACGTGGAATGCTTATGCGACTGATATAAAATTCCAGTATGTGAGCCGTGTAAATTGGTCAAGAACAAAAATGCTCAGCCGTGTTTGCCATCCTCAGAATATGCTTCTTGGGGGAGAAGAATATATAACTTTCTCTACAGAATTGAAAATTTATACCGGGGTATTGCTTCAGATTATCTAAACCAATACCCCGGTTACTTATTCTATCTAATTCTAAATGTTTTTCTTACTTTTTATAGCCACTAACCTTACTTTTAAATAACACAGAACATATAGATCGACAAAATCGAAAATGTCAAAACGGCTACAGCTGATATACGATGAATCAGATTGCTAATTTTTTTATCCTTATTTAAATCAAGAAATCTTCCGAAAAGAAGTGCACATATCACAAACACAGGTGCAATATACCGAAAATCCATTGTGCAGCCGTATGGGTATTTAATGTTAAATGCTATATACGATATCATAAGCACCGATGCTGACAACACAAGATACCTAACGCTTATGTCCTTGTCCTTAAGGGAACGAACAACAGATATAAGCATGAGAATTGTTATTATTGTATATATAAAAAGCATTGTGGCGGGTATAGCAGTTACAATCTTAAACCGAAATTCGCCGAATAATCCTCCCTTTAAAAGATACATCCAGAGGTTATAATCGTTATACACATCATTATATACAGGGCTAACTATCTTTGTTATGGGAAATGTAAGGAACCTTTGTGTATATGAATAATTCTCTGATGCAAACCCAGCATCGCTTACATTAAGTACATAATTCAAAGGTTGATGAAACATAATCATATTCCGTATGGGATAAGCAAGACCGAGAGGTATACTTACTGCCGCAAAAAGACACAAGCTTTTAAGTGTTTTAAGCAGATTATGACTTTTAACACTTTTTGCCAAAACATATATCATCACTAAGCCTGAGGGTATTGCAAACACTGCAACTGACATTTTTGACATCATTCCAAGCCCGAAGGACAGGGCGAGGATAAGAGTATTTTTTCTGCTTTGTTCTTTATACCATCTGATACTATAAATTAAAATAATAGTCATAAAAAACATAGCCATAGCATCGTTGTTCACCCGTCCACCCATAAGATAAAAATTGGGCAAAAAGGCAACCAGCGCAAGAGGAATGGGCTTTTTTATGTTCAGCTCGACACAAAGTGATTTAACGCAATAAAGCGTTATGCAGGAAAAAAAGCAGGAAACAAGCCTTGCGCAGTTCATAACGTCAATTTCATTGGTCAAATGCAAAATAGGTTTGAGCACAAAAATAACAATTCCGCTTAAAATATGATATAACGGCGGATGATAGAATTGTCCCTCGTTGCTCATTGGCAAATGCCCATCAAGAATATTCAGTATGTAGGCAGCATGTCCATTCGAATCGATAGAAATATCCATTAAATCATGTTGTCTTAAAGGACACGGGGTATAGAGCATATAGCCAATTCTCATTACAAATCCGATAAAAAGAATGTATTTTACCAGCATGTCACTGTCAAATTTTTGACATAGGTTGTAACCACCTATTAATGCTGCTGAAATAATGAGAAATAGCATAATGCCTTGCACAGCATTCTGAAAGTCAAGTATATACACCAGAATATATGCCGCAAGAATGGATATGCCCAATACAATAACTTTTATCGAATTATTTCTTTTTTTTGCAAAAGCTTTGTTATTCGACATATGCTTAAGTTGTCTACTTTGTAATAACAATTTCTCGCTCTGCTCCATTCCATTTAACACTAGCTCCAAGGTTTTCAGGGATAAAATTTAGAGGTGTGTATACTCTTCCATTTTTCTTAAAAGCGGGAGTGCTTAATTTTACTTTTTTGCCGTTTACATAGGCATACTTTGAGCCGATGTAAATAAGGATTGTTACATCATCTTTACCCTTAATTGTTACTAATTGCTTTTTGCTATTCCAAGTAACTTTGGCACCTAAGCTTTCTGCTACAAATCTTGCAGGAAGCATTGGTTTTCCATTTCTGATAATTGGAGCTACATCGTTTGTTTTATCAGAACCAAAAGCTTTTGCTTCTTTTTTACCGATTGTTAAAACAAGATTATTTTTGATGTTATCCGCAGGTTTCGGTTCTGCTTTTGTCCATTTTGCGTAAAGAGTTGTTGTTGCTGTTATTTTTGTGTTGGTATCATAAGCCTTTGTAATTTCTTTATCCGAATACCAGCCTTCAAATACATATCCCTCTTTTGTAGGAGTCGGAACATCTCCGATTGTTGAACCTACCTTAATGCTCTTTTGATCAATCGTGTTTCCACCATCTGTATTGAATATAACAGTGATGGTTGGGGCTGTGTAGGCTGGATACGACACAGGAGGTACTACATTATCCATCCATACAGCTGTAACAGTTGTATTGTCTGTCATTATGTAATTAGCACCTACAGCATATTCTGTACCACCTATACTCCAAGCCTTAAATTCTTTGTTTGCTGGAGGAATAAATGTACAAGCAGGAAGTGTATATTGGGCACCATTCAATACTGACTCATCTGACATTGTTCCTGTACCTCCGTTTCCATCAAAGGAAACAAGCTTGTAGTCTACAATATCGAAGTTCTTTGTCATAGTTCCAATATAGTCCCCGCAAAAAATTACATTTACAGTTGCTGTACCCACATTGATGTTGTTTGAGTAAGTAATTAGGTAATCTGTATTCTTGAAAAGTGTTTTATCACCATCTTTTATTACAAGTACCGGCTCTATAGGACTGTTTGTATGAGTTTGAACTGGGATATCTGCTATTGTTACTCCGTTTGGAGAACCGTTGAAAACTGCTTTTACAGCTAAAGTTGTGAAAGCTACTGATTCCGCTTGATTGCTTTCAAACCCATCTTCATCTGTCTTATGTTTTACATAAAGTTTATATTCTGTTTCTGGTGTTAGTCCCGAGAGTGTAGAGGAGCTTACCCAAACTAATGCACTGCTATCATTTGTTGCTCTAACAGCAAAATTGCAACCTGCAAAATCATTTGTGTTTGTAACATATGCAGTTGTTGCGGTTTTTTCTACTACTGGCATATTTGGGGTAGGATGTTTAAGGGAAACAAATTCTGAATCCAAAGTGGTAGCTATATTCCCGGACTTCAAACAAAGCTGTGCCAAAGATTCAAAGCTATCTAATGCTTCATAGGAAAACTCACCGTTAGTATCTGCAACTATTGTAGTATAATCCCATGTAGTATTATATTTTGGATATACATAAGTTCTGTTCGGCAAAAGATTTATTACCTTTTTGTTTGCTAAGTCCAGTTTAAAAGTAGGGTTTTTCTCAATATACATAGCTTTTAGTTCAATTGCACTGTTGTCTGATATCGGTCTTAATTTATTTTTGTTAAAAACTGTAACATTTGTAAGATAGATATATTTTCCATCCGACTTTTGCCAACCATAAAAATCAAAACCCTCTTTGGAAACTATTGGGACTTCCGCAGTGTTAATTTTAGCCTTTGGAGTTGCATATTTTTTTTCCGAAGATAAGTCCGGTGTACCAGTGTTTTCATCAAAGGTTAGTTCCGCAGTGGGAACAAGAGTTATTTTCAGCTTATATGGACTTGTACTTTTGTCTGTAAGCTCGACCGTATAATAAAGTTTTGTCAAATCAGGCAGATGATAGCCTTTGGTTGCCAATTTAGAAGCAAAATCTGGTAAACGAGAACTGAGATCCGATCCACTCGGAAGGACCATAGGCGAAGATGTCTCGGAAATCCCACATAAAGTATCACCTACATAAATGCTTGCAAATATGGCAGCACCTGTTGTCGTTAATGTTGCACCCTCTGGCAAGGTCATTGCTATTGGTGTTTCGGGTGTGCTTACTAGTACATTCTCTAGCGAAGCATCTGGGTATGCCTTGAAATAATACAAATCAGGATTAGATGTTCCTGAGTTATTTAAGACTTTTTTATCAAATGTTACATGCCATGCATATGGTTGTGTGGCAATTTCATCTGCGCCAACGATCTTATCATAGTCCTCACATAGAACAGTATCCGAATCAGCCGATTCATAATAAGTAATGTATACTATGCCCCCATCACTTGTTCCTACACTTGTTCCGTTTTGGATTATTTGATCGGTACCTTCACCGATGGTAATGGCATCGGCTGCATGAACTGGAATGCCTGTTGAGGCTAAGCTTGTAAAGATAAGTACAAATGCAAGTAGCCACGATATTTGTTTTGTAAAATGTTTCATTACATTTCCTCCTTTAATAAAATGATATACTTAATTTGCTATTAAGCAAGATTTAAGTCTGTAAAAGCATCTAATTATATTCCTTTTCCGTATTTACGTTCCATATATTATCCTTAGATATAAGGTTGTTTAAGATATTACGTACACATTCGATTGCAGTTAGCATGGAATGGTCCATATTATTATAGCGGTGTTGGCCGTTTCTACCTATGCAATATAGATTATCAAAGCAATCTAAATATGCTCTTAGTTCTTGTATATTCTTATATGTGCCTAGATAAGCAGGATAAGCCTTTTCCAGTCGTTCGATATGGGTATCTATGATTGTGGTCTTGTCCGAAATAATTCCAGTACGTATGAGTTCATCTGCTGCAAGATCTGCCATCTCTTGATTCGATTTATTCCACAGGTCATCATACTTGTCACAAAAATATTCAAGTCCAAGCCATACTGTCGTATGAGGATCTTTTACAAGGCTTTCGGACCAATTATTAAAGATCTGAATTCGCCCCATTTTAACACTTTCATCCTGTATATAGATCCAGCAGTCATCCGTTTTTATTTTGATATCCTTAATGAGTACACCCACAGTTATAAAATCACGGTAAACCAAACCTTCTGATATGTTTTTAATCGCATCAGGAACCTCTTCCATGCTTAAGATTAAGTTTTTAATAGGCATGGAAGAAATAAGAATATCGGTATGTTCTGATATTACTTTTCCTTCCTGTATGTATGAGATCTCTGTAATGTGTTTATTCTCTGTCTTAAGCTTGCTAACACGACAGTTTTTCATGATTTTACCGCCATTTTTTTCAATTTCTTGTGCTACTGCAGTCCACAATGCACCTGGGCCATATACGGGATAGTAGAATTCTTCAATAAGTGAGGTTTGCGCATTATCGTTATCTTTTATGTGGAATGCATGTTTGAGAGAATCTTTTATTACTTCTAATATGCTTAAACCTTTCACCCGTTGGCTCCCCCAATCTGGGGATAGCTTATCCGGAGGGACTCCCCAGACTTTTTCAGTGTAGTTTTTAAAGAAATGCTCGTATAGTCTTTTTCCAAAACGGTTTATATAGAAGTCTTCCAAAGAATTCTCTTCTTTTTTTATAATCTGTGCTTTCAAGTAATCATAAAAAATCAATATAAGTTCTTTTAATCCAAGTGCTGATAAGTTTTTAAAATCAGCCTTGATTGGATAATCGATGAATTTCTTATGATAATAAATCTCAGATTTGCGTTTCTTTTTCAGTAGGGTAACACCTGGGATAGCATGCCACCATCTTGTTATGGCAGCACATTTTGAGTAAAATCTGTGTCCTCCCAGATCCATATAATTCTCGTTATGGCAGACAGTACAGGCAATGCCACCTATTCGATCGGTTTGTTCTAGAATAGTAACCTCATATTGATCTGTTTGTTTAAGAATTTCATAAGCTGCAGTAAGTCCTGCGGGACCTGCACCAATAATTGTAATTTTTCTCATTGTAAATAGTTCACCTTCTGATATAAATATCCGCTGTCGTTATGATATACCTGAGTATAGTTTGTATTAATAATATGTGTAAGCTCAGGGTTTGAATTGTCAATTTTAAAATCAAAATAGGATAAGACCCATTCTGGGTGATTGTTCTTTACATAATCGGTACAGACATTCGCAATATCAGGATTGATTTTAGCCATCCAAGTCTGCATGGTAAAATACTTACAGGGGGTATATAGGTCTACTTCATATATAAACATTGCAGGTATATTATAAGCAAAACAATCGTCTTTTTCATCATCTGGTATCCGATTATACATCTTATGTACGTTGTGTTTATATTCAGTAATATAGTTTTTTTTCTCCGTTACTTCCGTCGCCCCAAAGCTATTGATACCCATTAATATTACAACTAAAGTCAAGGCAATTGCTGACTGATATCTCTTTTTTCTTTTTATGCCATACTTTATGATAAATATGAAACAATATGCAGTTAAAGGTGCTAGAAGCGTCCAATAGTACATATAGGGACGTTTGCCAATTAATATTGCAAAGGCAATTACCGTAGAGCTAAATAGTATAAAGTTACCTAATTTAATATTATTACTTGAATAGCAGGTGCACATTCCAACAATATGTATTCCCAAAGCAATAAAAAAACATAAAAGTTGAGGGCTATTACCATTAGGGAGCAGACGAAAATGCTCGGCGCCAACTTGGCAATATTTAATGTTATGTAAAACCGTTGCATAAAACATATCATATAGTGTTCCCGTGTATAGGTGATATATTATTATTGGAAGTGTCACAGTTATAATTCCTAGAAAACCAAAAATCAAGGTGCTTCTAATCTTTTGCGGATTATTTTTAATCATATCTATTCCAATGAATACAATAATCGATATAATAAGAGCAACATTATTAGGTCGCATGAAAAATACAAAAGTAAAGCATAAGCCAAATATATATGACATTTGCATAGTCACAGTTTTATTTCTTAGCCACTTGTCAAAGATATAAAGTGATATCACGCTGAAGAAATTACTATATTCCTCCGTATAATTACCTCCGTTGAATAAGGTAACCGTTACCCATATGTAGATTAGTGGAACAATAAGCGACAATGAATTATCTACATGGCGGGCTGCAATCTTATATATTATGATAGCAGATGTCATGATAAGAATAAGTTCTATCAGCCATACTCCTAATGTTTCGTCAATAAAAAGTTGGGGAATCATATTAATAATAAAAATAATGGGACCTTTGTGGTCAAAAAGATCGGAATAAAGGGTTTTTCCCTGCGCCATTGCCTTACCCATAACAAGATACATGCCACTGTCTACGCCAATATATTCAAAAAGGGGGCTTGTGTTGTATGCAAATAAAAGCATAAATAAAACAGATGCCCCAGCTAAAAAAATATATGAATTTATGAATAGTTTCTTCTTTTGCATACTAATCTCCGATGCCAGCTCCGTATTTGAAGATATTTTTATGTCATATCTTTTCATAGTATGCATATTTTACCACACGCAAATCGAAAAAGCCACTCCGCAAAAGGGTAGGATTGTGTCATCTATACGTTGGCAATTTATTTTTGTTTTTCAAAATGATATCTTCTATTTAAAACGACTGTTATTCTTTCCGTCTTTTTTCCAACCTTCATACATGACAGCGACTTTCATTTCCTGCTTCTTCACTCTGTTACTGACTTCCTTCCGGCTGTACCTCCACTTGATGGAGTAATTCCAGTTACCGTTGGCTCTGCTACATAAGTAAATTGACTACTCGCACTTCAAATGTAATAAGCAATATTCCAATTTTCTATACAAAAAGACCCCCATTCCTTACCCACCAAAATGGTTCGTTGTGGTGGTATTTGAGGAATTGCTTTGATATAAGAATGAATGGGGGGGTCGCACTAAGTAATTAGTACGCCTCCTTTTTGTACAAGAATAACCGCCAGACCTCGAAAGAATCTAGCGGTTGATGCAAACTATAAGTATGCGACTACAAAAAAATCATACGAAAAATAATTGTGGATATCAACTAAAACACAGTCCCTTTTTATATTATATACTAGGAATCTTATTTTTTCGCAAGATCATAAAGCACCTGTGCGACCAGTGCCCTGTTGGCGCTGCCTTTCGGATTGAGTTTATCGCCACTTGCCCCTACGATTCCAGACTTCACAAATAATGCCATTGGTTCTTTTGCCCATTTTGCTATTTGATCTGCATCACTATAGTCTGTCAGTGTTTGGTCTGTTGTAGCGGATGGCAATTTATCGATTTGCTTTAAGATATCGTATAAGAGCGCGAACATTTCCTGTCTTGTCAGTTTTTTATTCGGTGCAAACTTATTATTTTTTACGCCTTCATCAATTCCAAGCTTCTTTGCAGTAGCCAGATAATCCGTATAATATGCATTTCCTGCATCTTTAAAATTGCCGCTCACCCCAGAAGTTGGTTCAATTCCATAAGCTTTCATTGCCATGACAAGTAACTGCCCTCTGGTTAATGTGTTCTTTGGACTGAAATTACCGTTGCCGGTACCTTTTGTAATTTCTCTGGCAGCAAGATAGCTGACAGCATCCGCGTACCCTGCGTTTTCTGGTACATCCATAAAACTTACTTTATGATATCCCACCGCATACTTAGAAAAGTGGTTTGTCTTAAAAGTAACCCTGCCGGTTTCTTTATTATAGGCACATTCTTTCACAATTTCCGCTTTGCCTTTGGCATTAATGTAGTAGATAACAATTGCATTCGTATCTTCTCCAGCTTTTGGAGTGTAAGGCACCGATACTGTCACGGTTCCTCCAAACTGGGAGATGGTTTTATTACCGCTGGTCACACTAAAACTGAATACTGGTCTATCTCCTACTACTTCCTTTGTCTCCTTGGAAAGTTCAGCTGTATCAACCTTTGAAGCTGTAATCTTCACATCGTTAGTAGCTTCCTTTGCTATGGTGGCAACTGCTATCTTGTCAAAAGTTATGATTGTTTCAGGTGTAACTACTGCAATTGAATCTATTTTGCTTTCTGCCACGTGTGTAAGTGCTGCCTTAGGAAGGCTTGCTTCAACAGCTTTTGTCTTCGCTGGAGCCGTTATCTTGATTTCTACCTTAGCTTCTGTGCCTTCTCCTTGCTTTGTTGCCTCTGCAACCGCCTTATTTACAGCCGTTTTAACTTGGCTTTCGGTAACTAGCGCTGATGCCGTTCCATTTGCATCACTTTTTGCATTCGTCGTTGTGATACTTGTAACACTAGGAGCGTTGGTTCCTGTATTCGTCTTCACTGTTACTGTTGCTTCCGTAGCTACCGGTTCTGTTGGCCCTCCTCCCGGTTCCGTTGAGCCTCCGCCTTCACTCTTCACTAAAAATAATGCTGTAATTGTTACGTGTCCAGCAGGCATTGTAAAGGTTGTGGTACTGCTGTTTGAATCGTCAAATATTCCACCGTTATCAGATATCCATGTAGAAAAATAGTAGCCTTCCTTGGGCACTGCTTTAATATTAATCCTGGTACTAGCTCCATAGTCATCCGATATTCCCATTTGAATGCTACCGCCAGTAGCGGCTTGAATAACGAAGCTATATTTAGGCACTGGTAGTTCTACTACTTCAATAGGTACAATAATCGTAGCTGAAGCCTTGCCATCACTGACAATCACCTCTACCGAGGTTGTGCCAACAGCTAATCCTGTCATCTTTATCGCACCATTTTGTAGTTCTGCTTTTGCAAGCTTAATATCTGGTTGGTTCGTAATTGCCACAACACTCAGTGCATCACCATCCGCATCCTCTGCTATCGCATCTGCACTAATCATTGAAATTGCAGAACAAGTAACACACTGTACATTAATTACATTTTTAGCTGATGGCGCCCGATTAGGCGGAGCCTCCATTGAAATAGTAATCGTATATTCACAAATCGTAGTAGTGTCCTCCGCAGTCACCTTAACAACAGCCTGACCTGGAATACTTGTCGCTGGCACAATATTAAAGGTTGCTTTTGGATCATTTTGCACTGCTTCAACGAATACTGTAGCATCTTCTATTTGAGTACCATATGGAACAGTAACATTATATCTATAAACACTGGAAGTAAATCCTGGTATCGTACTAGCTCCAAACTTCAGATTACTTAAGGAAGCATCACTACCAGGTACATAAGTGTCAATGACAGAAAGCATCAAGTTTTTGCTGTTTCCTATATCAAAAGAAACTTCGAAAGTCGGATATGAACCCACTGGAAGATGTAAACCTGCTAAGTATTCCTTTTTAATTCTAAGGGTATTGTTGTTCACAATAGTAAAATCAGTGTCCAGTAATAACGAATTTCCCTTAAATACAACACCGGTTATAGTGCTTGCATCATTCCAAGTAATCGACGCATTAATATCCGCCTGTTTACTTGGGTTTTTATCATAAACAAAATTGTTACCCACGATTTCTGCATCCAATGTAGACGTCTCAATCATATTGATGATAAATGCTGCACTCTTTCCATAATCAAAATCTATCGTAAAATCTCCCTTTGTAAAGGTTTGTTCTTTTAGATATTCCTTTTTTATGGTCAAAGTATTTCCACTTACCGTAAAATTTGTAGATCCAATTGGTGCCCCAAGCAGCTTTACGTTGGTAACCTTCCTTGCATCATTCCATGTAATCGATGTACTTACATCCGCCTGCTTATATTGATTTTTATCAAATTCTAATGTAGCGGGACTAATACTTGCAGAAATAAGAGGAGACTCTGTTAAATCAACCGTAAATACGGACTGCTTTCCTTTATCAAATATTATATTAAAAACACATTGTGATCCCGTTGCATCTGAGAAAGCTTCTGTATTAAGTGTTAGCGTATTTCCATTCACTACATAATTGGATGCTGTCATTGTAACTTCTCCCCTTTTTATAGCGGTTATAGAAGTAGCATCATTCCAAGTTATAGTGGTACTGACAGGTGCTTGATTATGTACATGTTTGTCATAGCTTGCATTAACAGGGCTTATCGTAGCACTACCGGGTTCTATCGTAAAAGTATCGCTTACGCTCTCTTTTGTTATTGATGGAATGCCTGCATAAGGATCTGACATATCCCAGATTATTTTAGTTTTGGGAAAGGTTACTTTTGCTGTCAATGTATAGGTTCCTGCTTTCAATACGCTTAAATCCTTAAAGGCTGCCTTTCCATTTTGTAATGCAACATAGTTTGTGCCGTTTAAAGTGCCTCCCTGTTCTGAAGTCAATGTTAATATTACGTTATAATTACTTATATCTGTCATCAGATTTCCATCTACATCCGTTAACCATAATTCAGGCTGCTGCTTCAAAGGGTGATTGCTCTCCCCACCAACTGGTTGTACATTCCATACAAGCTTATTAGCAAAGCCTTGATGTTTATAAATAATACCCCAATTATTTGAATCTACGTCTGTCGCATATACGTTTCCTTTGCTATCCGTAGCAAGTGCCATTGGATTTGTAAATTTATCGGTAACACTTTTATTAATATATGTCCAACTTGTTGTTCCATGATAAAGTACATTGAGCTCATTGCTTCTACCTTTTAAGACATAAATATTGTCTTTTTTATCAATTGCAATATTTGCTGGCTCTCCATCCAAAAAATAACCAGTTGGATTACCTGGAATAACATCCCACTTGCTGGTTCCACTTTTTAAATACCGGATTCCCGGACCGTATGAGCCCGCATATGTAACATACAAATTATCCTTACTATCTACTGCAATTCCAGTTGGTTTTTTAAGACTCGCATCATTCGTAAAGCTACTATCACCAATCATGGTCCACGAGCTGCTGCCATTTGCAAGCTTCAATACTTTATTCGCCGTAGCATCTGTTACATATATATTTAGATTACTATCTACTGCAATGCCTTCTGCAGATTCAAATCTATAACCATAGGTAATGTTCGTCCAGACCTCGGTGGCTTTTGTATACTTATAAACCACTCCATTACTTATCGCTGCATTATTTGCAACATATAGATTATCATTCTTATCTACAGCAAGCGCCCATGGAGAATCCTGAGTTTGAACAAATGGGCAATTCGGCACAATTTCCCATCCTTTCGAGGTTGTTCGTTTAATCCAAGCAGAATAAGGCGTCGCCGAATATACCGTTCCCGTACTATCAACTGCTATTCCTCTAACTGGAGATATATATGAGCCGTTACTAATGTCTCCAATTATTGACCAATCTCCTGTCCAAGCATCTGTCACTGATTCAGCTACTATAAAGCCTTTTTGAAATAACAAACCTAATATTAAGGCTACAAAGAATGCTGTTATTTGCTTTATTTTTTTTTTCATTTATTCATTTTACTCCTCTCCTATTCGAACCTATATCACCATTATATGGAGGTCCTTTGGCTTATAGAAGTGACTTTTTCCCCTTAAAAAGTCACTTCTTTTCAGGCAAATAGGAGTGTTTTAACGCCCCTTTACGTTGCGTTGGTTTACATAATCTTCTTGCATTACCTTTGTATAATAAGGCTCACGGGATTCACTGCCCATAACATACTGCATAAGCTCTCTTCTATTCGTTATAAACAGCTTTTCATAAATCTCTTGCATGATGTTCTTAAGCCTACCAATGGAGATGGAAAACTGTTTTGCAATTACTGCATAGGGGACACGACTTGCCACAAGCAAAGCAATATGATATTCCCTAAGGGATAAAATCTTTGTAAGGTTTTCCTTCGTAAACTGGTTATGAAAAGCAATCCAGTTTTCCCCTGTCCGTTTCCATTGGCTGATTATACTGTTGTAATTGCTTGGAAAGCTTTCCATAACGCACTGTTCCACCAGTCCTCCAAGCAAAACAATCTGCTCTGCAAATGGCGTAACAAAGCCATGGGGCAGAGCAATGTTCATTGCATCCAGCAGCCACTTCTTTGCCTCGTCCTTACGTCCAAGATGATAAGCAGCAACAGCATATGTTATTCTTAGATATAAATCCGTCTGTGTAATATCCTCGCCCGATGTACTAAATGCTAGTGCAGTCTGTGCACTAATCAGCATGGACTCAAATCTACCCATGCATTGGAAATATCTGGCACGTAAATAAAAAGCATTTATTCTCACCTGTAGGGGAAGCTGACTAAAGTCTCCCTCTTTCACCCAATCTGGAACCATATTGGGAGCAAGCACACTTACGGCCACGGTAGCAATTGTCAGTTCTGCGAATAAGGTTAGCAAGCTATCATGGTAGGTATTCACAGATTTTCTTAGAAAAGAATCAATCCTATTATATGTCTGGTAATCTCCCAAGCTTATAGCTGCACAAATGGCTATAGGACAGGCCCGCATCCTAGCCACATCGTCTCCTTCTGTTTCATTATAGCATTGTAAGGTTTGTTGAAAGTTTCCTCGCAGATAGGCCAATTCCCCTTCATATTGCAGTTGAAGCCGTCTCTCTTTCAAGATATCCAAAATTGCATCGGGATTCTTACACGGCATTGGAATTGTGGTAGAAGCCAACACATAATTCAGATCGAAGCTTAAGGATGTTGGATGCCTTCGCTTCTCCCTGCGAATATCAATAGGCTTCTTCGCATCACTGGGAATCATCCATGCTCTTCCATACTTTTTTGCATTCGGTACCCTTTGATTTGCCAAGCATCGTTGAACCTGCCTCAGTGAAACTCCCCACTTTTTTGAAGCCTCTATCGCTGTTATGTATTCCATTCTGAAATAGTTCCTTCTTTCATAATCTGATGACTATATTATAGTCGTTTATACGACATTCTTCAATCACACTTCCTAAACATAAATATCCTCTCTTTTTTCAATCGTCAATTTATTTTTTTGCACAGAAAAGGAGCTACGCACTAATTAGTGATATGCTCCCTTCTAGGTAGACAAGTGAAATAATAAAATCACTTGATGCTTAGAAGGGAGCATTTTTCATGTCTAGAAAAAAGATCTCACCATCAGAAAAACTTCAAGCTGTACAGGAATATTTAACTGGCAAAGGGAGTATGGAAGCAATTGCAGCAAAATATGGGATAACATACACACCATTTCGAAAATGGCTTGCGAAGTATGAATCATTCAGTTCCAATGCATTTATTCGAACAGGACATAATGCATCATACTCCTCTACATTCAAAATGAACGTTGTTAATGACTACTTGAGTGGAAAAGGTTCTTATCGAGAACTGGCAATAAAATACAAGATAGCTAATCCAGATAATGTTAGATGTTGGGTTATGAAGTATAATGGTCATGAGGAGCTAAGAGCTTCTGGAACAGGAGGATATTCCATCATGACCAAAGGACGAAAAACAACATTTGATGATCGTGTCGAAATCGTACAGTATTGTATAGCACATGAACATAATTATGCTGAAACAGCCGAGAAATATCAGGTATCTTATCAACAAGCACGTAATTATACCGTTAAATATGAATCAGACGGAGTTGAAGCTTTAAAGGATAATCGTGGGAAAAGAAAACTTGAAGACCAAATGACTGAATTAGAACGTCTCCGTGCTGAAAACAAGATTTTAAGAGCTGAAAAAGAACGAGCTGAAATGGAGGCATCATTCTTAAAAAAACTCAAGGAAATAGAGAGGAGGCGGGGCTAAGCCTGGTCCGGCATGAATACATATATCAGGCAATCAAAGAGGAAAATGAAGAACACAATTATTCAATCAGTCCATTGTGCAAATTGGGCGAAATTTCCAGAGCTGCATACTATAAATGGTTACACAGGGGAATTCCTAAAAGTGAGACAGAAAACAAGCGTATTGCAGATATCATGGAAAAGATTCATAAGGAATCTCCAGACAAAGGATACCGCAGGATCAGAGATGATCTTGAACGGTATCATGACACAAAAGTAAATGATAAACGTGTATTACGCATTTGTCGCAACCGAGATATCAAATCGACGATTAAGTACTCTAATAATGGATGCACAAGGCAGTCCACCAATCCGCAATACATAGCTGAAAATACGCTAAACCGTGAATTCAAAGCAGATGCACCAAACGAGAAGTGGCTTACAGATGTAACTGAATTCCACTATTACATAGGAATTGAAAAACACAAGGTCTATTTAAGTGCCATACTTGATTTGTACGACAGACGAATTGTATCGTATATCATCCATGATCGTAACAATAATGCATTGGTTTTTGATACATTTGATACTGCTGTAAAGAACAACCCCGATGCTCATCCTCTCTTTCATTCCGACAGGGGATTTCAATATACCAACAGAACATTTCACGCCAAGCTAGAAGCTGCTGGAATGACTCAAAGCATGTCTAGAGTAGCTAAATGTATTGACAACGGACCAATGGAAGGTTTCTGGGGAATCATCAAAAGAGAACGGTATTACGGTAAAAAATTTACCAGCAGGAAATCTATTGTTGAAATGATAGAGAATTATATTGAGTATTATAACAATAGACGATTACAAAGAAATCTTGGTGTCTTAACACCAATGGAGAAACATGAAATTTATATACAAGCAGCATAAAAAATCCAGCAGGTGTTGTCCTGCTGGATGAAAAAGTTTATATTTTTTCAATTGTCTACTTGACGGGGAGCGGTTCATTTTGGCATAGCCCCTTATTTTGTTTAAATTAGTAATTATCTAAGAAGTGGTGGGTAACACCATCTTCTTTATACGCAATTATTGTTTTTAAATTTACATTTTCCACACTTCGAAAAATATTCATTGCGATATTGGAATCGACCTGCTCTAACTGTTTTACAAGATTTTTCATTTCCTGGCGTTTGGAATTACTAGAGCCATCCTCAAGAATTTCTATGTTTTCTGTCATTCGACATGCACAACGGATGAATTTAAGCTCATTATAATTACACCAATCAATAATGTCAACTTCGCGAATTAAATACATCGGACGGATTAATTGCATACCCTCAAAATTCGTGCTATGAAGTTTTGGCATCATCGTCTGAACCTGAGCTCCATATAGCATTCCCATTAAAATAGTCTCCACTACATCATCAAAATGATGTCCTAGTGCAATTTTGTTGCATCCCAAATCTTGTGCATTTTTGTATAAATGACCTCGTCTCATTCTAGCACACAAGTAACATGGTGACCCATCCACTTCGGATACGATTCCGAAGATATCGCTATCAAAGATCTTAATTGGAATATTCATAATCGCAGCGTTGTCTATAATACGCTGTCTGTTGCTCTCATTATAACCAGGATCCATTACGATAAATTCAAGATCAAAATGCATTTTTCCATGTTTTTGAATTTCTTGTAATAGTTTAGCAAGCAGCATAGAATCCTTCCCACCGGAAATGCACACTGCAATCTTGTCCCCTTCTTGTATCATATCATAATCATTAATTCCACGCGTAAACTTTCGCCAGATCGGCTTTCTAAATTTCTTAATAATACTTCGTTCTATTTGTTCATAACGTTCCATCTTTTGCTCCTATTTCAATCACTCCATCTATCCAATAACGCATTTCAGTTTATCGTCTAATTCATCGTTTGTCAATTTGATTTTATAAAAGAAGGAGAGCTACAATATCTTATGGCTTGTTTTCATCAATTCATTCCATAAGATATTATAGCTCTCATTATATTTGTCAATTTGTTCTAATTGTTTTCATCTCTTTTATAAGCGATTGATTGTTTCCATTAGATAATCAGCAAATCCTGCTCCTGTTGCTCCGTCAGCACGTCCCGTCATCACAAGCTTCTTCTCTGTAATGGTACAAATATCCAGTGCTTTGTAAAGTTTTTCCGATTGTTCAATATATCCTATATGAGAAAGAAGCATCGCTCCTGCACGAATTACGCTGCAAGGATCCGCATAGATATCTCTTCCTTCTTGTACCATTCGAGGAGCAGAACCATGTATCGCTTCAAACATAGAATATTTCTTACCAATGTTTGCACTTCCTGCTGTACCAACTCCCCCCTGAAGTTCTGCCGCTTCATCTGTAATGATATCTCCATAAAGGTTTGGCAATACCATAACTTGAAAGTCTTTTCTTCTCTTTTCATCTACTAATTTTGCAGTCATAATATCAATATACCAATCATCTGCTGTAATATCTGGATAGTCTTTTGCAATGCGGTAGAAATTATCAAGAAATTTACCATCCGTTGTCTTAATAATATTTGCTTTTGTAACAGCGGTTACTCTCGTCTTTCCATTTACTTTTGCAAATTCAAACGCTGCACGGATAATTCGATCGCATCCTTGCGTTGTTGCTATGGTAAAGTCAATACCTAAATCTTCGGTAACATTCACTCCTTCTTTACCTGCAGCATAACCACCTTCTGTATTTTCACGATAGAACGTCCAGTCAATTCCTTGTTCTGGAATTCGAACTGGTCTTACATTCGCAAATAAATCAAGCTCTTTTCTCATTGCTACATTCGCAGATTCTACGTTTGGCCACTCATCACCTTTTCTAGGTGTCGTGGTAGGTCCTTTTAATATCACATCACATTCTTTTAGTTCTTTTAACACTTCATCTGGAATTGCTTTCATTTCCTGCGCTCTTTTCTCAATCGTCAAGCCCTCAATGACACGAAATTCAACTTTCCCTTCTTTTACTTCTTTATCCAATAAATATTCCAACACACGTTGTGCCTGTCCAGTAATTGCAGGTCCAATGCCATCTCCACCACAAACACCTACTACTATTTTTTCAAGGCTCTTATAATCAACGAAATCCCCCTGTGCTTTCATATCTTCTACTCTTAACAACTGTTTTTCAAGAAGCTTGCCAAATTGTTCTTTTGCAGCTTCAATTTGTTCTTTATACATTACATTTCCTCCTATCATGATTATCGACTATTTGTCTTATTTTATAGCATACTATAAGTAATTGTCAACAGAAATACTTTCCTATTTTAACGTATTATATCGATAACATTTTAGAGTAAATTTATACATTTGTTTCTTTTGCAATAAAATAGGAGCAGAATTTATCTTACTGATAAACTCTGCTCCTATATAACTATTTCTTGACTCATTTACTATTTATAGACTTAAATTTTCTGGTGGTCTATACCTACCTTTCTTTCATATTTCATATCTAAGTACTTTTATTGCTTTTCTTATAACAATTTTATTACCTTTTTCTTTTATATATTCTATTTTTTAAAACTTTGTATTTCTTATAACTTTTCTATTTTAATTTCTATTTCTATTTCTATTTCTATTTCTATAACAAATTTTACTTCTAAAAACTAATATATATCCTATTTCTTATTTCGTATTTCGTATTTCTTATTTCGAATTTCGTATTTCTGGTGAATATCTACCTATGTCATTTCTTAAACCTATTACTTATTTTTCCTACATCTACAGTATTTCCTATACTTGCCTTGACGTTATTGGAAATCAATCATAAGCTTTAAGGAGATACATTTCTAATAAGTACATTGGAATCAGCTCCTCTTCTATTTGATACCCTTATTATAAAGTGCTTGTTTTGTTTTGTCAATACTATTTTCTTGTTTTCATTATATAAACTGTGTGTATTTTAATTCATTGTATATTATCTGACTTTTCACTTCTTTTTGATTTATTTGGACATAATATTTATTTTTTTATTCCCCGATAATAACTAGCATAATCATTGGTAATTAATTTGTGATCCACCAACTGTTGTAGCAAATCGTCATACACTTGCTTCGATAAATGTTCCGTAGCCACATAAGTTAACAACTTCTTAATGCGCTCTTTATATTCACTTGTAGTTATAACTCCATCTTTCCACAAAATATTTGCTTTATAAGCCGCTTTATAGTATTCACTATAAGCCCTGGAATTGGTAACCTCATCCTCAACAGCAAACTCTACTTCTACTATATCAAACAAATTCTTTGCAGAAGTACTTGTAATACGTATATCAGGTATTACGGTATATAGATTTTTATAGGCTCCTATCTTACCATGATAGCTTCCTTCTTTATAGATTGGCAAATATTCCAAAAAGAGCTTCGTAATAATACATGGCTCCATAAAATCCTGATAATCACTTGCTGGTTTAGCCTCCACCATTTTTACATATCCAATCCCCTTGACTTTTGCAATCGGAATCTTTATAATTCGTGGTTCTTTCTCAATCAGAAGAAAATTTATATCTTTGCGATCTTTCCATAAATATGCTGGACACTGCCGGATGTGAAAGGTAGAACTCGAATCAATCATAACTTTTCGATGTTCTTTTTTTACCTTATATTTTATCATAAGCTTCTTAACGGATTTCGAATCATAATTCTTGAAAATAGGGGTTTTATCCTTCTCGTCTTCCTCTTTCTCTTCCTCTTTTATATCCTGTCGTCTATTTTTGGATGATAACACTTCCATACCAAGTTCATCTACTAATTCATCGCCAGTTTTCTTGTCATATGTATTGAGTTTATCCAAACTTAATTTTTCTGCTTTTTGCTTTATTTTTTGAACTTTTTTCTTTTCCAATGCTTGCTCACCATCTTTTACAATATCTTTAATTGAAACAGACTGAAAAACAGCGACATCAATACCAATGGCAAGGAATGCCATAATTGCCATAGGTATTGACGCCCTGGTAATAGCCAAAATTGTAAACACCATTGCTAGGAAAAGCATTCCTAGCATACTCCACAAATATGATTTTGTTTTACTACTTCCATAAAGTAAACTATTTACAATCTTACGCATTTGTTTTATTTTCTCCCCGTTGATCCAAATCCGCCTTCACCACGTTCCGTTTCTTGTAGCTCATCCACTTGTATATATTGCGCTGTTAAAAAAGGAGTAATGACCATTTGAGCAATTCGCTCACCAGGTTCTACTATAGCACTTACCTTCGAATGATTGTGTAGAGCTACCATAATTTCTCCACGATAATCGGAATCTACGACTCCCACCTTATTTGCCGGTGCCAGACCTTTTTTTGAAGCAAGTCCACTTCTAGCATATACAAGACCAGCAAAACCAATCGGTACCTCCATTGCTACTCCTGTTTTTATAAATACCGTTTCCCCGGCTTCAATTGTTACTGTTTCATCTAAGCAGGCGTAAAGATCTGCACCCGCTGCATATTCACTTCCATAAGTTGGTATAATTGCCTTGTCATCTAATTTTTTTATATTAACTTGCGCTTTTTGCATTTGTTTATTTTCCTTCCCATAATACTATTTTATTGGTTTGTAATGATTCTGGAACCTTTATAATTCTTTGGTTGCTGGATCCTTTAAATCGTAGATTCAAATCTTTTTTATCGATTTGAAATTCTCCATCGACTAAAATATCAAGATAAGTGAGTAACTCCTTGGTTTCTTCCCACTCATTTAGCATTCTTCCTTTGATGTCTTTTTCAAAATCATATCCGCTGTAACACCATATTGTTTTGAACGGATACATTTCTTTTACTTTGCGAAGCAAAGGCAACAAACCTTTTTGATTTTCGTGCTCTAATGGTTCTCCACCTAATAAAGAAAGACCTGCAATGTGATCATTTTTCAAATAGGTTAAAATGTTTTCTATTGTTTCTTCCGTAAATGGTTCGCCATAATTAAAATCCCAAGCCTCTTTATTAAAACACTCTTTACAATAATGCGTGCATCCACTAACAAATAATGACACTCTAAGTCCAGGACCATTGGCAACGTCCATTTTTTTAATTATTGCGTAATTCACAAAAAATCCCCCTTCATCGCTATTTGCATATTCACAAAAATATGCTTTACAAGTTCCTTATTTGTATCATAGTGTCCCTCACGTGCCAATCATGGCACTTTCATCGCTACTCGCGTACAAAAACGGATTTTTACCGATATTCGTTTCCTCTTACCAGTAAAAATCCGCGATATATCAATAATTATAACCCTTATAGATGAATGACTCTTGCATTAATTTCTCTTGTTTTTCCAACATTCCAGAAATTTTCACCTAAATAGCCACAGGTTCTTCTTGTAACATTCATCTTAGAATGGTCTTTATTTCCACACTGTGGACACTCCCACTCTAACTTATCATTGATGATAATTTCACCATCAAATCCACAAACATGACAATAATCGGATTTTGTATTAAATTCGGCATACTGAATATCATCATAAATATATTTCACGATTTCTTCCAGCGCTTCTAAGTTATTTCTCATATTCGGTATTTCTACATATGAAATCGCTCCACCAGAAGAAATAACCTGGAACTGTGATTCAAAATCAAACTTTGCCAAGGCATCGATTTTCTCGCGTACATCCACATGATATGAGTTTGTATAATATCCCTTATCCGTAACATCTTTTATTGAACCAAATTTCTTTTTATCAATTTCAGCAAAGCGGTAGCAAAGTGATTCCGCCGGCGTACCATATAGTCCAAATCCGATTCCAGTTTCTTCCTTCCAAGTATCGGCAGCACGACGAAGGCGATTCATGAGACGTTTCGCAAATTCAGTACCTTCTGGTTCTGTTTGACTCACTCCTGTCATAAGCTTTGTAACTTCATATAATCCAATATATCCGAGTGATATCGTAGAATATCCATCATGCAACAGCTTATCAATTGTTTCGCCTTTTTTTAGTCTTGCAATTGCACCATATTGCCAATGAATTGGGCTCACATCTGAAATAGTGCCTTCTAATGCACGATGTCTGCACATCAACGCCTCAAAACATAAGGATAAGCGCTCTTCTAATATTTGCCAGAATTTTTCTTCATCCCCTTCTGCAATAATACCAATCTGAGGTAAGTTAAGACTAACCACTCCTTGATTAAATCTACCTTCAAATTTGTAATTACCCTCTTCATCCTTCCATGTTGACAAGAATGAACGGCATCCCATTGGGCTGAATACATTTCCTTCGTAGTTTTCACGCATTTTCTTTGCTGAAATGTAATCCGGATACATACGTTTTGCAGAGCATCTTACCGCTAATTTCGTAATATAATCATAGTTACCGCCTTTTAAGCAATTATGTTCATCAAGAACATACACTAATTTAGGAAATGCAGGTGTTACATAAACACCTTTCTCATTCTTAATTCCTTCGAGTCTTTGACGAAGAATCTCTTCAATAATCATTGCATTTTCTTCAATGTATGCATCATTTTCTTCTAAGTTCAAAAATAAGGTGACAAATGGAGACTGTCCATTTGTTGTCATTAAGGTATTGATCTGATACTGAATCGTCTGAACACCAGATTTAAGTTCATCTTTTACACGATCCTCAATAAATTGCTCCATTAATTCAGAATCAATCTTGTCTTTGTATTTTTCTTCGTAGTGTTTTTTGTATTTGTCACGGCTCTTGCGAAGATATTTACCCAGATGTTTTACATCTACGGATTGTCCACCATACTGACTGCTTGCAACTGCGGAAATTATCTGTGTCATAACGGTACATGCAACCTGAAAGCTCTTCGGACTTTCAATTAACTTGCTATTCATAACAGTTCCATTTTCAAGCATATCCCCTATATTAATCAGGCAACAATTAAAAATAGACTGCAAAAAGTAATCGGCATCGTGGAAATGTAAAATTCCTTCTTCATGTGCTTTTGATATTTTTTCAGGCAAAAGGAGCCTTTTTGTCAAGTCCTTTGAAACTTCGCCTGCAATCAAGTCCCTTTGAGTGGATGCAATCACAGCATTTTTGTTGGAGTTTTCTTCCATAACATACTTGTTATTATTGTGAATCAAACTCATAATCGAATCATCGGTTGTATTTGCTTTTCGAACAAGTTCTCTTGTATAACGATAAATAATATACGTTTTTGCAAGAACGAATTTTCCTTCTGCCATCAGTTTTTGTTCGATTAAATCCTGAATATCTTCTACCAGCATGGTATCTCTACCCAAACCTTCAATACTTCCTACGATTGCTTCAATTTTTTCTTCTGGAAGTTTATCAAAATCCTCAACTTCTACATTCGCTTTTCGAATTGCAGAAACTATTTTATTTCTATCGTATTCTGCTATTCTACCATCTCTTTTGATTACTTTCATCACGCTCTCCCTTTCCTATGCATTTACCTGTCGGACGTATCCTTCGCGAATTATTATAGCATAATGAATAATCTATGTCTACCAAATATAGTTATTTTTTTAATGCATTTTGGAAACGCATACTATATATAGTATTTACACATCTTTGCTAATTTCCACTACATCTTTCGCTATTGTACCAATTTCTTTGATTTCTTCTACGGTAAGTTTCGTATATTCTGCTAATTGCTCCACGGTTGGAACCTGTCCTAAATCTTCTGCTAAATAATTGGCAGCTTCCTGAATCAAATTACTTCGCCCTAGAAGGGTATTTTCCAAAACGTCTTCGTCCATGTTTTCATCTATGCTTTCTTCCATTGATTTCATTATCATTTCTTTCAAATAGGTTTCCATATCAATCGAATCCTCTAAATTACTTAGATTTTCGACCGCAATCAGTAGCCCGATATTTCCCTCTTGAATTAAATCTTCCAGAAAAACACCCTGATTTTTATACTTTTTTGCTATGCGCACTACTTTTGGTAGCCAAACATTGATGAGACGTTCTTTTGCTCCCGGTATTTCATTCTTCACTTCTCGAAGTAGAACAAATTCCTCTTCTTTATTTAATTTTTCGAATGTACGAAGTTCTTTTAAAAACATCGAAAGGAATACCGAATCCTCTTCACGCATATTATCTTCGTTTACTTCTTCTTTTGCGTTAAACCCATTGATTGATATTTGATTTTCTGTTAAGTAGGTATAAATATGATTGTAATGTTCTTCTGATAATTCCATTTCATCAAAATAGACTTTAATTTCATCTTGGGTCAGTGTATTACCTTGTGTTTGAGCGATTTCTTTTAAATCCCCCAGCATTTCCATAAATTTTATTTTATCTAACATTTTTTCTCCATTTCTTAACTCCATTCAAACTCTTAATATGCAATCTTCATCTCTCCTAGTACTTTGCAAATAGCAGAAATAGGGAATCCAACAACATTATAGTAGTCACCTTCTAAGCCTTCAATATATGGAGCGAATTTACCTTGGACCGCGTAAGCTCCTGCCTTATCCATTGGTTCCTTAGTATCCACATATGCTTTGATTTCTTCTAATGTCATGTTTACCACATTAACTTTTGTTTCCACATAAAAGTTTTGAATTTCCTCTTTTCCATGTTCTCTTTTTATGATTGCAACCCCAGTAAATACAGAGTGTGCTCTACCACATAGGTTTTGAATCATTCGAATTGCATCTTCTTCATTCTTTGGCTTACCTAAAATTTTATCATCACTCGATACAACCGTATCTGCACCAATGACAACACAATCTCCATCCTCGCCCTCGAATATATCCGTTGCCTTCATAAGGGAAAGTTCTTTTACTACTTGCACTGGATTTGTACTTGTAATAATTTCCTCTTTATTGCTTGGTTTCACTTCATATTTTATTCCAACCTGGTCTAAGATTTCTCTTCTTCTTGGAGAACCGGATGCTAATATTATCTTCAATTTCATTTCCTCACATTCTAACTGTATTTGTTAATAATATACGATACTTTCTTTTTTTTGTAAAGAAATCGAATATTTTACTTTCATTCCTCTCATACTAATGGAAACTGTTATCAAGAACAAGGAGGCTTTTATGACAAATACATTGATTCATTCTATTATAGGAAGAGAAGTACTCGATTCTCGTGGCACTCCTACCGTCGAAGCAGAGGTTCGCCTTATGGACGGACGGGTTGGAAGAGGAATTTCGCCTAGTGGCGCTTCCACCGGAAAGTATGAAGCGCTCGAACTACGTGATAATGATAAGGGACGCTTTATGGGTAAAGGTGTTTTGCGTTCCATCGAAATTATTAATACCATTATTTCACCTGCACTGGCTGGAAAAGATTGTCGCAACTTATATGAAATTGATAAACTTATGATTTCTTTGGATGGAACAAAAGAAAAAAAGAAACTGGGTGCTAATACAATCTTAGCCGTATCCATTGCAGTTTCCAAAGCAGCTAGCAATTCTTTGTGTATTCCACTCTATGAATATTTTGGTGGAGTTTCTTCTAATATTCTCCCCCTTCCAATGATGAATATTCTAAATGGAGGTGCACATGCTTCCAATAATATTGATATTCAGGAATTTATGATACTACCTGTTGGTGCTAAAAATTTCAAAGAAGGTCTTCGCGCCTGCACTGAAATATATCATTCACTGTCGGCCTTGTTGAAGGAGCGCAATTTATCAACGAGTGTTGGAGATGAGGGTGGCTTTGCCCCAACTCTTAAAAAAGATACCGAAGCACTTGATTATTTGGTGGAAGCAATCAAGCTGGCTGGATACGAGCCTAAAAAAGATATTTGCCTGGCAATGGATTGTGCTGCCAGCGAATGGAAAAGTATCTCACCTGGTAAATATCATCTTCCGAAAGCAAAGAAAGATTATTCTGCATCCGATTTAATTGATTTTTACAGTTTAATCTGTGATCAATATCCGATCATCTCCATTGAAGATCCACTGGATGAAGAAGACTGGGATGGATGGAAAGATTTGACCAAAGCCATTGGAAATAGAGTTCAACTTGTTGGAGATGATTTGTTTGTAACCAATACGGAGCGATTAGAAAAAGGAATCTCTCTTGGTTGTGCAAATGCCATTTTAATCAAGCCAAACCAAATTGGAACAATTACCGAAGCAATGGATGCCATAAAACTGGCAAAACGTCATGGTTATGCCACGATTGTATCTCACCGTTCTGGGGATACCGAAGATACTTCTATTGCTGATTTAGCAGTTGGACTCAATACTGGACAAATCAAAACAGGAGCTCCTTGTCGAAGTGAGCGTACTTCCAAATACAATCAGCTCATTCGAATCGAAGACCAATTAGGCTCTGGCAGTAATTTTTGGAAACCTTAACGGTTGATTTTCTCCTGATTTTTGTGCTATAGTATCCTTTAACATCTGGATAAGGAGAACTATTATGAAAAATACTACAAAAGAGGCTTTCTTTGCAAAGCTTGCATTATTTGGAGCTGCTCTTATTTGGGGTAGTTCCTTTATTATGATGAAAACCACGGTAGATAGTCTGGCTCCATGCTATCTTTTAGCATGCCGGTTTTCTATTGGTTGTATATTATTAGCTGTTATTTTCCACAAAAAATTAAAACTTATTACGAAAGAATACCTTTGGCAGGGCGCTATCATAGGTTTTCTTTTGTTTACTGGGTATTGCGTACAAACGTATGGACTTGCGGAAACTACTCCAGGTAAAAATGCCTTTTTGACTACCATTTACTGTGTGATTGTACCATTTCTTTACTGGCTTGTAGACAAAAATAAGCCTGATTTTTATAACATTGCTGCTGCAATCCTTTGCGTTGGTGGAATTGGTTTCGTTTCGCTTACCGGTGACTTTAGTATTGGTCGCGGCGACTTTCTTACCATTTGCTGTGGTTTTTTATATGCTGGTCACTTAGTATTTATTTCAAAATTTAATCGAACCAAAGATGCTGTCCTTCTTACTATTTTACAATTTGGATTCGCTGCTGTTTTTGCATTGATTGCTGCGGTATTATTCGAAGCACCGCCAACAAGCATATCGATAGGCACTGTAAAATCTCTTTTATATCTTTCTGTTTTTGCAACTGCGATTGCTCTTTGCCTACAAAATGTTGGACAAAAATATACGCATCCGTCATCTGCCTCAATTATCTTAAGTCTTGAGTCTGTGTTTGGTGTTATCTTTTCTGTGCTACTTTATGGGGAACAATTAACGAGCCGATTGATTGTTGGTTTTATCCTAATCTTTGCTTCTGTCATATTATCGGAAACGAAGCTTTCCTTTCTCGTCCGACGAAAAGATGAGGAGGAATTATCGGTGGAATAAGTAAGATTGAACCGATAGGTTGTGTACAATTTGCAGCCCAGCCTCAAAGGGCATGCGCTCAAGCTTCAAAGCGATTGACAATTTTAGTAAGCCATAAGCAACGAAAAATGGAGTGATTAGACACTCCATTTTTTTTATTGTCTTACTAAAATAAGCGTTCATTCAGTTTGAGCACATGCCCTTTGAGGCTGGGCTGCAAATTGGGATATCAGGTATCGAATATGCTATTTACGGATTAGTTTATAGACACCAATACCGATAATTGCTGCTGGTTGTGTATGTTTTATATAATTCTATGTTTTTAATCGTATGTTTCAAATTTTCTATCTTTTATCCGATGGTTACCGATACGCGGAGAAGGCGGTTGGGAGGGCGTAGGTATGTTCTATTTGCGATTTTTCTACCCATAAAAGTTCTGGGAAGATTTCGTTTAATAGGTCTGTCTTTTTTTGGATTCGGATGCGGTAGCCGAGCATATGCCATTCGACATGGCTAAAGATATGTTTTGCTTCTCCTAGGAGCTCCATTTCGTATTCCATGATTCCGTGGTCCTCTAATAGCTTTTCGGTCTTGGGAATCGTTAGTTTTCCTTCTGTGTTAGGAAATTCCCAGAGTTTTGCAAGGAGTCCTTTTTCTGGGCGCTTGTGAATGGCGGTAGTTCCTTCGTATTCGATTACAAAGATTGTCTTTTTTTCAATTCTTCTTTCTTTTTTCGGTGGTTTTACCGGAAGTTCCATAGCAATGTTCTTCTTATAGGCGATGCAGTATTTTTGTACGGGGCATTTTTCGCAAAGGGGTTTTCCATTTGGAATACAGACTGTAGCACCAAGCTCCATCATTGCCTGGTTAAAATCTCCTGCCTTCTTTCCACCATGTTCGCCAAATTTTGTAGTCATACTATCCTTTAATACTTGTTCAAGTTCTGATTTCACCTTTGCTTTGGTGATGTCGTCATAACTTCCCGAAAGACGTTTGGTTACTCGAAGTACGTTTCCATCCACCGCTGGTACTGAATTACCATATGCAATCGAAGCAATGGCCCCTGCGGTATAGGAGCCGATTCCTGGAAGTTTTAATAGTTCCTCATAACTGCTTGGAAGTTCTCCATCATAATCGTCCATTACTTGTTTTGCAGCCTTGGCCATATTTCGCACCCTGGAATAATAACCTAATCCCTCCCAAAGTTTCATTAGCCGATCTTCCTGAGCCTGTGCCAAATCTTTTATCTTTGGAAGTTCTTTGGTAAATCGATCAAAATATGCCTTCACGGCTTCTACTCTTGTCTGCTGTAACATAATCTCTGAAACCCATACATAGTAAGGCAATGGATTCGTTCGCCATTTAAGTTCTCTCTTTTCACTTTCATACCATGTCAGCAAATCATCTATAATTAACAAATAATCGTACATTGTTTCACTCCTTTTCCTTTATCTTACTGATTTTTCCTGTTCCTGTCTACCGAAACCTATATTTCCCATTTTCAAATGCTTGTGTTACAATATTATTGTTTGAAAACTAAATTGTAGATTTATTTGTGGCTTTGTAATACGTGGCGCAGACCTAACATGTGCAAAAGGCATACAAAAGAATGGGGTACCCTATGAAAAAAATTATTTTATTTAAAAATGGTGTGGAAACCTTAAGTTATTTTTCGCTACAACTTGCAAGAAACTTTCTAAAAAATGGACATGACGTTTTTATATTCGATTTACTCGATGAAGAAAACTCCCTACATAAACTTATTTCTTTTTGTGAAAAGAATAATACAATTCTTATAACCTTTAACTTTACTGGTATTTCAGGTGAAGATATTTTTATCGATAATGACAATCATCTTTTTTGGAATTCTTTTGAAATTCAATGTATTAATATTGTTGTAGATCACCCTTTTTACTATCATGAACTATTGACGCATCGGCCTTTACGATATCACCAGATATCCATCGATCGTTTTCACGAAACTTATATGCAACGGTTTTACCCAGAAATTTCATCGGTTGGTTTTTTGCCACTTGGCGGAACGAAAGTAAAGTCCCCTACTTTTCCAATTCCTTATGAGGATAGAACGATTCCGATCCTCTTTACCGGTAACTATACTCCTCCGTCTACCTTTGAGAAGCATATTACGAGACTAGGTGATGACTATACGATATTTTACCGCTCGGTTATTGATACCTTGATTAAGGAGCCACATCACTCCATGGAAGAGGTATTTGAAACTGCTTTAAAACAAGAGATTGCCAACTTATCCGAGGATGGGTTAAAACAATGCATGGCTAACATGATATTTATTGATTTGTACGTCCGTTTCTATTTCCGTGGTGAGGTTGTGAAGACTTTGGTGGACAATGGTTTTCCTGTCCATGTCTTTGGTGGCGGCTGGGATTACCTTGATTGCAAACATCCAGAAAATTTGATCTACGGGGGCTCCCTTGATTCAAACGGATGCCTTGAAAAAATGCTAGAAGCAAAGATTTCCTTAAATGTAATGCCATGGTTTAAGGATGGTGCTCATGACCGCATTTTTAATTCGATGCTAAATGGTTCTTTATGCCTTACGGATGGAAGTATTTATTTGGAGCAAGAATTTACGGATCAGACAGATATTTGTTTTTACTCTCTATCTGAATTGGATAAACTTCCAGGTATCGTAAATCACCTAATAAAAAATCCGGCCTCCATGAAATCGATCACAGAAGCCGGATATAAAAAATCAAAAGAATGTCATACTTGGAAACAGCGTGCCGAGGCACTCGAACCTATTATTTCGCATATTTCTTAACAATACCAAGCATCAAATCCACCGATTTGTCCATACCTTCTACTGTTACATGCTCATACGGTCCATGGAACGCATAGCCCCCAGTACCAAGGTTTGGACAAGGAAGTCCCATAAAGCTCAGTCTGGCACCATCCGTTCCTCCTCGTTCTGGAACAAGTATCGGTTCGATTCCGATTTCTTTTGCAACTGCCACTGCATTGTCAACCAAATGCATGCATGGCTTTATCTTTTCTGCCATGTTCTGATACTGGTCACGTAATTTCAATACAACCGTACCTGCTCCGTATTTCTCATTCATTAACTTTTCGATATGCTGTAAGGTCAGTTTTCTAGCTGCAAATATCTCATTGCTATGATCTCTAACAATATATTGAAGGCTCGCCTTTTCTACCGTTCCTTGCATTTCACAAAGATGATAGAAGCCTTCATACTCTTCCGTATCTCTTGGTATTTCTCCAGATGGCAACATATTGTTGATTTCCATTGCTAATAACTGTGCATTAATCATTTTGTTTTTTGCAGTTCCTGGGTGTACATTGAAGCCGTTTACTTCAAAGATAGCTTCACAAGCATTAAAATTTTCAAAGCCTATTTCTCCCTCTTCGCCACCATCCATGGTATAAGCGAAATCTGCTCCAAACCCTTCTACATCAAAATGATCTGCTCCTGCCCCTACTTCTTCATCCGGTGTAAAAGCAATAGAAAGTTTACCATGTGGTACATTTTCCTTTTGTATACGTTCGATCATTGTCATGATTTCAGCGATGCCCGACTTGTCATCGGAACCTAGAAGTGTCGTACCATCAGTAGTAATCAAGGTTCTTCCAACTAAATTTGCAAGGTGAGGAAAATTCTTGGTATCGAGTACACGACCACTGTTCCCAAGAACAATATCGCCTCCATCATAATTTTCAATCAATTGAGGATTAATATTTTCTCCACTAAAGTCTGGTGCAGTATCCATGTGTGCAATAAATCCAAGTTTTATCTTGTCTTCATAGCCTTTGGTAGCTGGAAGTGTTCCATATACGTAGCATTTATCATCGATTCTTGCATCCGCTATCCCAAGTTCCTTTAATTCTGCCACTAATTGATTTCCCAGTTCAAACTGACATTTTGTAGTTGGTACGGTTTGACTTGTCGGGTCACTTTTCGTTGCTACTTTTACATAGCGAAGTAGTCTTTCATATGCTTTCATTTCTATTTCTCCATTCTGTACATGATTCTTCTCAATGTGAACGTTTTTTCTTTCTCACACTGTTTTAAACTCTTATTATATAGTTTTCTTTTCTCGGTGCTGGATCAGGATATTCGCAGTTACGATATCCTAAAATGCAATTTCCGATTCCTTCATAATCGCCTTCAATTCCCCACTTATTAAGAAGTGCTTTTCCTTCTTCACCTTCAAATACTTCTTTAGCACGATGAATCCAACAAGAATCTACTCCAATGGAATGTGCTGCATTTAAGAGATTTCCCATCACAAGACTTCCATCTTCCTTGTATGTCGTACGTGTCTTATCTGCCAAAACAACGATAACTGTTGGTGCTCCATAAAATGGATCACTGTCACTTCCCATAACAGCTGCATTCAGGCTTGATAGCTTATCCCTTGTTTCTTTGTCCTGTACAACTACCACAATTGGAGACTGCCTTCCCCCTCCTGTTGGTGCATAGATTCCAGCTTCAAGAATAGCCTCTAGTTCTTCTTTTTTAATCTGTTCTGATTTAAAATTCCGAATACTTCTTCGCTCTTTTAATAATTTTAATACTTCATTTTCCATAATCCGATGCTCCTTTATCATTTTTTACTGCTATTATTATAGCACTACCTGTTCTTATTTTCTACCAATTAAAGGAAGCTATACTATTATTATCTAATAATTGAATATTTTTTTCATTGAATGTAATATTCAAATTGTATAAAAATTTTTATAAAGTATTAGACATCTTATCTAACATATGATTTAATAAGTATGGCTCGTCCAAATATTTCTATGGAACATAATTATTCGTAACATATCATAAGGAGGTATTTAAGTTATGAACCTGCGTAATTGTATGATAGGGCAATCTGGTGGTCCAACTGCCGCCATCAACGCTTCTCTTGCCGGCGTGATATCAAAAGCTCTTGAATCGAATGCATTTGAACATGTATATGGTGCTATTAATGGTATTGAAGGCTTGCTTGAAAATCGATATCTTGACCTTACCACTCCATTTAAAGATCCAATCTTATTATCTAAATTAGCAAAAACTCCTGCTATGTATCTTGGCTCCTGCCGCTATAAACTTCCACAAATCCCAGAAAATGCGACTAACTTGACTGTTATAAAAGAATACGAACTCATTTTTTCTATTTTTAAAGAGCTTAACATTACTGACTTTTTCTATATTGGTGGAAATGATTCCATGGATACCGTAATGAAGCTTTCAAAATATGCAAAACTGCACGGTTCACAAATTCATTTTATTGGCGTTCCAAAAACAATCGATAACGATTTAGACGGCACCGATCATACTCCAGGTTTTGGATCTGCTGCCAAATTTGTCGCAACCAGTATGTTAGAAATCATTCACGATTCTATGATTTATAATACCAAATCCGTTACTATCGTTGAAGTAATGGGCCGAAATGCAGGCTGGCTGACCGCTGCGACCGCACTTTCTCGCTCCAACCATCAAACATCTCCTGATTTAATCTATCTTCCTGAAGTTGTATTCGATATTCATCAATTCCTACAATCCATTGAAACTTTATTTAAAACAAGAAGAAACATTATCATAGCAGTATCCGAAGGGGTGCGTGACAAAAACGGCAATTTTTTAGAGGAAGAAGCCTTTTGTCAGGATGAAAACACAACTTTGTCTTCTTCCAAAACGGATGTATTCGGACATGTCATCCACGATGGAACGGGTAAAGTATTAGAAAATATCGTACGCAATAACTTTGGCTGTAAAACAAGAAGCATCGAGTTAAATGTGTTACAGCGATGTGCCATGCATATTGCTTCGAAAACAGATTTAGAGGAATCCTTTGAAGTTGGCGAAGCCGCTGTGTGCGCTTCCCTTTCTAGTAAATCTGGAGTGATGATTACCATGCAGCGTACACAGACACAGGAGGGTACTTACAAAATGCTTACGAGTTTAAAAGATATTAATCTTGTAGCCAATGTTGAAAAGAAAGTACCAATTGAATGGATTTCACCACAAAGAAATGATATTACCAAAGAACTCTACGATTATTTGTATCCTTTGGTGCAAGGTGAAGTACAGTTAGAATATAAAAATGGGGTTCCTGATTATATGGATATCCAGCATTTATTATGAATAAATGGTCACGGATAATTGATTTCTTATTTTTATGTTACGCTATAGATATCCCCCTATAAGGGATATCAAAAGGAGCATCTTACGAATGTTTGATGTGGTGATAGCATGAGAAAAACATACAAATTATCGGTTTTCGAAGCAATTTTAGCCGTTGCTTTATATGCAATTAGTTCCCCTTTTTCCTAGCTACTATTACAAAAATGCTGCCAACGATGTTGGCAGCATTCTTATATCTAGGTGCAGGGATTGGTATGTCATTTTTGGGAACTCGTAAAAAATCAAAGCAATCATATACCGAACAACACCTAACAAAAAAGGAATTCCCTTATGTGGTCGGTATGGTCTTTTTGGATGTTGCATCTCCGATTTTCTTAATGATCAGTTTAACCATGACCTCTGCCGCAAATGTCTCTCTGCTTAATAATTTTGAGATTGTTGCCACTACTGTGATTGCCTTTCTTATTTTCAAGGAAGCAATCAGTAAACAATTGTGCATTGCAATTGGATTGATTACATTATCAAGTATTATTTTATCTTTTGAAGATTTAAGCAGTTTCTCATTTTCACTTGGGTCACTGTTTGTACTTCTAGCTTGTATTTGCTGGAGTTTTGAAAATAACTGTACAAGAATGTTTAGCCTTACTTATTATGATGGCAGGTGCATATTTGACTTCTTTTGATAAAACCTAATATTTTACAGCAAATCAGCTTGATGATAGTGGCTTAACGTTCCATTTCCGAGACTTTTCCACTAGCATTATGATCTCTAATGATGGAATCAATTTCTTTTATTTGCAGAGAAGTCATATCCCCTGGTATTGTATTCTTTACGGCACCAGATGCATTCCCATACTGTAATGCTTTCTTGCAGTCCATGCCGTTTGCCAAAAGCCCAAACAGTACACCTGCAATATAAGCATCTCCACTACCAATACGATCAACCACTTCAATATTTCGATATGGTTCTTCTTCATAAAATGTGTCAGTTTCGTTTTCATAGATAATAGACCCAAAGGTATGTACCTTTGGACTATGCACAATGCGTTGAGTAGACGCAATAATTGGAATTTCGTAATCCTTTGCAAAGCTCTTCATAATTTCTTTAATGGTTCCTTCTTTATGAAAAGTAAGTCTGGCCGTATCCTCTGAGCAGAAAAACACATCAATCAACGGTAATATATCTTCAATACATTTTTTTGCTTCATCTCCGCTCCATAGATTAGATCTGAAATTTACATCAAAAGAAATGAGTGTTCCACTCTCTTTGAAGCGTTTCATCATTTTAATTGCTGTTTCTCTACAAGTTTTACCCAATCCTAATGTAATCCCCGTTGTATGAAAACAACTGGAAGATTTGAACATAGTCTCATCGAAATCGTCACAATCAATCTTATGAATGGATGTAAAAAGTCTATCATATACAATACTCGGTTTTCGTGGATATGCTCCATTTTCATAGTAGTAGAGCCCAAGTCTTGCTTCCTTCGCTTTGTCATCCACCAGATAATCATCACTGACTCCAACAAATCTCACTCTGTTTTTTGCGTAGATCCCTAAATTATTTGCTGGTAATTTCGAAATAATGCCAGTTCTAAGACCAAGTAAAGCAGCACCTGATACTACGTTGAGCTCCGCACCTCCGACTTGCTTTTGAAAAATCTCACCCCCAACAATTCGTTCATTGTTGGGCGGAGACAATCTTAATAAAACTTCTCCTAACGCTAATATGTCAAAACTTCTATTTTCCTCCATACCGCTCCTATCTGCGAAAAATACGCTTTCTTATTATTAATAAAAGACGCCACGTTTAAGTGGCGCTTTCTTTAGGAGTATATCCCCTTGGCAAAAGTGGATATCTATTTATCGTTGGACACGGCCTGAACCATTGCCTTGTGCAAGTTTTGAAACCTCGTCCATTGATACCATATTAAAGTCTCCTTCGATGGAGTGTTTTAAACAAGAGGCTGCAACAGCAAACTCAATTGTTTCTTGTGCCCCATATCCGGATAATGATGCAGCTATAAGGCCTCCGCCAAAGCTGTCTCCACCACCAACCCGGTCAACAATATGCATCTTGTATTTTTTGCTAAAGAAATAATCTGTTCCATCATATAGCATTGCAGACCAGTCATTATCGTTTGCTGAAATGGATTCTCTTAATGTAATTGCAACTTTTGTAAATCCAAAACGATTCATAAGCTGCTTTGCAACATCTTTGTAACCTTCATGATTTACAGTTCCGCTATTCACATCTGTATTTGCTGCACTAATTCCAAATACATCAGCGGCATCTTCTTCATTTGCAATACATACATCCACAAACTTGCAGAGTTCTCCCATAACCTGACCCGCTTTTACCTTTGACCATAATTTATTTCTATAATTTAAATCACAGGATATGGTAACTCCTGCTTTTTTTGCAGCTTTACATGCTTCTAAACAGATTGCTGCTACCTCATCATTAAGAGCTGGCGTAATTCCGGTAAAATGGAACCAATCCACTCCATCAAAAATTTCTTCCCAATTAAAATCGCTTACTTTTGCAGTAGCAATAGAAGATCCTGCCCTATCATAAATAACTTTAGAAGGTCTTTGAGAAGCACCTTTCTCCAGATAATAGATTCCAACTCGGTCTCCTCCTCTTGCAATATGAGTAGTATCTACTCCATATTTTCGAAGAGAGTTTACTGCAGCCTGACCTATCTCATGTTTTGGAAGTTTAGTCACAAATTTTGCATCAAAACCATAATTTGCAAGAGAGACTGAAACATTTGCTTCACCTCCGCCATAAGTTGCTCCGAATGTTTCCGCCTGCACAAATCGATAGTATCCTTCTGGTGCAAGACGTAACATAATTTCTCCAAATGTAATAACTTTCTTTGCCATGTCCTTCCTCCAATATACAGATTAAATTTTTTTAAATTATTTTCGTACTAGATGTAGTGCAAATCCACTAATTTCATTTTTTAGATAAACTGCTTTTATAAAATCATCCTGATATTTTACAGTCTGCATATCAAATTCATAGCCCTGACTCTCTAAGAAATTCATAGCGCGCTCTACACTATTTGTTCCAACGGCAATATGTCCCTTGCATCCTAAATAAGGACTTTTCATTGCTTCCAATACATTTCCTGCAAATATTGAGCTACTTCCCTCTTTTACGTTCAATCCAAACATTGCTCCAAATAAACCTGCTGTATCCTTTGCTTCTACTTCATTCTCGCAGTTAATTCCAACGTGCATTAATTCAAACCCTAGCATTGTCATTACTGCTTCTTTGGTCAATTCTTTAATCTTATCGAAATCTCCAGATTTCACAAGGTCATTACTTACCATCCAGCTTCCACCACAAGCTAGTATTTTAGGAAATGCAAGATATTCATTGATATTTTTTACACTGATTCCACCAGTTGGCATAAATTTCATTGTAGTATATGGCGCCGCCATAGACTGAATCATTTTCAATCCACCAGCAGCTTCCGCTGGGAAGAACTTAACTACTTCCAGTCCTAATTCAAGGGCCTGTTCAATATCACTTGGATTGGAAGTACCTGGAGTAACTGGAATATTTTTGTCAATGCAGTATTTTACAATTTTAGGATTCAAACCAGGACTAACGATAAATTTTGCTCCTGCGTTTACTGCGCGATCCACTTGTTCAATCGTTAATACGGTTCCTGCTCCCACTAACATCTTCGGATAATTTTCAACCATAATTCTTATCGACTCTTCAGCGGCATCTGTACGAAATGTCACTTCAGCACATGGGAGTCCTCCTTCACACAACGCTTTTGCAAGGGGTTTAGCATCATTTGCATCATTTAATACTACAACTGGTACAATACCAATTTTATTTATCTTTTCTAATACTTCGTTCATTATTTTCTCTCCTAGCTTCTTGTTATCTTCAATGACTGTAGCTATTTTTTCAGTTATTTAACTATAAAGTTACACCCTGTTTAAATATTGCCATGTCATGAAATCCTGCATTTTCAGCCTTGACCTTTTTACCGGATGCTACTTCTAAAACATACGCAAACAATTGATTCGAAAGTTCTTCTTTCGTCATATCCTCAATCATTTTCCCTGCATTAAAATCAATCCAACTACTCTTATATTCAGAAATATTTGTATTACTCGAAATTTTTATTGTAGGTACCGGAGATGCAAACGGAGTTCCTCTTCCTGTAGTAAAAAGAACAATGTGAGCACCAGCAACCGCTAGGGCAGTCGAAGCCACAAGATCATTTCCTGGTGCACTAAGAAGATTAAGCCCCTTTTGGGACACCGTCTCACCATAAGCGAGGACTCCCTTTATTGACGCACTCCCTGACTTTTGTGTACACCCCAAAGATTTATCTTCTAATGTAGAAATACCTCCCTTTTTGTTTCCCGGAGAAGGATTATCATAAATTGTTTGATTGTGGCTTGTATAATAGTTCTTAAAATCATTGATTAAGCTTACAGTCTTATCAAATAATTCTTTTGTTTCGCAACGATTCATTAACAAAGTTTCCGCCCCAAACATTTCAGGAACTTCAGTTAATATGGTAGTTCCACCCTTTGCAATTAAAAGATCAGAAAAACTTCCAACAATCGGATTTGCAGTGATTCCAGATAAACCATCAGAACCTCCGCACTTCATTCCAATAATCAGCTCGCTTGCATCAATTTTCTCTCTGGAAAAAGATGCGGCATAAGTCGCTAATTCTTCTAATAGTTTCATTCCCTCTTCCATTTCATCATGCACATCTTGGCACTGGAGAAATTTAACTCGATTTGGATCGTACTCACCTATGTATTCCTTTAAGACAGAAATATTACTATTCTCACAACCTAATCCAAGTACTAGTACGCCTCCCGCATTTGGATGCTGAATCATATCTGCTAATACAACTCTTGTATGTTCCTGATCATCACCCATCTGTGAGCATCCATACGGATGTGTGAATGCTACAATCTCTTCCACTGATCCTTGCACCAACTCTTTTCCCTTTTTTTCAAGGCTTTGAGCAATGGAATTAACACAGCCAACCGTCGGAATTATCCATATTTCATTTCGAACTCCAGCTTTTCCATCTTTTCTTCGATAACCATCAAAAAAGGAATGCTCCATCTCTTCCACGTTTACTTTTATAGGCTCGTAAGAGTATTCAATCAAATCACCCAGTGCTGTATTTAGATTATGAACGTGAACCAATTCTCCGGCTTGTATTTTACTCTTGGCATAGCCAATACGAAATCCATATTTTATAACTTCCGCACCTGCTGGTATATCTTCAATTGCAAACTTATGGCCCTGGGGAATATTTTCTAAAAGAGATACTTCTTTCTTGTCTAACTGGATCCGCTCAGTGCTATTCAACGGTTGCAATGCCACCGCAATATTATCTTTTCTATTGATTTTAACAAATTCCTGCATCCTGACCCCATTTCTTCCTGCCTATGCAAAATGATGTTCCAATGTTTTTCTCATTCCATCAACACGAATTTCTTCAATGTAGTTTCCTACTGCTTCTGTCAGACCATTGATTATGGACAAATCTTGTCCATGAAAACTTTCTTTGCTCAAGAATGCTTTTGCAAGTTCAAAAGAATTCAACGAAGAATTTGATGCAAAGAATTCTAACACTTCTTTATCATCCTTAATTGTATAAACTACACCATCCCTATTTCCAATCAAAGCACCCTCTATAATTTCCTTTCCATTATAAAAACAAATTAACGATGCAATAGAAAAAGTCAAATGCTTTGGAAGTTCACCATTTTTTCTTTCAATATACCCCAAAAAACTTGGCATACAGCGAGCTCTCCATTTGGATACTGAATTCAGTGAAATAGCAAGCAGCGCATGTTTAATAAATGGATTTTCAAATCGATCAATTACTGCTCTAGCAAATTCTTTTAATTCCGCTTCTGGCAAACTTAGAGTAGGAATTACTTCATTATAAATGGTATCTAGCATAAACTTCTTAATGACTTTGTCGTGCATTGATTCAAGAACATAATCATTGCCTGCTAAATACGATGCCAATACAAAAGATGTGTGTGCTCCATTTAAAATGCGAACCTTCCTTTGCTTATAAGGTTTTTGGTTATCTGTAAATATAACTGGAAGATCAGCCTTATCTAAAGGAAGTTCATCCTTGATTTCTTTTTCACTTTCTATAACCCAAAGAGCAAATGGTTCACCCGTTACCAAAAGATTATCTTGATATCCTAAAGTTTTCCAAATACTTTCCTCTTCATCCTTTGGATATCCTGTTACTATACGGTCAACTAATGTACTACAAAATACGCAAGACTCTTCTACCCATTTTTTAAAGGAAGCACTTAATTTCCATATATCAATGAATTTCATTACACATTTTTTTAATTCAACTCCATTGTCATCAATCAATTCAACTGGAAGAATAATAAGTCCTTTATCCTTTTCTCCATTAAAAACGTTGTATCTGGCATATAAGAATTGGGTCAATTTTCCCGGATAAGTCTTTGCAGGTTTTGCATCAAAGGAATCTGTTTCATCAAATAGAATACCAGCTTCTGTTGTGTTTGATACAACAAATCGTAAGGTGTCAACCTTAGCCAAATCTATATATTTATCATATTCCAAATATGCATCTATTGCATCCGAAATACTTGTAATGGTCCGATTTATTACTTTTTCTTCTCCATCCACTTTTCCACGTAAAGATACCGTGTACTGGTACTCTTGTGTATGAAACTTGTCGAGGTCACCAAAGGGAATTGGTTTTATTAAAACAATACTTCCATCAAATTGTCCTTTTTCATTTGCAATATCAATCATGTAATCAACAAAGCCTCTTAAAAAGTTTCCTTCTCCGAACTGCATTACTCGAATTGGTCGATTGGCTTGATTCGTAATACTTTTGTTTAATATATTCATTTTGCTTTCTCCTATCTTTCTATTCTGTAATCTTTGCCTTTTTTAAAAACAGCCACCAATTATACTTAAAAGGTGGCTGCTATTATTTTAGTTATGGAAAGGATATGCACTTAAGCAATTCTTATAAAATAGTTTTTCTAACTCATCTTCTGTGAAAACGCCTGCTTCAATAATATAAGAATATAAATTTTCATAACTCTCTCTTGTTAACGGAGATGGTAAATCACTGCCCCAAATAATTTTGTCGACACCTATATGCTTCTTTGCAAGTTGTAGATACTTGATACCTGTTTGATATGGATAGGTTTCCGGATATAGATTCCATGGAATTGCAGCCAAATCCATCCATACATTATCAAGAGCCAATAGCCTCAACGCACGTTCCAATTCCTTTTCATCATCTAAAGTTGGTGCTAAAAGATGACAGAGAACTATTTTCAAATTAGGAAATGCAAGCGCAAGTTTTTTTACTTCTTCTGGTTGAAAACTTGCCATTCCCGGACTTCCAATATCCAAAACCAAGGTTTGTCCATTCTTATCCATCTTTTCTACTATATTTACAAATGTATCATAAATGTGAAAGTCATTATGGTAGCTCATAAATCCGCCACCTGAGCTTGTTTCAAATTTTATAACCTGAAATGAAAGCTCTGTCGATAGTCTTTCATAGATTTGATCTGCCATCTTGCAGAAAGGATCAAAGGTGCCCGCTCCCAGAAAAAAGTCGGGATATTTCTTTGCTATTTCAGATACATATTCATTTTGAAAACCATAAAAACTACCTTGTAAAAGTACAGCTCGCTCCACTCCTTTTTCGAGTAGAAATTCTCTAACTCTTTCTCCTAAGCAATCTTTATCTCCTAGCTCTCTTGGAATCATCTTTAATGTATCTCCATTAGCCCATCTTGCTTCTCCGTTTCCAATCGATCTTAACTCGCCTTTTCCTCCAAAACCTTTTAAGGTCTCAAATATATGCGTATGTGCATCAATTATTTTCAACGTTAGCCCTCCTTGCAAATCTTTTTGTTGATTTTCCTTTTGAAAGTCCACTATTTTTATACCTAGTATAAGCATCTGCTGATACAGCTATGATAATTACGATTCCCTTTACGACACCATGATAGGTAGATGGTATTCCCATAAGTCGTAGACCATTTCCAATCATTCCTACCAATAAAGCACCCCAAACAGCTCCTAGCAAAGATCCTTCACCTCCCATTAAGGAAGTTCCACCAACTACAATTGCAGTTAGTACATCATTTTCATATCCTTGAGCAGCCTTTGCGATTGCTTGTTGATTCATACTAGCAAGTACAATACCGGCAAGCGCTGCAGTAAATCCAGAAATAGCATATGCTATTAATTGAATTTTCTTACTATTGATACCGGATAAATCTGAAGCTTCTGAATTTCCTCCAACCGCATAAATATTACGTCCCAGCCTGGTATGATTCAAAACAAAATAGCTAGTAATTACAATGATTATAAGAATATATATTGAAAATGGTACACCCAGTAATCTTCCGCCTCCTAAAAAAGTAAATAGTTTAGGTTTCATACAGCTAATAACTTGATTGTTCGTTAAAAGCTGTGCAATTCCATAAATAATATTCTGAGTCGCTAAGGTAATTAAAAAGGCAGGCACCTTAAAATTAGCAACAATCATTCCATGTATCACACCAGTTCCAACACCCACTGCTAAACCAACTAAAATACCTAAAATAACACCAGTGGTAGAATAGTTAAATCGTATGATAGTTAGTACAACACATGCTCCACTTACTGCTGCAGTTGCACCAACTGATAAATCTATTCCTCCCAATAAAATCGGAAAAATTGTACCGCAAACCATGATTCCATAAATTGAGATAGAAAGCATAATGCCTTTAAAGTTATCAATTGTTAAAAATACGGAAGGCTGTAATATGGTTAAAATAATAATTACAATTAATAAGATAAGTGGTTTTTGAAAATTTGCATTTAATTTCTTTTTATTTTCTCTCTTTACCATTTTCTTATGCCTCCTTTTCCTGTATTCCTGATGCTGCCATTAATATATCCTCTTGTGTAATTCTTCCACTTGCAAATTCTTTGAATACCTTACCTTTTCTCATAACAACAATTCGAGTGGATACTCGTAAAAGTTCTTGTAGATCGGAAGATACTAAAATAACTGCGACTCCATCTTTTGCAAGATTTTCAATTATTTTATAAATTTCATCTTTTGCACCAATATCAATACCTGCAGTTGGTTCATCAATTAATAGGACTTTTAAATCCCGACAAAGCCATTTACCCAGAACCGCTTTTTGTTGATTTCCACCGGATAAATTACCAACCGGAATCAATGGGTTATTTGGTCGAATGTCCAGATCTTTAACCGCTTCCTGACCTAATTTCTTTTCTTTCTTTGCATTCATTACACCATTTTTACTGGTTTTATCAAAATTCGTAAGAACAATATTCTTTTCAATGGAAAGCAAAGGAACAAATCCTTGATTTCTTCGATCTTCCGGGATTAAGCCAAATCCTTTTTGAATTGTTTTATTAACAACATTTGGCAAAGGTTCTCCTTCAAAAACTATATTACCGCTGTCATAAGGATCTGCTCCATAGATACAACGTAACACTTCGGTTCTACCTGCTCCAACAAGACCACCAATTCCTAATATTTCTCCTTTGTGCACTTCGAAGCTAACATTATTGAAAAGCCCTTTTTTGCACAAATTTTCTAATTTTAAAACAACCTCATTTGTTGATTTCTTCAGCGCATTGGAAGCCGTTGCTTCACTCAGCTGCTTACCAATCATTAGACGGATTACATCTGGTGGATTGATTTCACCTTTTTCCACTACCGCTTCTTTTCGTCCATCTCTCAAAACAGTAAGACGATCAGCCAAACGAAATACTTCTTCTAATCTGTGTGAAATATAAAGGATACTAACTCCTTTGTCTCTTAAACGGTTAATAATCTCAAAGAGACTTTCTGATTCTTTTGCACTTAAAGAAGCCGTTGGTTCATCCATTATAATAAGAGATGATTCTTCACATAAAGCCTTTAAAATCTCCACAGTCTGTCTTTTTGCAATACTCAAGGTTTCCACAATCGCATGTGGATTTATATCGAATCCATATTCCTTAATTAAGTTAATTACATGTTGTTCCATTTTCTTTGATTCTAAGAATCCAAACTTATTTTTTTCTTTTCCAAGCATGATATTTTGTACCACACTTAAAGTAGGTATCAAACTAAAATCCTGGTATATTACACCAATTCCAAGATTCGCCGCATCTTTTCTACTGTTTATTTCACGTTCTTTTCCTAAATATATAATTTTTCCGCCATCTTTTGGATACACTCCGGTAAGAATTTTGATTAAAGTTGATTTTCCTGCTCCGTTTTCTCCCATCAAAGCATGAACTTCACCCACATTAATGTCCAAGTCAACTGATTTAAGTACCTGTACATCATTGAAGCTTTTCTGAATATTTTGCATTACTAATAATTTTTCGGCTTCCATTATGCTTCACCTCCAGATAGTTCTTCTAGTTCTTTACTCTTTTCTCGAATTTTCTTTTCCATGTAGCCATTATACAAAGAGTCAAAAACTACCATTATTACAATAACACTACCTTTTACAATCAACTGTGTCGCCGTTGGAAGGTTATATTTTAAAATACCATTTGACAAAATAGCCATGAAAAGTGCACCAATAACACTACCGAAGATATCTCCTCTACCGCCACTAAACGCACAACCACCAACTACAACAGCAGCAATTACTTCAAACTCCAGTCCTGTTCCTGTATCAGGAGTCACACTTCCTAATTTTGCCATAAGAAAAATAGCTGCAATACCACAACAAAATCCAGTAATCGTAAATACACTTCTTTTTACCTTATCCGTATCAATACCAGATAATTCCGCTGATTTACGGTTTGCTCCGGTTGCATACGTATAAACACCTAGTTGCGTCTTCTTCAAAATAATTTGACCCAAAACTGCGACGATAATAAAGACGATTGTTACAAGATATAATCCGCTTATACTTCCACCCATTACTAAAATGCCCCTGTTGTCTATTACTTTATTCGTAATAACTCCGCTTGTACGGATGGCACAAATTAAGGCTAACCCTCGAAATAAAAACTGAGTTGATAAGGTTGCAATAAAGTCTGGCAAACGTAATTTTGTAACCAAAATTCCATTTAAGTAACCAGCTAGTGTACCAATTAATAGAGCAATTACTATGATCATCTGTGCTGGCATATTCGTATAATATAATAAGTTTGCACAAATCATAGCTGTGAATCCAACAATAGCACCGGTAGATAAATCAATACCTGCCGTAATAATAATAAAAGATACTCCCACCGAAATAATTCCTACTACTGAACATTCTCTAAGTAGTGTCAAAATATTTGTTGTCGTGAAGAAATATTCACTTGTTGTACCAAATACAATGACCAGCACCAGTAAAAGTGCTATCGATACCAATCTACGAATTTTTTCCTGTCGCATAACATCCTCCAAGCTTATCTAAATATCCATAAGGGACTGCCTTTAAACAGTCCCCATTATTTGTATAATTACCAGCGAATATTTTCGCCAATACTGCCCACTGTTTCTGGTGTAACTACAATTGGTGCCATCTTGACAATTGGTGTGCTTGTATACGATGATGTTACTGTTTCTGAACCGATCAAATACATAGCAAGTCTAGCTGCGGTTGCTCCCTGGTCAAAACAGTTTGTATAGATTGTTCCTGCCATCTTTCCCTGCTCAATATATTCGAGAGCTTTTGCTTCTCCATCTGCTCCCCATATTTGCATACCATCAAGTCTGCCTGCTGCTTCTGCTGCTTGTGAAGCACCTTCCGCCATTGCATCATTGTGGCAGAATACACCATCGATTTGTTTATATTTTGTAAGAAAATCGTTCATGACAACATTCGCTTTTTCTGTTAACCATTCACCACTTTGTGCGTCTAAAATTTCAACATCCTGGTAATTTGCCATTTCATCTCTAAAACCAGCTTCTAGATTTTCTCCTCTAGTAGCTCCTGCTGTAGCTTGAATAATAACTACTTTACCCGTCTTGTTCATTCCTTCTGCCATATTTTTAGCTACTAATTTTCCAGCTTCGTAATCCACCATTGCAATTAAACCGGCATGTGGTGTATCTGCATCTAAGTTTAACGTGATTACTGGGATTCCAGCTGCTTCTGCCTGCTTTACAGAAGTTGCTAATGCTGCAGAATCTGCTGACTGTAATACAATTGCATCATATTTTTGATTTACTAAATCTGCCATTATCTGTGTTTGTGTTTCTGCAGATGCTTTACCATCAAATGTCTGGAATGTTACATTATCATATACTGCCAATTCATCTTTCATCCCAGTTGACCACGCTGCTGCAACTGAGTCACCAATAACATTTGGTACAAATGCGATCTTCACTTCATCCTTATATGGATTTTTCACCTCTGCTTTTACTTCTTGGCTTGTACTGCTTGTCTTTTTAGATACCTCATCGTCAGTCTTTACAGATGAACACCCTGTTAAAGCTGTGGACACTAGTAATGTACATGCTAATGCTACTCCAAGTATCTTTTTTGTTTTCCCCATTGTTTTCATGTTATTTCCTCCTTAAATATAGTTTTTGTTTATTAATTGTGATACATCATATCACACAATAACTAAAATTTTAATAGCACTTTTAATTCTTTTGCTGCATTCTTATCAAATTCTTCAAATGCCAGTGCAGCATCTTGTGCATCATAGACATGTGTAACAATTCTATCTAAATCTATTTTTCCTTCTTTAATAATATCAATCAGCTCAGTAAAATCTTTTTTAAGAGCATTTCTAGAACCAAAGATATTTAGTTCTTTCTTTTGAATCATTGTAAAGTTGAAATCTAAATTTTTCTTACCTACACCGATAAGCACGACTCTTCCACCAAAGGCTGCTGCATCTATACTGTTTTGGAACGTATCTGGTAGACCAACTGCTTCGACTGTAACATCAAATCCGCCACCATTTGTTATCTCACTTACGCTCTTTTCAAACTCTTGTGGATTGCTATTTAAAATACAACCATCCAAATCAAAGTTATTCATTGCGTAATCCATTTTTTCTTGTGCTATATCACTGATCCAAACGGAAGCTCCCTTTTCTTTTGCTGCAATTGCTGCTAAAACACCAATTGTTCCTGCACCAATAACAAGCACCTTGTCACCTGGTATTACATTTGCTCTGCTAACTCCGTGATAACTAATGCAAAATGGTTCTATTAATGTTAAAGTCTTTGCAGATAGGCCTTTTCCATCGTAAATACGTTCAATTGGCATTGTAATATACTCTTGAAAAGCACCTTCTCTTTGTACGCCCATCGTCTGATTGCTTTCACAGCAGTTAACCAATCCTCTTTGACATGAGTAACACTCTTTACAATTGAAATAAGGATTACAGGTAACTATCATACCACTCTTCAGTCCCCTATCATTCTCACAAATATCAATGATTTCTGCTGAAAATTCATGTCCCGGTGTTCTAGGATAGGAAACATATGCAAACGTTCCTCTATATGTACCTAAATCACTTCCACATATTCCGCCATATAAAACTTTTAAATACGCTTCACCATTTTTTAGTACTGGTTTTTCAACTTCTTTAATCTCCACGTTCCGTGGGGCATTTACCACTATTGATTTCATAGTATCCTCCGCCTATTATGTAATATGTTTTATTGTGTCCCTTGTTGTATACATCTTAACATCGGTTTGTGCAATATGTCAATCAATATTTTTATCTTTTGTGTTCATCACAAAATATTTATGTGTTTTATACAGTTTTTAACACTTTACTTGTTAACTATTCACAGTTGTCTTTACTTGTTAATTTATTCTTTGGGTTGACTTATCCGCTTATTAGTGATATAAAGTCCTTATGAACATGTAAAATATATGCAATATATGGAAAAAGGAGATACCATGCCCAAGCAAAGTAGGAAACAACAAGCCTACAACTCAATTAAACATAAAATTTTGAGTTGTGAATATATGCCTAGTTCTTTTCTAAACGAAGATTTACTATGTGAAGAATTTCAAGTAAGCCGTACTCCTATACGTGATGCTCTAAGTCGTCTTGAACAAGAACACCTCATTAAAATCATTCCAAAAAAAGGTTTTATCGTTTCACCACTAACCGTTGGCGAAATCAATATGGCGTTTGAAGTACGATTTTTATTAGAGCCTTATGTCATACTAAACTATTGTAAAAATATGAATTATACGGATTTGGATAAAATGTTTGCTATCGTGGAAGAATGCAGAATGATGAATAAAACCTCTCCAAAAGAAGATTTATATGAATCCGATGACAATTTTCATCAAATCATTATGAATCAATGTACAAACCGATATGTATTACAAACCTATGCAAATGTTCAAGATCAAAACTGTCGTTTTCGAATTTTAAGTGGTCGATATGAAGAACAGCGCCTTAAAAGCACAATTGATGAGCATCTCTCCATTTTAGATAATTTGGCAAAAGGTAATTTAGAACCTGCTGCTGAGCAAATGAAATCACATCTCGATAATTCAAAACAAGCCGCTTTTCGTACTTTTTTGAATAGCAACAATTCCATCATCTAATTATGTTGAGTTTTCAGCTCTCATTATGATGAGAAATGAGGGCTTTTTCTTTACTTTTTTTGTTCTGTACGTTATGTATAATACCTAATAAAATACGAGCATACTACATTATTATGTAATGTAGTATGCCCGTATTTTATTACCTTACCATAAACTTAACTGCTCTATCTGTGCAAAACCTGTCAGTAATGGTGGCGTTGATTTTAAAATCTCGTTTGTTTTTGTTTGATCAAATATCCATGGTTTTATCTGCTCTTGGCTTAGAATTAATGGCATTCTGTCATGTATTCGTAGCATGGAAGCATTGGCATTCGTCGTGAGTATAACAAATCGGCTGGTAGTCTCATAACGTTCTATGATTCCTGCCATGAATAAAATACTTTCGTCTTCATTGGTAAAGCAGAATTTGTTTTTTGATGCATCCCATTCATAGAATCCTTTTGCTGGTACAATGCAACGCCGCTTTAAAAGAGCCTCCCGAAAGGGTTTCTTTTCCAAAGCCGTTTCTGCTCTTGCATTGATGATGAGCCCCTTATCCTTATACTTTGGAAATCCCCATGTAGCATCCGAGAACTCCCAGTGATTTTCATGACTTGTCAATATTTTTACTTCATTTGAAGGAAATACATCTCCCGCCTTTATCTTACCTATCTGATGTTTCCGATCCAGTTCTTCTATTATTTTCCCAAGCTCTATCGCTGTATCTTCATCTATATAATAACGACCGCACATATTTTTTCCCTCAAACCTTCAACTCTTCCTTAACAAAAAGTATAGTTTATCTGTTATTAATAAAAATGCAATTTATTCAAATATTTTAATACCTTTTGCTGTCATCCCATCAATTTTTTTATCTACTGAATCTAATAATGCAATCATATTTTGCGAAATTTCTTTTGTTTTATTATAAAGTGATCCTGCATTCACCTTATCATTTTCTTTAATTTTCTGAATGATTTTATCCCCCATACCATGAAATTCATGATGCAAAGCATCAATCTGCTTCCACTCTTCCACTAATTGAGGATGAGTCACATTTAGTGCATGATAAAAATGTCCAAATGCACATTTATGCGAGTTTGTCTGTAATGGTGCTAGCTGCATTCGTTCAATCATTCCTTCAATCTTTTGAACCCATTCATTATGTGCCTGTTTTGCTTTTCGAATTACATTTTGCACCTCTTCATTGGTAATGGCATGCTTACCATCCCTTAATCCTTTAAAAAGATTGTTTGTAACGTGCGATAATTTATCATCAATTGCAGAAATATTTTTTGCAAATTGAACACTCTCTACTGCATCTTGATGGATATTTTGTGTCATCTCACTCAATCTTTGTGCATCCATACTGGATGCTTCCATTGCCTGCGTTATCTCAGACGTAGCTATTTTTATTCCTTGCATAGAAGTATCAATATCATGCACGCTGGATATGAGTCCTTGTAGCATACCAATATTGGAACCTACGGTAGCAGAAACCATATCAATTTTTAAGCTCATTTGACTGGTAGACTCAAAGGTACGATTCATACTAACTTTACCTTCTTTTGCCGCCTCATGAATATTAGCCACAAACTCTCGCATCCCATCAAGATTTGTTTTTGTGTCATCTGCTAATTTTCTTACTTCCTCCGCAACAACAGAAAATCCCCTTCCATGTTCTCCTGCCCTTGCTGCTTCTATTGCAGCATTTAATGCCAGCAAATTTGTCTGGTTCGCGATACCTTGCACACTATCTACCACTTTACCTACTTCACTTGCTAAATCAACTAGTTGTTCAATTTTAGTATTCATATACGTAGTATCTTCAATTACATTTTCTTTTAAATCTGATACCTCTTTTAGCAAATTCGAGCTTTCATTATTTTTTTCTCCGAATAATTTTGATTCTCTTGTAAGGTTCTCAAGTGTTTTTGCTGTAGAATCTATCGTTTCTTCCACTTGATTCATCGTCGCCGTTGTTTCTTCCACGATAGCTAAATTAGAAGCGCTAAGCCCCTCCATTTCTTCGGCAAAAGTCATTAACTGCTGTGAAATATGTGCCATTCCAACATCAAAGCTACTGATTGAGCTGGCAATCTCTAAAACCTCTTTTGCTGCGGTTGACATTCTTTTTTCATTAATTAAAAGTTTTTCAAATTGGTCTATAATTTTATTATGTACATCATAAGAACTCGTAGGACAAGAAGTTTCCACTCCATTGAGCGTATTTTCCACATAGCTGATAACACAGCCCATTTCTGCACACGATTTTTTTCTCTTTAATAGCATCCTTTTTCTCCTTTTTCTTTTGTACTGTACTATTGATTATATACCATATTAATCCTTTTGCACTACTATTTCTGTGCTAAAATCACATTACTTCAATTAAAGATACCACTACCTGCATTTTGTCCTGCATTGCCATTAAGCTAAATATTGCTCTCGCTTAGATTTACTTCTCTGCGTATATAATTCCCTATATTTGTAATACACATCAGCGTCGTCACAAGAAATACCCCCGGGATTAGGATAATCCACCAGGAATTTGTCATTAACGCTTTTTCCGAAAGGGATAACATGCTCCCCCAGGATATTACTTCAATGGGAAGTCCTATACCAAGAAAACTTAATGTAGACTCTGCGGTGATTGCTCCTCTTATATTCATGACCACCATAAACATAATCGAAGAAACGAAGTTTGGTGTCAGATGCTCTGTGAGTACATGGAAAAAGCTTGCACCCATACAACGTGAAGCGATTACATATTCACTTTTACGTATCTGTCTTACTTCCGTCCGTACTACTTTTGCGATACTCATCCAGCTAGTAATCCCGATTACAATGGAGATGACAACCACGTTTTGTTTCCCAACAATGGCCTGTACAAAGATGATAACCAAAAGAGTTGGGATACTCAGCATAATTTCTGTAAAACGCATCATGGCATCATCGATAACCATTGGCGCCATTCCACTAATGGACCCATAAACAATCGCAATCGTTGTGGATATTAAGGTGGCCACGACTCCAATAAATAGCGAAATACGTCCACCGTACCAAATCATCGAAAAAATATCCCGTCCCATCGTATCCGTTCCAAAGAAAAATGCTTTATTTGGTGCCACATTACAATTTGAAAGATCCATATAGGTTGGTTCATGATTCATAATCAGGTTGCAAAATACACACAGTAATACAATAACCGCCAGCAAACATAAGGAAGCTACCGGTCTTTCCCTCCAAATGCTGCGTTTTTTATGCTCAAAGGTGACAGGATTTCTATAATTTAATCCAACTAATTTAAATTCCTTATCTGTTTTTAATTCAGTTTCCTGAGTCAAATTTTAGTCACCTCCGTTGTTTCTACGATTTCACTCGTCTTCATCCTAGGATCAATCTTTTCACTGATTGCCTGTCCTACATTATTTCCGATAATGACAATAATTCCAGTAATCAGGCACAGTACCATCAGCATATTGTAATCATGGTATTTTGCGCTTTCAAAGGATAGCGTTCCAATTCCCGGATAGGAAAAAACCATTTCTACGATATAAGTTCCTTCCACAATATGAGGAAGAGAAATGGCCATTATACTGATAAATGCAGGTAAGATATTGCGAACACAGTGCTTATACATAATATCTTTCTTAGATAGTCCCTTAGACTTTGCGAGTAATACATAGTCCTGCCTTATTTCTTCTAGGAGCTTGTTTCGTATCATATATGCATAATACCAAAGATGGCTCAGCACAACGACAATCATAGGAAGCACCAAATGAGTCAAACGACTTTGAATACTCCCGGATTGTCCAAGGGCATAGGCACCGCTACTTGGCAATAATTTTAAATTTACACTAAATACGAGAATTAGTATCAACGAAAAGTAAAATTCCGGTATGCAGCTTGTCACGGTTCCTACGTTACAAATGATGTGATCCAGTAAACTTTCTTCTCGAAAGGCACAAAAGATTCCAAGAAGTAATGCAAATAAAAAGGTGAGTAAAAAACCGATACCACCTAAAATCAAGGTGTTGATGAGCCTTCCTTCGATCACCTCTAAAACATCCTGCTTATATTTATAAGAAATTCCAAAATCTCCATGAACGGCATTATTAACCCACCGAATATACTGATTTGGTATGGCTTCATTTAAGCCAAGCCGCTCCAAGGCATGCTCCTTTTCCTCTGGCGACAAACGTTCCGCTCGGTCACCATAGTAAGATACCAGTGGATCTCCTGGTGCGAGTCTTGACATAAAAAATACCAAAACAGATAAGAAAAGAATCGCAATAATAGAAATACTAATCTTTTTTAATAGAAATACCGTTACTTTTTTTATCTTTTTAAGATTCACATCCCACCTCCTGCATCACAAAATGCTCTGGACTAACCTCAGCAAATACCATGTCATGTAAATTGGTATCATCCGTATATGTAAGTATTTTACGATTTCTCTCAAGAATAGGATCTGGTATCGGAATCGAAGACAGCAAAGCCTTGGTATATGGGTGGATTGGATTTTCAAACAGTTCCCTGGTTGGAGCCATTTCAACAAGATGTCCACGACACATAACTCCTACCCGCGTACTTAAGAATTTTACCATGGACAGATCATGTGCAATAAAGAGGATGGAGCAGTCATGCTCTTTTTGCAGATGTTGAAATAGGTTGACAATCTGGGCCTGAACCGAAACATCCAAGGATGCAATCGGCTCATCTGCTATTAACAATTTTGGCTTCATCCCAAATGCACGCGCAATCGCAACACGCTGACGCTGACCACCAGAAAGTTCCGATGGATGACGATACAAAAAACTCTCATCCAATCCTACGTAGGCCAATTGCTGCATTACGTAATTTTTCAATTCACTTTTGCCTTTCATTACATGCTGTATACGAAGTGGCTCAGATATAATATCTTCTATTTTCATTCTCTGATTTAGTGCTGATGTAGAATCTTGAAAAATTATCTGCATTTCTTTTTGTATTCTTTTATTATTCTTTTTCCATTCTTCCTTGTTGCAAAGATTCATTTCATCATAAAGAATGTTGCCGTTTGTTGGTTCATATATTTTCATCATGCATCTTGCCACGGTAGACTTTCCCGAACCAGATTCTCCTACCAAACTAAATATTTCATTTCTTTTTATCTGAAAGGATACATCGTGAACAGCTTTCACATATGCTTTTTTCCCCAATCGGAACTGATGCGAAAGATTTTGGACATCTACTAAAATATCATCTTTGTTCATTGATTATCTTTCCTCCAATCGGTGCTTCAATCTTTGGTGCTCTCTCATCCAAAAGCCAAGTAGCAGCATAATGCGTATCGGTAATACGAAACATCGGCGGCATCCTTTCAAAATCAACATCTAATGCATATGCATTCCTTGGTGCAAATGCATCTCCTTTTGGAGGATTGATTAAACTAGGTGGAAATCCCGGAATTGTTTCTAAGTGTTCCTTTCCTTGTGAAAATGCAGGTAGAGAACGCATAAGTCCCCAAGTATAGGGATGGCGTGGGTCATAAAAAATCTCCTGTGTTGTTCCAATCTCTACTATTTTTCCTGCATACATGACTGCAACACGATCCGCAACTCGCGCCACTACTCCTAAATCATGGGTAACAAATATCGTGCTTGTTCCAACCTTTTGTTGGATATCTTTTAAAAGATCCAGAATCTGTGCCTGTATGGTAACATCCAGTGCCGTTGTTGGTTCGTCTGCAATCAGAATTTTAGGATTAGAAGCTAACGCAATCGCCATTACGCAGCGCTGCCTCATTCCTCCAGAGAAATGATGGGGATAGCTGTCATATCTTAGCCGTGCATCCGAAATTCCGACTAATTCCATCAAATCTAAAACTCTTTGCTTGCTTTCGTGTTTCTTCATATCATTTCTGTGCATCAAAACCGCTTCTTCTATCTGTTTACCGATGGGAATCGTTGGGTTCAATGAAGTAAGCGGATCTTGAAAGATCATAGAAAAAGTGGAACCTCGCAGTTTACGCATCTGCCGCTCCGAAAGATTCGTAATATCTTGACCATCTGCTATAATCTGTCCACTTTTTACCCATGCATTTTTCGGCAATAGCTTCATGATTGCCTTGCACATCACCGTTTTTCCACAACCTGACTCTCCAACGACAGCAAGGACCTCCCCCTGTCTTAATGACAAAGAGACGTCCCTTACTGCTTCTACTTCACCTTGTTTTGTTTTAAAATGAACCGAAAGATTGTTTATTTCTATGAGATTTTTCATTGATTTACATTTCCCATTCTGCCACATTATAGAAAATTCCAACCCCATGATGTCCAAGTATTGTATTTTCTGAGATTCCCTTAATATTCTTATTTGCAATATAATCGACATCTACATAACAAAAGAATGTATACGCCGGATTCTGTGAAAGTGCTACTTGGAATTTTGCATATGCTTCCATACGTTCATCTTCATCTTCGGTCTGTCTCGCCTTGGTAAGATATTTGTCTACCTCTTCATTGGAATATGCATTATAGTTACTTCCCTTATCGGTTCCAAATACTTTATAAGTGTGGTCATCTGCATCAAATGGACTTCCCCATCCAATCAAAAATGCTTCCTGATTTTCCCAGTCAATTTCAGACTGTACCTGGCCCTTAGCATCAATTCCTACTGCTTTTAATTGTTGGGATGCAATTGCTGCAAGATCGGCACGCACTTGATCACCTTCCATAATACTAATTGTAAACGATAGTTTTTCGCCGTCTTTTTCATAGATTCCATCATCACCCAAGGTCCACCCTGCCGCTTCAATCAGTTCTTTGGATTTTTCTAGATTGTAGTCATACTTTTCAACAGCGTCATTGTTGTATTTGTTTCGTTGAAGTGGTCCATATGCTGGAACTCCTTCTCCTAGTAAGACACTGTCTACCATAGCCTGGCGGTCAATAGCATAATTGATTGCCGGAATAATATCTCTATTTTTCTTCCAAAATTCATTGTTAAAATTATACATGATTCCTCGGTAATCCGCTGTTGTCATGTCATAAATGTTGAAGTTCGTATCTTCTTTAAAATTTTGCGCATCCTTTGGTGTAACCTTTGCCAAATCCAGCTCACCAGATTTTAATTGTAGTGCTTTTGCATTGTCATCTTCTACAATTTTAAATACAATGGTAGCAATATTAGGTTCTCCCTTAAAGTAATTCGGGTTTTTAACTAAGGTAATACTCTGACCTTCATCCCATTCCTTCATCATATAAGGTCCCGTACCAATCGGGAATCGAAAATAATCGGAGGTCTGCATATCTTCTCCATCCAGTAAATGTTTTGGAAGAATTCCAATGGTCATATATTCTAGAAATGCTACATTTTTATCATTTAACGTAAAGCTTACCGTAGTATCATCGGCTACCTTGATTTCTTCAATATCTTCATAGTTTGATGCAATTTCGGATTCATTGTCTGGATTCATAATAGCTTCGATTGTAAATTTCACATCCTCTGCTGTAAAAGGCTCCCCATCATGCCATGTGATGCCCTCGTTTAAATGAAAGGTATATGTATTGGTATCGTCATCAAACTCCCATGATTTTGCAAGTCCCGGAACTAGATTGTTATCTGCATCATGTGCAACGAGTCCATCAAATAATAGCAAATTAATTTCCCCGTGTTCATCAATTGCCGGGTTAATGCGAGTATAATCATTACTGCCATAAATAAGAGTAGCTCCTTCCCCTTTTGAGTCTGTCCCAGCTATGGTATTGTCGGATTTGCCACACCCTGCAAGCAATGCACAAGCCAATGTCGCTGACAGTAACATCGCTAATAATTTTTTCTTCATCATTGTTTCCTTATCCCTCTTTTATTTTATATGCATTTCAAATGCTTTATCATTATAAACGAACAAAAATTGATTTGTGAAGCCCCCCTATGGGATGTAATTGCTATTTACTTAATATTGCTTAATATATTATAAAATAAGGGCATACCGCATTATTTCAAAATGCAATATGCCCATCCGGGGGACTATTCATTTCAATGGCTAATCCATAAGAGCTGTATTGGAAAGTTCTCTAAGATTCCTCTTTCGGGAATTCCATATCTTTTTCATATGGAATGACCCTTTGCAGATCACTTCTTACAATAATTCTTTGTTTGTTTTCTCCAAGTGGATGGCAGGAAGTGAGGGTAAGACAAGAATATCCCTGTAAATATAGTACGCTCAAATCACTTGGTTCTACAATTACCGTCTCTTTATATTTATAAACATAAACAACCTGTTCATCGGTCAAATAAAGCAGATCCCCTTCTCCAATGGTATGTATGTTTTTAAATAAATTCGCATAATGGCTATAACCACTACGATGAGCTGCAATACTCACGTTTCGATTTCCTTCCCCTGGCATCTGTGAACACTCATATAATCCAGGTCCGGTCTTTAGATTCTCCATCTGTGTCCCATTTACTACATATTCGTCACACTTTATCCTTGGTACAATTAGGCGCAAATCGTTCGTTTCATACTCTTCTCTTTTTTGTTCTATAAAAAGAGTATCTTTGGGCCATTTACTTTCATCCTCTTCGTAAGATGGGAGTTCATTAAAATATGTTTCTTTCTCCACTACAGAGGGATTGTTAAACTCCTTATATGCAAGCCAAGTCTTATAACTTTCGTATATACATATTGGAATCATGATCAGGATTCCAACCACCAGAATAATCTGAATCACCTTAAATATTCTATCACGCATTTTATCATCCTTACAAATATATAAAACCCGGTCTGAGTACTCAGACCGAGCTTATATTGTTTATTTACACATTTTTCTTCTTTCTTAACTTATTAACAACAATCAGTCCAATAAATAGAACAATAAGTACGCTTATCGCTTGTTTTATATATAGTACTGAAAAACCAGTCTTTGCAAGTGAACCTTCTATATCCTTATCATCAACAACTACTGGTATATCATCCAACGGAACCTCTTCATCCTCAATTGTTGAAGTTGAATCATCTTCATCACCTTGCTGTCCATCACCTTGGCCTTCGTCACCTGGCACACCTTCATCCGGTATATCGGTTGGAACGCTTGGGCTAACAACTGGACTTACACCTGGACTTACAACTGGGCTAATAACCGGTGGATAATATGGGCCTTGTGCATCTTCACCCTGGCAATAAAATTCCCAATTAAATATTGAATATGCATTTTGATATTCATTACCAATGGAAGCTCCTGGAACATCCAACGTTGCTATCAGGCGCATTGAAGTTCCTGCATTTAATGAACCAAGTCCGATTCCTGTTTTTGTATTAAATTTTAAAAGTCCGTCAGAAATAGTGGCAGTGGCAAAATTTGCTTTATACTTCTCATTTGCATCCTGTATATCACCCGAGCAAGGACCCTGATATAATATTGTACCATCTTCCTTTGCAATCGTTAGCTGAATTTTTCGGACTAAATCTTCCGCAAATGTCTTTCCATCTACCTTTACAATTGGATTTCCAGCTGCATCTTTAATTTCCATATTGCCTGACATGTAAAAGCTTACCGTTTGGCTGCTTTTATTATTCACATAAAATGCCTGTTGTATTTTATCTCCTGGCATAATCTGCGTATTAATTAAATGATTATCGGCTGGCAATTGGATTTGATTGGAACTACTCAGTGCAACTTCCGCTTGTGTATTATTGCTTTCGGATGCAAATGCTTTGACGGAAGTCGTTGCTGTCATTAAGGCTGTAATACATACTATCACAATTGCATGCCCAAATATTCTGTTTTTCATAGCTTACAAGCTCCTTTTTTTAATAGTCAAAGCATCATCTGATAGAAAGATTATTCTGCTGGAACAGCTGTGGTTGTTGGAGTTGGTTCCGGTACTGAAACTGCTGGAGTTGTTTTCCATTCTGTAACTGGTACTTTATCCCAATCTGTACTTACAAAGTTATCAGCCTGTGCTGCCTGAACATCAACCGTAATTACTAAAGTTGCTTCTTGATATGCATTTCCCCATGTTTGAGGAATGGTTACAGAATTAAATAATTTTGGCAATGTTGTGTCTGCTGGAACTTCACCATAGTTAACCCACTCGTTAAATTTAAAACCATCTAATGCTCCAGCAAATACAAGGCCGGCTGTTGGAAGTGATACTCCATCTTTACCTGTTATTTTAACATCTACTTTATAACGAATCTGAGCCTTATCACCAACGTTTTTAATAGTAGGGTCTTTTATGATTGTTTGACCAGGAACTATTTTGCTAACTGAATTATTATCCGATCCGTTATCTGGAACAAAACTTGGTTCGTCTACCGTTACAGCAATTTTTCCAGCGTTTAAAATATTAGTTACCGCATCTGATGAAGTAAACCAAGCAAGGGTTCCTCCTACAATTGCCATTGTTGCTAAAGCTACGATTGTGATTATTAAAGTCGCTTTCTTCTTCATATAAATTCTCCTTTTTTTATTATATATTTTTTTCTACCGAACTACTTTCTTTATTATATAGTAGTCTGGTTACAACCTGGTTACATCTAGCAAATTTTTCCTTTCATTTTACTTGTTTCGAAAGGCTTCTACTGCACTATTTCCAAACTCTTTTTGAATTGCTTCTGCGTAGACTACAATATCCAATTCACTTTGGACCTGATTGATGTCTAAATTCTCCTCCGCCTTGATCTCATCAAATAGAATTACGGTTTCATCGGTACTCTTTCCTCCTAAGGCGGTTTGGTAATAATAATAATTACCTTCTTTTATCCAATTCGAATTTGGCGAGGCCGGTGCCGTTTCGATCAAAGTCTGCTGCTGCATTCCTACTGGAAATCCTACGAAAAGACGTACCCAGCAAGGAGACGATCCTGCTTTTATGGTAGCTCCCACATCTGTCTTTATTCCATTCGCTACTTTTTCGACAACTTCCACATCCATCTTTCCCATATTAATGGTATTGACTTTATTATTATCAGCAGTGAAGTAAGCGACAGTGCCACCTAAAGTAACCAAAATAGTCAAACTGAGGACACATAAGAAAATTTTATTTTTCTTCAACATTTTTTAGCACCTTCCTTTTTTTCTTCTCTTCAGCTTCCGGTTTTAGTAATTCCGGTACTGCATAGAGTAATATAACAACTGATAATACGATGCAGGCTGTGATAATTCCTATTTTTGTTTTTATATAAATGGATACGTAACCGATTAAAGGAATGGTAAATACTGCCTTTCCGATTAAACTGGAAAACGGTATTGGATTGATATCCTTCGAATCGTTTGCATCTCCTTTGGTGATAAACTGTTCCTTTTCTTTATCCACCTCAATTGCACGATGTGTTGCAACGACATTCTGTTCTTTATAAAATGCAATTGCATCACCTGCCTCTATCTGGTTTGCATCCACATTTTTATCGATATAGACTACACTTCCTACATGATAGGTTGGTTCCATACTACCACTTAAAACTGCCAATATATCGTAGCCAAATGCGCGTGGACACAATAACACAACAACAATTGCAACTACTACCACTAAAATAATACTGCTTAAAAAGTTACAACCTTTACATATGATTTTTTTCACTTTACTTCTCCTGTTATTTACCACAATAAACTATCTTACAAACTTTTTAATATAGCTTATTATCGTACTCGTTTTTGTTCCTTCATTTTCTGCTACGGAAGAATCGGTAAATCCGCCGCCCGAAGTCTTTTTATTTCTGACTTCAACCGCTCCGCTCTTATTTGTTTTTTCCAGCAACACAATTCCGCCATTGGAAATGCTATCAAGATAATAATTCATGTTATCCTCTTCCGTTACCTGATAGGTTCCCATCGGAAGATTTTCAAAGACAATTTGACTGCTGCTTAATGCGCTACTATTCAAGCTAACTGATCGGTATGATACCATTCCATATGCAGGACTATTTTCATCTATGTTTTCCAACCGGAAAATAAAACTATTTGCGTCAACCCCATCTGCTTTATCAAGCTTTTTGGTTATACCAATTGTTCCTGTTATCAGTTCCATACTGTTAATGAAAGTAAGTTCTGTACATGCACCTGTGAAGAAGAAATCCTCAACGAAAGATTTATAGATCGCTGTTTTTACTTTGTAATAGCCTTTTTCTGCTATTAAATATGATTCCTCTGATGGATAGTTCGTATCGTAAGTAATATATACAACTGTCGTTCCAATATCGTAGGTTATATGCTGCTTGCTTGTTGCATCATCCAATGCCGCCAGTAGTTGAGCTTTTGTTAAATACTGAGTAGCGTTGTAATAATAATAGGAAGGCGTTGTAATTTCACTTTTGCGAATAACAGTTCCATACCCTCCATAAATACTACTGTAATAGGTATACCGTGGTGCCCGAACAGTTATATTTATCTTTGTATCGCTTTCCCAATCATAATACACCCAAGTACCATTATGCCTTTGTCTATAGCTCGGCCTCCACTCGCCATTTGCACTTTGATATTCATAAGACGGATTGAACTTATACCAATACCCTGTAAACGGCACCTGATTACCGTATTTATTAGTATAAATCGTATCTTTACTACCAAGATTCAAGCTATACTGATTCGTATCCACATTTCTTGCCCAAACCCAGTTTCCGTTACTATCTTCATAACCATTTGTAGCCGTCTTTGCTAAATCCGCTGCTTCAATTCCAGCCTTCCACATGCCAGCTATTTCTTTTCCTAATACAAAGGCAGTTTCTGATTTCAATGTCTTATTTTGTATTAATTGGGTAAGAAGACCGTTATCTGTAATTTCTGCCATAGTATCTGCGTTGTACCAACGTTTTGTTGCATCTTCTTTTTCGAAAGAGATAAGATCATATGACTGTTTACCTTGAATACTAGTCTTTTTTAAAGTTCCAGTAACGGTTCTTGTTCCTATATTCACCTGATGATTACTTCCTTCATTTCCAATAACGCTGAAACCACCCATATCGTAATATGGATTGTTAAATCCATCTAACGTTTCGGTAATGGTGTACTGTGTATCGGTTGGTAAATTTCCAATAGAAATATTTTCGGTTGCTTTTAACTGTACGGTAAAAGTAACTTTTCCATCTGCAAATGCAGGTGCTGAATGCAATCTATCTGTTGGAAATGTAATGTGAGCCATTGTATCCTCTGTAAGCTTAGCGCTTTCTAATGTCACATTAAAACTGTACAAGGTATCACTAGAAAGACCCACATACGTCTTATCTAACTGTTTATTTATAGTTAAGGTTCCTCTGACTACGCTTTGTACTACCGGGTGATTAAAAGTAACTGTTCCGCTTTCTTTTTCGTCCATATAAGTTACGAAAGCATTTACATTCGAACGATAACCATATTGCGTATCTTCACTAAGCGTATTATTGCTTGCATGGGTTCCAGAATTTTCCGTTCCCTGAAAACAATTTTCTTTTCCTTTATAGCCATCTTCATACGCAATCGCTTCTTCCGTTGTATGTACGGAATATGTCAAGGTAGAGGTCTGACCTTCTCCTAAACTATCCGCAACTATCCAATTTAATGTCTTAGTTTCTTTATTAAAGCTAGCTACTACAACGTTATCACGAATATAATCAATCTGATTCTCATTTTGACTATTAATTGTTGGCTCTATAGAAGTTCCATTTACTACAATAGTTGACCCTTCATTCAGGTCAACGTAAGTACTGAGTTGATCTTGCGCTGCTAAATTTGTAAGTGTAGTAGAAGTGTTGACCGTTTGCGTCAAGGCTGCAAATACCGCTTGTAATTCAGCTGCACTATCTGCTGACTTATACGTCTTATTAAATCCGCCGTTTGCATAATTATTTGTATTTAAAATATAAGATTCAAATTGAGAAGTAGCACCAATTCCAACGGTATATATAGCCGCATTTGGGAATTCTCGATTGATTCTTCTTGCCACATTGATCGCCTGGCGTGCACCCTCTGGGGTATAACTTGAGCCATCTCCTCCACTACCAGAAATAGAATTATATGTGCAGGTATCAAGAAATTGTCCACTTAAATATTCATTGTTGTAAGTTTTATAAAACGTTGGAACTCCATCAGACATATAGATAACATACTGATTCCTATTTGCTGATGTACTCCTTAATTCCTGTAGTTCCTTTAATGCCCCAATAAAACCAGCCTTACTGTTCGTTCCTCCATTATAACTATCATCTGTTCCAAATACACTTTGTCGCATTTGTGAAAGTGATTTGTTATATATACCTTTAGTCACGCTGACATCACTACTTTTACTTAGCAATACTTTGAAATCTGAATATTGCGTTTCATCGGATCCGCCATAGGCAACAATACTAATTCTATTTTGGGAACCCTGTGGAAGCAGTGTCGTTACCATTCCATCTATTGCTGCTTTTAACTTACTCCAACGTGTATCAGTTCCCATGTATTCATCCATGCTGTTAGAAATATCAAGAACAAAAATAACATCTGCTAACTGTGTCGTTGTAGTAGAGCTTGTTTTACTTGCTCCATTTACTGTAAGTGTAACATTGTAATTTACTGACTGACCGTTATTTGCATCTAAGACGGCTGCTTTGTTAATCGTTGGTGCAATTTCTGTATTACTTATTGAAAAAACAGATAATAACGCTGTCTTATTTACAGTAGTAATTAAACTTTCTTGATTTTGTTCCGCCTCTTGTTTTGTTTCTTCTGTCACTTCTTCCGGCGTTTCTGGCTTTGGTGCTTCCGGCGTTTCCTGATCGGTTACTGCTGGTACTTTAGCCGGCGTTTCTGGATTTGTTACTTCTGGTGCCTCGTTTGGTGATTCCGGTTTTGTTCCTTCCCCAGTTTCTTCAATAACCTCTTGGTCCGCATTTTGTGGTGCTTCATTCAACATTTCCAATGGTTCAACCGCAGAAGACATAGCAATAGCGCTTTCACTTGCTACTGTTGGTTCTTCTACCGCTGGTTCTTCTACTGCTGGTTTTTCCGTTGCTGTTGCAGGTTCTTCTATTTTTGGCTCGGCTGTCTTAACTTCAACAAGGCTATATTCAACTACCTCATTTGAAGATACTTCTTCTAAGCATCCTACTTCTACATTAAGTTCTGCATTTATCATATCTTCCGTTGTATTTTCAGTAAAAAATACAACTTTCATAGCTCCACCTTTTTCTTTTTGTAAAAAGGTAAATACCCTATATTGATCCTGCATCATTGGCTCACCAACTAAATAGAGATCTGTGTTCTCTAATAATAGTTGATCATTCAGCTCTTGGCTTTCATAACCAAATACATCAAAAAGGTTTTGAATCGGAGCCTGCCTTTGTGCATCCGAAAGCATTCTTAGGAACGTATCCCCATCAATCGCATATGACACCTCATCTGTTGCGCTCTCTTCTGACGTAATGGAGTCACTCACTTCTTGTGTAGCATCCATTCCGTTTGCTCTAACAACATCTAGATTGCTTGATGTCAAAATTAAGATAAACGCCATCAGTACTGCAATAGTTCTAATTGTTCTGTTTTTTTTCATGCTTTCCACCTCTACCTATTAATTTATTTGATCAACATAAAATGCTTTATTATCTCTTTTATATAAAATAAATATATACGAAAGCAGTTACATATTGGTTACATTTAGCATTTAACTTGTAATATTTTTCCCATACTCGAAATATAATATAGATATGCAAAGTACGTCATAGAAAATTAGGAGGGGGTGCCACTATAGATAAAATATGTAATGATACGATTCCAAACACACTCAGTATTTGCATGTTTGGAGGTTTTGAATTAAATTATGAGGGAAAATTAATAAAAGAAACTTCAAATCGATCCTATAAACTTTGGAATTTGTTGGGATATTTAGTAACGTACCATGCGCGTTCGATTCCACAAAGCGAATTCATAGATACCATATGGGCAGATTCTTTTGGTGAAAATCCTTTAAGTTCCCTAAAAACATCTTTTTCGCGTTTACGAACCTTTTTAGAACCTATCACACCAGAAGGTATTGATTATATTCTTGCTTCTAGAGGTTCTTATCAATGGAATGAAAATGTTTCATATCGTCTTGATATTGAATTATTTGAGTCTTACTGTAGACAAGGCGCACTAAAAACGCTACCCATCACAGATCGGATTGTAGCTTACCAAAAAGCTTTGGAATTGTATAAGGGAGATTTTCTTCCTAGATTAAAGGATACCCATTGGGTTGTTCCTCTCACGACTTACTACCATTCGATTTACTTAGTGGCAGTAAAAAAACTGTACGATTTATTAAAAACACAAAACCGTATTGAAGAAATGATAGATTGCTGTACAAAAGCTTTGATTATTGAATCTTTTGATGAAAAACTTCACTGTAACTTAATTGAAGCCCTTATGCTACAAGGTCATTATTCTAGCGCGCTTTTACATTATCAGAAGGCAACCGAGCTTCTATATAAAAATTTAAGTGTTCAGCCATCTAGTGAGCTAAATCAATTGTATCTTTCACTCATGAGTTATCAATCTGATCTTGAGATGGATACTTCCGTCATTTTGAGTAACTTAAAAGAAGATCAAAAGAAAACAGGTGCTTTTGTTTGTAATTATGGTGTCTTTAAAGAGATATTTCAATTAGAATTAAGACAAGCTATTCGTTCTAAAAACTCCATTTATATCTGCATGTTAATCACTATCTTTGAAAGTAATCAGATACCATCGCTAGACACATTAAACAAAGCAATGCCAGAATTATTGTCATCCATCACCATCTGCCTTCGCAGTGGAGATATCGTGTCAAAATACAGTGGTGCGCAGTATATACTTTTATTGCCTTGCTTAGACAAAAATAATGCTATGAAAATTGTAAAGCGTATACAAGATCATTACTATCGAAGACACAAAAAAAGTACGTTATACTTAAACTATTCTCTATCGCCAATATTAGAAGAATCGCTGGTCTGATAAAATCCTGGTTTAATGGCGCAGGACGGACGCGTTAGGTATTGGAGAAGTCACGCAAAAGGTGCGGTGGAATTATGGTTTTGAAATTCGAATGGAGCGCAGGGGCAGCCCTTAAAACCAACCGCATAAACATTCGATAGAACCTCTAAGCAAGCAATAATGAGCTCTTATGTGATATGAT
>DIGJ01000021.1 GCA_002419585.1 Lachnoclostridium sp. UBA5725
AACTCTTGACAAAGAGCCAAAAAAAACACCACCAACTTTTTTCTGTCTTTACACAGATCCGTTGGTGGTGCTAATTAAATTATAATATAATCTTAGAAGGACACTTCTGTGCACATTTTCCACATTTTGTACATTTTGACTGATCAATATATGCTAGATTGTTTTCGACTGTAACTGCATCAAATTCGCACTGTTTTACGCAGATTCCACATCCGATACATCCTACTTCACAAGCAGCTTTGACATCTTTACCTTTGTCCTTAGAATTACACTGCACTATGTGTTTTGCTTCATAAGGAATAATCTCAATTAAGTGTTTTGGACATTCAGCTACACACTTACCGCAAGCGACACATTTCTCTTTATCAACCAATGCAATACCATTCACAATGTGAATTGCATCAAATGCACATGCTCTTACGCAGGAGCCATATCCCATGCATCCATAATAACAGGATTTATCTCCTTCGCCCGGAATAAGAGCTAATTTTTTACAATCATGAATTCCATAATAATTATATTTAACACTTGTTTTATCGCAGGTACCATTGCATTTTACAAACGCAACACGTCTTTCTCCAGCTTCAGCAGCAGTACCCATAATGTTACCTATCGCTGATGCAACGGGTGCTCCACCGACAGGACATGCATTTACTGGAGCTTCTCCTTTCACGATAGCTTCTGCTAAGGCATCGCATCCGGCATAACCACATCCTCCACAGTTGTTTCCAGGGAGTTCGTCCCGAATGAACAGTACTCTTTCATCCACTTCTACCGCAAACTTCTTACCTGCTACTCCAAGAATAAGGCCAATTAATAAACCTGTGATACCAATTACCAATGATGCTAATAAAATTCCATTCATTTAATTTGCCCCCCTCTATAATAATCCGGCAAAACCGCAAAATGCGATCGCCATCAGACCTGCTGTAATTAATACGATAGGAGATCCTTTAAATGCATTTGGAATATCGTTATCTTCAATTCTTTCTCGAATACCCGCCATAATAACAATTGCAATTAAAAATCCTACAGATGTACCAAAACCATTAATAATACTTGGGATTAACGTATGTTCTTTTTGAACATTGATTAAAACAACTCCAAGCACTGCACAGTTGGTTGTTATTAGAGGAAGATATACCCCCAGTGCCTGATAAAGCCCTGGCATAATCTTTTTCAAAACCATTTCCACAAATTGTACCAATGCTGCAATTACGAGAATGAATACAATGGTCTGTAAATAAGTAATATGAAAACGATCTAGAATTTGTGAATAGATAATACTCGAAATGGCAGATGCGATTGTAATAACAAAGATAACCGCAAAACCCATTCCAGACGCTGTTTCTACTTTTTTTGAAACTCCAAGGAAAGGACATATTCCAAGGAATTGGCTTAATACAACATTGTTAACAAGCGCTGCTGCAATTAAAAGAATAATCATTTCTTTCATTACTTAGTCCTCCCTTCCTTCCGTTTTTTCCATCACTTTATCAAATGCTACTTTCGTAGCACCCTCTACGGCTGCTTTTTTTGCTTCAGCTGCCCGTTTCGCCTGGGCTGCTTTTTCAGCCTTTGCTGCTGCCTTCTGCGCTTCGAGTAAACCATGATTTGCTTCACATGCATTTCCGTGACATTCTCCACAATTTCCACCACAAGCCATTGCCGGTCCACCAGTTACGTTCGTAGCACTTGGCGCTTTTAATTTATTTTGTAGAGCTGTGAGCATTGCTAGTACAAAGAATGCACCAGGAGCTAAAACAAAAATGGTAATTGGTTCATAGGAAGCTGGCATTAATCCAAATCCAAATATCTTACCACTACCAATTAACTCACGGAACAAACCAATCGCCGTAAGTCCCAATGTAAATCCAAGTCCCATTCCAAGTCCATCAAAGGTAGATAATAAAACTGAATTTTTAGAAGCATACGCTTCTGCTCTACCTAAAATAATACAGTTAACTACAATTAAAGGAATATAAATACCAAGTGCATCATAAAGGCTTGGTACGTATGCCTGAAGTAATAATTGAACAACTGTTACAAATGTAGCAACTACTACAATAAATGCTGGAATACGAACTTTATCCGGAATTACTTTACGCAAAAGTGAAATCATTGCATTGGATAAAACCAATACTACAGTTGTAGATAATCCCATTCCCAAACCATTCATGGCTGAAACTGTTACTGCCAAGGTTGGACACATACCTAGCATCAGAACGAAGGTTGGGTTCTCTTTTATAATTCCGTTATATAATCGTTCTAAATATTTGTTCATAACCGTTCCTCCCATTCTTAATTCGCAACCATTTCGCCATTTGCATATACAAATGCCAATGCATTGTTTACCGCGTTTGTTACCGCCTTAGTTGTGATGGTTGCACCACTTAAGGCATCAATTTCATTATCCGCAGATTTCCCTGTCTTTGTATATGCAATCGTATCGGATTGAATACCAACAAACTGAGATTTGAATTCATCTGTTTTACAATTTGCGCCAAGACCTGCCGTCTCACTCATTGATAAAACTTCTAATCCGGTAACGGTTCCGCTTACATCGACACCCATAGACAAATCAATTTCGCCACCGTAACCTTCTTTGGATCCAAAGGATAATACATAGCCAATCGTACTGCCTGAACCATCTTTTGCTACCAATATTTCACTAATAAACACACCGGGAGTTGAATTATCAATTGCTTTTGACAATGCTTCCTCTTTCTCAAACGATGATGCCTTTGTAAAAACAGCCTGATATGCTTCTTGTTTTGCTTTTTCATTTGCTGCAATAATTGGTTGCTCAGTAATTTGATAAACAAAACCAAGCAAACAGCCTGCAATTAAAGTGATGGCAAACAATTTAATTGCATCACCAAACATGGTGTCTTTTTTCTTGTTATTTTCCATTACGCTTGCCCTCCCATCCAAATGCTACTGGAATCGTAACTCGTTCCATCAATGGAACTAAGAGGTTACAGATAATAATTGCGTAGGATACTCCTTCCGCAGATCCTCCAAAGATACGAAAGATTCCAGTAAGGAGACCAAGGGATATCGCGAAGATAATCTGACCCATCGGTGTAATTGGGCTGGTCACATAATCTGTTGCCATAAAGAAAGCTCCAAATATAAGACCACCACCAAGAAGTTGTGCTCCAAGGTAATTTATATCAAATCCATATCCACCAAATATAAGGGCAAATACTAATAAAGTACCAATATAGATAAATGGAATTTTAGGCGAAATAATCTTTTTCACCATTAAGTAAGCTGCACCAATCAGCAAGCAAAGAGCACTTGTTTCACCAATCGTTCCAGCGGTTCCCCCAATAAACATACTTAGTAAGTCAACACTATCTCCTGCCTTTGCTACTGCCAACGGAGTTGCTCCAGAAAATCCATCAATACCCATTGCTCCATTTATAAAATTTGTAGCTTTTGTTACTGCAAAGTCGGTCATTCTACCTGTAAATGAAATCATAAGGAAACATCTTGCTGCGAGCGCCGGGTTCATAAAATTTTGTCCTAAACCACCAAATAGCTGTTTTACAACAATAATTGCAAATACACTACCCAGCATCGCCATCCACAACGGAGCGGATGATGGTAAGTTAAGAGCCAAGATAAGACCGGTTACTACTGCACTATAATCTCCAGTAGTAATTGGACGATGCATTCCCTTTTCATAAATATACTCAGAAAGTACACACGTTGCAACACATGTTAATATTAGTAATAATGCATTGACTCCAAAGTTATAGATTCCAAATACAGATGATGGAATCATAGCAATTGCTACATCTCTCATTATGGATTTTGTCGTATCTTTACTTCTCACATGAGGGGATGCAGATACATTTAATAATTCATTCACTGTCTTTACCCTCCTACTTCTTTCGATTTGAAAGAATACTTCTTCTTGTTTGTTTAAATGCCTGTGTAAGTCTTCTTCTAGCAGGACAGACAAACGTACAGCTTCCACATTCACAGCATTCCATTCCATTTAGTTTCTGGAAACCTTCATCGTCAAACTTCTCTGCATATTCAAGTAACTTTTGTGGTATAACTTTGCTTGGGCAAGCTTCTACGCAACGGCCACAACGAATACAAGCCGTAGGTTCCTGCTCTGCTACTTCATCCTTTGTTAAACAAAGTAGTGCGGAAGATGTTTTCGTTACCGGAATATTAATATTAAACAATGCAATCCCCATCATAGGACCACCTGAAACTATCTTCTCAGGCTGTGAAGTAAATCCACCTGCTGCATCAATTAATTCTGCATAGTTCGTTCCTGTTTTTACATTAAAATTCTGTGGTGACTTAATTGCATCACCAGTAACTGTAACAATACGGCGAATAAGTGGTGTTGATTCACAAATAGCCATATAAATCGATATTACTGTGTCCACATTATCAACCACACATCCAGCATCAGAAGGTAGCATACTAGAATTTATTTTTCTTCCGGTAGCAGCATAAATCAGCTGTCTTTCTGCTCCTTGTGGATATTTCGTCTCTAATACTGTTACTTCCATTCGCTCTTCATTTTTAACAAGCTCTTTCAATCTCTTTATTGCTTCTGGTTTATTATCTTCTATACAGATAAGACCTTTTGCATGGTCAAATAATTGTAAAATAACCTTTAAACCACCTACGATTTTTTCCGGCTCTTCTAACATCATGCGATAATCAGAAGTTAAGTAAGGTTCACATTCTGCTCCATTAACCAAAATATAGTCAATCGCATTATCATCCTTTGGTGTTAATTTAATATGAGTTGGAAATCCTGCTCCTCCCATACCAACAATACCAGCTTCCTTGATACCCTCTCTTATTTCTTCTTTTGTAAGTTTTGTGTAGTCGCGTTTTTTTCCAAGTGTATCAATTGGTGTATATTCATTATCGTTTTCGATCACAACACAATCCACCATGCTACCCGATACGGTAAGCCTTTTTTCAATCGCTTTTACCACTCCAGATACGGAACAGCAGATATTTGCCGAAACAAATCCTTGTGCTTCTCCTATCTTCTGCCCTACTAATACTTTGTCTCCAACCGAAACTATCGGTTTTGCTGGTGCACCAATATGCTGCGCCATAGGGTATACTAGTTCGCCCTTTGGTAAAACAACTTTTGTAGTAAAATCCTTTGATAAATTTTTTCCGTCAAAAGGATGAATGCCACCTTTAAATGTTCCTACGGTCATTTCTTCTCCTCCTTTTATTATTCAATCCAAACATATACCTTTTTCATTTTAACTGAATTGTACTATTCCCGCAAGAATAGTTAATAATTTATCAGTTATTTCGACAAACATCTATGAAAAATCGACAATTAATAGTTTTTAATGATTAATCCAATCTTTTATCATAGCATAAAAAAACATAGGGTCCCAATCTTATAAAAGAGATTGACGCTCTATGTTCTCCATGTCATTTTTCTCATTTTCATTCTATTCTGCTCGTATTAGAAATATCCTTCCTGCATTAATTTTTTTCATATCATTCTTATTGACAAAATATTAGACTGATTTCTGCAAAATGTGTGTCCATTCCAACAGATAATTTACTAAAAAAGGCTGTACACACGAATACACATTGTAGATTTGTTATCAATATGCTCTAAACCTAAGGCGATTACCTTTAAAACCCAAATTTCTCGATAGAATTAAAATAAAATAATAATATTTCTTTATTAACAACGCACAATCTTTTTTATTCGAATATACTAATTATATATTTAATTAGAGGAGTTGATATAATGTGTTCCATTTGTGGCATCATCGATTTTTGTAACTTGGATAATGTAACGCCTTCCGTCACTGAAAAAATGAGCCATACCATGGGAAGACGTGGGCCTGATCAATCTGGAATTTATTCCGATGCTTTTGTTTCTTTTCATCATAACCGACTCGCAATAATGGATGTGGAGCATGGGCAGCAGCCAATGTCTTGTTTCTATAAAGGATCAGAATATACGATTGTGTATAATGGTGAACTGTATAATACTACTGAATTGACCAAAGAAATAAAAAAAGCCGGTATAACCTTGCAAACAAAGTGCGACACTGAAGTTGTATTATACACCTATGTTCTTTTTGGCGAGGAGTGCGTTGAGCTTCTAAATGGAATTTTTGCTTTTGCAGTCTATGATAAAAGAAAACAATCTGTGTTTATAGCTCGCGATCGTCTTGGCGTAAAACCTTTATTCTACTCCATTTTAGGCTCAACTTGTATTTTCGCTTCCGAAATGAAAGCATTGTTGCAGCACCCACGCATGAAACCAAATGTAGATTTAAGTGGCTTCTGGCAGCTAATTTTCTTATCTCCAGTTACCCTTCCACAAGAAACTGTTTTTCGTGATATTTTGGAATTAGGACCCGGATTCAAAGCCACTTTTAATAGAAATGGGCTTAACGTGAAAAAGTACTGGTCCATACAAGCTAAACCGTTTATCGACAGCAAATCCGATGCCATTCAAATTACAAAAGAGCTCTTAGAAGATGCCATTCACCGACAGCTTGTTTCCGATGTTCCGCTGTGCACGCTGCTTTCTGGAGGACTTGATTCCTCAATTGTCTCAGCCGTTGCAGCAAAAGAATACGAACAAGATGGAAAAACCCTGGCAACCTACTCATTTGAATATGAAGGAAATAAAGAAAATTTCAAGACCTCTTTATTTCAACCCCAAGGAGATGATGAGTTCGCACTTCTTATGGCCTCCTATATTCATTCCGATCATACCGTCCTAAAGGCTCCAACCAAAGAGATTGAACAATTACTTTTTGAAGCAACGCTCGCCAGAGATATACCAGGACAGTCGGATATTGATTCCTCGCTCCTTTATTTTTGCAATATTATCAAGAAGCAACACACCGTTACTTTATCTGGCGAATGTGCAGATGAAATTTTTGGCGGTTATCCATGGTTCTATCGCAAAGAGATGCTCGATAACCCATTTTACCCTTGGATTCATAATCCTATGATGCGTGCAAATTTATTTTCTTCTTCCAGCAAAGTAAGCGATGGTTATCATTATCTATCGGATAAATATAAGAATTTTCTTCAACAATGTCCACTCCTTGATAGCGATACCGATAGTATGATACAAAGCAGAAAAGCAACCTGGCTCTCTGTTAATTTGTTCATGGCTTCGTTACTAGAAAGAAAAGACCGAATGAGTATGGCAGCTTCGGTTGAAGTACGAGTTCCGTTTGCAGATCACCGAATACTTGAATATGTATACAACGTACCATGGGAAATCAAATATGAAAATGGAGTAGAAAAGGCACTCCTTCGAAATGCAATGAAACATGTTCTACCAGTCGAGATTCAAAACAGAAAGAAAAGTCCATATCCCAAAACGCATAATCCAGAATATGAACAGTTAGTAACTTCAAAGCTTTCTCACCTACTTAAGTCACAGGATTCAAGGCTTGCACCACTGATTGATTCCAAAAATCTATCTGCCTTCTTGGAACAAGGAAGTTCAACTTGGTTTGGGCAGCTTATGTCAAAGCCGCAACTTATTGCATGGCTAATACAGCTTGAATATTGGCTTACAACATATCAAATCAATCTTGTATAGTGTCATTTCATAGAATAAGGAAGACGCGTTAGATTTAGTTTCAAACTAACTTCCAACGCGCCTCTTTCGTAGTTTCTTCCGTTATATCAATAATTCTATCCTCGCTAAACGCAGAAATAATTGAAAATAGAGATTTCAAGTCCGCTTACGGCACTTATCGTTGAATATACCCTTGATTTATTCCAATAATTCATTTCCTTAGTATAGTCTTTATCATAGGTAACCTGATAATTTCCAATTGTTTTTTCATAATTATACTAGTAAAATACATTGATTTTAAATAATCATACCATGTATAATATTACCATACATTTAGGTTGCAATTGTTAGAAATTTGAAGTGATAATGAGATAAAATTATGGAGGTAATTTCATGGAGTTAATTATAAATCTAGCCTATTTGGCAATCGGAGGGTTCATATTGTTTTTGATTATTGCTTGTGCTGTTAAAATGGCAGTAAAAGAAGCATTATTTGAATTCAAGGAAGAAATACTCAAAGAGATTAATAAAAGAAAATCTAATTAAGAGTAAGGCAATACCCTCGTAAGTTGTATTTCACAATCGGGAAGCACGAGTGGGATACAAAAGAACTCCCTTCTTAACCTTATTCAAGTCGTAAAAAAACTAACTTCCAGACGATGATGGAATGTTAGTTTTTTATTTTATCTAATAAACATAATTATCGGAACTTAATAAATTAAAATTGACATCAAGAAAAACCAAGTTCTATGCTTTCTTGTCATACTCCATGCGTCAAATCCTCACTGTCAGAAAAGAGACGGTTTAATATCCCACAGGATGTTTGTCGGATGTAGCAAAAAAAAGGCTACAACCAATTGGTCATAGCCTTAGATTTTGATGCGGATAACAGGAATCGAACCTGCACGGTCTCCCACTAGAACCTAAATCTAGCGCGTCTGCCAGTTCCGCCATATCCGCAAAATGAGACATCGGGGATTCGAACCCCGGACAACTTGATTAAAAGTCAAGTGCTCTACCAACTGAGCTAATATCCCATAACATATTCTTTTATATAAAAGACTGGGCTAGCTGGATTTGAACCAGCGAATGCAGCAGTCAAAGTGCTGTGCCTTACCGCTTGGCGATAGCCCAACAAGGTGGATACAGGGATTCGAACCCTGGGCCTCCAGAGCCACAATCTGGCGCGCTAACCAACTGCGCTATACCCACCATATTTAATAGTTGTTAGTTTCCTAATATCTATTAAAAAAAGCGGGTGATGGGAATCGAACCCACGTATCTAGCTTGGAAGGCTAGTGTTCTACCATTGAACTACACCCGCATATTATTTAGTTGAATCGGGGTGACAGGATTCGAACCTGCGACCTCTTGATCCCAAATCAAGCGCTCTAGCCAAGCTGAGCCACACCCCGTAAGAAATGTTTGACTAAGTGAGACATCGGGGATTCGAACCCCGGACAACTTGATTAAAAGTCAAGTGCTCTACCAACTGAGCTAATATCCCATGCTAAATTGTTTATTTGTAATAGTAACTTACTTGACTGGGCTAGCTGGATTTGAACCAGCGAATGCAGCAGTCAAAGTGCTGTGCCTTACCGCTTGGCGATAGCCCAAAAGGGTGGATACAGGGATTCGAACCCTGGGCCTCCAGAGCCACAATCTGGCGCGCTAACCAACTGCGCTATACCCACCATATCCACTATAATCGCTAAATAATAGTTAACTTTAACAAGCAAAAACGTGCCAGAAGGGATTCGAACCCCCGACAAACGGCTTAGAAGGCCGTTGCTCTATCCAGCTGAGCTACTAGCACGTATACACTCAATAATGAGTGAAGCGGGTGATGGGAATCGAACCCACGTATCTAGCTTGGAAGGCTAGTGTTCTACCATTGAACTACACCCGCATATTATTTAGTTAAATCGGGGTGACAGGATTCGAACCTGCGACCTCTTGATCCCAAATCAAGCGCTCTAGCCAAGCTGAGCCACACCCCGTTTGAGTTATATCACTCGTGACGCAAGATATATTATATTATACAAGCTTTCCAATGTCAACATTTTTTTTAACAAATTTATTCTTTTTATAAAACAAGAACATTTTCCCATATATATGCTATTTTATGAATTAATTAAGGTAATTTATCGTAAAATGTAGCTCACCTGATTTTTCAACTTCCATAATGATATAAGAGGGTCTGTGTCCTTCTTGACGAGGCTGACTTATACTTCCAGGATTAATCGCAATGATATCGGAGGTTTGATCAATAATTGGAATATGCGTATGCCCAAACATTACAATCGCAGCTTTATTCTCTCTTGCCCAGTCTTTGATAAATTCAGTACCATAATGTACTTTATATCGATGACCATGGGTTAACAATATTTTATAATGAGCAATGTAGATTTCTTTCTCTCTATCAATATCTGTGAAATAATCATTATTACCAGATACCATTTCAACTGGACAGGTTACATTTTCCCTAAGAAAACGTTCGCTCCCTTCTAGATCACCCAAATGGATCAGCAAATCAATGGGACCTGCCTTCTCTAAAACATGTTCTAGATAGGTGTTTTTCCCATGTGAATCACTCACAATAAGTATTTTCATCAAGCTAAATTCCTCTTTCCTTCAAAATACACTTCATCTTCTCTAAAGCTTTTCCTCTATGACTAATTGTATTCTTTTGGTGAGGACTTAGTTCCGCTGTTGTACACCCAAACTCTGGTACGACAAAAATAGGATCATATCCAAATCCATTCTCGCCTTTTGATTCATATCCTATGATTCCCTCAATCGTTCCTCTAGTCGTTATAATTTCACCATTCGGAAAAGCGCAAGCAATTGCAGACACAAAACGTGCGGTACGCTTATCCTCTGGTACATCTTTTAGCAAACCTAAAATATGTTCGTTCTTCACAACATACGACGTAGTTTCGCCCAAATAGCGTGCAGAATAGACACCTGGAGCCTTGTCAAGATAGTCAATTTCCAATCCAGAATCATCGGCAAGCACAAGTTCATGCGTTAATTTCATAATAGCTTTCGCTTTAATTGCTGCATTTTCTTCAAATGTGACACCATTTTCTTCAATTGTAGTGTCAAGCTTCATATCTTTTAATGAAATAATATCATATCCTAAATCGGATAATATCATTCTAATTTCTTTCATTTTTCCTTCATTTGTAGTTGCAAATATCAATTTCTTCATGGTTTAGCCTCATCAATTTCTTCAAATGCACGATTGATTGCTCTATATAATGCCATTGCTGCAACCGTTCTGTTATCCTTATTACTTAGTATCTCCATATCTTCATTGTTACTCATAAATCCAAGCTCAACAAGAGAAACTGGCACTTTAGAATTTCCGATGATGTAGATATCTTCTTTTTTAATAACTCCTCGAACTCTGGTTTTTAAAGCCGCTGATACTTCTTCCACACAAATTTCAGCAAATTGCTTTGATGTAAAGCTTCCGCTCGTATCTTTTGGGGAACCATAAAGCCCTTCTGTCCCCTTTGCACTGATATACTCACTTCCATTGCAGTGAACACTTAAAAAAAGATCTGCGTCTACTTCATTTGCCAGATTTAAACGAGGTTTCAAATATACTTTCTTATCATTCAATCTGGTATAATAAACCTTATATGTACTATCTTCGTCTAATAATTTTTTTAATTCCAATACTACATTCAAATTAATATCCTTCTCGACAAATCGCTTATTATTGGATGCTGTACCAATGTCATTTCCACCATGCCCAGCATCCACTACAATTACTTTATCATAAACCTCATGAGGATTCTTTAATTCAATATAGAAATCCTCCGTATCTTCATATATTGTCTGCACATATACGTTATCTAGTGTAAATTCAAAAACTGCACAATATTTCAAAGTTTCTTCATTAAACTTATAATTTAATGATATCTTATCTACATTAATTTCTTCTCTCGAAAATATAACCGCCTGTTTATCGTAGATTTTTTCATCTAAATTATCAATCATAACAATTAGCTTACGTTCCATATAGTTGTCTTTTATTTTTATTTGAATATCGTTCATGGAATTTTTGCTTACTTTAATATAATTATCTCCGATTTCATTGACTATTTCCCCAGTTGAACTATTTGTATATTGTTTTACATCTACTGGTTCATTCGTCAAAGCAGCTGATAATTGTTCATTTAAATGTTCAGCACTAACATATATTTTAGAATCATTATATTTCGTTATACAAAACGAAAATCCAATTACCGTAAACATCACCACAAAACTTTTTGTAGCCAATGCTCTTAATTGTTTCTCATGCATTCGATTAAACAACCTCCTGGCTGCGATATAGTAAGACTGCTCTATCTTTTCGGTGGCTTTGGCCCCATATACTGATAGAAATAAGTTTTCATCATACCATTGTAAATCTTTCTATTTTTAGTAGCTTGTCTACCAATATATTTTTGTGCATCCTCAAAACCTGAGATAATGAAATAAGACCAAGAATCTAAGTTATCAAAAACTTGTCCCATCTCTTTATATAGTTTGGCCATTGCCTGTTTATCCTCTAAGCGCTCACCATATGGTGGATTGGTGATAATAAAACCATATTTCTTCGGATTGCGAAGTTCTTGCATAGAACGTTCTTGGAAATGAATATAGTTTTCAACTCCCGCTAATTTTGCATTTTCTCTCGCTGCTTTCACCATACTAGGATCAATATCATATGCTTGAATATTCATTTCTACATCTTCTAACATCATATCATTCGCTTCTGTAATCGCTTCATACCAATTTTTCTTTGGAATCATATGCGTCCAAGGCTCTGAAATAAAAGATCGATTCATACCTGGAGCTATTTTTGCCCCAATCAAAGCAGCTTCAATTGGTATTGTTCCACAGCCACAAAATGGATCAACTAGTATTCGGTCTTTGTTCCAAGGCGTAAGCATAATGAGCGCAGCCGCCAGTGTTTCCGTAATCGGTGCTTTGCTGGTCAGTTTTCGATATCCTCTTTTGTGTAATGACTCACCCGATGTATCAATACAAACAACGACTTCATCTTTCATAATCGTAACTCGAACTGGGAACTCATCGCCATCTTCATCAAACCAATCCATTTTATATTTTGTTTTTAAGCGCTCTACCATTGCTTTTTTCATGATAGATTGTATATCTGATGGACTGAACAATTTACTTTTTATAGAGGTAGCCTTAGCTACCCAAAAACGACCATTCTTTGGAATGTATTCCTCCCATGGTATTGCTTTCGTATTTTCAAATAATTCATCATAGGTTTCAGCTTTAAATTTACCCACACGAATGAGAACTCTTTCTGTAGTTCTTAAGAAAATATTGCTACGGCATATTGCGGATTCATCTCCTTTAAAAGTCACTTTACCATCGTCTACACTAAGTATTTCATAGCCAAGGTCAAGTACCTCCTTTTTTAAAACTGCTTCCATTCCAAAATGACATGGCGCTATTAATTCGTACTGATTCATCCGTATTCTCCTTCATTTATGTCAACATCTTTATCATTCATTATGAATGATTTACTCCATTCCGTCAATGACGAATTTCGCCTTATTTCGATTAAATCCGCCTCCTAGAGTCAAAACCAGTGGACCTTTATTATTGTACTCTTTTGCAATTAATAAACTGGTATTTCCTCTATCACAATATATGATAATCGTGCTATAACCATTTAACTTATATTTATTGTTTTCAAACTCTTCATAAGGAATATTAATAGCTGTAGCGATGTGCGCTTTACGAAATGAATCTTCATCCCTTAAATCAACTACTAATGTTCCTGTCTTTCCAATATATTGGTTTATTTCATTCGCTGACGCAATCGAAAATGCCATAGTTAATCCCTCCTATAACCTTATTGTATGCGTCATGTCGAATTTTGTGATTTTTTTAATTTGTAAATTAATCTTTAACAAAGGGGATATCTTGCGATATCCCCTTTGTATTTCCATTTTTTTTATCTGCTCCTATTTGTATCATTTTTTGATGATGTATAGTCTTTAAAAGAAGTATTATTCGTATTGTTTCTTGTTGTGTTGTTTGCATTACTTGTATTATTTGCATTACTTGTATTATTTGCATTACTTGTATTGTAAGCATTACTTATATTATTAGCATTACTTGTGCTATTTGTACCATTGGTACTGTTTCTTGTTGAATTTTTGTCCTGGGTAGAAAAAAATGATTTTGTGTTGGAAGTAGTGTTCGCATTTTTGTTTTGATTGCTATTATTATTTGCCATAATAAATTCCTCCTAAATGATTATTTATTGTTACATACTTATTATGGACAATAGCTTCATATCTATACTGGAATATATTTCCTGTATAAAATGATATATTTTATAATTTCATCAGTTGATTAATAGCATTAGTTATATTATAATAAAGTTGTATTACATTTAACCCTTACAAATGTAATGCAACCCTTATAATTATTTATACTCCCCTCATAGAAAATACCACTAGTGATGCTAGTGGTATTTTCTCGTTTACAATTATATTTTATCTTCTTACTATTTTCATAATTAATTTAATAACGAAAGCAATTATTAATACCGGAAGTATTACACTAAAAAATATATTAACTCCAACAATAAAAACAGCAGCTATTGCAAGGACAACTAAGACGCCTATAACAATCGCAATTATTTTCTGATACCAAGCAAGTTCATCCCAAGAAAATGCATTTGTTTGAAAAATATTTTCTGCATTTGAATTTTGCTGCGTATTTTGTTGTGTATTTTCTTCAAAATAAGATTTGGAATTCTTCTGATCAAGAGGATCGATCTTTATTTCTGCCGTATCGACTATTGTCTTTGCGATTAACCTTGGATCACCCAATTCCACAACTTTTTCTTCTTCCGATTTTCCATCTGTTGTATTTGATAAATACTCTTTATAGTACAGTATATGACCATCAATATCTTGCTTTGGTATCTCACCACTTAATGCTTCTTCTAACCCTAAAAGAAACTCTTCCTTACTCATAATGTTCTCCTTAATCAGTTCTTAACAACACAAATAAATAAGCTGATATACTCTTTTCCTTCGTACATTAAAGGAACTCTCAATGCTTGGACATCTGCCTGGAGCATTAATTTGTCACCCAATAATGACAAAGGTGGCGTAATATCAATCATAATATTTTGAGTAGAAAATAAAGTTGCTGTATTTCCCATAATCATATTACTTAATTCTCCTAATGCAGAACGAGACATCTCATCCAATTCAGGAACATCCATTCCAAACATCATTTTACTTGCAATATCCTTTGCATGCTCTACCGACATAACCATTAGAACTTGCCCTTTCATCTCACCCGTAACACCTACTTGTAATATAAAAGTAGTATCGCTAAATGCTAAGTTGGCAATTCCTGGTTTTCCAACAGACAACTTTACTTGAACCATGCTCTCAAATATATTTAAACTTGACTGTAAAAACGGATTTATATGTTTGACATCTAGACCTTCTTTCATGTGTCAATATCCTCCTTTTAAAAAACGTAATTCTCCCACTATATTCAACGTATTTTATAACATATTATATCCTTTTATCTTCAATGTCAACTACCTCTAGTAGTAGAAAAAATTGTAACTAAAAGCAAAAAAACCTCTAAGCTAATAACTTAGGGGTTTTTTTCATTTAACGTGCGTGAGAAGATTCGAACTCCCGACACCTTGGTCCGTAGCCAAGTGCTCTATCCAGCTGAGCTACACACACACAAATAGCAAAATTTTGTTTTGCTATTTTAAATGCCGGCGACCGGAATCGAACCGGTACGGGAGATTAGTCCCGCAGGATTTTAAGTCCTGTGCGTCTGCCAGTTCCGCCACGCCGGCATCAATGGGACCAACAGGGCTCGAACCTGTGACCCTCTGCTTGTAAGGCAGATGCTCTCCCAGCTGAGCTATGATCCCATGGGTATTGCCATAATGATAAATCGGCATTTTGAGTTTTGTTAACTCCAAATATATTCAATTGAAACGACCCAGATCGGACTCGAACCGACGACCTCCGCCGTGACAGGGCGGCGCTCTAACCAACTGAGCCACTAGGCCATATTTTTTATTATTTATTACAAGCCGACGATCGGACTCGAACCGATAACCTGCTGATTACAAATCAGCTGCTCTGCCAATTGAGCCACGTCGGCATAGTCTTCCTTTTAAGAAAGGCTGGTAGAGTTGTTTCTAAGTGGACCTTCGGGGACTCGAACCCAGGACCGATCGGTTATGAGCCGATTGCTCTAACCAACTGAGCTAAAGGTCCAAATCTATATAGCAGATTCCGTGATAAATAATTAATACTTTTCTTAAGAACTTTCATTCTTAAATGACTCCTACGGGAATCGAACCCGTGTTACCGCCGTGAAAGGGCGATGTCTTAACCGCTTGACCAAGGAGCCGTAATTTTATATTTTTTTAAGCTCCCCGAGTTGGGCTCGAACCAACAACCCCACGGTTAACAGCCGTGTGCTCTACCATTGAGCTATCGAGGAATATCTTTTCCTATGGATACTAATCCATGCTGAAAGCTAAAATATCAATAATTGATACCTTCAAAACTACACATTGTAAGAAACTTCATCCATTTTCTAAAACCGAACCA
>DIGJ01000028.1 GCA_002419585.1 Lachnoclostridium sp. UBA5725
TGAAAAGTAGTTAAATCCGAGTTTATGCAACTAAATAGTAACTGAAAGAGCTTAGGACCATGTGTCTTAGGCTCTTTTAAATTTTATAAAAGAGAGGAATTGGTGTATGAATGTATCACTTATAGCAACTCTTGGGGCGTCTCTTATAACAGGGGCGGTAACATTAGTGGTCTGTCTTGTAAATAACCACTATCAAAACAATGCAACTAGGCAGCTTATCGAATATCGCTTAATTCAACTGGAAAACAAGGTTGATAAGCATAATACAGTGATCGAGCGCACATTTAAGCTAGAAGAGCGATGCGCGCTTGTTGAGAATGATATAAAAGTTGCCAATCACAGAATAACCGATTTAGAAGAAACGGAGAAAAATTAGTATGAAGCAGAGATTAGATAAGCTATTAACAGTAAAAAGCATTGTAACAATAGGACTTACTGGTGTGTTTGGATTCTTGTCCGTAATTGGGAATATTAATTCGCAAGAATTTATGACAATTTTTACAGTAATCATCGGGTTTTATTTTGGAACCCAAGCAAAAAAGGAGTGATACATATGGCAAAAATTAACGTACATGCAGGGCATAACCCATCTGGTAAAATAGCTTGCGGAGCATCTGATCTACTGGATGAATCGAACCAAGCACGAAAGATTGCGAAAGAAGTTATTCGTCTATTAAAGAAAAAAGGACATAAAGTATATAATTGCACTTGCAACAACGGGACCAACCAAAGGAATGTATTGGAACGGATCGTGGCAAAGTGTAATGCACATGGAGTACACTTAGATGTTTCTATTCATTTAAACTCTGGCCGTAATGACAAGAAAGGCGACGGAAAGACAGGTGGATGCGAGGTTTTAGTTACAAAGCGTGATGGAATCAAGGGAGATGCAGCAGAAAGTATCTGTGAAGAGATTGCAAATCTAGGATATAATAACCGTGGCGTAAAGACCGCAGACGGCCTTTATTTTCTCAACCATACGGACGCACCGGCAATACTTGTTGAGTGTTGCTTTGTGGATGATATGGACGATTATGAGTTGTACAAGAAAGGAAACTACAAGAAAATGGCGAAAGCGATCGCTGATGGAATTGATAAAGTATTAGCATAAAATTATAGCCCCGGATCCGGGGCTATAACAAACAAGATAATATATGAAATTTTCCTTTTATAATTGAAGATACAAGAACTTAATCGTATAATAGTTTTAAAATAATTATAAAGGGGAATAAGGGACATGGCATACACAAGAAAAATTAGAATTGAGTATTATCAAGTTGTAAAACAAAGAAAAAGCGAGAATGATAATGGTGAGCTATATGAGTTAGAAAAATTATTGGTAAAGGCTGAAAATATGACTCTAGAGGAGAGAACATACGAATATTATCAAGAAGAAGCAAGATTAGATAAAATGAAGCATTCTTCACATTCGGATTGTTACTATTTGAATTTTGTTAGATTACGTCAGACTAAGATACCAGTTCGAGCAAAAAAGAACAGTGAAGCAACTCCGATTGAACTTACAACGGATGAATATATTGGAGAAGATGTTTCTGCTGTATATGATAAAAAAAATATGATATTGGCATTACAACGAAATAGAGATAGTCTTAGCTCTACTGGAATTGCATATTATCTTAGCAATCTTCTTGGTTCTGAGAAATATGAAATAGAATTAATTCCAGTTTCAATTAAGGATATTGAACAGAGATTAAAAAAGGCTAAAGGCCATCGGAAAATAGTTTTAAAGTTTGCAACTGATAAATTACAAAAAAAGGTAATACCAAGAGAATCATCATTTAATAAATTATTAAATTTTACAAAACCATTTGAAGGGAACAATGTTACAATTACAATATCAATGGGGAGAAACAAGGGTTCAATGGACTCAGAGGTAATTGCAAACACAATAAGTGATATATCTAATACTACTGATTTTGTAAGTGGAGCGGAGCTTTTTGTTAAATATACAGAGGATGGGCCTACTGAATTAATAGACTTATTTTCTATGAAATACCATAATTTTATTACAATGAAAATGGAAAAGAGGGAATCAATTGATTATATAAAATTATGTGATGAAATAAGAGGAGTTTATCAAAAATATAGAACAGACATTATTAAATGCCTTTCTATTAAAAGGAGGTAAATTATTTTGAATAATACGAAGAAGTTAGACATTTCATTATTATTTGAAAAATACTATCCGTTATTTTTTGGACTGATAATTTCAATTATCTATTATGGTTCAGATATTAAATTAATAGACGATGTGGGATTAATATTAAATGCAGTGATTAGCTTTTCGTCAGTTATAGTAGGTTTTTTGGGGATTCTATTAACGTTGATATTTAGTTTAAAAGATAATCCGTTAGTAGATTTCATTTTTGATGATGAGCACTATAAGAAGTTGATTAAAGGATATTTTGAGTTTGCAATAAAATCTGGCTTTATTACAATTTTATTGACGATTATAATGTTTTTAAATAAAACTATTTGTGGGATACACTGCAGTATATTAAGTATTGAATCTGTAATGAAAGCTATAAAAGCTATTTTTGTATTTTTTGCTGTCTGTTTTCCATTAAGCTCCTATCGAGTTATTTCAACGATTTTAAAAATAGCTTTCAGAGATGAACCGTTGGATCAATCAGAGGAAGAGGAGGAAAATGAAGAAGTTACAGAATATGCAATACAAGAAATGAATAAAAGAATAGCGTTGGATGAAGAAGACAAGGAATAGATCACACTCGAATTTTTTTTGTTTTAGGAATAACTGGATAAATTTACTTCTTGATATCTGACGTGTTTTAATTGTAGAATAAAACATATTAATTGAATAGAGGTGAAATTAGCATGAAAAAGTATTTTTCCAAGCTGCTGGACTGTCTCAAAAGATTCATATCCAGCCGCAAGCTAAAAATTACGATCATTGTTGTTAGATTTGAAATATAACTAATGACAATGCCCGGATGATTAAATCATCTGGGTTCATGCTAATAAAAGATAATATCAAACGTTAAACAATTGGAGCTATAATAGCAGCTCTTTTTTTATTCCAATTTTTCTATTATTTTAGAAACAACCACTTTCCTTTAAAACTGCGATATGATAATATAAAAGAATAAATAACTTCCCTCAAAGAATTTGTGGTAAAAAGGTTTCTATATGGAACCTTTTTTCTTTTTGTCTGAAATTATCTATCACAGGAAGAAAGAAAGTGAATATACTGATACTGTGTAGCTCATTTATCTAGAGGTTTCATAATGTAAGAACATAAGATCTATGAGTAACAACGGATGAAGCTTAACGTAGAATGACACCTCCAATCAAACGATAAATAACTACGGGAGTGAATGACGCAAGCGCTTCCGTAGTTGATAGTTGTATTGTGGCCGCCTTCTTTCATATTTTTAAATAAAAAAGAAATCCCAGAATTAATAATCTAGGATTTCTTTTTTTATAGTAATATAAGGTGTATCATACCAAGAGCTGCATTTTCGTTCGTTGTTAAAGCTTTTTCTGATTCATGATTCAATTTATTATAATGTTTTCGTGGTTATACTCTTAGATATGACCTTTATATTCTTGACAATTTAAAAGATATAATACCTTGTATGATAGAATTATAAATTTCTGTTTACCAAATTAATCTAATTGCAAATAAGAACAAATGTTCTTATAATGATTTGCAAAGGAAGTGTTAATATGAAATTTAAAAAGGGTGATACGTGCTATTTTATTGGTAATGGGCAAATAGTAATTAGTGGTACTGTATTGTCATGCTCCGGTGGATTTTGCGTTGTGAAATATAATAGGGAAAGCGGCATAAGGCTTAGAGAATCAAGATTGTACAAAAGCGAAGAGGAAGCTTACAAGGTAATGCCAAGACCACCACAACTACCAAAAAGAATAACACATGACTATTGGATGCATTAATTTCTTCTTGCATATTTATGTAAAATAATGTAAAATAAAAGTGAAAATTTTTCTGATACATTCTAAACAATTCTAAATTTCAAAGGAGACAAATCTATGGTAAAATCCAAGAAAAAAGCAACAGAATATTTATGTCTAAATGTAGGTGTAGTCGAAACTTCAAATGTGGAGGAAGTAAAAGCATTAAGCGTTGAAAGAGTGGCTTTGTACGCGAACAAATTGAAGAAGTAAAAAGAAAGGCTCTTGGAGATAAAATCCAGGAGCCGTTTTTTAAATAAATTTAGATAGAACGATTTTGAATCTCAAAATTTGACTAACTTTGTGACTAACTTTTCTTTAAAACACGGCACTTTTGACTATTTTTTTGACTAACTTCACTATATTCAGTATAGCCATTATAACCATTTGCAAGTACGCGTTATCAACGATTTTATGCGTATTTACGCAAAAAAAGAAAGCTTCCGAGGGGATTCGAACCCCTGACCCACGCATTACGAATGCGTTGCGCTACCAGCTGCGCTACGGAAGCTTACTTTCCTTATTATACCTATTCTATTTGCATTTTGCAAGTAGATAATATTATATTTTCTAAATTTTTTAAACATTATACACAAGAACAAACTATTTTTATAGTCTTATCTAAGAAGGTTGAGAATAACTAGGGAGGAGTGGCCAGTAGGTTAACCTACTGGCCATTTATGAAAAAAGTGTATTTAAACAAGGTGGGGAACCTTGTTATTCGTTATCTTATGGTTGTAGTATACATGGTAATTATGAAGCTAGTATGGAGAAATATTGAAAAATATGTGAACAGTTTTGGCTAGTAAATGCAAACTCGTTGCCTGAGCTAGAAGCAATTGTTCCAATAATGGCAAATACAAAAATGATGCCAAATACTATAAATATTCCAAAGGCAACTAATAACGCTACGAGGCATCCATTAGTATTGTTGTAGGTAGATTGTCTTTTATCACTACGATATATATGCTCATAAGTTGGAGCAGAATATGTAGTTTTTTTACTTTGAGTATTTTCGAATTCAAAAAATCTATCATTATAGTGTTGCTCAGTAACCGGGCAGCCACAATGCGGACACGAAACAGCCTTATCGGATATTTCTCTTCCACATTCAGTACAGTTAAACAATGCCATAGCAATTTCCTCCTCATTAATTATATGAATCATACGAACTTTGAGCGATATTAATTTCCCGTATTTTTATGCTTATAATAAAAAATAGCAATCTGCGTACGATCTCTCAAATCTAATTTTTCTAAAATCAAGCTGATATAATTTCTTACCGTTCCTTCACTTAGAAACAAGGTATCAGCAATCTCCTTATTGGATAGCCCTTCTGCAATTTGAAGGATGATATCAAATTCTTTATCCGTAATCCCTAATTTTTGATAAGAATAAGAATCCTCTGTATGGTTGAGCAGATTCGGAAGCTTATTTACGATTTCAGTTCCATAGATATTGTGTCCTTGTTCTACGGCTTTGAGTGCTGCAAGTATACCATCAAAATCCTGTTTTAGCATGTATCCCTTTGCACCAATATTCAAAGCTTTTATAATGTAATCATCATCTAAAAAGGTAGTAAGATAAAGAATCTTAGCATCTTTATGTAATGCGAGAATCTTTTCTCCGGCTTCTAAGCCAGTCATTTTGTCCATTCGAATATCCATTAATAGCACGTCTGGAAGAAGCTCTTCATAAAGGCGGCAGGCATCTTCTCCGTTATATCCCATTCCAACAACATTGATATCGGCATCCGACGATAAAATAGTTTTTAGTGAGGAACAGACTAATTTATCGTCATCAATGAGCAACAGTTTCATAACTTTCATTCTCCTTTGGTATGGTTATCATAATTTCAAAACCATTTGTAGTTTGTATTGAAAACTTTCCATTAAATCCTTTTACGCGGTCAGAGATACTTTGTAGTCCTAAGCCTTCAGGATATTCGCCTCGAGACTGGCATTTAAGTACCATAAGGGCAGTTTTTTCAGAAAGAGTACCGTTATCACGGATGTGTAGTTGATAACTGTTGTCGGTTTCCGAAAGCTCAAGGATTACTTCACTGACGTCCTTAGCATGTTTGATTATATTAGATAAGGACTCTTTCATAATTGCAATAAAGCAATACTTTAGTTTCAGTGGCAATGCAAAGTGTATATTGTAATGATATTCAATGTCACAAAAGGTAAAATCTCGTATCAATTCATTCACACATCGTTCTAAATCAATGGACTCATCATGCATATTGTGGATACTAGCACGAATGGTGTCCATTCCTTCCGATATGGAGGATTTCAAGTCAGTAAGACCTTCCCGAACAGGTTCTTCCTTTGAGATGGTTAATAAAGCTCCGATTTGAATAAGCGAGCGGGAAAGAAGGTGTCCTACGTGATCATGGATGTCTTTCGAAATTCGATTGCGTTCATTCAAGGTAGCCGTCTGTATTTCATAATCCTGATTTTCCAAAATGCTTTTATTCTTTTCTTCCTGTACTAAGGAGAGCTCTTTTGCAGTCTTACGGAATGCTTCGTAATCATTTTGGAGCAATTCAATGGTAGAAGTTTTAAAGTATAATAAGATGGATAACACAAAAAATAATGCCGTAAACACAATAACAATCGGTGAAAAACTATCCCAAAACAGAATAAAAGGGAGGATGCAAAATATCAAACTCCAACTAAAAGCGGTATATTCTAATTCATATATAACGACGGGAATAAAGATGGTAAAGAAAGGTAAAAAGCAGCATATGCCAAGATATACTAAATAAATTGCCAAATGAAGATAGACATTTTTAAAAAAAGTGCCCATAGAACACAACGCAAAAACAAGTAATATTGGGATTAAAACAAAAATACGACGCTGAGACAGAGCAAAATAATAAAGCATAGACGAGCAGCCTAATAAAAAAATCTTATCCATGATTCGGTGCGCCATAATGTTTCCCTCCCCTTAGAAAAATTCTCCTTATATTATGAAGTATGGATAAAAAAAAAGCAAGAAAAATTCTTGATAAATCGAACATATGTGTGGTAGAATAAAAACAGAACAAACATTCGACTGGAGGGTAATGGATGAATCAGGTTTTATTTTCCGACAAGACAAATAGTATAGCAGAAAAGCTGTCCATTCTTTCGGATGCTGCCAAATATGATGTTGCTTGTACTTCTAGTGGAGTTGATCGAAAAGGAGTGGCTGGGAGTATCGGAAATACGGTAGCCGCAGGTCTTTGCCACTGCTTTGCGGCAGATGGTCGCTGCATTTCTCTATTAAAAATTTTATTTAGCAATGAGTGTATCTATGATTGTAAATATTGTGTGAATCGAAGTTCAAGGGATGTTGTCCGTACTTCTTTTACACCCAAAGAAGTTGCAGACTTAACCATTGAATTTTATCGTAGAAATTATATTGAAGGCCTCTTCTTAAGTTCCGGAGTTGTAAAAAATCCCAATTATACCATGGAGCAGCTATATGAAACACTGCGGCTTCTCCGTGAGGAATATCATTTTAACGGATATATTCATGTGAAAGGTATTCCAGGAGCAGATGACTTACTAATTGAAAAAACTGGGTATTTAGCAGATCGTATGAGTATTAATTTGGAACTTCCTACAGCAGAAGGGTTAAAATCGCTTGCACCAAATAAAAATAGAACCAACATACTTCGACCGATGAAACAGATTCAATTAGGAAAAGAAGCAAGTAAATATCGTCTCCATGGGCGCAATGAAATTGTAGTACGACGAAATAACACGCAGCTAGCCGTTCGAAAGCAAGAAAAGCTTTTTGTTCCTGCTGGTCAAAGCACACAGATGATCATAGGAGCTACGCCAGAGACAGATTATCAGATTATAAAAGTAGCGGAGTCTCTTTATGATAAGTTCGATCTGAAACGAGTGTTTTACTCTGCCTTTATTAATACCACACAAGATAGCAGTCTTCCTTCGCTGCCAGGTGGTCCGCCGCTATTACGAGAGCATCGTTTATATCAGGCAGACTGGCTTCTTCGGTTCTATGGATTTGAAGCAGATGAGATCTTGTCAGAAAATACGCCAAACTTTAATGTTTTGCTTGATCCAAAATGCAATTGGGCACTGAGTCACTTAGAACTGTTTCCACTTGAAGTGAATATGGCAGATTACTATGCACTACTTCGTGTGCCTGGTATAGGCGTAAAGTCAGCAAGGCGAATCGTAGCAGCTCGAAAGACCGCGATATTAGATTATGCGGATTTGAAAAAGCTAGGTGTTGTATTGAAACGTTCCATCTATTTTATTACTTGTAGTGGCAAGATGATGTATCCAGTTAAAATTGAGGCGGACTATATTATCAATCATATGTTAGAAATCAAAGAGAAACTTCCAGCTGGTGTAGGTGGAAGCGGTGTCTACCAACAACTTTCTTTGTTTGATGATATGGGCTCTAAAAATATATTGATGTAAGGGGCGAAAAAATGAAACCTAAGCGTATTTATCGTTGTGATGGGAGTGTAGATGGTATTTTTACCGCAATTTATGATGCTTATGAGAGCAGATATGGGCATGCAGATATTGTAATAACAGAAACCGATGAGAATACCAATTTGGAGCTCTTCGCGGAATATATCGATACATTTGCAGATGAAGAGAAATCAGAAAAAGTGGCAGCTTCGATTAAGACAAAAATTTCTTTGGATGCATATGAGGTAGTGATTAAGAGTGCACTGTCAACGAAAAAGGGAAGGGCAGATGCAATATATCGGTTTTTACAACTAGGTTTTGCAACCGGAAGGTCCGTTTTAAATCAGCTAAGCCATCCGTATGTTTTACCTGTGTTTGAACTAGAGCGTGGTGTAAATAATGAGATTAGCCATTATTTGCAGTTTGTACGATTTAGCGAGCTTAAGAATACGATTCTCTTGTCACGGGTTCGTCCGGAAAATAATATTATTACGCTGATAGCTCCTCATTTTGAGGACCGCTTGACAGAGGAAAACTGGATGATTTATGATGAAGGAAGAAATCTTGCTGCCATCCATAAGAGCCGTTATCCTTGGGTATTGGTGGATGGAAAGGAACTAAATCGTAGCAGTTTAGAACAGTTTAGTGATCTAGAATTAGATATGCAAATCTTTTGGCAAACATTTGTAGATACCATAGCAATCAAAGAGCGTATCAGTGAGAAGCTGCAAAAACAGATGCTTCCAAATCGGTATCGAGAGTTTATGAGGGAGATGCCATACAAAGTAAAATGATAAATGAAGAATTGAGGGAAAGATACGATGTGGGAGTTAGAATCCTGGACAGAAAAAGAATACGAAGATTTTATAGTACAATTAAAAGAAATGGAAGACACGGAGTATCGAAGCTTTCATAGTAGTTTACTTCCGGGCATTGACCATTTAATCGGAATACGTACTCCAAAGATGCGAGAAATAGCAAAGCAAATCTGTAAAGGTAATTATGAAGATCTTTTATATCAATCCAATAAGCATTTTATACAGGGGAAGGTCTATTATGAACAAAGTGTGATAGAAGGCATGGTGATTGGATATTGTACAAATACAAAAAAGGCAACTATATATCAAACGAAGCAGTATATTTCGGATTTTGCGCCAAAAATTGATAATTGGGCTACTTGTGATATATTCTGTGCTGGGATGAAAGCGATTCAGAAAAAACCTGAGGAGTATTGGAATTTTATACTTCAATATGTGGATGATTGTGCTGAATTCAAAGTCCGTATGGGGATTGTTTTGTTAATGGATTATTATCTAATAGAGGAGTATATTGATCGGGTACTGTTAATATGTGACCGAGTAAAGCAAGAAGACTATTATGTAAATATGGCAATTGCCTGGCTCATTTCAGTGGCCTATGTAAAATTTCAAGATAAAACAATGGATTATTTAAAAAATAATAATTTATCAAAATTTACATATAATAAAGCACTTCAAAAAATAGTAGAATCAAATCGTGTTTCAAAAGAAGAAAAAGAGGTAATTCGAACCATGAAAAGGAATTAAAAGGAAGTAAAGTATAGTATAATAAGTAGTCTACGTGGAATACTACCTCTGTAAATAATTTTAGGAGGAGAATTCCATGAAAAAAAGAATTGTTTTATTTTTTGCAATAAGTTGTCTATCTTTAGGATTACTAGTAGGATGTACGGATAATGATAATGCGGCAGCTCCAAGCCCTGAAGCAACAACGGGCACAACAACCGGTAATACAACCAATGGTACAACGACAACTGGAACGACAACCGGAACCAAAACTGGAACGACAAATGGTACAACTACCACAAACGGTACAACCAATGGTACAACGACAAACACAGTTACTGGTACTGTTAAAAAAGCAGCAGATAAAGTTGAAGATGCGGTGACAGGTGATAATAACAACGCTGCTACAAACAATACAAATAAAAATTTAAATACGAATGCTCCTAATACTACAGTGAATCCTTAAGCAAAACCTTACGCAAAACAAAAAACCCTTTGCAAGTTATAATCTAAATTTGCAGAGGGTTCTTTTGCGATTCTATATCTGATTATTCTTTGATTTGTGAGTAAAACGTTTGCTATAAACACTAGTATCCGAAGCTTTGATATAGTGTTTTATAACATGATTTCGAGCTTCTAAATGGCGTCTTTTTATTAAATCGATGCCATAAAGATAGCAGATACGATTGTGGTAATGAATTGTTTTTTCATGTGTCATTCCTAGTTTTGTGACTAGTTGAATGGACGGAGTATTCATGGTATCAATTGCAGCAACAATCCGTTCTATTCCAAAACGAGAATTTGCAGTGCGAAGTACAAGTTGGCACGCTTCGAGAGCATATCCATTTCCCCAATATTTCTTTCCGAGCAGATAGGAAAGTTCAATTTCGGGTTTTCCATCTATCATTTGATTTTCAAAACCGCATCGACCAATTAATTCATTTGTGTCACTTTTAAAGATGCCCCATAAACCATATCCATAAAAGGAATAGATGGTTTTAAAATAAGCATTTAGTTTCTCCGTTTCCACTTCATCATCTGAAGCTGGTGAATCGATATATTTCACGACATCCTTATCCTTATAAAGTTGTAAAAGTAAAGCAGTATCACAAGCTGAAAGTTCCTTTATGATAAGTCGTTTTGTCGCGCCGATTGTTACTGGTTCGCCATTTGCGTGAAGGCAAGTTTCGTACAAATACGTTGGAGTAATGGATTTGAAGGACTCAATTACTACTGTAGCAGAATATAAATCCTGATTTCCTGAGTTTGGATTCATATAACCGATGCAAGCTATATTAGCAGCCTTTGCAGCAAGGCATCCATTCCTTGAATCCTCGATTACAAGTGCTTCATTTGCTTGTAAGGATAATACATCTAAAGCTTTCAAGAAAATATCGGGAGCTGGTTTGGAGTGGACGAGCTCAGCACCTGAAATTATATCTTCAAAATAAAGACGAATACCAAAAGCATTCATTACTTCTTCAATTCGATCACGTGCGGAAGAGGAGGCAATAACCATGCGAAGGCCACTCTTATGAAGTGATTTAATAAAAGGTATCACGTTTGGAACGGGTGTCATACCACGCCTCGAATAGATTTCTTTTAAGTTCTCTTTATCTAATGCTAACAGTTTTTCCAATGAATCTGTTATTTGAAAATCACTTCGAATTTTTTCATAGGTAAATTCAACCGTTGTTCCAACAAACTGATTAAAATATTCCATGGAAGGGGATACATAATAGTGTTGTAATGTTTTTAGGGTAGCTTCCACATGGAGAGCTTCACTGTCAATGATAACACCATCCATATCGAAAATAACAGCTTTTAACATGGGAATTTCCTTTCTATATTACATTTCATGCCATAGATAGACTGACGATAAAATGAGTATACCATGAAGGGTTGATGATTAAAAGAAAATATGAGATAATGTATATAGTTATGATAAAATACGTTGGCATAAATGGAACATAAAAACATGCCACGGATAAAGAGAAGGGGGATAAACCATGCCATTTATAAATTCAAAAATTAGTGTAAAAATTACAAAGGAACAGGAAGTAAGTATAAAAAATCGCTTAGGACAGGCAATTGCTTTGATTCCAGGAAAAAGTGAGAGCTGGTTAATGGTTGGCTTTGAGGATGATTATAAACTTTATTTTAAAGGGCAGGAGTTTGAAAAAATTGTATATGTAGAAGTTCAGATATTTGGCGATGCAAGCAAAAGTGCACTTGCTAGCTTAACGACAGAAATCTGCAACATTTATAATGAAGAACTTGAGGTAGATAAAGATAAAATTTATGTCAAATATGATTTGGTCGAAAACTGGGGATGGAATGGAAGTAATTTCTAGATATGTATATAGGAAATTAGAGTTATAGGTTAATAAAAGGGTGTTTGAATGAAACGCTGCTAGCAGGTATATTTGTGCTAGCAGGTTTCGTTCAAGCACTCTATTTGTAAACCATAAAATTAGATAATAAATTGAATCATTATATTAACAATGATTCAATTAGCAATAATACTACCTGAATATGCAAAGATACCACTAAAATACCACCTAAAATACTACGAAGGATAATATAAAATAACGAGTGTATAAAGTAAAATATAGACAACACATAGCAACTATATGTGATTAAAAATTAATTTTACATAAGGAGGAAAAAATTATGTATGTTATTATGGTATTATGTTTTATTGTTTCGGTAATTGTTGTTTGTGGGTTGAGCATGGGGTCACTTTTTGTAGTATTCGATGCTCCTACATTTATTCTGATGTTTTTACTTATAGTTCCAATGTTTATAGCATCTGGTCTTTCTAAGGAAGTACCAAAGATTCTTAGGTTATTGGGTAATTCGAAGGTAACTTTTGAACGAAGTGAATATCGAAAAATGTTAGAAGCAATTAGTTTATTAATTAAATTGAATTTTTGTGCAGGCAGTTTTGCAACGATTGTGGGTTTTATTGGTCTTTTACATGACTTGACGGATATTGCTACATTGGGTCCTAATATAGCGATAATCGTAATTTCGATTTTCTATATGATATTCTTATGTTTGATTCTATTTCCTGCACAGGCAAGGATCAAAACAAAATTAATTGAAACAGAATAGGAGCGAGATTTTTGAATGTATACATAAAAAGGGCAATCGGACTAATAGTATTTACCTTTCTCATTTGTTTTGCGTTGAAAGTAAATTTGGCAAAGCTGATTTCGCCGATGTATCTGCTATTTGTAATTGCTGGGTCTGTTTTATTTGCATATACCTCTTCGAAACGGAAATTTGAAATAAAAGAATTCATATATGAAGTTGGAGATCAAGCAATCTTTGTATCTGTTTTAGTTTCCTTTCTTTCTTTATTTATGTGCTTTTCAAGTACGATTGATAGTATGAATATAAGGATTCAGGTTATTATGTGTATGCGACCTATTTTCTATGGGTTTATTATGAAATTACTATTTAATATACCAATCGAAAAAGAGCAAGAACAAACGATAATGGAAGTAGTAGAAGTAAAAAATGTTTCTTTACACGATGTTTTATTGCAAAATGGTTTATCGAAACGTGAATGTGAAGTAGCCATATTAATACTAGATAATTTATCGAATCAAGAAATAGCCGATGAACTTTATTTGACAGAAAATACGGTTAAAAAGCACAATGCGAATATTTACCGAAAACTTGGAGTCGCAAATAGAGAGCAGTTAAAAGCTGCGATTCGCAAAGCAAAATAAGGATATATTAAATAGACAGGAAAACCGCTACAACATGATACAAAATCATGTTGTAGCGGTTTTTTGGTTGGGTTATAATTACTTACAATGCTTAGGAGGACATTGCAGTCTATTATCAAAATCAAGACCGGATTATTTTGAATTATTTATCAAATTTTCTCTGAGTTGCTTTATCTTCTAATGCTTTTAATACAGCCTGTGGATTTTCGAATTTGCTTAAGAAGATCATAGCAGCGATAACATATGGTTTGTAGCTAGCTTCTTTGTAAAGTGGTGTACGGTAACGATCGAATACAGTAGCATCAACTTCACCTTCTTTGCAGCTTACGCCTGTGATATCAGCTGGTAAGCAGTGCATGTATAGAGCTTTTCCGTCTTTTGTTGTCTTCATTAATTCTTCGGTACAAGCCCAATCTTTGTGCTGAGCATTCTGAGCTAATAATTCCTGCTCTAATTTCTTAACGCCGTCCATATCACCGTTTCCATAAAGGTCGGTACGTTTTTCCATAGCTGCAAATGGAGCCCAGCTCTTTGGATATACGATATCAGCATCTTTGAATGCTTCTGCCATATCGTTTGTCTTTTTGAAAGATCCACCAGATTTTTCAGCGTTTTTCTTAGCTACTTCTTCTACGTCAGACATGATTTCATATCCTTCTGGATGAGCTAAAACAACTTCCATACCCATACGTGTCATTAAGCCAACGATACCCTGTGGTACGGATAATGGTTTTCCATAAGAAGGAGAATAAGCCCAAGTCATAGCGATTTTTTTGCCTTTTAAGTTTTCAACACCGCCAAATTCATGGATGATGTGAAGCATATCAGCCATAGACTGTGTAGGATGATCGATATCACACTGTAAGTTAACTAATGTAGGACGTTGTTCTAATACACCATCTCTGTTTCCGTCTTGAACTGCTTCAGAAACTTCATGCATGTAAGCATTACCTTTTCCGATATACATATCATCACGGATACCGATAATATCAGCCATGAAAGAAATCATGTTAGCTGTTTCACGAACTGTTTCACCATGAGCTACCTGAGATTTTCCTTCGTCTAAATCCTGAACTTCTAATCCAAGTAAGTTACAAGCAGAAGCAAATGAGAATCTTGTACGAGTAGAGTTATCACGGAATAAAGAGATTCCCAAGCCGCTTTCAAATACTTTTGTAGAGATATTGTTTTCTCTCATGTAACGAAGAGCATCAGCAACTGTAAATACAGCTTCTAATTCATCGTCTGTTTTTTCCCAAGTTAAGAAAAAGTCGTTGTTGTACATTTCTTTAAAGTTTAAAGCATTAAGTTTATCGATATAAGTTTGTAATGTTTTCATGAGTTATTCTCCTTTAATATGAATGTGTGTGTTTTAGTTTCTATTATAGAAAGGGGTAATTTGCATACCCCTCACTTTCTGGGTAGATTATTTGCAGTATAAGGTAGGAATTGCAGCATATACAGCAGCACATTTCACTAAGTCTTCTTTGTAAGTCTTCTCGTTTGGAGCATGAGCCTGTGCTTCAGCACCAGGTCCAAATCCGATACAAGGAATATTGTTACGTCCCATAATGGATACACCATTCGTAGAGAATGTCCATTTATCTGTAAGAGGACGAGCTTTTCTCATAGCATCTGCTTCGGAAGAACCGCTACGAGTTGTACCATATAGATTAGTATAAGCTTCTTCAAGTGCTTTTGTTACAGCGTGATCTTCTGGAATTGCCCATGTTGGGAAATAGCATTCGATTTCATAAACAAGTCCCTTGTAAGATGGACGGTCATAATTATACATAGAAACAGTAACATCTTCTCCATATTTCTTTACGTTAGGAAGTTGACGGATTTCTTCTAAACAGCTTTCCCATGTTTCACCAAATGTCATACGACGGTCAAGTGATACCGAACAAGAATCTGCAACTGCACAACGGCTAGGAGAGGTAAAGAAGATTTCGGAAGTAGTTACGGTACCACGACCTAAGAAACGAGCTTCTTTCCAGTCTTTGTTGTATTTTTCATCTAACATTTTAACCAAACCTTTGATCTCGGTTCCGTCTTCTGCATCATTTTCATTTAATGCACGAACATCCTGAAGAATGTCAGCCATTTTGTAGATTGCGTTATCACCACGTTCTGGAGCAGAACCATGACAAGAGATACCTTTTACATCGATACGAATTTCCATACGACCTCTTTGTCCACGATAGATACCACCATCTGTAGGCTCAGTAGAAACAACGAATTCTGGTCTAACTTTATCTTCATTGATAATGTATTGCCAGCAAAGACCATCACAGTCTTCTTCTTGAACAGTACCAGTAACTAATACTTGATATTTGTCTGTAAGAAGTCCAAGATCTTTCATGATTTTAGCACCATATACAGCGGATACAATACCACCCAACTGATCAGATGTTCCACGTCCACCAATTTCTTCGTCGGATTCAAATCCTTGATATGGATCGAATTTCCAGTTGTTGATGTTACCGATACCTACTGTATCGATATGAGCATCATAACCAATTAATTTTTCGCCAGTTCCCATATAACCTAATACATTACCTTGAGGATCGATTTCTACTTTATCAAATCCTACGTTTCTCATTTCCTGCGCAATACGATTGATGTGACCTTCTTCACCACAGCTTTCACCAGGAATTGCAACTAAGTCTCTTAAGAACTTAGTCATTTCAGGTAAATAATTTTGTGATGCTTCTTTGATTTTGTTAAAATCCATAGTTGTAAATACCTCCGCTTTCATATAATTTATCTTAGTTGATTTAGATACGTTTTATTATTTGTAATCTTTTCCGTCCCAAACGATTTCTTTGTATCTTTCTGGATCGGTATCTCCTTCTGTAGAGAAAAGAAGTACTTTTGAATTTTCATCCAAACCTAATTCTTCTTTTAAATCTTTGTATTCTGGCATCGTCATGATGCAAGCTAAAATACCGAATGGAGCCGCTCCGGATTCTCCAGATACAACTTGAGGATCCCCTTTAATCGGAGCACTTAACATTCTCATACCTTGAGCAGCAGCCCAGTCAGGAGCTGAAACGAACACAGAAACATGATTTTTTAATATATCCCAAGAGATAGTGTTTGGTTCACCACAAGCTAATCCAGCCATAATGGTTTGCATATCACCATCTACGATTCTTTCTTCTCCATCACCAGCAACAGCACCTTTGTAAAGACAAGCAGCAACATCTGCTTCCACAACAACAACTTTCGGTGTGCTTTCTGGATAACGATTTGCGAAATATCCTTGAACAGCTCCAGCTAAAGAACCTACACCAGCCTGAACAAATACATGAGTCGGACGATCACATCCAGCTTCTTGTAATTGTTCATTTGCTTCCAATGCCATTGTTCCGTATCCTTGCATAATCCAGGATGGAATTTCTTCATATCCAGCCCATGCAGTATCTTGAACAACAACGCCATTCTTAGTCTTTGCAGCAGCAGCCGCAGCCATACGTACGCATTCGTCATAATTTACTTCTTCAATCGTAGCAGTAGCGCCTTCTAATTGAATATTTTTAAGTCTAGTTTGTGTTGAGCCCTTTGGCATATAAACAACAGCTTTTTGTTTCAAGCGGTTTGCAGCCCAAGCAACACCTCTTCCGTGATTTCCATCGGTAGCAGTAAAGAAAGTTGCCTGACCGAATTCTTCACGGAGTTTGTCGGAAGTAAGTGTTTCATAATCCAATTCGGAAACATCTCTTCCAGTTTCTTTTGCAATGTAGCGAGCCATTGCGAATGAACCACCAAGAACTTTGAATGCATTTAATCCAAAACGATAGGACTCATCTTTTACATAAACTTCTTTTAATCCTAAGTATGCAGCCATATTATCAAGTTTTGCCAAAGGTGTCATAGTATACTGAGGAAAACTTTCATGGAAAGTTCTTGCTTTTTTTACTTCGTCAATTGCCATAACTGGTAACTGAGCATCGTTTGTTTTGGGCATCGTATTTTTCACCCATTTAATCTCGTTCATAAATACCTCCTGATGAAAGAATGCGAATCGCATTCTCAGCTTATGGTGTTCTATTTGTTAATATCAATGTAACTATAAAGTGTATATTTTGAAATACCAAAATATTTCGATATCTTATCTCCTGATTTTGTAATAAGAAAAGCACCAGCATCATTCAAAAACTGAATTGCGGAAATCTTGTCTTCTTTCGTCATCAATGCGACTGGTTTTCCAACCAAAGCGACAGATTGTTCAATCAAATCATCAAGTAGGTCGTTTACATTTTGAGCAATACGAGCTGGTTCGTTGGAGTCGGCTGATATCTCGGTTTTGGTTATAGATTTTATCGAATTTTCTATAAACAAAAGATTCGTGATATCAAAGTTTACAGATAAGATATAACGCACCTGATTATCATCATCGCTAAAATACATGGTACTTGATTTTAGAATGCGACCGTCAGATGTCTTAGTAAGGTAACCTAAGTGGTCTGGATGCGACTGTAACGTTGGATCTTTATGTAACGTTTCAAGTACAACTCGAGAGGGGCCGTCGCCCACTTTACGGTTTGAAACGTGTCCATTTTCAATGTGTACAATCGAGTGCTCAATGTTTTCTTTTGCCAAATCATGGATGGCAACTTCACAGTTCTCTCCAAATTGAACGGCTAAACCGCTGGCAATTTGTTTTAAAAAAGTTAACGAAAGTTTCATATAGGAGCTCCTTATTTTGTTGTCAATTTTTTTTACGCGCGTTTTCAAGCAAATGACTCCGAAATTGACCTCGGAAAAAACATGTCATTTCTTGTTTACAATACCATGATACCACAAAAAAAAAATTAATCAATACCAAAATACAAAATTTTTTAGGTTATGCAAAAATTTTTTGAAAAAGTAATTGATTTTTATATAATGTAATGATAAACTTGTAGATATAATAGATAGAAGAGTAATATCCGAAATTAAGGCTATTAAAGTAAAGGAGAGATCGTATGATATTAATAGGAAATGGTAAAGTGCTAACAAGAGATGCTTCCAATCCATGGATTGAAAATGGAGCGGTTTTAGTGGAAGGAACAACCATTATAAAAGTTGGGACTACAAAAGAATTGAAGGAAAGTTATAAGGATGCCCAGTTTGTAGATGCAAAGGGCGGAGTGATAATGCCTGCATTTATTAATACACATGAACACATTTATAGTGCAATGGCGAGAGGTCTTTCTATTAATGGATATAATCCAAACGGATTTTTAGATATCTTAGATGGGTTGTGGTGGAACATTGACCGTCATTTAACCTTACAACAAACGAGAAAGAGTGCAGCTGCTACTTATATTGACTGCATAAAAAATGGTGTTACAACGGTCTTTGATCACCATGCAAGTTTTGGCGAGATTGAAGGAAGTTTATTTACAATCGCGGAAGAAGCGAAAAGACTCGGCGTTCGTAGTTGTCTTTGCTATGAAGTTTCGGATCGCGATGGAGAAGAAAAGATGCGTGCAGCTGTAAAAGAAAACGCAGACTTTATTAAAGCATGTGCTAACGACAAAACGGACATGCTAAAAGCGATGATGGGTATGCATGCACAGTTCACATTATCGGATAGAACACTACAGCTTTGCAGAGAAAATACACCAGATGGTGTTGGCGCTCATATTCACGTTGCGGAAGGTATTGAAGACTTACATGATAGTTTACAAAAACATGGTAAGAGAATCATCAATCGTTTGATGGATTTTGATATCCTTGGACCAAAAACATTGGCTGGACATTGCATCTATGTAAATGCACAGGAAATGGAATTGTTGAAAGCAACCGATACGATGGTTGTGCATAATCCTGAATCTAACATGGGTAATGCTTGTGGATGCCCTCCTACCATGGAAATCGTTCACAGAGGAATCTTAACTGGTCTTGGTACGGATGGATATACACATGATATGTTAGAATCTATGAAAGTGGCAAATGTTCTTCACAAACATAATTTATGTGATGCAAATGCGGCTTGGGGAGAAATACCTACCATGTTATTTGAAAACAATGCAAAGATTGCAAACCGTTACTTTGAAACACCTCTTGGTATATTAAAAGAAGGTTATGCAGCGGATATCATTGTTTCTGAATATGATCCACTTACACCAATGGATGATAAAAACAGCAATGGTCATATCTTATTTGGTATGAATGGACGCAATGTTGTAACCACAATGGCAAACGGAAAACTTCTTATGAAAGACCGCGAGCTGATTGGAATAGACGAAGCAAAGGAAATGGCTGAATGCCGTGAACAAGCTAGCTTACTTGCAAAAAGTATTAACGGATAAGGAAAAGGAGGATTTAAAAATGGGTGATAGAATGACACCGATTCCATTTATGGAATTAATGACTTGGATACAGACAGAGAAAAAAGAATCAGGAAAGGTATTTGGCCTTCGCAAAGCATATAAAAAAGAGGGAACTAGTACATTACCAATTTTCACTGAAAAATTAGAGATGCCTTTTGGACCTGCAGCAGGTCCTCATACGCAGTTAGCTCAAAATATTGTAGCTTCCTATTATGCAGGAAGCCGTTTCTTTGAATTAAAAACAGTTCAAACACTAGACGGCGAAGATCTTCCAGTTGCAAAACCATGTATTTTAGCAGATGACGAATGTTATAACTGTGAATGGTCAACGGAATTATATGTTCCAGAAGCATTTGATGAATATGTAAAGGGCTGGTTTGCTTGTAAAGTAATCGCAAAAGAGTATGGTCTTGGAGACCCAGATGCTTTTGTATTTAACATGAGCGTTGGATACAATCTAGAAGGTATTCAGTCTGAAAAGATCGATCGCTTCATTGAAGGATTAAAGGATGCAGGGAATACTCCGATCTTTAAAGAATGCAAAGAGTACCTATTAAATAATATTGATCAATTTGAACATGTTGACAAAGCTTATGTTGAAAGTATATCTTCCAATATTTGTACATCTGTTACCTTATCAACACTTCACGGATGTCCTCCACAAGAAATTGAACGTATTGCTACGTATCTGTTAACAGAAAAGAAAATCAATACGTATATTAAATGTAACCCAACTCTTCTAGGATACGAAGAAGCTAGAAGTATTATGGACAAGACTGGTTATGACTATGTTGTGTTTGGTGATTTCCATTTCAAAGATGACTTACAGTTTGAAGATGCAGTACCTATGATTCAAAGACTTCTTGATTTGGCAACAACAAAGGGATTAGAGTTTGGTGTTAAGATTACCAATACATTCCCAGTTGACGTAACAAGAAACGAACTTCCAAGTGAAGAAATGTACATGTCTGGACGTTCTTTATTTGCACTTTCTATGAATGTAGCAAGAAAACTTACCGAAAGCTTCCATGGAAAACTTCGTATTTCCTATTCTGGCGGTGCAGATTACTTTAATATTGAAAAAGTATTTGAAGCAGGAATCTGGCCAATTACCATGGCAACTACCATGTTAAAACCAGGTGGATATCAAAGATTAACCCAGATCGCAGAGCTTTTTGACAAAGTAGATTTTAAAGCATTTGCTGGAGTTGATTTAAAAGCAGTGGAAACCATTTGTAATGAAATATATTCCGATGAACATCATTTAAAAGCTGTAAAGCCTCTTCCAATTCGTAAAATGGACGCAAATGTACCATTGTTAGATTGCTTTAGTGCTCCATGTAGTGAAGGATGCCCAATCAATCAGGATATCCCATCTTACATTAAATTAGTGGGTGAAGGTAAGTATGCCGATGCCCTGAAAGTAATTACGGATAAGAATCCACTTCCTTTTATTACAGGAACCATTTGTAGCCATAGATGTATGAATAAATGTACTCGTAATTTCTATGAAGAATCCGTACAGATTCGTTCTACAAAATTAGTTGCTGCTGAACATGGATTTGATGATGTTTTAAAAGCATTAAAACCGGAAGCAACTTCCGATAAAAAAGTAGCGGTTATTGGTGGTGGTCCTGCTGGTATGGCTGCTGCATTCTTCCTTGCAAGAGGTGGTGCTAAAGTTACAATCTTTGAAAAAAGAGAATCTCTTGGTGGTGTAGTAAGACATGTTATACCAAGCTTCCGTATTTCAGATGAGGCCATTGAAAAAGACGTAGCACTTCTAAAACAATTAGGTGTTGAAATCAAATTAAATACAGAAGTAGCATCTGCGGCAGATTTATTAACAGAAGGTTATAACGATGTTATCCTTGCGATTGGAGCATGGAAGCCAGGTACTGTTTCCTTAGAAAGTGGTGAAAGCATCAACGGTCTTGCTTTCTTAGAGTCTTGCAAGAAAGACATTGCAAACGTTAAGATTGGTAAAAATGTTGTTGTTATCGGTGGTGGAAACACTGCTATGGACGTTGCAAGAGCTGCAAAACGTGTTCCTGAAGTTGAAAATGTATTCTTAGTTTATCGTAGAGATAAGAGAAACATGCCAGCGGATGCAGAAGAATTAGAATTAGCAATCGAAGATGGTGTTACGTTCAAAGAATTATTAGCACCTGTTGCTTTAACAAATGGAAAACTTGTTTGTGATGTAATGAAACTTGGTACACCAGATGCATCTGGAAGAAGAAGCCCAGTAGCAACTGGAGAGAGAGTAGAAGTTCTTGCAGACACAGTTATTGCAGCGGTTGGTGAAAAAATTGAAGATTCCCTTTATGTAAAGAGTGGCTTAAAAGTAGATGAAAGAGGGAAAGCAACGGTAGATAAGAATACACTAAAAAGCAGTGTAGCAAATGTTTACGTTGTGGGAGATGGCTTAAACGGACCAGCTACCGTAGTAGAAGGTATTCGTGATGCTTCTTATGCTTGCAATGCTATTTTAGGAATGGAAGCAAGAGAAGAAATCGAAATTGATACAGATATCAATGGTGCAGAAGCGAAAAAAGGCATACTATTACATGCTACGGACGCAAAGAAAGAAAATGTTCGTTGCTTAGAATGTAACCATGTATGTGAATGCTGCGTTGATGTATGTCCAAACCGTGCAAATATTTCTATTAAGGTTGAAGGCAGAAATATGATGCAAATCATTCATGTTGATAAGATGTGTAATGAGTGCGGTAACTGTAAGAGCTTCTGTCCTTATGACAGTGCACCTTACAAAGATAAATTCACATTGTTTGCAAACGTTGCTGATTTTGACAATAGTGAAAATGCTGGTTTTGTCCTTATTAATGAGGAAGACAAAACATTTAGAGTACGCGTTGGATCAACTACAAAAGACTATAGCTTAAAGGATGCAAATTCAGGCTTAGAAGAAGGTTTAAGAGATTTAATTTTAGCTACATTTAATCATTACAGATATATGTACTAATCGTAGAATTATTAATTATAATAGAGAAACAATGGCGAAGCGGATGATATATTCGCTTCGCTAAGTTGCATAAAAAGAAAGGAATGAGAAGGTGACGCAGTTATGGTAGTTTTAAAAGGTGGAACCGTAGTTGGTTCCGAAAAAAGTGAAATTTTGGATATAGCTGTTGATGGAGAAAAGATTGTAAAAGTAGGAAAGAATCTGGATATAGCCGATGCAGATGTTGTAGATGTTACTGGTAAACTGTTATTTCCGGGATTTATTGATACGCATACACATTTTGATCTGGATGCTGGTGCATTTCATACCGCAGATGATTTTACATCTGGAACAAGAGCAGCAATCGTTGGTGGAACCACCTGTATTTTAGATTTTGCAACACAAAACAGGGGAGAAACATTAAAAGAAGCACTTGCAAACTGGCATAAGATGGCGGATGATGTATCCTCCTGCGATTATGGCTTTCATATGGCAATCTCTGAGTGGAATGAGGAGGTTCGCAAAGAACTCGATTATATGAGTGAAAATGGTATTACCTCATATAAACTATATATGGCTTATGATAACCTTAGAGTAACGGACGCCCAGATTTACGATATTTTAAAAGAAGTTAAAAAGCAGGGTGGTATCGTTGGTGTGCATTGTGAGAACGGGGATATCGTCAATGTTCGCATTGCAGAAAATAAGGCAGCTGGTAATGGCTCCATCAAGTTCGTTCCTTCCACAAGACCGGATATTGTAGAAGCAGAAGCAATCTATCGTTATATGATGATTGGAAAGATGGCAGAAAGTCCGCTTTATATTGTTCATTTAAGTACAAAAAAAGGGTACGACTTAATTATGGAAGCTAGAAAAGAAGGGCAAAAAGTATATATGGAAACTTGTCCGCAGTATTTATTGATGGATGAAAGTAAATATGATCTGCCTGGATTTGAAAGTGCGAAGTATGTTATGTCACCACCACTTCGTAAACAAGAAGATATGGATTGTTTATGGAATGCTATTTCAAATGATGATATCGATTTTATCGGAACCGATCATTGCAGCTTCCATTTTAAAGGTCAAAAAGATTACTATGGAACCGATGAATACTATAAGATCCCAAATGGCGGACCAGGTGTGGAACATCGTGGACTGCTACTCTATACTTTTGGTGTTGCCAAAAATCGTATTACGAAAGAACAGATGTGCAAACAACTGTCTGAAAATGCGGCGAAAATGTTCGGGCTATATCCTAGAAAAGGTATTATCGCAGAAGGCAGTGATGCAGATATTGTTGTGCTAGATCCTAACCAGACGACACTGATTTCTGCCAAGACGCAGGAACAAAAGGTGGACTATACCCCTTACGAAGGCATTGAAGCAAGCTGCAAGATTGAGAAAGTATATCTTCGTGGACGAGAAGTTGTAAACGATGGAAAAATCTCAAAAGAAAAGCAGGGAACTTACATTTCTCGTGGAAGATGTATCGAATCCTATGAACAGAAATAAATAATTGCGTTTTTTGTTCGAATTTCGTTGCGAAATCTTGACTTGGCGGTTAAAATAGAAATAGAACGAATTGTTTTAAAAAAATATACGCAAAAGAGGGATATTATGAAACTGATTAATACAACGGACGCAGTCGGACAGATATTATGTCATGATATTACGCAGATTATTAAGGGTGAAAAGAAAGGACCGGTATTTCGCAAAGGTCACATTGTAACACAAGAGGATATTCCGGTTCTTCTTTCAGTTGGCAAAGATCATCTATATATCTGGGAGAAGAAAGAGGGTATTCTTCATGAAAATGAAGCTGCTGAAAGACTTTATGCCCTATGTGAAAATGAATCAATTTACCCTTCGAAAGAAATCAAAGAAGGAAAGATTGAGGCGTTTGCAGCGAAAGATGGATTGTTTTTGGTTGATGTTGATAAACTAAATCAAGTAAATATGCTCGAAGAGATTATGATTGCAACCAGACACAACAATCAAGTGGTAAAAAAAGGAGACAAGCTTGCAGGGATGCGAGTTATTCCTCTGGTCATTGAAGAAGAAAAGCTTGATAATGCAGCAAAGGTGACGCAAGGGGTACCACTCCTTTGTGTCAAAGAATTTCATAAGAAGAGAGTCGGAATTGTGACGACTGGAAATGAAGTTTTTTTGGGTAGAATCAAGGATACCTTTGGACCTGTGATCATAGAAAAACTGGGTGAATTTCCGACTGAAATCTTAGGTCAGACAATAGTAAACGATGAACTGGAAAATATCAAAAATGCAATTTTAGCCTTTATTGCGCAAGGTGCCGATATGGTAGTATGCACGGGTGGTATGAGTGTGGATCCAGACGATATGACTCCTGGAGCAATCCGTGCGACAGGAGCGGATATTGTATCATATGGTGCACCGGTACTTCCAGGAGCTATGATGCTGGTGTCCTATTATAATGGCAATATTCCTGTGGTTGGATTGCCAGGTTGTGTGATGTATGCAAAGAGAACGATTTTTGATCTGGTATTACCAAAGCTTATGGCAGATGTACCGGTTACGAAAAAAGATTTGGCATCCTTAGGTCACGGTGGCCTTTGTCTATCTTGTGATGTATGTACGTTTCCAAACTGTGGATTTGGTGCCGCTGGACAATAGGACAATGCTAGAATGGAGTAAATTATGAGTGAACTGACACATTTTGATGCAGCTGGAAATGCGATCATGGTTGATGTTACGGAAAAGAAATGTACGGAGCGTATTGCGATTGCATGTGGAAGTATAGCAATGAATCAGGAAACCTTTGATACGGTTAGGAATAGAACAGCAAAAAAGGGCGATGTACTAGGGGTAGCGAGAGTTGCTGGAATTATGGCAGCAAAAAGAACTTGGGAATTGATTCCGATGTGCCACCCTCTAATGCTGACAAAATGTACGATTGATTTTGAATTGGATGAGAAACTATTTAAAATCAAAGCAATAGCAACAACCAAAGTAACAGGGCAGACCGGTGTAGAGATGGAAGCTTTAACTGCAGCGACTACAACACTTTTAACCATTTATGATATGTGTAAAGCAATGGATCGATCCATGGAAATTAGTGAAATACATTTAATGAAAAAAGATGGTGGGAAAAGTGGTTTATTTGAAAGGAGCTAGTGCGTGATATATGAAAGAATTATATGAGGCAATACGCGACTTAAATCCGAATGCTAAAAATTTGTTAGTGACAGGAATTGAAGGTCCAATGCTAGGTGAGAAGCTGCTTTTATCGGGGGAAAACATTGTTTTTTCCTCAAGTAATGTACTGAGTACTTATTCAACACAACTTTTAAATATAGAGAAAAATCAAAAATTAGAGCTTGAGGGAAACACCTTTTTTTGTGAGGTATTAGGTGCAGAGAAAAAACTAGTTATCTGTGGTGGTGGGCATGTTTCCATGCCGATTATAACGATGGGTAAAATGATTGGATTTCATGTTACCGTACTCGAAGACAGACCTTCTTTTGCAAACAATGCAAGAAGAGCAGGAGCAGACGAAATCATTTGTGAAGAGTTTGCAAAAGGTCTGGATACCGTGAGTGGTGACAAGGATACATACTTTGTCATTGTTACCAGAGGCCACCGGTTTGATATGGTATGTCTGGAAAAGATTGTACCAAAACAAAATGCATACATTGGAATGATTGGAAGTAAGGTTCGTGTTAAAAATGTACTGGAAGCAGTAGAAGAGACACTGTCAACACATCCAGATTATAAAGACAATGAAACTTTATTAAAACAAGCTATGAGTAGTATATATACTCCAGTTGGTCTTAAAATCAATGCGCAGACACCGGAAGAAATTGCAGTTTCCATTATGGCAGAAATCATCTTGGTGAAAAATGGAACATCTTGGACCAATGCCTTTTCAAAAGAGTTGTTAAAGGGAATCTTAGATGAAGAAAAAGCAAAAATGGGTAAGGTATTAGCAACCATTATATCAAGAAAAGGTTCTGCACCGCGAGGAGTCGGTACAAAAATGGTGTTTTTCCAAGATGGTACTACCATTGGAACGATAGGTGGCGGTTGCGCCGAAGCTGATATTCAAAGGAAAAGTATTCTTTTGATGAATGAGAATACACCAAAGGTTTGTAAAGTGGATATGACGGGACGAGAAGCCGAAGAGGATGGAATGGTTTGCGGTGGCGTAATTGAAGTTATATTAGAGCCATTTCACTAGCAGAGACGAAAGATGAGGTGTTTATCATGAAGGACCAATTTGGAAGAGAGATAGACTATCTAAGAATATCAGTAACGGATCGTTGTAATTTGCGATGCCAGTATTGTATGCCAGCAGAAGGAATTCATTCCCTTTCGCATAACGAAATCATGACGTATGAGGAAATTGTAATGGTCTGCCGATGCGTAAGCCAGTTAGGCCTTCGAAAAATCAAGCTTACTGGTGGGGAACCTCTCGTTCGAAAAGGATTTGCGAATCTGGTTCGAGAAATAAAGCGGCTTCCAAATATTGAGGAGGTTACTTTAACGACCAATGGAATTTTGCTCGGGGAATATCTTGCTGAATTAAAAGAGGCTGGACTTGACCGCATCAATATTAGTCTGGATACATTGGATAAGGATAAGTTTCATGAAATCACAAGAGTTGGAGAACTGGACAAAGTACTTGAGTCAATAAAAAAAGCTTGTACCATGGGATTTAAATCCATAAAGATTAATTCCCTAATCATGAAAGAATGGAATCAAATAGAAGTTGCAAATTTGGCTGGGCTTGCGAAAGAATACCCAGTGAGTGTTCGCTTCATCGAAATGATGCCGATTGGTAATGGAAAAGGATTTCGCCCAGTTTATCAAGAAGAAATAATAAAAAGCCTGGAAAAAGCCTATGGACCGATGAAGCCTTTTTATGGAAAGATTGGGAATGGACCAGCTTCGTATTATGAAATCAATGGATTTCAGGGAAAGATTGGTTTTATCAGTGCCGTAAGCCATGAATTTTGTGATGACTGTAATCGTATTCGATTGACCTCGGATGGTAATTTAAAGCTTTGTTTACAATATAAAAATGTATTAAATATCAAGGAGTTAATCGAAGATGGAACGACTGAAGAACAGTTAACCCAAATGATTCAAGAGGCTATCTTTTTAAAGCCAAAGAAACATGATTTTAGTGGCATAAGTTCGAACGTATGTGATGAGAAAGAAACAAAAAATATGGCGCAAATAGGAGGCTGACAAAAATGGGAAAAGTAATTGCAATTTGCATCAGTGAAAAAAGAGGCATTCAAAAAACAAATATTCATGAAGCAAAGTTTATTGAGAATTTCGGAATCGAAAACGATGCCCACGCAGGTGACTGGCATCGCCAAATAAGTCTGTTATCCTATGATAAAATTAAAGAATTCAATGAAAAAGGTGCCGGAGTAATCGATGGTGCATTTGGAGAGAATCTAGTAGTAGAAGGCTTTGATTTTAAACAGTTACCTGTAGGTACCAAGTTTTCCTGCAATGATGTGTTGCTTGAAATGACTCAGATTGGAAAAGAATGCCATACACACTGCGAAATATATAAGAAAATGGGCGAATGTATCATGCCAAAAGAAGGTGTATTTGCCAAAGTACTTCATGGCGGAGTCATCAAAGAAGGTGACGAACTGATCATGTTGAAGTAAACACGTGAACTGTTAATCATGAAAGGACATTCCTTTCTTGAAATAAATATTATATTATGGAGGATTTTAAAATGAAAAAAGAAGTAATCAGTGCACAAAATGCACCTGCAGCAGTAGGACCATATGTACATGCATCAAAGGTAGGAGATATGATTTTTACATCCGGACAGCTCGGATTAGATCCAGCAACTGGTGATTTCCCAGAAGGTGGAATCGAAGCTCAGACTGAAATGGCTCTTAAGAACTTAGGAGCAGTATTAGAAGCAGGCGGAGCAAGCTTTGCAGACGTTGCAAAAACAACCGTATTCTTAGCAGACATGAACGACTTTGCAGTCGTAAATGGAATCTATGCAAAATACTTCACTGGAGAAGCTCCAGCTCGTTCTTGTGTACAAGTTGCAAAATTGCCTAAGGGTGGTTTAGTGGAAATCGAAGCTATTGCTGTAGTAAAATAATAACTCTGGTTTATGAAGGCCGGACGCGAGTCTTTGTTGGTGAGTGACGCCAAGAAAGGCTGAGCAATTAGGTTTTTTGACAATTTACATGGCTCCCATGGTGGGATTTTATATCAGTCGTATAAGCATTCCACGTAACCTCTAAGCAACGGAAAATTAACTCTTAAGGGAGTTAATTTTTCGTAGAGTTTACGTTCCATATACTCCAATGATATAAAAACCCACCATGGGAGTCATGTAAATTGGACGATAGATTATGAGCTCAGCCTTTTATGGCTGACTACGAGATACGGACTCGCTGTTTACAGAGTTTTATAAAATCAAAACCAGAATTAATAGTAAATTTGGTAAAAAGTCAAAGGCGGTTATTTTGTGATAAAAAATAGCAGTCTTTGGCTTTTACTGCGTTAACTATAACTTCTGTTTTTCTACAAATTCTATAAACGTCATAACTTCTTGCTTTTCTTTTATGCTTTTAAACAAATTTTTCTCAGCAAATTTCCAAACAAGTATAACGCCGTATTCGCCTTTATTACGCCTCTAAAAATTCTAGTTTTACTGAAACATTACCAGACAACAGCCCCGCCCCTCCATTCGAATTCGCTAACCCTATCCCATCGCACCTTTGTGTGACTTCCCCAAACCCTCCCCGCGTCCAATGTCGTCAACTTA
>DIGJ01000023.1 GCA_002419585.1 Lachnoclostridium sp. UBA5725
AGTTGACTTTTCATAGCTGGTCTCCAAATTAATTTATAAAATTAGTGTATCACGAAAATTTGAAAACAACAATAGAATTTCGATTCCGAAAGTTTGTAAGTGCTTCAAAAGAAGGCGTATATACAGATTGATATTTCTATGCTAATCTGATTTTACTATCTTTTGAGGCACTTTTTATACCTTGTTTTCAGTCGATATTGCTCTGGTAATTCAGCTGAACATGGAAGATATTTGTCCAGGACTTCTGGATCCTGAAGATAATCATCGTTTGGCATCTCTTCAAGGAGATATTTCAAATATTCGTATACATCCAGTTCATTCGCTCTGGCGGTTTCAACAATCGTATAAAGAACAGCATTGGTACGGGTTCCTTTGGGAGTATCGGCAAATAACCATGCACGTCTTGCTGGAGCAAACGGTTTGATGTTTGTTTCACACCAATTGTTCGAGATAGGAATTCTTCCATCCTCCATAAATGTCTCCAGATATTTTTTCTGGTTGGTTGAATAAGTCAGTGCCTCTGTCAGCTTTTCATTTGTTGTATGCATAGCAGAAGTCTTTTCGACCCACGACCAAAACGCATCAAGAATCGGCCGGGATGCCTCTTGACGCTTCTGTTTCTTTTCCTCAAAAGATAAATTTCTATTTACACAATTATCTCTTTGCATAACAAAGGATTAATTGTTAAGCATATTAATATGGATGTGTATATTATTGTGATTGAAGAAGCGTTGAAATCCATTTATGCCAAAGGAGAAATAACATGGAACACTTACGACATATGAACGGAGTAAAAAGGGAGCTTACGCCAGAAGAATGCACAAAATTATTGGAAAGATTTATCACAAGTCTTGGTTATAGAAAACTAACGGCAGATAAATTAGAAGAATACAAAGGTTATCATGTTAATGGGTGCAGTAATAGAAAGAAAAGATGAAAATTGAGAGAAAAGGGGGTAAGATGGGTGTACTAATAAATATTAGGAGTGAAATTATGAATAACAAGGAAAGGCAGGAGTATTTTAAATTAGGTAATACATTTACTGATCTTGCACATTCACAGTATTTATTAGAACACAAATTATGGGCTGTCACTATTGTGACGATGATAACAAATTGAAATTAGTGCAATATTGCAAAGAATATAATATAACGCTATATAGTATGCATATGAAAGATTCGAAATATAGACTTTATAAAAGAAAACAACAGTTTAGTTGGTATGAACCACCTGCTGATGACATGGAGGAATATATTAGAGAATACTTGAAAACTGATGCTGCTAAGAGAGAACTAAAAAAGATGAAAGAAAGAGAGGAAGAATATAGAAAAACATTTAAGGAACAAATGAAATACGGATATATGAAAACTTAAGAAAAGCATAAGGTATTCCTCAAAGAGATAATCGGAAATATTGTACAAAAGTATTCAAAACCTTGCAGACAAAGTGTTTGCAAGGCTTCTTTTTCTGAGTGCGCCCGGCGGGCGCACGTTCTAACGGGTGCAAGTCCCGAATCCGCCCGGTAGTGGGAAGGATATAGCCGAAGGCAAGGGTGTCCATCGTGAGGTGGAATCTGAAGGAAGCTGGATACTGGAAACATACTAACCAGTGGGCAAATCTCTGGTCTGACGAACAGAAATCACATCAGGCTATGCATGAGGGTAAGGCTGCTCAACAAGTCGAAGCCCAATAACTACACGGAATTATGTATGGTAAATGTGGCAGATGGATGGAGAGAAAGAACGTGTGAGTACCCGGGGAGGTCTGTATGGAACGCACCGAAAGGAGTAAACATTATCGCGAGGTAATGCTGAGCATACAGAAGTCAGCAGAGGTCATAGTAGCCGAGAGGTGAAGGACTGAATCGATAGGAGTTCTTAGTATAACCGAGAAAGGAGAAAATGACCAAATGAATGCAGAAAACATTGATAATAATGGCTGTTCGCAAAGAGATAGTGCGGAACATGAAGGGTATGCGAAAGCGCGTCGGTCATTTATTTCGATATGGAAAGAAAGGAACAGTGCACAGCCAGAACTCTTAGAGAAGATACTATATAAGGATAACCTTAATAGAGCTTTTAAGAGAGTAAAGGCAAACAAGGGAGCACCAGGAATCGACGGAGTTACAGTCGAGGAAATAGGGGCATACCTCAAGGAAAATCAGCAGATGATTATCGCAAAGATATACAAAGGGAAATATAGTCCCGATGCAGTAAGAAGAGTTGAAATTCCAAAACCTGACGGTGGAATACGAAAGCTTGGTATTCCAACAGTCAAGGACCGTATTTTCCAACAAGCCATAACACAACAACTTATGCCTATATATGAACCACTCTTCTCTGACAACAGGTATGGATATCGACCAGGAAGATGTGCGAAAGATGCCATCAAAAGGGTAAAGGAATACGCAGAACAAGGTTACACACATGCCGTAGCACTAGATTTATCCAAATATTTCGATACATTGAACCACGAGATGCTATTGAATCTATTGCGTATAAATGTCAAGGATGAAAGAGTAATCCAATGGATTAAGAGATATTTAAAAAGTGGTGTCATGGAAAATGGTGTAGTCATGGAAACAGAGGAAGGTTCGCCACAGGCTGGAAATATCTCACCACTGTTGGCGAATATCTATCTGAATGAATTTGACCAAGAGTATGAGAAGCGAGGCGTGAAATTTGTCCGCTATGCGGATGATATAGTATTGCTTGCAAAAAGTGATAGAGCCGCAAAACGATTACTTGAAACAAGTACGAAATACCTTGAAGAAAGATTGAAATTAAAAGTGAATCAAGAGAAAAGTCGTGTGGTCAGTGTGTTTGCAATCCGAAATTTTAAGTACCTTGGCTTTACATTGGGAAAGAATGGAAAGGGTATTTATATCCGAGTTCATGGAAAGTCATGGGGGAAAATGAAGTCAAAACTGAAAGAACTTAGTTCCCGAAGGTCTTGTCAGAGTGTACGTCCTTGTTTGGAAAAGATAAGGGTGTATATGCGTGGATGGCTGAATTACTATGGAATTGCAGCTATGAAGAATAGGATAGACGAACTGAATTCATGGTTATATCACAGAATTCGAATGTGTATATGGAAACAGTGGAAGAAACCCAAAACTAAAATAAGAAACTTGATAAAACTTGGAGTATCAGTAGATTTGGCATATCAAGCAGGAAATTCAAGAAGAGGTTATTGGTTTACAACACATACAGTTGCGGTCAACATAGCACTAACAAACAAAAGACTGATAAACAATGGCTTTTATGATTTAGCAACAGCTTATCAGTCTGTGCACATCAACTATTGAAAGCGCCGTGTACCGAACGGTATGCACGGTGCTGTGAGAGGACGGGAGTTAATCACTCCCTCCTACTCGATTGTAAATAAACTAGTAAAGCTGATTTATAAAATTGACCAGGAAAATATATATATTTTGGCTTGTAGATATCATTATGGAGACAAGTGATATACTTGCAAAGAATTACAACTGATGGTGTATTCAGAAAATCAATAAAAACAATCTTATAAATAAAACCATGGAAATTATAAAAGAGATGAACTAAAATCAGTATTATAACTAAAAACGATTCAATACCTCTCCGGACAAATGTCTTGGGAGTTTTTTGTATATATAGAGAGAAAATGGTGGTATAATATTCGTTGTGTGAAATAACATCATTTAAGGAAATGATGCAAATGACTAAAGTGAATACTTAGAGTACTTTAAATATTGGAAAGGAAAAGGTACCTATGATAAAATTAAATGACTATTTATACTCTGGAGATACTGTTCTTAAGATTTTACAAAGATATACGGAGGATTTGAAAAAATCTGCGAAAGAATCGAGTAATCAAATTGATCTTGCGCATAGCAATTTTTTGATTCAAATCGCAGAACTCCTACAGCACAACGAATTTTTGACTTCCCAGTCTCAGAGGATTAGGGAATTTTATAAACTAATGGCAAATGATTACCCATTTCTTGCGTTTACTTTTAAGGGACGAATTAAATCATTGATTAGAGCCGAAGAAAAATTCAATGGATATATCGTTGAATATATTTATAATTATTACAATGAATATGGGAAATATCCTTCACTTCCTGAGCTAAAAAATTGCATAAATTGTTTTCGCGACTTGATTGCATATAGAATTGTTATATCGCTTCCGAAATGTCATTTAAAAGAAGGAGAAAATCGCGCTGAGGAAGAATTAAAATATCTATATGATATTGCAAATAAGTTACCTGATTTTTTAGAGGAGAGGGGATTTACAGCAGAAATATCTCCTTTAATCGGTGAAAAAAAATTGCCCTTGCTAAAAAATAGCGTAACTCCGTACTATAAAGACTATATTATAAATTCAAAGCCGGAAGGATATCGTTCATTGCATATCACATTTTATGATAATATTGCTCGTTGTTATATAGAAGTGCAACTGCGTACAAAAGAAATGGACGATTATGCTGAGATTGGTCCTGCCAATCATTTGGCTTATGAAAAGCAACAAAATAGTGAAAGGTCTAGAAGAGATGTAATTCCGAAAGGTGAATATATTTATTTTGATGAAGCTTATGAAAGAGGTATCCTATTGCAACAACTTGAACTATCAAAATTGGATGTAAATATGTTCTCAGCTGTGAATAATTCGCTTATTAATGATGGATGTGGGCTATACCGAGGAAGAGTTATTCTTCCGTTTGAACATCTTTCAAGATTCCAAAATGATCTTGTAGATTAAATTATATCTATGCTTTTAGCAATATACATAACGCCTTTACAACATTATAAAAGCAAAACAAGCGAGGGAAAGAAAATTTATTTGGAGAAACGTTAAAATGGAACCATATTATTATAGTCAAATGAACAAACAACAGCAAAGAATTTATCAAGTCATCAAAAGTGGCCTAGAGTCACTTTCCCAAAGCTTTGATGTTCAAAGAGTGGAAGGAAGAGAGCTGAGCGACATTTTTTACAAGTTAAGATTGGATAGTCCAGAAATATTTTACGCGCCCACCTTTCATTACTCCTTCTATGAAGATTCCACAAGGGTAAAAATAAAACCGGACTATTTGTTTGAAAAAAATAAAATAAGAGAGCATCAGATGGCGATGAGCTCTAGGGTGGAGAAGCTTGCGCGTGTGGTAAAAGATAAAAATGATTGGGAAAAGGAGCAATATATTCATGATTTTATCTGTGAAAATGTAACGTATGATAAGCTCAAGAAACAATATTCTCATGAAATCCTAGGCCCATTGGGGCAGGGAATAGGCGTTTGCGAAGGAATTGCAAAATCGGTGAAGATTCTTTGTGATAAGCTTTCGATTCCTTGTATTGTTGCGATTTCAGAAAATAATCCAGATAAGAATATCAAATATCGTCATGCCTGGAACGTGATTCAAATCAATGGAGTGTGGTATCATCTGGATGCTACGTTCGATAATTCATTAGGTAAAAAAGAAGCGAGATATGATTATTTTAATTTAGATGATAAAAGTATTTTCAAGGATCATGAGCCTGTTATTTACAAAGTTCCTGCGTGTAGCGAGGGTGATCACTTCTACTATAAAGAGAAGAAGCTTTCATTTACCAAGCAAGAAGATGTAGCAAAGCGCTGTCAGCAAGCCATCAAAAAAGGAAAAGTTCTTACCTTTCATTGGAGAGGTGGCTATCTCACGAAAGCTGTCTTGGAGGAATTACTGCAAATCATAGCTGATGCAGCCGGGGAAAAGGACAGTTACAGTCAGGTTTCTTTAAACTGGGCACAGGCAGTAATCCGTGTGAAGTTTTTTAAAGAGCAGGTGAAAGATTCGGTGAAGATAGAGGATGCCTATAAAGAGGAGAATGATGCAACCCCGTAAACAGGAAACTTCATTTTGAAATATTCGGTGGCGTTGGCTTTTCATATTTCGGACCGGTGTAATGAACCGTTGTGGGTTCTGTTACTTTAAAATCCTTTAGATCTCCTGCATTTGAAAAATAGAAGATAAAATCTTTTTTTTCTTTGCTAATCGTATCATTTGTAGGCCCCCATTTTCTGTCTTCCCATTTATACCATGATACTTTATTGCTGATTCCTGAAATATCTGTACTAGCCATCACTTTTACTCTACCATCTGACAGACGTTCCACGGAATTGATTTTCGTTAATAAATCGTAATACCACCAAGCTTCATCATAATTATTTTTTACGTTCGTAAGCTTCACGGTTACTATGCCATTTGGTGCAAGTGTTGCTTCCGCATCCGCGGTAATTCCCCATATTCCGAAGTCGCCCCACATAAATGTTGTGGGTTCAACTTGCTTTTCAGTCTCCTGCTCTTTTGATGGAACGGGTGCAAGGGATTCTTCCTGTTCTTTTTTCTTTTCTGAAAGGATTTGTTCTGCCATAGCTTTGAAAGCTTCCCCTTTGGCACCGCTGGCATAATGCTGTAGAATCTTATCAGTATCAACCTCAAATCCAAACCAATCCTTCATTAATGCAAGATTCGGTGGGAACACTTTTGTTTCATCAAGTTCATTCTTTGCTATATTCATGTCTTTTATAAAACCGTCCCATTTTACCCTTAGCTGCTCCGGGGTAGTATTGGGGTTTTGATCAACCATTTCTTCTGCCTTGGCTAAATTATATAAAGCAGTGGATGCTACATATTCCATATACTCTGTATTGCGTTCCGCATACAATTTTTCTGTTTTGCCCTCTTCCTTTTTTATTTCCTGAATATCTCCATGAATATCTTCTATTCTGTGCGTTACCTCATGATATAATACCCTACCAAGACTAGAATAAGCAGAGGGGTCTGCTTCTAAAGAGATACTTAATGGATCGGTATTGACTACGATTCCTTTGATACCAAGGGAATTAAAATAGGTTGCTACGGAATTCCAAATTGGGATAAACCATAAAAAGCAGTCATTTAGTGCATTCTCATATGTTTTACTATCTCCAAGGTTGATTACTGAGCCAAAGGAATACTTTTTGTATATATCCAAATAGTGCTTCAACATTTGTAAGGCAGCTTTTTTTCTATCTGAATATCGAGTTTCATTAGGGGAGTTTGAATCCATATAAACACATCGCTAAAATTTCTTCACTAGTATAATATTCTGTTGATGAAATATTGTTTCTTTGCACAGAGGAGGCATGGGACTGAATTTAGATGGTACCACGGACACGTTAATTCGCCCTAATCATTCGCTTAGGGCGACTTTTTTTGTCTGTTGTGTAATAATATTTACAGGCGGCATCCATCATGGATAAAAAATAGTAAACTGGGAACAGATACCTTTTTTAGCGAGGAGGAATTGAAACTTTCAAAAAGATTTCTGACAAAAATTCACAATTCCTCCAAATTCGCAATTATGCAACTGGTTGACTTTGAAAGATTTGATTGTTATGATAGAGCAAATCTCTTGCCAATCGACCAGTGGATCTTGCAGCGTATATTGAAGCTATAGGCAATTTACACACCATATGTAACCGAATATATTTACCAGGAATTTTAACAATCAGAAGTAAAACGAGGAGGATACTATGAAATACTACATTATTGATGCTTTCGCAGATAAATTATTTAGCGGAAATCCAGCAGGGGTATGTTTACTTGATTGCGAGATTGATGATGAAATCATGCAAAAAATCGCATTTGAAAATAATCTTGCAGAAACGGCATTTTTATTAAAAAGCAATGGGCAGTATAATTTACGATGGTTTACGCCAGAAGTGGAAATCGACCTTTGTGGTCATGCTACATTAGCAACTGCTTTTGTTGTGATGAATTATGTTTCACCAAATATGAATGAGATTACATTTGAGACAAAAAGCGGAAAATTGACCGTTGTCCGAAATGAGGATATCTACACAATGGATTTTCCGAATAGAATGCCAAAACCGGTAGAAAAGCCAGTTCTTCTAGAGAAGGCATTGGGGTGTGAAATACTTGAAACACATTTGTCCAGAGATTTGCTTGTATTGGTGAAAAATGAGGAAGACGTACTAAATTTGCAGGTTGATATGGAACTGCTTAAGAAGATCAGTAAGGATATTTCATTTGCCATTATTGTTACAGCTAAGGGAAATAATTGTGACTTTGTATCGAGATTTTTTGCCCCAAATGCTGGTATTCCAGAAGATCCTGTAACGGGTTCCTCCCATAGTACACTGATTCCATTTTGGAGCAAAAAAATTGGAACGACAAGAATGATTGCGAAGCAGTTGTCACCTCGTGGAGGAACCTTGTATTGTGAATATTGTGGAGAACGAGTAAAAATTGGAGGAACGGCTGTTTGCTATTTACAAGGCGATTTGATATTACAAGATAAACCGAATTAATTGTAAATTTAATCTGTGAACAAACCAATAAATGATTGTGGGGGGAATCTATTGATGGATAATAAACATAAACACATTAAAACGGTAACACTTGCCTATTTCTCAGGAACTGGATGTACAAAGGCAGTAGCTGATTGCTTCGAAAAAGAATTATTGGAACAAAAGTTACAGGTGAATAAAATCAATATTGCAACTGATGACACATATCATGACAAAAAAACGGATTTGCTTATTATTTTATCGCCCGTGTATGCGTTTCAATTGGCAGCAATCGTTGAAAAGTGGACAAAGAATCTGCCTAAAACAAATGGAACATATGCTGCAGTCATTTCTGTCTCTGGTGGGGGAGAAGTCTCCCCAAATACTGCATGTAGAATAAAATGTAAACACCTTTTGAAAAGAAAAGGTTATGATTTGATCTATGAAAAAATGATGGTGATGCCATCTAATTTTGCGATTCAAGCTAGGAAACAGTTGAATTTCGATTTAATAAATATATTACCTCAAAAGGTCAACAAAATAATTTCTGATATTATGTCAGGAAAGAAAAACCTTTTAAAACCTAAATTACAGGATAGGCTATTTTCAACTTTGGGAAAAGCAGAGCATTTTGGAGCGAGCATATTTGGATTATCCATCCATCCATCTAGGGATTGCAATCAATGTGGAAAATGTGTTCGGAATTGTCCTAAAAAGAACATTCAAATGAAAAATGGAAGTCCTAAGTTTGGCTTTCATTGCTTATGGTGTATGAAATGCATCTACTATTGTCCTCGTAAAGCACTCTCTCCTAGAATACTGAAATTTTCTGTATTAAAAAATGGATTTGATATGAATCATATGATCAAACGTAGTAGTAAGAAAATAGCTAATTCAAAAAAAGGATATTCAAAGAACGTTCTTTGCCAGGGGGCAATTGATTATTTACAAGAGAAGTGAGAAATAAAATTAGAAAGGATTTACTTAAATGCACATATTAAATGCAAAATAAGTAAATCCTTATCTAATATAAAACCTTGCTGGCTTATAAGACTTAAGAACAACTAAGTCCTATAAGCCTTACGTGTCAATCGGCTCATCTCCAACAACATTGCCTTCGTTAGCCTCTGAGGATTGAATGATTTGGTTACTTTGATTTGTCATCGTGGTTTCCTCCTCCATTCAGTTTGGTTTTACATTTGTAGTATGTGTAGGATATAGAGAATTAATACACGAATTATAGATTTTTTTTACCGGTTTTCTATTTTGCAGCCAACATTTTCAATGCAAGATTTAATTGTACTTTCATCAGTTTCTTCATTGTATCCGACTTCAATCGTATCGCGTCCGCCGTCAATATTAACCATAGATATGCCGTCGATTTTTGTTAATGCATTTTTTAACTGAGTTTTAATCTCAGTATTTTGTAGTCCTGATATATTATAGTGGATTTTGTTCATAAGCGACTCCTTAAGAATTTGAATTATATTTTATGGACATTTAAAGCACTTAAGCCTTTATCATCTTGTCTCACGTCAAAATTGACAGTCTCACCCTCATGTAAATCTTTTTTATGCGTCTTTTCTTTTACTTGTGAGTGATGTACGAAAACATCCTGACCATCCATGGCTGAAATAAAGCCATAGCCTCTTTCATTATCAAACCATTTAACTACACCAGTATAATTGGCCATGTAAAACCTCCTTGCAAATCAACAATTTATTAATAATTTCAAAGATAGTGTTACCTTAGATGCGAATATTAATGCAATTTACATACAAATTAACAATGCTAATTACATGCAAATTTACATGAACGGATTCATGAAAATTGAAAATTTCATTGAAAAATCCATTTTTTTATTGACTATCACGCGCCGTGATAGTATATGATTAGGGAAAAGATAAGCTACAAGTATTAGCCGGCAATATTTATTAGCTTTCTTTCGTACAAAAAGGAGTGAATTATTATGAAAACAGTAAAGCAGGTAGCACAGTTATCAGGAATAAGTGTACGAACATTACAGTATTACGATGAGATTGGTGTATTTAAACCTACAAAATTGAGTGATTCTGGTTATCGCTTATATGACGATGAAGCGCTAAAAGAACTGCAGCAAATTCTTTTTTTTAAAGAACTAGATTTTCAACTAAGCGATATTAAGAGGATCATGGAAGATCCTAAGTTTGATAAAATGAATGCTTTCAAAAAACAAAAAGAGCTTATAAGGGCAAAGCATGATAGGCTTAATGGTTTATTGGGTTTGTTGGACAAATTAGAAAAAGGAGAAACATGTATGAGTTTTAAAGAATTTGATATGAGTGATTATATTTCCCAGTTGGGAAAATTTAGAGAAGAAAATACGGATGTAGTGATAAAAAATTGGGGAAGTATAGAAGCTTTCGATGATTTTGTAAATATGGTGAAAGATAAAGAATCCGATATAGCCAAAATGGCAATTAAGCAATATGGAAGTATTGAAAAATACACAGAAGCAATGAAAGATAATTTGGAGCATTTTACTGATCGTATGGAAAAAATGAAGGACGCAAAAGAAATAAACGAGGCGAATCTAGACAGAAGCAAAGCCCTTACTAAAGAATTGGTATTGGACCTTACAGTGGATGTTGAATCGCCTAAAATACAAAATATAATTCACGAATTAGTGCAAATTAGTGAAGATATAACGCAAGGGATCGATATGGGAGAAAACTTTTGGGATATGGTAATTGATGGATACTTTCATGAAGCAAATATTATTGCAGTAAATGATAAGTTGTATGGGGAGGGGGCATCCGATTTTATGGGAAGAGCTTATAAATACTATTTTAAAAAATGAAATGGTTAATGAATGTGTTCAGGACTTGTTGACGCATGGGGTGCAATTTGGCTTTAGAAAGAGGAGTTAATGGAAGTGCATTAGTTATTACGTAAACTGTTATAGTCTACCGATTGATACAAGCGGCATAGACTATAACCAAATTAGATTTATTTTTAAGGGGGAGTGTTCTTATGAAAAAGTTGTGTATTTTATTATTTATTATGTTATTTTTGTTTACACTGATAGGCTGTTCAAATGCTGACAAAAAACAAATTGAAAAAACTGACACAAAAAAGATCGAAACAAACAATGATGAAACAAAAACAACAGAAACAAAAACAACAGAAACAAAAACAGAATCCTTAGTAGGATATATGGTGATAAAAGATAACACAGTATATTTTGATGAGGTTGAAATTGTTGAAACGGAAGATAAAGAAAGAGTAGAAGAGCTTGGTCTAAGTGATACAGATATGCCAAATGGATATATAATTATTAATCAAAGCCAAGAGGAAGCTACTTTTGATTTGTCAGATGAAGTCGTATATACGTTTACCGATATGGCACTTTATTTTGTAACAGAGCCGGATGGGAAGAGACAGTACACGACAACAAAGAAGGAAGAATTTCTAAAACATTTAGGGAAGTTAAATACGTTTCCACTTTCAGAGCAGAAGATACCATACTTTGTTCAAGTGCAAGATGGAAAAATTATCAGTATTACCGAAGAATTTTTGTATACAGTTTGACAGCCATCTGTCTACTTTTGTTACAAATGGTACAGGAATATGAAAGAAGGTATGTATTTCCATTTAATTTAAACGGAAATACATACCTTAATTTTTTGGCTGTTAGTAACTGCGACGGCACTACAAATAATACATGAGAGTAAGGATAGCATATAGATGTATGCATTAAGACATAAGGAGGGGGTAGTGCTAATATCTATAAAATGCGGTGTTTTAAGCACATGGCTTACCAGTCGAGTTCAAAAACAGGGTCATTTTATTGACATTGTATAATGCTGCGAGTAGTATAATTTGTGAAAACAAGGTACTGAAAGGGGAATAAGATGAATGATAAAAAGAAATTCGGAGAGTTCATTACACAAAAACGGAAAGAAGCGGGGCTAACACAGAAAAGTTTCGCAGAAAAGATATTCGTTACCGAATCAGCGGTTTCGAAATGGGAGAGGGGAATTTCATTTCCTGATATTTCATTAATAAGGGATATTTGTGAGACGCTAGGAATTAATGAACATGAACTGCTTACTGCCAGTGAAGATTTAGAAAGTAGAAATACGGAACGACTCGCCAGAAAATACGTAAAAATGGTAGAGAGGTACAAATTCACGCTAATCTTTCTATATGGAATATCTTTAGTGGCAAGCTTGATTTGCAATCTAGCTATTTCACATACACTATCGTGGTTTTTTATCGTACTGACATCAGAATTGGTTGCATTTTCTTTGACACTTCTACCGATTCTATTGACTAAAAACAGGGGGATTATTACACTTGCAAGCTTTTTTAGCACAACGATTTTGCTCTTATTGACCTGCGATATCTATACGCATGGTGACTGGTTTTTTGTGGCATCAGCATCCACGCTGTTTGGAATGACACTGGTCTTTCTACCGTTTGTATTAGAGAGAATAGGACTTCCTGAGTTTGCGTCAAACAACAAAGCTTTGATATGCTTTATTGTGGATACGATATTACTTTTTTTGCTACTCTTCGTATGTGATCTATTTATCAATGGAGGTTGGTTTTTAACTATTGCAGTTCCGATAGCATTCTTTAGTCTGATTTTGCCATGGAGTATGATGTTTATCATCCGATATACTGGAATGAATGGCTTTTTAAAGACCGCTGCTAGCATTGCTGTGATGGCTATATTTATATTTTTTGAGAATGGCATAATTAATGCTATATTGGGAGAAGAAAGTTTCGCATTAGGCTTTCAATTTGATTTTAGTCAGTGGAACAACCAATATATCAGTGAAAATATTAATATGATTCTCTTTCTATGGCTGATTCTAATGTCTGTGATTTTTGCAATTGCAGGAATCGTAAAATCTTTGCGAGGCGTTAAGGAGATTCAAGAGCAATAGATAAAAATGTGGGTAAGCAGATCAGAAGGAGAATTATATTGAGAAAAACTAGTTCTTTATTTGTAATAGCTATGGCAGCAGTGATCGCGTTTGGTAATAAAACAAGCGCTTTTGCTGCGGAGGAAAATAGAGTATATGATGCAATTGATCAGTATTTACAAAAGGAAGCCAACGAGGCACACCTTCCGGGAATGTCCGTTGTGATTGTTGACAAGGATAACGTGCTTTTTTCAAATACATATGGCGATTGCAACAGTGTGGATGCTCCGTTCATCATTGGCTCAAATAGCAAATCTTTTACTGCGGCTGCTATCATGCAGCTGGTTGAGCAAGATAAGATAGACTTGGATGTACCGATAGCAAAGTATTTACCAAAATCCAGTGAGGGAGATAAAATAACCATCAAGCAATTGTTAAATCATACAAGTGGAATTCGTACGTATGATACGCTGGATAATTATAAAGTTTCCACCAACCAGGGAACATATGAATATGCCAATGCCAATTATGGTTTGCTCGGACAGATTATTGAGACGGTATCGGAAGTGTCTTATTGTGATTATGTGAAAACACATATTTTTGACCCGTTGAAAATGAAACATACCTTTACTTCCTTGAATGAGGCGAAACGAAATGGCTTGATCGCTGGATATAGAAATTATTTCGGGAGCATGATTCCTGAGGAGTTACCTTATCCTGAGGAAAGTAGTAAAGGCTGGATATCGATTCCTGCGGGATATATCATTTCCAGCGCCTCTGACATGGGCAAATACTTGCAGTTTTATATGAATGGAGGAGAAGGTATCCTGCAACCGGAGAGTATTCATGCTATGTTCTATGACGATGTGAAAGTATCGGAGGATCGCTCATATGGGTATGGATGGGGATTGATGGATAATTACCCAGAACCGGTGGTCTCTCACGGTGGACTTGTGGAAAACTATATCACACATATGTTTATTCTGCCTGAAAGTGGAATTGCAGGGGTAATACTAATCAATAACAATGACTATCTTGTTGCGAATGAAATGACGGGGACTATTTTATACGGTGTATTAGCAATGCTTTTTGGAGATGAACCGACCTATATTAATGAATCATCGTATATGATGAAGCATCTGGTTCTTGATGGACTATATCTGGTCATTGTGCTTTTGTGTATTATGCCGTTGTTGCTATTTGGTAAATGGAAGAAACGGTTGAATAGCAGAAATAAAGCGAAGTTTATCCTAGGCTTTGCTTTGTTCCACATAATGCTTCCAACATTGTTACTTTTTGTACCCAAAATACTTGGGACGCCAATGTGCGTGGTGGAAGCCTTTGTACCGGATTTCTATTATGTTTTAGTCGGAAGTGCTTTTGTAGCATATGGTACTGGGATACTAAAAATCTTATGTTTATCTAGAAAATAAAAAATAATAACTGTAAGTATAGAATCTTTTTGTATAGAATGATTTTTATAGATGAGCCAAGCAAACCTATGCTTGGCTCATTCTACGACGGAACATAAATTCTCGCTTGATTTGACAATGTAGTACTACGATGGTATAATACCGAAGTGGAACTAAAATGAATCGATATAGTATGAAAGAAGGTTTATTATGAAACAGTGGAAGAAAGTAGTACTCATAACGGTATTAATAATGCTTGCTATAGTTTGGTTACTTATTGTAAGTGATGTATGGGAATGGTGGCATTGGGAAGATTGGATGGAACATATAAGAAATAATCATTTGTAAGTGTCAAGGTTAGGGGGCAGACTTATGCTTAAATATGAAGAGGTACTTCATTTTGATGAACAATATAAGAAATTACAGGAAAGCCATTTGATACGGAATAGCTGGATCATTCTAAGTAGTACGGTGTGCTATATAATGATATATCTACTTTTAAAATTTACAATTACATATGTTCCTGATATTTATGCCTGGAACCATGCAAAAACTTGGTTTACATTTAGAAATCTAAAGTTTATTAAAATGGATGCAATCTATTTTTTTATAGGACTTCTTATGGTATATTATGGTTCGATTCGATTATTTAATATTACAATTCAAAACCATAGTGTGAAAAATGAAAATGACGATATACCTAACAGCCTATTGAAGGATGGCTATTATGCTTCCGTGCGTCATCCCATGTACGGAACATTTGTTATTTTGTATATTGGAATTTTGTTTTCACTACGTTCACTTGATGGGATTGTATTGGCTTTGTTAATGATAGTGGGACAGTATGTTAATGCGATTATTGAGGAAAAGAGAATATTACAACCGGTGTTTTGCGAAGAATATCAACGTTACAGTAGACAGGTGAAGGGAGTTCTTTTGAAAAAAACACAAATAATTGCTTTGACAATTGTAATGATTTTTTGTATTGTTGGGTTTATAGGTTGAAATATTTAGGGAAGGGATTATTATTTGCAGGGAAAAAAGATGGGTAATATGGCATTTAATCAGCAAGTACAAGCGTTTGGAGCATTATGGCATCAGTTGTTAATGTTAGATCAAAAGAAGGATTTCCAACAAAAATTTCCTAACTTTTTGAAATTGACAACGAATGAAATTAGTGTAATAAATATTGTTTCAGAAAATCCGGATATTATTTTAAAAAGTATATGTGAAAAGCTTGATTTACCAAAAAGTACACTTACAAATACGATTAACCGGCTAGAAGAGAAAGAATATCTTTTTCGTACAATCACAAAAAGGGACTTAAGATCATATGGACTTTCTTTAACGCAGAAGGGTATTCAGGCACAAAAAGAACATATCGAGTATGAGAAACAGGTGTTTGGAAAAATATTAGTAACGCTAGAACCTGGAGAAAGAACGGAATTATTAATGCTATTGAAGAAGATAACAAAGAATTTAGTGGTAGAATAATTATTCTATCGGCTATAAAACATAACCTCTCAGGATGTCCCTTGAGAGGTTTGTTTTTGCTAATTAATATTAAGTATTACATTAATGTTGCCGATATATAAATTGCTAAGGAAAGCATTTTGTTCAAAGGATTTGACCTATGAATAAAATGCTTTTTTATTTTCGCTTGGACTCCTAGTGAGAAAGCGGAATGGTTCTGACTGATCGAAGAGCCATAACATACAATATAATAGTAGGGGGAATATGATTATGACAGTAAATAGCAATACAACGGTACGAAGCAATACGACAATGCATAACCTGTTTTATGCCTCAAAAAAAACAGCGATAGGATATAAAACAGATTCATTTAGTCCAGAAGTTAAAAGCTCGGATACTGAAGTAATATCGGCTTGCACAACGGTATCTTATTCAAACAGTAATGAAATATTTGAGCAGATGGGGTGTAATAGTAAGTCGATACCAACAAATAACGATACCAACGTGAGCGATTCAAGCACCATTACAAAAAGTCTGACACAAGTTGATGAATGGCCAAATGAAGATACAATTGAGCCAGCGTTTATTACTTTTAATTCAGGATTAACTGGATATGATACGGTTGAGTACTTTTATGATTTATCCAGTGATGAGGAAAATCCAACGATGTATATGAGAACAAAATCGGGTGCAAGCGAATCCTATTATAAGCTTGACTTGAATTCAATTAATCCAGAAACAGCAACAAAGGCAGAGATGCTTGGCTATTATGCTTATCAGGAATATAAAGGTGAAGATGTCGATATGTATCAATTAATGGCGGATATGGATATGGCTGAACAGAATGGATTTGTAAGTACGAGTGACAATTTGCAAGCTGCGTTTTTGGAATGTACAGATAATTGGTTAAAAGCGTTACGAGATGTCTTAACGATACAAAAAAATGCAGGGGATTCCAAAGGCGCAGCGGCAACGAAGGACTTGCTAAGCTTTATGAACGGTACTCAGCAAGTTCGAGAAGAACTGATTCAACAGTTGCTATAAACTATCATGAAGATGAAAGCCTTTTTTATATATTTTATAACAATTGATCTTAGGAGAATTAAAGTCTAACAGTTTAATTTCTTTTAGTGTTTTATTTTGTATATATGATGATGCAAGACTTTCCGGTAAGAAACTAATTCCATTCAATTCAACCAGATATGGAATTAGTTTCGTGCTGTTATCGATTTCAAATCCAAATTGAAAATGTGGAGGGAATAATTCTTTAATAAAGAATCCTACTTCTTGAAGAGCAAAGTGGCAGTATAAATAATTGGAATTTACAAGATCACATTTCTTAATTCCATTATTATATAAGACATTGTTAAAGTTAGTTACTAAGATTAAGTTATCGATGGCAAATCGATCACAAGCATATCCTGCTTTGGTAAAGGGAAGATAGGAATATATAATATCTAATAAATCGTCCTGAATGGATCGTAATAAATCATCGGAATGACCAATTGTGATTTTGACAGCAGAATTAGGGCTTGATTGCATATAGGCACGAATGCGCGGATAAAGATGACATTCATAAATGGTGTTTGTTGTACCAAGTCGAAGCGTCTCTTTATAATTGTTAAGGGAATTAATATCTCGAATCGAAGTATCTTCCAAATCCAAGATTCTTTTCGCGTAGTTTATAAAGGTTTCACCTTCGGTTGTAAGCGTAACACTTCGTTTGTTTCGATAAAAGAGCTGCTTTCCTACTTCTTTTTCGAGCTCGGCAATTCGATTCGTTACGGTTGATTGCGCCACGAAAAGAGCGTCTGCTGTTTTTGTAAAATTATGAAAAGTAGCCAAAGCTAAAAATGTTTTTAAGGTTTGTGTATCCATGGTTACCTCACTTAGTTATTATAAATTCGAATTACTACTATTTTATTAATCATGTTTACAAATATATTATCATGATTGTGCAATAAATTCAAAGAAATTGTACAGGAGAAAAGTAAAATAAAGAATAAACTCATGATAAAGTGTTTGACGAAGGCAGGAGGGAGAAACCTTAATTCCATTCTATTTTTGGAGTAATTCAGTGATTCAAAGATAGCAATGCGATTGTAGGGGAGGTCAGAGAAGAAATTGAAACAAATGCAAAGAAAAAAACCATTATTATGCTATGATACCACAGAGTCGAGTGGGGCTGTCGCACTAAGTATTATTGCGCAGCTCCTTTTCTTTGTAAAAAAATAAATCCCAAACTACGAAAAGTAAGGGATTTATGGTAAAATAATTTTTTTCCACCTTTAAGACAGGCATGAATAAATAAAGTAATCTTCAATTCTGTCATATGCTTCACCTCCTTCGAATTGCATAATGCAATATTTTTTTATCTGTGTTATACTTCCAAAGGGGGCGTATCAACATGAAAGACAAAGAGTTACGTCACCAAAGAAGCAAAGCGGAATTTTGCAAGGCCCTTGAATAAAGTGGTTGGAATGTAATAAAAAATAAAATTGGAGTGAAATGAAATGAGAAACAACTATAAGATACTGGCGGATGATGATTCCAATGTTTCGATTGTTTTTAAAAGTCTGTTAGTTGGTTTGGCCACGGGAGTTGTCACAGTATTATATCGTGTTACCTTGACGTATGCCGAAGAATTTGCCTTTGGTATGTACGATTTTTTGAGAAGTCATCTTGCCTTAATACCACTTGTATTTGCGATGCTGTGTCTAGCTGCCTACTTTGTAGGTTTTCTAGTATCAAAGAATGAGATGATCGCAGGAAGTGGTATTCCTCAATTGGAAGGAATATTAAAGGGTAATTTTAGAAAAAGAAAGAACTGGTTGCATACATTGTGTTGCAAGTTTTTGGGTGGTGCGATTGCAATAGGAGGAGGACTATCTCTTGGAAGAGAGGGCCCATCGATTCAGCTTGGAGCATGTGTGGCTGAGGGATTGGGAAAAAAGATAGGAAAAGGAAGTCTAGAAAGAAGAATACTGATGGCAAGTGGAGCCAGTGCAGGATTAGCAGCGGCATTTAACGCACCAATGGCTGGTGTTATATTTGCATTAGAGGAGATATTCAAGTATTTTTCACCAGTAATCTTATTATCCCTGATGTCGGCAGCGGTCGCATCGGATTTTGTATCAAAGCAAGTGTTTGGGATAACGCCAATCTTTAACTTTGAGATTACGAATTACATACCGCTAAACAGTTACTGGTTACTTATTGTTTTAGGAATCATATTAGGAGGAATGGGCTCATTTTATAATTATGCACTAATAAAAACAAAGGGATTATATGGTAAACTGAAATGTCTTAATATAAAAACTAAAATAATTATACCTTTTGTTATGGCTGGAATATTAGGGTTAGTATTCCCAGTTGTTTTAGGAGGCGGGCATAAAGTAGTAGAAGAGTTGAATTTGGAAAATGGAATTGTGTTTCTACTTATTATTTTTGTATTCAAATTCATTTTTTCAATGGTAAGCTTTGGTTCAGGAGCCCCAGGTGGAATATTCTTTCCACTGATTGTTATGGGTGCGGCAATTGGAGCTATTTTTGCAGGGGTCTCAATCAATTATTTTGGAATTGATCCAGAATTGTACAATAATTTTATCATACTTGCCATGGCAGGGTATTTTACTGCTATTGTCAGAGCACCGATTACAGGAATTGTTCTCATCATGGAAATGTCAGGATCATTTACGAACATGCTCCCGTTAACAGTAGTTGCAGTGACTGCATATGTGGTAGCCGATTTATTGAAGAGTCCACCAATTTACGAAGCACTATTAGAAAATTTGATTCACAATGAAAGTGATGGAGAGAACACAGAGAGCAGCAAAAAAACAGTCATAGAACTTGTTGTGAAGCATGGATCAAAATTGGGAAATTATCAGGTGAAGAATATTAATTGGCCGAGAAAATCATTACTTGTTGGAGTAAAACAAGGTGACAGGCAAATTATTCCGAAAGGGGATACACAAATTAAAGAGGGAGATTATCTTACTATTCTAACGGATGTAAATTGTGAGAGTAAAATAAAGGAAATTCTTGACGAAATGAATGAGCCATTGTAGAACGGGTAGAAATAAAACGAACTTGAGGCGTTATAACTAATTATACGGAGGGAAAATGTGATGGCAATAGCAATCGAAACATTGATGAGCATTGCACAAGAAGAAATACCAGAACGAGCTTTAACATTAGAACAAGAAGATGTCCAGGCGTTGGTGGAATGGTTATCCTTAAAGGAAAATGATATCCGGTATCAGGCATTCTTGCTATTGCAAGAAAAATCACGGTTGGATGCAAGCGTATATTCATACTGGGATACATTTCGAAGCAAGCTAAAAAGTGATAATTCCTATCAGCGTAGCCTAGGTGTCATGTTGCTTGCTGAAAATGTGAAATGGGACATAGATGGTAAAATGCAGACTACCCTAGCGGAATATTTGGATATTTTACACGATGAAAAGCCAATCACAGTTCGACAATGCATTCAGGCTTTGAAGACGATAGTTTCGGTGGAAACCAAATACAACGAGGAAATTGCTAAGGCACTATTGGCATACGATAATATGGCAGTAAAGGAGACAATGAGAAAACTGATACTTCTTGATATTCTATCTGTTTTGATTGAGGTACGAAAGTCATGTGATGAAAGTGAAATCGATGCCTATATATATGAGGCACTCATGGGAGAAATATTGGATGCAAAATCAAAAAAAACAATAGAAAAACAGCTTTAATAACAACTTTTTTCAATGTTGTATTGACAAATGAAATCTACAGAATATAATCATAATTAGTAATTATGAATAGAATGATAAGCAGAAAGGTCAAGGTTCAAATAGGCTTGGGTTTTCTGCTTTTTTTACGCTGAAAACACTGCGCTCTTTGTTGCCGTAGGATTAATTATACATATAGAAAGGGTTACCAATGAATACAAATATTGCAGAAAATATTATTGAACTTAAGGGTATAAAAAAATATTATGATAACTTTATGGCTGTGGAAGATTTCAATCTTGAAGTAAAAAAAGGGGAATTTGTAACGTTTTTAGGACCTTCGGGATGCGGGAAGACGACGACGTTACGAATGATAGCAGGATTTGAGTTGCCGTCAGAGGGTCAGATATTGCTGAATGGCAATGATATCAGTAATCTACCGCCAAACAAAAGGCCGATTAATACCGTATTTCAGCGATACGCATTGTTTCCACATTTGAACGTATTTGACAATATTGCATTTGGGCTAAAATTAAAAACGGTTAATGTAACATATAAAAACAATGCGGGCGATGCAATTGTCCGCAAAGAAAAGCTGTCCAAAAAAGAAATCAGCGAAAAAGTAAAACGAGCATTAGAAATTGTTGACTTGGAAGGATTCGAAAAACGTGATATATCAACGCTTTCTGGAGGTCAGCAGCAAAGAATTGCGATTGCAAGAGCGATTGTAAATGAGCCTGAAATTTTGCTTTTGGATGAACCTCTAGGAGCACTTGATTTAAAAATGCGTAAAGAAATGCAAATCGAGTTAAAATCCATGCATGAAAAGCTTGGGATTACTTTTATATATGTAACACATGATCAGGAAGAAGCGCTGACGATGTCGGACAAGGTAGTTGTTATGTGCGATGGCATGATTCAGCAGATCGGAACCCCTGAAGAAATCTACAATGAACCAAATACGGTGTTTGTAGCCGATTTTATCGGGGAAAGTAATATCTTCAATGGCAAAATGTCAGGGAAGAAAAAAGTGCGTTTCTGTGGAGAGGAATTTGAATGTCTGGATGATTTACCGGTTGGAGCGGATGTGGATGTAGTTATAAGACCGGAAGATATTGAGATGACAGCAGTGGAAAATGGCTCCATCACAGGTTATGTGCAGTCTGTAATCTTTAAAGGAATGCATTATGAAATTACTGTTAAATCAGGAAAAAATGAAATTGTAATAAAGAGCACCAAAAGTGCAAACATCAACGATTTCCTCGGTTTGAAGATCGAGCCAGAAGGAATTCATGTCATTCATGCGGAAACCAACATCAATATTTTTGATGGAGTCATTACGGCAATTGATAAGGTTGCATTTGCAGATGGAGAATTTGAGTGCGATGTAACACAGCTGTATCCAGGCTATAAGATGTATGATAATATGCTAGTCGATACGGAGGGTAATGAGCTCAATATCGTCGGAACACAGGTGACTGTTAAGGTGCCGATTGCTTCTGTTAGCATGAGCGATGATATTGAAGTGGGAAGTACCGATGGACATATTGTTTCTCTAATTTATAAAGGTGATCACTATCACTATATCATACGAACGAAAAGTGAAGAAGATATTCATCTTCATGATCCGTATTTATGGAACGAGGAAGATCATGTCAGCATAGTGATTCCAAAAGATGCAATTGAATTATCGTTACGAGTATCGGAGGAATAGTACATATGAAATATCGATTCACACGAAAACAGCTATGTATACCTTATGTCGCATTTTTGATATTATTTGTTATCTTACCACTTCTGGTAATCTGCTATTATGCGTTTACAAATGGTGAGGGTAGATTTACCATATCGAATCTGACTGGATTTTTCAGTAGCCAAAATACAATCGGTACGTTGGCTTATAGTACCCTTATCGCAATTACGACTACTGGGGTATGCCTTTTAATTGCATATCCCGTGGCCTATATTCTTGCAAAAAGTAAATTAAAGAAAAAGTCGGTATTGTTGACCTTATTTATTATTCCAATGTGGATTAATTTTACCTTACGACTGGTAGCATTGAAGGAAGTACTTACTATGCTGGAAGGTAATCTTGCCATGTATCCATTTTTAAATACGATTATTGGTATGACATATGACTTTTTGCCATTTATGATTTTGCCATTATATACGGCTTTAATGAAGCTGGATGATAGCCTTTTAGAGGCAGCTTATGACCTTGGTGCAAGTAAATCAACCGTATTTTTAAAAGTGATTTTGCCACTTTCCACACCAGGAATTATAAGTGGAATTACAATGGTATTTTTACCGGCCATGACGAATTATGTCATACTTGATATGATGTATAACAGTACTTATATCATGGGTAGCTTGATTGGAAGTTATTTCAATGCGTATGACTGGAATAGTGGCTCTATGATTGCGATTGTACTGCTGGCAATTATCTTTGTTATTACATGGGCAAGCAATGGGTTTCAAGAAGAAAAATCAAACAGGGGGGCTTTGTTGTAATGAGAAAAGTGTTAAGTTCTGCTTGGTTAGGCATTGTATTGCTGTTTATGTATTTACCGATTCTGCTTCTTTGCATCTATAGTTTTACGGATTCATCGACAATTGGTGCAAAAGGAAGCATTTCTTTTCAAAATTATCGCACTCTGTTTACGTCTTCTGAGATGTTAAGTATTTTGGGTGGCACATTATTGCTTGCTTTTGGGTGTGCAATTATTTCTACGATGCTAGGGACGGTTGGCGCAATCGGTACCTATTATTCAAAGAAGGGACTGAAACAATTTGTGACAACAGCAAATCAGATTCCAGTCGTAAATGCGGATGTCGTAACTGGATTTTCCATTTGTGTATTGCTGATTGTAGTGCTTGGAATCGATAAGAATACCTTTATACCACTCGTTATCGGTCAGGTCGTTCTGGCTTCTCCATTTGTATATCTTTCGGTTTTGCCAAAGCTGAAACAGATGGACCATCATTTATATGAGGCGGCACTTGATTTAGGTGCCAGTGCAAGAATTGCTTTGATAAAAATTGTAATTCCACAGATTATACCTGGAATTATTTCTGGATTTTTGTTATCGGTCACTCTTTCGTTGGATGATTATTTTATTACCACCTATACAAAACCGGCTACGTTTGATACCATCAGTACTTATGTGGTCAATGCGACAAGAGGATCTCATACAGAGATAAAAACTGCTTTTTGGGCACTATCAACGGTGATTTTCATCGTAATTATCTGCGTGGTATTGCTAGGAAATCATTTGAGTAATCAAAAGACAAGTGAGGAAAATGATGCAAATGATATATAATCTCAAACGAAAAAAAATCTTGAGGTTTTTAATCCTCCTGGTGGTAACTCTTCTGCTTTTTTCTGCTTTGCCAGGTGCATTCAAGGTAAAGGCAAGAGAAAAGGACGAGACCATCGTACTTAAAATCTCCAACTGGGAAGAGTATATTGATAAGGGTGATTTAGGCGAGGAACCAACTGATATTGGACTTGGAATTATATCAAGTAAAAATGGTTTGATTTCGGACTTTGAAGACTGGTACTATGAAACATATGGTAAGCAGGTTGTAGTCGAGTATTCTACCTTTGGAACGAATGAAGATTTATATAGTCAGCTTATTTTGGGGGATACGTTTGATCTTGTATGCCCATCGGAATATATGATCATGAAGCTAATCAATGAAAATATGCTACAGCCTTTGTCAGCTGATTTTTTTGATAAATCAAGCGAATACAACTATTATGCAAAAGGTGTCTCTCCCTATATTAAGGAGGTATTCAATAGCCATGAAATAAATGGCGAGAAATGGGGAGCGTATGCAGCTGGCTATATGTGGGGAAGCATTGGAATTGTGTATAACCCCAAAAAGGTTAATGAGGAAGATGCATCTACCTGGTCGATTCTTACCAATCCAAAGTATGCCAGACAGGTAACGATAAAAGACAGCGCAAGGGAATCATATTTTCCTACCCTTGCGATTTTGAACAAAGAGTTACTGCTTAGCGATGCATTTAAAAATACCGCAGATTATCGTTCCAAGTTATATGCCCTTATGAATGATACAAACCCGGAAACTATTAGAAGAGCGGAAGATTTATTACAGAAAATAAGAAAAAATGCGTATTCCTTTGAAACGGACAGTGGAAAATCAGATATGGTCACTGGAAAAGTAGTTGCTAATTTCCAATGGTCGGGCGATGCGGTATATAGCATGGATCAGGCAGAAGAAGATGGTTTATACCTGAACTATTCGGTTCCAAATGAATGTAGCAATTCATGGTTTGACGGCTGGGTTATGTTAAAATCAGGAATTGATGGTAATGTAGAAAAGCAGCTGGCAGCGCAAGCTTTCATCAACTTCATTTCAAGACCAGATAATGCGATTCGAAATATGAATTATATTGGCTACACTTCTGCCATTGCAGGCGGAGATAGTGATTTGATTTTTGACTATGTCAATTACTGCTATGGGGCGGAAAGTGGAGAAACGGATACCATTGAGTATCCATTGGGTTATTTCTTTAATGGAGATAATGACGATGAGAAATATACCCTGATTGCACTAAAAAGTCAGGCCAAGCGCCAGTTATTTGCACAATATCCAACCAAGGATGTAATTGATCGTAGTTCTGTTATGGGATATTTCTCAGAGGAAGCAAATGAACAGTTAAATCAAATGTGGGTGAATGTACGATGTTTTAATTTCGATCAGGTGACAAAGGAAACTTGGGTTAAAGTAGTTGTAGTATGCTTAGGCATAGCACTAGTTATAACATTGTTTGCCAACCGTCAAAGTATATTTAGAAAGCCAAAGAAGAAAGGCTATTTTAGAGAAGAGTAATCACCACAGGGAGGTTGCTTAACTGTCAAGGAGGGGATACCATAATACGAGAAATAAATGACCAAGATTTTAATAGATTAATGGAATTATATATGCAGCTGCACGACAATGATATGCCGAGGGAATCCGAAGAATTAAAGGCACTATGGAATCAGATTCGAAACGATAGGAATCATCATATCATTGTGGCAGAGGAAGATGGAAAAATAGTATCTTCTTGCGTATGTGTTATAATTCCAAATCTTACGCACCAACAGAGACATTACGCACTTATTGAAAACGTTATTACAGATGAAGCCTATAGAAAAAGAGGATTTGCTACGGCTTGCTTAGACTATGCAAAAGAAATCGCGGTTAAAGATAATTGTTATAAAATGATGTTGCTAACTGGTTCCAAAAAGGAAAGTACATTAAAGTTTTATGAGCAGGCAGGCTATAACAGGAATGATAAGACGGCATTTATTCAGTGGATATGAGAAGAAACAAGCAAACTCGGTGCGATGTTAAGCTTGACACCTCCGAACCAAATGATAGATAAACTACGGGCGTGAATGACGCAAGTGCTTCCGTAACTGATAGTAGTATTTGGGGAAACTCATTTCTAAGTTTTAATCAAAAAAGAAATTCTAGATGCTGTGATCTAGAATTTCTTTTTGATTGAGTAATTTAAAGTGGTGCATATCAAGAGTTGTATTTCCGTTAAGAATTATCCGATACACGATTCCATTATATTGTTTTATTACATACCCGACATGCGTCTGCATTCATCTGAACACTCTTTGCAAATTTGTGAACATTCTTGGCAATGCTGATCTTTAAACATACCACATTCTTTTGCACAATCATCACAAATTTGAGCACATAAAGAGCAATGCTCTTTTGAAAATTTTCCGTTCATAGACATCATAGAAACAGACATCTGACACATCATAGCACATTCCACAAGCATACTAACGCAATTTTTTCTTGCATTTAAATCGGGTTCATTTAAGCAAGCGGTACAACATTCATAACAAGCCTGTGTACATTTGGAACAAGAATCAATACAAGATTGATGATTTTGTGTTACGCCAGTTAACATAATATAACCTCCAATAGAAAAATTTTTTTCAATCTTAGCATTGGTTTAGTTCTGAAATTTTATTCAAATTTCTATTTAATGGATTACTGTTTATGTGCCTTTGGAATTCGTGAAGACCTAGTAAAATGTTATTTTATTTAAGGATTATTTAATAATTCCTATGATACTATAATCTTGCAAGATGAAACCGGTCATCGAAATAATACAGTAAGGATAGGATGGGAATGTATGTTTTATAGAATATTAATGAAAGATCTGAAGCATAAATGGGGAATTAATGTAATCCTTTTTTTGTTCATGACATTGGCTACCGTATTTGTGGCGAGCAGTGTGAACAATATACTTGTAATTTCTAATGCAACGGATTACTGCATGGAAAAGGGCAGTGTGGGTGAAGTATATGTATCTACCTTTGAAGTAGAAGGGGAAAAAACACTTGGAGAGTGGCTTAAAGGGAATAAGCTTGTAAAGAATTATTCAAAGAATGAGGCGTTTATATTATCAAGTAGCAATATAGAGAGTTTTCGTGGTAGAGATGGATCCGAATATCAGATTAATGGTCTGATAATGCTTCAGAACCAGTGGCATGATAACATGCTTATCTATGATCAGGAAGGTAAGCTGGCTCATCTAAATGATGGTGAGATCGGTATGCAGCAGAAGGAACTTGACCGCAATGGACTGAAAGTAGGAGATACCATTTGCATGAAGTTTGGCAATATCAAGAAAGAATTTAAAATAGCATTGGCAATTATGGATCCAGCATTTGGCGGTGATTATGTTGGGACGACAAGATACCTTATCAGCGATCATGACTTACAAGACATTAAAGATACAGGGATGCCAATGAATTATAACTACAATATTAATACGTATGATAAGGATGCATTTAGCAAAGCAATGAATAAGCAGGCATTTAGCATTATCATAAGTATCGATCAGGATATGTTTGCATTTTCCTATATCGTGTCAATGATTACAGCAGGGGTACTTATTATTGTAGGGATATGCTTAATTATAATCGCATTTTTAATACTACGCTTTACCATTGTATTTACACTCCAGGAAGATTATAAAGAGATCGGCATTATGAAGGCAATCGGAGTACGAAACTTTATGATTAAGAAAATATATCTTGTTAAATACTTGGTACTTGTATGTTTAGGAACGATAATAGGATGTTTTACTAGTGTTCCAATCAGTAACTGGATGTTAAAGTCAGTGAGTAAGACAATGATGATGGAAAATGCATCCGTTAATTTTGGGATAAATGTGATATGTTCACTGGGGGTAGCCCTCCTTGTACTGCTGCTATGCTATCTGTGCACGAATAAACTTCGAACGTTTTCTGCAATCGAAGCCATAAGAAGTGGGCAGACAGGCGAACGATTTAAAAGAAATTCAGTGCTTTTCCTTCATAAAAGGAAAAGTATGCCAACTCCATTGTTTTTGGCGCTGAATGATATATTATCGAATATAAAAAGGTATGTAGTGCTTATTCTGATATTTGCAATTGGAACTATTGTTATTATACTTCCTCTTAATGCAATCACATCTCTAAAAAGTGATGAAATGGCGAGAAATTTTGCACTTGACCTGGATGCAGATTTCTACCTGAATGAAACGGTAAAAGATAATGATAACGTGGAGGTACTGGATCGGAAAGCACTGATCCAGCAGATGGATACGATAAAAGAAGATTTTAAACGTAAAAATTATGATATGGATATTAATTCAATCGGTTTTTATTCCTTTTCGTACTATGTGGAGGATGACGATGATTCCTATCAGTTTATGACTTTCATACCACTTAATACAGATGGTTCATATATTGAATTGCTGGATGGAACAACACCAGTGAATGATAATGAGATTGCATTATCTGAAAAAGTCATGCAAAAGATGGGTGTTAATATTGGTGATACTATCCATGTGAAAATCGGAGACGATGATCGAAAGTTTATCATCACAGGTTCTTATCAGAATTATATGCAAATGGGGCAAAGTGGATTTCTCAGTGCGAACGCAAATGTAGATGGAGTAAATTCATCCGGCTGTTGGTATTATCAGTGCTATCTGAATAATAAGGATTTTAATAATACTATATTAACACAAATCAGAGAGGAATTTCCTGAGTACACCATTTATGATGTGCAGCAAGCGATGGAATCGCAGCTTGGTAGTACTTCATCCCAGCTGGATAATATTAAGATTATGATTGTACTTCTTATTAGTATCATTAATATGCTGATTACCATTCTTATGATGAAGATATTCATTATGAGTGAAAAGAGTCAGATCGCAGTGCTTCGAAGTATCGGTTACTCATTAGCCGCAGTGAGAAGATGGCAGATATTGAGAATCGGGATTGTGCTTGCTATTGGTGTCTTTACTGGTGCTATCTTATCCATTCCGTTAAATGACATTGCAGTACGTCCAATCTTTGGAATGATGGGTGCGACACACATGAAAATACAGGTAAATGCAATTGAGGCTTATCTGGTATATCCGCTGGTTATGTTAGGAGTGATATTAATTGCGGCATTTATTGGCTCAAGATCAATAAAGAAGTTAAATCTTATGGAAATAAATAATGCGGAATAAATAATGCAAAATAAATACACAGAATAAATAGTGTGGAATAAATGTGTGGAACAATTAAGTAGAATCGATTGAAAAGTAGAGAAGCGCAAAAAAGGAGATAATTATGAGCGATCAATTAAGGGTAAGGAATCTTTGTAAAACATATATCATTAATAAAAGACAGAACAATGTACTACGAAATGTTAATTTCGAAATTGAACAAGGCGAGATGGTGGCTATTATGGGGCCCTCCGGTTCCGGTAAGACGACACTACTCTATACGGTAAGTGGTATGGATAAAGTAACCGCAGGAAATATCGAATTTTTTGGTAAGGAACTAAGCGGGCTATCCGATAACGAAGTAAGTAATGTTCGGCTAAATGAAATGGGATTTGTTTTTCAGCAAATGTATATGCTGAAAAATTTATCCATCTATGATAATATTATCTTACCAGCATATCAGTCAAAGGAAAAAACGTATACAAGAAAAGAAATCAATGGTTATGCAGTAGAACTGATGCATAAGCTGGGGATAACGGAAGTGGCTGATAACGATATCAATGAGGTATCAGGAGGACAGTTACAAAGAGCATGCATATGCAGAAGCCTCATAAACAAACCGAGAATCATATTTGCAGATGAGCCGACCGGAGCGCTTAACCAACAATCCTCATCGGAAGTGATGAAAATATTGAATCAGATTAATCGTGAAGGAACAAGCATCATGCTAGTTACACATGATCAGAAAGTAGCTGCCAAATGTGAGAGGATTTTGTATATCGAAGACGGAAATATAAGGGATGAAATCAGACTTGGAAAATGTGGGGAATCGTCTGATCGAAGAGAAAGAGAAAAAAAATTAAGTACATGGCTGATGGATCTTGGTTGGTAAAAGAAACATTCATGTAATCATATGAAATTATTGTGAGGGGTAGCATGGTAGATATTTTATTAGTGGAGGATAACAAGGAATTGTCTAAGCTTATGAGCACATTTCTTGTAAAAGATGGGTATAGTGTTTTTTGTGCAATGAGTGGAGAAGAAGCGGAAAGCTTTTTTGCCAAAGACAATACCAGACTGGTAATACTTGATATCATGCTGCCTGGTATGGATGGATTTGCAGTATGTTCCTTTATAAGAAAAAAAGGGGAAATCCCAATTATAATTATTAGCGCTGTGGTGGATAAAGAATCCAAAATGAATGGATTTAAGCTTGGAGCAGACGATTACATGGAAAAATCGATTGATATCGATATATTAAGAGCCAAAATAGCAGCTCTCTTTAAACGGTTTTATGATGTGCATGAAAGTGCAGCATTAGTTAAATCTGGAGATATTCTGATTGATCAGGATTCCATGAAGGTAACATGCAAAGGAATGGAATTGAGTCTTACAATAAAGGAGTACGATCTGTTAAGACTCCTGGTTGAGAATAAAGGAAAAACCCTGAATAAAGATTATATATTTAAAGAAATTTGGGGCGCAGACAGTTTCAGCGAGAATCAGACGCTTACTGTTCACATTAAAATGCTTCGGGATAAGATAGAAGAAGAACCAAAAAATCCAAAGAGAATCAAGACTGTCTGGGGTGTGGGTTACCGATATGAAGAAGTGTAAATTAATCATCTTATTGATTACGGCATTATATATTGCAATGGCAGCAGGAATGTTCATCACCATGAAGCATGTAGAAGACAAGATGAATAATGATTATAGGGTTGAAATTAGCAGACTTAGTCGAAAGATTATAAACAGTGGATTGCCAAATGGTGATTTTGGTGCAATTGATTTAAGTCCATATAGCTATATAAATAATATATACAAAGTCACGTATATCAGCACAGATGCTGATGAAGATCGTATCAATTCGTTTTATTCTGTAAAAAACCAATACCAAATGGAAATAGTGCCGGTTATGCTTGGTGAAAGGCTGACCGGCTATCTTCGATTTGATTATAAAAAAGATATTGATACTACATCTTATCTGATTGTATCGCAGATATTTCTTATGATGATTTATATCATTTCATTCAGTTTATTACTATATATTGAGCAGAGGATATTAAAGCCATTTCATCAGCTTAGTAATATACCGTATGAAATGTCCAGGGGAAATTTAAATGACGTAATGAAAGAGAGTAAAAGCAGATATTTTGGCCGTTTTGTATGGGGAATTGGGATGTTAAAGGACACATTGGACAGTCATAAAAATAGGGAACTGAAACTGGCAAAGGATAAGAAGATGATTCTTTTGTCGATATCGCATGACATTAAGACGCCTTTGAATGCGATTAATCTGTATGCGAAAGCGTTAGAACAAGAAGTGTATACCACACAGGAAGAAAAGACCGAGGCGGTAATAAAGATCCAGGAAAAGACGGCTGAAATCAATGAATTTGTGAATCAAATCATCAAGTCATCAACGGAAGATGTTGTGTCCATAGAAGTAAAGGATGCAGAGTATTATCTGGCAGATCTGGTAAACAAAGTGAATACAGGTTATTCCGATAAATGCAAGATTCATAAGATGGATTTTGAAATCGGTGGCTTTGAGAATCATCTGCTAAAGGGTGATATCGACAGAATGTATGAAGCGATTGGTAATCTGATTGAAAATGCCTTTAAATATGGCGATGGGAAACGTCTTTCGCTTACGTTTTCGGAGGAAGATTACTGCGTGCTGATTCATATATACAATTCAGGAACGCCTGTAAGTGATGACGAGCTGTCGCATCTGTTTGAAAGCTTTTATCGGGGCAGCAATACCGAGGGTAAGGCTGGCAATGGACTTGGTCTGTATATATGCAATGAGATTATGAAAAAGATGAATGGGGACATATATGCAAAACAAGCAAAAACAGGTATGGAGTTTGTACTGGTATGCTCCATGAGTTAACAGTTGTATTATGCAAATAAAGATTCGATACAAATAAAAAAGAGTTGCCCACGAGCAACTCCGTTTATCATAATATTAACGAATAAAGTTTGTGAAAACATTATCGTTATGTTTTGTCATTGGGGCAAAGATAATATGCCTGATGATTGGGAAATGTAAAATTAGGCCGCCTATGATTTGATTTTATCATAGAAGGCCTATTCTTTATAAGCATATGAAATTTACCGAGGTTTTTACTCTCAAATGATGCTAGGTCTGTTAAATTGAGATTAAGTGTACACAAATTAGAGTAATTCTATCAGTTCTTCTAATTCTTCTGATAGAACTTTTGCAAGTGCAAAATTCATATCTTTTAAGGCCAATTCTATTTTCGTTTCAACGGCCTTTTTCTTTTGTTCCATTTCCAGATAGTCTTTATCAAAATGATTTGCATAGATCATCTTTCTGAATTTTCGCATACTCATTTTACGAATTGTCTTATCTTCAATGATTAAGACATAATCCATGCAGTTAACGATAGAATAAAAATCATGAGAAATCATGAGAACCGCGCCGTTATAGTTTTTGATGGCTTTTTCCAATGCTAGCTGGGAATAAGTGTCTAGATGACTGGTTGGTTCATCAAGAAGCAACAAATTTGCGTTGCTTGCAGATATTTTAGCCAATTGTAGCATGTTTTTTTCTCCACCAGATAAAGAGCCTATCTTTTGATTCATGAGTTCTTCCTCAAAACCGTAGTTTAAAAGGTGTGATTTAATTTCCTTTGAAGTATGAAATCCAGCTTCGAAGAATTCTTCCAGTATCGTGTTGGATTCATTAAGCATTTCACCTTGTTGCTGAGATAAAAATGCCACTTCTACACCTTCGTTTATTTCAATGGAAGCTTGATTATTTTCATAGATTTCTCTTAGTAAGGTTGTTTTGCCGGTACCATTTGCACCGATAAGAGCTACTTTATCTGTAGATTTGATTTCAAAGTTAACCTGATCTAAAAGTAGATCCTGAAATGAAACACTATAATTATTGACCTTCAAAGCAATGGTTTCTTCCAGTGCATGATCCGTATTCAAATCTATAACGGGCTGTTTAATATCAACAAATGGTGCTTTGATTCTACGCGCTTCTAATCTTTCCTGTATTTTTACTCTGGCTTTTAAGGATTTTCCTTTGGAAGCTTCGGTAATAAACGTTGCGGTAGATCTAAGTTTGTTGATTAAGAGCTCATTTCGCTCGATTTCTAGCGTATCCGCAATTGCTAATTCCTGCAATTCAATTTTCTTTTGAAGCAATGAGAAGTTATAATCAATATAATTTCCGTTAAATTCTTGGAGCTCCATGTTTTCAAGGTGAAGAATTTTATTAAAACAATGATTCAATAAATATCGGTTGTGCGAAATGATTAGCAATATTCCTTTGTGTGAATTAATTAGATTTTTTAGAGAATTTAGATTTTCAAAATCTAAGAACACATCTGGCTCGTCCATAATCATTAAGTCCGGACTGGTTAGCATTTCCTTAATCACCTGAATTAGCTTGAACTCTCCACCACTTAGCTTAGATACCAATAGATCTTCATGCTTACTTAGATTGATTAAATTTAGTTTCTTCGTAATGTTACTTTCAAAATCATCCCCGCCAATTGCCTGAAATGCATCCAATGTTACCTGGTACTTTTCTAGCATTGCATCCATGTCAGTAGTAGTTTCCATTTCTGTACAAATCGAGGTTAATTCATTTTGCAGCTTCATAAAATCCTGTGCAATATATTCGAAAACGGTCATATCTATTGTTTTATCAAGTTGCGAGAACTGACTTACATACCCAATCCTACAATCAGGGCTAATCTCTAGTTTCCCATCAAACATGTATCGTTCTGGATCCATAAGGATATCGATGAGCGTACTTTTTCCACTGCCGCTAGTTCCAATAAACGCACAATGATCACCATCTTCCAATGTAAACGAAATACTATTATATAAATCCTTTTGAGGAAACGAGTAGGATAAATTTTCAACTTTTATCATATTATTACCTTTCTTAATCACTTAAAAAGAGCTTATAAGAATAAGCCCTGTTTACCATTGGTAGCATAACATGTTTTGTAACTAATTTCAATCATTTCACGCTGAAAGCTTTTTGTAAATGAGTTGATTGCCTTTTCAGGCTTTTCAACTTTATAAAGAGGTGTTATGATAATAGAATTGATAATTTTCACAAGTGATGAAATGAAAATCTACTTTTTAAAGAAATCAAAACGAAGTAGATGTAAGGAGGAACCCAATGAAATTTATGAAAGAATTTGCCATAATACTGTCAATTACTTTTCTTGGAGAAGTAGTAAAATATCTGATTCCATTACCTATACCGGCAAGTATATATGGCCTTGTATTAATGTTAGGTGCGTTAAAAACAAAGGTCATAAAATTAGAATCGGTTAAAAACACGGGGAAATTTTTGATTGAAATAATGCCTATGATGTTCATCCCGGCAGCGGTTGGTTTGCTCGAAGCTTGGGGAATATTAAAACCCATTTTGATACCGGTCATAATTAGTACGATTGTTTCGACCATTGTGGTCATGGCTGTGACAGGAGGAGTTACACAGTTTATGATACGTCAGGAAAAGGGGAAAAAGTGATGAAAGATATGTTATGTGATTCCGTATTTTTTGGGGTCGTAGTGAGTATTCTAACTTATCAATTTGGAATGTATATAAAGAAAAAATGGAAATTGGCAATATTCAATCCGCTATTAGTATCCATTATTGCAGTAATGATATTGCTTTTCGTCTTTGACGTTGATTATGAAAGTTATAATGATGGTGCAAAATATTTAAGTTATCTTTTGACACCGGCAACCGTATGTCTGGCAATTCCATTATATGAACAGTTGGAGCTGCTAAAGAATAATATAAAAGCAATTATGGCAGGGCTATTCTCGGGTGTTCTTATCAGTCTTTCTTGTATATTTGTGTGTTCCCTGCTTTTTCATTTAAGTCATGAAGAATATGTTACATTATTACCGAAATCTATTACAACAGCGATCGGTATGGGAGTTTCCGAGGAGTTGGGAGGAATCGTGACCATAACAGTTGCAGTGATTATTATTACTGGTGTATTAGGAAATATAATCGCAGAAAATGTGTGTAAACTATTTCATATAGAAGATCCAATTGCAAAAGGTATCGCAATTGGTTCGGCGTCTCATGCAATAGGAACAGCCAAGGCAATGGAAATGGGAGAGATTGAAGGAGCCATGAGTAGCCTATCCATTGCAGTGGCAGGTTTGCTTACAGTTGTTGGGGCATCGGTATTTGCTAATTTTATTTAAGAAATGAGAAGCATTGGAGTTAATATCAAAGGAATGTTTTTATTCATTGTAATAATGTAATCAAATTATATATAAAAGCCCATGGAATGGATTGCATTCCATGGGCTTTTATCACGTCTGTAAAAAACTATCAAAACCACCTCTATGCATCATTTTTTAAAATAGCTAATTAGTAATGGTGGCGTACAGTCAAATAATAGTTGTGTTATTTTTTCGGGAGAGGCGGCACAATTTGTATTTAGCCAATCATTCATGATTTGTACAAGGCCGGCATGAAAAAACTTGACGGACAATATGACTTCATCTGTTAATTTACTCCGATCCGTTTCCTGAATAAAATATTTGTACCAGCATTCGGTAGAGAAGTTATATAAAAAATCAAGATAAGAGTTTTGACCTTGAATATTAACTATTTTGGTAAGATATTCACAATTATCTCTTGTGTTGCAGACACATTGAAATAAAATGCGTTTATACTCGATAAGGTCAGGGCTCTTTGTAATGCATTTCTCAATAAATTCTTTGCCATCCCAATTCATCAAGTCGTATTTATCTTTAAAGTGTCGGTAAAAGGTGGCGCGTGATGCCCCACAATTATCTACAATATCCTGAACGGTTATGTTAGCGAAGCACTGTTTTTTCAATAAGTCATGAAAAGAATTACATAAAATGTTTTTTGTGTCAGCCTTAATCATAGTTTTTCCTTAGTATTTCCTTTCAACAAAAAGTTAAAATGAGACAAATTTATATAATTGTATCAGAATGAGACAATTCGTTAAAGGTATTTATTTAAAGTAAATTGTAACATGCATATAATGAATATGCAATGTTAAGTAATTAACATACAGTTATTTTATCCTATGGAAATGTACATAATGAGGAGGTTTATTTTATGGAAAAGATTATTCAGTTAGCGAATATGATTGATGGAAATGCACCGGATATGGAAAATGGAAGAACAGCCGAAGATGCTGGTGTTGCGTTACTTGCATCGGTAATTAATGATGATCAGGCAGCAGTTGCCATGCTATGTTCAACGACATTAGAATCTGTTGAAGAGATTGCAAAAAATGCAGGGGTAAAACCGGAAGAAATCGAAAAAACACTGGTGGAACTTGGAAATATTGGTATTTTACTTTATACGGTGGTGGAAGGTGTCACAAAGTATCAGCGTGTTCCATGGGCACCGGGAATTTGCGAGCACCTATTATTAAACAAACAATTACAAAATGAAGCGGTAGCAATCGCTTTTCATAATTATACTACTGATATGGATCGAAACGTTGGACCAATGATGGGAGTTGGTGGAGGAGCATTGCGTACCATTCCGATTAAAGCCTCAATAAAAGCGGAAACACACATTGCAAGCTATGAAGAGCTTCAGACCTATTTTGACCAGAGTGATCTTTATTCAAAAGCAGACTGCGCATGTCGTCTTGCACAAAAGCTAATGGGCAATGCATGTGAACATACAATCGAAGGCATGTGTATTCAAATTGGAGCAGAAGCAGATTATTATATCCGCAGTGGACGTGCCACACAAATAACACGTGAAGAAGCGGAAGATATCTTAAAGAAGGCGGAACGAGAAGGTCTGGTACATGAAATTTTTAATAATGAAGGTGTGGACAAATCAACCTTTATTTGTAACTGCTGTGGATGCTCATGTGCTTCTTTACGTGTAGCAACCTTATTCAATGATCCAGATCCAAACCGTTCCAACTTTGTTGCAGAAGTGGATGCTGAAAAATGTGTAGGCTGTGGCGCTTGTGTAGAAAATTGTAATACAAATGCACTCGCTCTTGGTTCCTCTTTCTGCAAAGAAAATCAAGCACCTACGATGTTGGAAACCCCATACGATACGGACTGGACCGAGGAACATTGGAATCCAGATTACAAGATTCGTAAGATGGTAAATGAATATGGAACCGCTCCATGTAAAACAAAATGTCCTGCACATGTATCCGTTCAAGGATATATTCGTAAAGCAGCACAGGGCGAATTTGAGGAAGCACTTAAAATCATTAAACGTGATAATCCATTTCCTGCAATTTGTGGACGCGTCTGTCCTCACGGATGTGAATCCGAATGTACGCGGGCAGATCTGGATGAGGCAATTGCAATTGATGATATCAAGAAATATATTGCAGATAAAGAATTGGAATCAGGAAATCGCTATATACCTGAGATTTTTGAAAAAAGAGATGGAAAGATTGCCATCATCGGTGCAGGCCCTGCCGGTTTAAGCTGTGCCTATTATGCAGCGGTGGAAGGATTTGAAGTATGTGTCTTTGAAAAACAGAACATGCTTGGCGGAATGCTTACCATGGGTATCCCAACCTTTCGTCTTGAAAATGAAATTATCGATGCTGAAATTGATGTATTACGTCAGTTAGGAGTTACCTTTAAGACTGGTATCGAAGTTGGAAAAGATGTAACCATGAATGAACTTCGAGCTCAAGGATTCAAGGCATTCTTCCTTTCGGTAGGTGCGCAGGATGGAAGAGCGCTTAACATTGAAGGAGAAGGACTCCAAGGGGTTATAACTGGAGTAGAATTCCTTCGTAATATTAGTCTGAATGCAGGAAAGAAACTAGAGGGAAAAACAGTTGTAATTGGTGGTGGTAATGTTGCCATTGACGTAGCACGTTCTTCCGTACGAATGGGATCAAAAGCAACCGCAATGTACTGCTTGGAAAATAAAGAGGAAATGCCAGCACTTCGCGAAGAACAGGAAGAAGCAACCATAGAAGGTATTGAAATAAACAATTCCTGGGGACCAAAGCGTATCCTTGGTGAAAATGGAAAGGTAACAGGCGTTGAATTCATGCGCTGCGTATCAGTGTTTGATGAAAATGGCAGATTTAACCCAGTATATGATGAGAAGACTACCATAATTGTAGCATGCGATAATGTACTTGTTTCCGTTGGTCAAGCAATGAACTGGGGAAATCTAGTAGATGGTTCTAAGATGGAATTGACCGGACGCAATACCATGGTAGTGGATGGAGTGACATTACAGACGGGTGAGCCGGATGTATTTGCTGGTGGAGATGCGGTTACAGGGCCTAAATTTGCGATTGATGCAATTGCATCTGGTAAAACGGCGGCAATTTCTATCAAACGCTACATTTTAGGCCAAAACCTGACCGTGCGTAGAGAGAGAGAATACCATGCGCTTGATAAAACGAATCTTGATTTGGCTGGATTTGATCAAGCGGCTCGTCAGAAGCCAGCAAATGTAGACCATCATGCAGCAAGCCAGTCATTTAAGGATCTACGTACGGATCTTACCGATGAACAAATTAAAAAAGAGACCAATCGTTGTCTTGGTTGTGGAATTTCCGTTGTCGATGAATACAGATGCTTAGGTTGTGGTATCTGTGCAACAAAGTGCGAATTTGATGCCATCAAATTGAAACGTAAATACGATGTAGGCTCAGCGAAGGATCCAGAAGAGTGGATGAATAATTTCCTTGCCAATGCAGGAGAAAGAGCACAACGTATTGAAAAAAAGAAAGCAGCAGAAACATCAAAATAACAGGAGGAATCAACCATGCATGAGATGGGAGTTGTTTTAAACATAGTTCGAACTGCACAAGAAGCTGCCAAGGCAAATCATGTTGCAAAGATTGGCAGATTAACATTGCAGGTCGGCGAACTGACTGGTGTAATACCCAAATACGTCCACGCATGCTGGCCAGCTGCAATTGAGCATACGATATTAGAGGGCGCAAATCTGGTGATCGAAGAAATTGAAGGAATTGCTACTTGTAAGGATTGTGGCTGCGATTATTCCGTATTGGAAAACATGAACGCAGACCAGCCGGTTTGTCCAACCTGTGGCAGTAAGCAATGGAAGGTGAAAACCGGACGAGAAGTCATGATAAAAGACATCGGAGTTATTGACGATTAGCAAGGTGTTCCTGTATACTATTACATAGTAAAACGTTGAGGTGATTAACTATATGGATAAAATCAGAGTAATTGATATTAAGAGAAGTATCTTTGATAATAATGATAAGGATGCTGAGAAGTTAAGAGAACAATTAAAGCAGGAGAAGACCTTTCTTTTGAATCTAATGTCCTCCCCTGGCTCAGGTAAGACAACCACATTAATGCGTACCATTGAAATGTTAAAAGAAGAAATCAAGATTGGGGTTATGGAAGCGGACATCGATTCTTCTGTAGACGCAGAAAAAATTGCAACAACCGGAGTAAAGTCCATCCAATTGCATACAGGCGGTATGTGTCATTTAGATGCAGATATGACACGTCAAGGCTTGACCGAATTTGGTACACAAGACATGGACTTGGTAGTATTAGAAAATGTAGGAAATCTTGTATGTCCAGCTGAGTTTGATACAGGAGCGGTAAAGAATGCAATGATCCTATCTGTTCCCGAAGGCGATGACAAGCCACTAAAATACCCACTCATGTTTAGCATCTGTGATGCAGTGCTGATTAATAAGATTGATGTAATGAGCGTGTTTGATTTCGATTTAGAAGCAGCAAAAGAGCGTATTAAAGCATTAAATCCGAAGGCAGAAATATTCCCTGTATCAGCAAGAACAGGGGAAGGATTTGAAGCATGGGCGGACTGGCTTAGAAAAAATGTAACCGCTTGGAATGAATAAGCAAAGAAAGTTTACGTTTTATTCATAGTTCGTATGTAAATTAACTGTCTATAAGAAGCTCCTGGAATCTGTAAATTCCAGGGGCTTTTACATGCGTGTAGATATTTTGGACGTAAGTTTTTATAACGTTTGTTTGGAATAAGTAGTATAATAAAACAGATAGAAAATAAAGTGCGGTTGATCTATAATGTAGTACTACTGTTAAACTTAGTAAAGTCATAAAAGGAGGATGTAATAATGTTAAAACAAGCATACGAAACAGACCGTTTGGTTTTGCATTTGTCAAATCGAGAAATGGCACAACAGGTAGCAGAATACTTTATACGAAATAAGGAATTTTTGAAGACGACAGAACCCTTACGTAGTGATGACTTTTATACGGTTGAATTCCAGCGAAGCGAATTAGAATGTGATGAAAAAAACTGTGAAAATTTAAGTGGGGTTAAATTTTGGATTACCTGTAAAGAAAGCGAAAAGGTAATTGGAATGGTTGCTTTCAATGGAATTATTATGGGAGCATTTCAATCCTGCTTTCTTGCATATCGATTGGATGAAGACGAGCTAAATAAAGGATTTATGACAGAGGCTGTAAAAAAAGGAATCGAAATCGCGTTTGGCGATATTGGATTACATCGTATCGAGGCAAATATCATGCCACGTAATAGAGCATCCTTACGAGTCGCAGAAAAGCTGAATTTTAAAAATGAAGGTCTGGCAAATAAGTATTTGAAGATTAATGGGATATGGGAAGACCATATACACATGGTGTTGCTGAATGAGAATGCATGATTTCAATACATAATCTGCTAGCCATTTACAAAAGAAAATACAAGAGAAAATACAAAGGAATATAACGATGAATCGAATTATGATTATTGGTTGCTGTGGTAGTGGGAAAACAACATTAGCAAAGCGACTTGCATCAAAATTAAATATACCGCTCATTCATTTAGATGTTCTTCATTGGAGAGATAATTGGCAGGAAGCACCACAGGAAGAATTTAATGATTTGCTAACACAAGCGATTCAAAAAGATAAATGGATTGTAGATGGTAACTATGATGGAACAATTGATTTAAGGCTTAAATATTGTGATACGGTAATCTATTTGGATTATCCACGGTGGGTCTGTCTTTTTGGCGTGTTGAAAAGATTGATAAAGGGATATGGAAAAAGCCGTGCAGATATGGGCGGATATTGCCCAGAGAAATTTGATTTCAATTTTATTAAGTTTGTTTGGAACTTTAACAAAAAGAATCGCGAGAAATACTTAAAAATGTTAAGTAAGGAGCGCGATAAAGAGATTATCATTTTACGTAGTAGAAAGTCATGCTTAGAGTTTATCGGTAACTTATAGGATACGTAGAGAAAATATGGAGGTTGCAAAATGAGTTTTGATGAATATGCGAAAACTTGGGATACGGAACAAAGAATTAATCGAGGAAAAATAATAGCAAATGAAATATGGAATTCAATTGGAACAGATAAGAATTCTACTGCCATGGAGTTTGGATGCGGAACTGGGCTTGTAAGTTTTAATCTTTATGATAAATTTGAAACGGTAACTTTGATTGATTCGTCTAAGGGTATGATTGATATCCTTAACGATAAAATTAGCAAATATGAAATAAATAACATGACTGTGCATCAAATAGATTTGCTCGATACAGATTCGTTCGATATGAAATTCGATGTTATCTATAATTCAATGGTATTGCACCATATCAAAGATACGTTTGAGATCGTAAATAAATTGTATCAATTACTGAATAAGGATGGCTATCTATGTATTGTAGATATAGATGAAGAGGATGGAAGCTTTCATAAAGATTTTCCCGACTTTGATGGACATAATGGATTTAATCAGGATGAATTAAAAAATATCCTAACAAGCGCAGGCTTTTGTGATGTAGAATCAAATACCTTTTATTATGATGAAAAAAATGTAGAAGGTGAAAAAATAAACTATTCACTCTTTATAATAACGGCTAGAAAGTTTGCTGATTAAGATACATAAAAAGTGATAATGTGAGCGAAAAAAGTTCAAGCGTTGACAATCACGAAAAAAGTGTGATATGATAAATGCAATTGATTATAGTATTTTAAATGCAAATGGTAGTGAAGATATGTACAGTGAGTGTCATTCTTAGCGAAAGTTAGGATGGCGGGCACTGTATTTTTTTGCGCTAAAATCAATTAATATATTTATTAAGGGAGATAACGTATGCCACAGAACAAGAGAGAAAGTTTAATATTTACAGTAATGATGTGTTTTTTTATGGTGCTTTGGATGAGCATTTATAATGTATCGATGCACATGGGAGGATTGTCATTGGAAAGCATCAAAGAAGGGTGGATCGGTTTTCCCATCGCATTCGTATTTGCAATGTGTTGTGACTGGTTTTTTGTATCTGGATTTGCAAAAGGATTTGCATTTCGTTTTTTGATTAAACCAGATAGTAGCAGTCTTAGAAAAGCAATTTCGGTTTCGTGCTGTATGGTGCTTCCAATGGTAATAATAATGTCGATGTATGGTGCACTTGAAGTATGTATGAGGTCAGGAGCTTGGAGTCAGATCATAATGATTTGGTTAACCAATATTCCCAAGAATCTAATTATGGCGTTGCCATTGCAGCTTTTAATAGCAGGACCAATAGTAAGAGCATTTTTTAGAAAAGCATTTCCAGTTGGAAAAGTGTTGGCATAAATCATTGTAAGGTGAGAAAAGAAGGATGACGTTCTAATTGATTTAATCATTTGGAACGTCATCCTTCTTTACGTCAGGCAATATTTGTGTATCAATATTATAATTTTTTATACTACAACGAACAAACTCGATAAACTTTTTTGATGTAGTTGAAAGTGATTTGTTTTTGTTAGTGATGCCAGCACATTGTTAAATCCAGTTGTTCTTAAATTGTTGGTTCTTGGTATGCTTGCATTATTGCTTTCTGGTATCGGTGGATTAATCGGAGGATATGTAATTTACTTTGTAAGAGGAAAGAACTTTAACCCAGTTATCGGTATTGTGGGAGTATCCTGTGTTCCTTCTACCGCGAAGGTTGCACAAAAGGAAGTACATAAAGCAAATAAGATGTCGTTTGTTTTAGAGTATGCGTTAGGGGCAAATATCTGCGGAGTAATTACGACTGCAATTTTAACGGCTATCTATATTACTGTGTTACAGTAGATAATAAAAAACGGTTTGTGTTCAATTTGCACCCTGACGCACAACTAGCCGGTGCTCTAACCTCAATACGATTACCAATTTTAATAAGCCATGGGCAATGGAAAAGCGAGTGATTAGGCACTCGCTTTTCCATTATTGTCTTATTAAAATAATCGTATAAATTCGGTTAGAGCACCGGCTAGTTGTGCGCCAGGATGCAAATTGGGATAACATTTTTTGATTTTGCAAAATAGTTTTATTGTAATGGAATCATAAAGTGATATGAATATTAAGATGGATAATGTGTTCAAAATGGACTATAATAGACGGTAGTTGTATGGTATGGTAGCCTTGTCATAATGCAAGGTAAATGGGAGGATTCTAAAATGAATGATAAAGTTTATGAATTTGATGCAACTTTAATAAAAGTTCCAGATATTGACGGAGCTTATATAGAATTTCCTTATGATGTGAAGGAAGAGTTTGGAAAAGGGCGTGTGAAGGTGAGTGCGACATTTGATGGAATTCCTTATGATGGGAGCTTAGTCCGAATGAAAACACTTGGGCATATTTTAGGTGTGAGAAAAGATATTCGAGAGAAAATCGGGAAGCAGCCGGGCGATGTGGTGCATGTAACTGTAATGGAGCGAGAGTGAAGTGTAATTTATGTCCCGCAAGCCTTGTACTTGCGGGATTTTTGTAGAGTAATGAAACAAGAGAGGGTAATAGCATGAAAAGAAACTGCAGTTTGGATGAAATATCGGATGGCAACCTATATAATCGGGATGACCTAGTAAAGGTAAGCTGTAATGGATGCAAAGGTAGTGCTACTTGCTGCCATGGCATGGGAAATTCTATCGTATTAGATCCGTTTGATATCTACCGACTAACGACAAATCAGAATACTACATTTAATGAATTGCTGGTAGATCGAATTGAACTTAATGTTGTAGATGGCATTATACTGCCAAATCTTAAGATGACAGGCGATTTAGAAGCCTGTGCTTTTTTGAATAAGGAAGGTAGATGCAGTATCCATGCATATCGTCCAGGGATTTGCCGAATATTTCCGCTTGGAAGATATTATGAGAATCATGGATTTAAATATATTTTACAAACAAATGAATGTAGAAATACCAGCGAAACAAAAATGAAAGTAAGTAAGTGGATTGATACAAAGGATGCGGTAGAAAACGAGAAGTTTTTAGTCGACTGGCATTATTTATTAAATGATATGGAAGATATCATAAAGGATACGCAGGATGAGAATCTAATAAGAAATCTAAATATGTACATACTGAATAACTTCTATGTAAGGAAATATGATGCCCAAACAGATTTTTATGGCCAGTTTAATGATAGATATACCAACTTTTTAAATTTGATGAATGCATGATACGAGATGTATATATGGGAGATATTGTAATGGAGCAAGATACAGTAACAAGGCAGATAGAAACGGTGATACCGCCTGAATTCAGAGGATGTATAACAGTCAGAGAAGAAGGAAATATAGTTTATCAAAAGGCGATGGGGTATGCTGATTTTCCAAACCTTATACCAAATACAGTTGAAACAAAATTTGCAACTGCATCGGCAGGAAAAGTTTTTGTAGCAGTTGGTATTTTAAAACTGATTGAAACAGGAAAACTTTCGCTTAATAGTACAATTGGAGATATCTTGCCTTTGGATTGGCATGCAATTGATACAAAGATTACGATTCTACAATTACTGAATCATACTTCTGGAATTCCAGATTATTTTGATGAATCGGTAATGGAAGAATACGAGGAACTATGGATCGATTATCCAAATTACAAAATTCGTTCCAACAAAGATTTATTACCATTGTTTATCGTTAAACCAATGATGTATCCAAGAGGCGAACGCTTTCAATATAATAATTCAGGATATGTAGTTCTTGGGCTTATTATGGAACAAATAACAGGAATGGAATTTGATGCTTATTTAAAAGAAACGATTTTTATTCCTTGCGATATGAGTAACACGGGCTATTATGAGTTGGACCGATTACCAGCGAAATGTGCCAATACATATATATTTGATGAAGTTCGAAACGAGTATTACACAAATATCTACAGTGTAGACGTAAAAGGAACCGGCGCAGGTGGAGCTTATACGACGGTATTGGATATCGAAAAGTTTTGGGATAACTTGCTTTTTGGTACGCTACTTTCAAAAGAGTCTTTGAATCAGATGTTAAACGTACAAAGTGTGAATGGTCGTAGTAAATATGGTTTTGGAATCTGGTTAAAGGAATTGTCAGATGGATCAATGCTTCCATTTTTCCAGGGAGATGATCCTGGTGTTTGCTTAGATTCGTGCTATCATAGGGAGAAGAATGTCTTGGTTACCATTGTGAGCAATTACCACGACGATGTGTGGAACATAAAATGGAACATATTAAGAGATGTATTCGGAATAAATCCTTGAAAAAGGAAAGGATAATCGTAATAATATAGCGATGCTAGAGGTTAATTATGTTAGAAGAAATTATTTTAGATGCAAAAAATGATGAAAGAGCGATAACTGGAATTTTTGAGAATGAATCATTGACAAACCTAGATGTATCAAAAGTGGAATTTGAGCAGGCACAGTTTTTGAAATGCCGATTTATAAACTGTGATTTTAGCGGCGCAAGCTTTTATCATGTGGATTTTCAAAATTGTGATTTTTCGAATAGTGTGTTCGAAAATAGTTATTGGAAAAACACAAGCATGAAAGATTGTAAGGGAAATGGGAGCAAGTTTATTCGTGCTGTTATAAAGGAATCAAAGTGGGAAAGTTGTAATTTCAATTTTGCAAATTTTGAGCATACGGTATGGGATAATTGTTCCATAAAGGATAGTGACTTGAAAGAAGCTTTTATGTCTCAAGTAAAGTTTAAAAAAGTAACATTTGAAACGGTTAATTTTACAAGCGTCGACTTTTTTAAAACACCATTAAAGAATATTGATTTTTCAAACTGCATCATAGAAGGTATTATGGTATCAGAAAATTATACAGAGTTAGCAGGTGTAAAAGTCAATATGTATCAGGCGGCAGAACTGGCAAAATTGTTAAAAATTCAAGTAGTTTAGAGCACGCAACGAAACATAACAAAAATACATGAAAAATGTTACGAAACATTGGTGGATTTTTGTTGTGTTTTTTTTATAATAAGATAAAGGTATGAAAAGTATGAAAGGTATGACGATTCACACCACATGAATTTCGATGAAAGGATGGAAGTAAAGTATGATAAGTGAGAATTTACTAACATTAAGGAAGCTTCATAATTATTCACAGGAACAAGTGGCAGATATGATAAATGTGTCTAGGCAAGCGGTTGCTAAGTGGGAAAGTGGAGAAACAACACCGGACATTACCAATTGTGCAGCACTTGCAAAATTGTATGATGTAACCGTGGATGACTTGATCTATTATTCGGAAAAAAATGATTTAGGATTGCCAATTCCCCCAAAAGGAAAGCATTTGTTTGGAACCGTTACAATCGGAGAACGTGGGCAGATTGTGATTCCAGTAAAAGCGAGAAAAATCTTTGATTTGAATCCAGGTGATAGCCTGATTGTTCTTGGAGATGAGGAACAAGGGATTGCTTTAGTAAAAGCAGGCATCGTGATGAATTTTTTGAATGCAATCAATGAATCTATAAAAAATAAATAGTAGCAGCGCAGAAATGGAGTAAAGCATGAGAAAATATTATTTAGATAATATTCGCATTGGTATCGTATTGCTGGTAGTTTTATATCACGTTATTTATATCTTTAACAGTGTTGGCGTTATATCAAACATCGCAGTAAAAGGAATTCCACAAATGGATGCGTTTTTGTATTTTGTGTATCCTTGGTTTATGGCATGCCTATTTTTGGTCGCAGGAATTAGTGCTCGGTATTCCTTACAAAAAAGAACGGATAAACAATTTGCAAAAGAACGAGTAACAAAACTTTTGATCCCTTCTATTGCAGGAACTTTAATCCTTGGGTGGACTAGTGGCTATATCACAAGCTTATATACGGATATGTTTGCGGGAAATGCAGATAAAATACCTGGATTTATAAAATACTTGATTTATTCTCTATGTGGAAGTGGACCACTATGGTTTGCCCAGGAATTATTTTTCGCTTCGATGATACTATTATTGATTCGGAAAGTGGATAAAAAAGATAAATTATGGAATGTTTGTGGAAAAATTAATGGAATAATGATTCTGTTACTTTTCTTTGCTGTTTGGGGCAGCTCCTTTTTGCTAAATACGCCTATGATAACCGTATACCGAAATGGTATTTACATTTTTATGTTCTTACTTGGGTTTTATGTATTTTCACATGATAATGTGCAGGTTGCGTTGGAAAAATGGAAGTTCCCACTTCTGATTGTCGCAGTGGTTTGTGGCGTAGCTTATACCATTTATTATTATGGACGAAATTATACTACGGATGCGTGCTTACAGAGTGCATTTACGAACTTCTATTTGTGGATCATGATACTTGCCATATTAGGCAGTGCAAAAGCATGGTTTAATAAAAGCAACCGATTTACAAAATACTTAAGCAGCCGATGCTTTGGAATCTATGTTTTACACTATCCGGTTTTGATACTTTTCGCATATTTAGTCGTAACCTATTTGAGATTACCAATGATTTTGAATTATCTACTATTACTTATCCTAGAAATCATAGTAGTTCCTTGCCTATATGAAATGATAAGAAAAATACCAGTACTACGTTTCTTATTGCTGGGTATATCGAAAGATAAGGAGGATGTAAGAAGTGAGTATATTAGAAGTAACGAAGCTTAAAAAAAAGTATCCTTCGTTTGAACTGGGAGAAATCTCTTTTTCACTGGAGGAGGGAAAAATTACAGGGTTTATCGGAAGAAACGGGGCTGGAAAAAGTACGACACTGAAAGCTTTATTTAATTATGTGCATCCAGATAGTGGAGAAATTGCTTTTTTGGGTAAGCGTTTTTTGGAACATGAACTTGAAATTAAGCAGGATGTAGGCTTAGTGTTTGGTGGAATAAATTATTATTCCAAAAAGAAAATAAAGACCATTACAAGTATAAATAAACTTTTTTTTAAAGATTGGGATGATAATGCTTATCGTGAGTATATGAAACTGTTCTGTTTAGATGAAAACAAGACACCATCTGAACTTTCGGAAGGAATGAAGGTAAAGTTTGCCCTTGTTCTGGCATTGTCCCATAATGCCAAACTGCTAATACTGGATGAGCCTACAAGCGGGCTTGATCCAGTGTCTCGCGATGAATTGCTGGATGTATTTAACAATCTTTGTGAAAAGGGAATTACGATTTTGTTCTCCACCCATATTACCTCGGATTTGGAGAAATGCGCAGACAATATTATTTATATTAAAAACGGTAAAATTCTGGAAAATGGTAATATGAAAGAATTTGTAACCTCTTATAAAATATTGAATTTGAAGGAGGAACAGATTACAGAGGAAATAAAACCGTATCTAATTGGATGCAAAAGGGCAAAAGAGGGATATACAGCACTTATTAAGGAAGAATACACAAAGAATATAAACATCCCTGCAATGGAAGCAGATTTGGAAGCCATCATGATACATATGGAAAAGGAGGAAATGTAGATGAGAAATATGTTACGCAAAGAATTTAAACTTGCAATGCACCCGATCGCAATAATCTTTCTTTCTTTTTCGGCTATGCTGCTGATTCCGAACTATCCGTATTACGTTGCCTTTTTCTATTTGGGTCTGGCTGTATTCTTTACCTGCTTAAATGGCAGAGAAAACTATGATATTTTGTATAGCATAAGCCTTCCTGTTAGAAAAAAAGATATTGTGAAAGCTCGCTTTCTATTTGTTATTATTTTGCAATTGTCGCAGATTGCTCTAGCAATCCCATTTGCAATCCTTCGACAAAATCTTCCTGTTCCATGCAATCAGGTTGGAATGGAGGCGAACATTGCCTTCTTTGGGTTATCCTTTGTTCTATTTGGTATTTTCAATCTGGTATTCTTCCGTATTTATTATAAGGATGTAAACAAGGTAGGAAAGGCCTTTCTGATATCTAGTATTGTTGTATTTCTATATATCATGGTAGTTGAAAGCTGCACGCATATCCTATTTTTTGCAAAAAACTATCTTGATACAAAAGATACGTATTATTTGAAGGAGAAGCTGATTGTCTTGGTTGTTGGTATGTTGATTTATAGTATCACAACATTAATTGCCTATAGAAAATCGGTAAAAGATTTCGAGGCATTGGATTTATAGGGATGTATGGGCAATCGAAAGTGAGAATAACAAAATTATAGTAAAGATGAGATAGAAGGCTAGTCCATGGGATTAACCTTCTTTTTTTAATTCTTGTTATAACGTCTGAATATACTAGCTAGTGAAAAGGAATCTGGCATTATATTTAGGAATCGCAAATTTCGATTCCAACAATATATACCTAAATTGTAATCTGAATTTTCATACCTCTATTTTACATCTAATAACAAACAAGTATTTAAAATGTTTACAAATAGGTAGACAAATGGATATAAAAAATATATAATGAAAAATGAATCATATAAAAATAAGTCATTTAAAGACAAATCATATAAAAGATTTAGATGAGGAGCGTTATTATGGAAAATAAAGTAACTATTTGGGAAGAAACCATCGATGACATTGTAAATAAATATAAGGAAACGCAGGATTTTTATACTTGCGTACTGTGTGGTGAAACCTATGAAAAAGGAAGAATATTTGAAATCGAAGGAGAATTATATGACGCTGGCGGCGCAGTTAAGAAGCACGCAAAGGAGCAGCATGGATATACCATCGACTATCTATTAAATCAAAATCCAGATTTGACGGGTATATCCGAAATACAACAAAATATTTTAAAATTGATGTCCGAAGGAAAGGATGACAAAACCATTGCCAAAGAGGTGGGTATCGCATATTCTACGGTTCGAAATCATCGTTTCAAATTGCGAGAAAAAGAAAAGCAGGCGAAGTTATTTGTAGCGCTAATGAAATCCTTGGAGCAAAAAACAAAGGTCCCAATTAATTTGTCCGATAACGGAGTTTTAGAACAGGTGCATCATACCGCAAAAATGTTGGATGATCGATACAATATAACAGATACAGAACGACAAAAAACGATTCAAACATATATGGATGAGAATGGTGCCATAAAACAGTTTCCAGCAAAGGAAAAGAAAAAGATAATTCTATTGAGAGAAATCATGAATAATTTTGTTCGAGATCGTGAGTATAAAGAATTGGAGGTTAACCGAATCCTTGGAAGGATATACGATGACTATGCAACGATTCGTAGAGCGCTCATTGAATACGGATTTTTGGATCGATCAGATGATTGCAAGACATATCGTGTGAAAGAATAGTAACGAATGAAAAGGAGAGCGTTAAACATGATATTAGATCAACTAAGAATGAAAATGCAGCAATATCGCATCGAAATTATTTCAGAAAAGAATATAGATGATGTATTGGCATTATTTCAAACGAATGTATATTTTTTTTCAAGAACGCAAGAACATAGTGTAACAAGGACAGAATGTATATCTGACATCACAGATTTGCCTTCTGGAATGGATATTAAAAGTAAGACTTATATAGCTTTATATCAAGAAGGTAAATGTATTGCAATCATTGACCTTATTGAAGGATATCCGAATGATAAAACGATTTTTCTGGGTTTGTTTATCTTGGATGCAAGTACGCAAGGACGTGGAGTTGGGAAAAACATCTTGAATGATATCATGGAAGTTTCAAAAAAGATGGGATTTGAAAAGATGGAACTGGGATGTCATGAAACCAATGAAAAAGGATTCGAATTTTGGTCAAAAATGAGATTCCATGAAGTAAGAAGAACAGTAAGAGAAATGGACGGGAAAGAATATATAATAATTTCTATGCAACACAAATTGTACTAGCAACACATGATTCAAAAATTACTATTTGAAAATATCTCATATTTGTGTATAATTAAAGCGTTAATGTGATAAAAGGGTAAAAAGGTAAAGGAGATATTCAAAATGGAACAAATGATTCATGCTGCGATTTTGATTTTTTATTTAGCCATTATGTTATGGATAGGCTTTTATTTTTACAAAAAAAACAAAAGCCAAACAGACTATTACTTAGGAGGAAGAAGCCTCAATTTTTGGGTGACATCAATGAGTGCACAAGCTTCTGATATGAGCGGATGGCTTTTAATGGGACTCCCGGGAACTGCATTTTTATTGACAAAGAATAATGGGCTTGCGGAAGCTGTTTGGACAGCAGCTGGGCTTGGAGTTGGAACCTATCTAAATTGGCTCTTGCTTGCGAAAAAACTTCGTAATTATTCGGAGAAGGCGGGAGATTCTATTACAATTCCTTCTTTCCTTGAGAATCGATTCCGTGATAAAAGTAATCTGATTCGAATTATATCCGCTGTATTTATCGTTGTGTTTTTTCTAATCTATACGGCAGCACAGTTTTCTGCAGGAGCGAAGCTGTTTAATGCTGTGTTTGGTATGGATTATCAGATAGCACTCGTTTTTGGAGCAGTTGTTATTGTATCTTATACCTTTATGGGTGGATTCTTGGCAGTATGCTGGACGGACTTGATTCAGGGAGTTGTTATGTTTTTTGCAATTGTATTGCTTCCTATTATGGCGGTGGTTAAGCTTGGTGGGGCATCCGCTACCTTTGAACTTGCTGGTTCTTTGGCAGATGGAGTAAGTAGCCTTGGATTTAGCGAATGGACAGGGATTGGAAGTGGATATAGTTTGATAACGATTATCTCCATTGCTGCGTGGGGACTTGGATACTTTGGACAGCCTCATATACTTGCAAGATTTATGGGAATACAGAGTGCAGAACAAATTAAACCAGCAAGAAGAGTTGCTATGGCGTGGGTATTGGTAAGTCTTTCGGCAGCAGTTTTGTTGGGGGTTATTGGTAAAGCATATGTTTCTACTGTAGTATCGGCGAAGGAAATGGCCTCGATGGATGGAGAGCGGATTTTTATATATTTGACTCAACATATATTAAGAGGTCCGGTTGCTGCGATTCTGGCAGGTGTTTTTCTGACTGCAATTCTGGCAGCTATTATGAGTACGGCAGATTCACAACTACTCATAACATCTTCTGCAATTTCTGAAGATATTGCGAAAAAAATATTTGGAAGTCGCATGAGTGAAAAGACCACGATGAATGTAAGCAGATTCAGTGTGCTTGCAATTGCAGCAATTGCTCTCTTTATAGCAAGAAACCCAGAAAGTTCGGTATTTGATTTGGTAGCTTATGCATGGGCAGGATTTGGAGCGGCATTTGGACCAGCAATTCTTTTGTCCCTTTATTGGCGGAGGATGAATTGGCAAGGAGCCCTCGCTGGAATCTTGTCGGGAGGAATTATGGTATTTTTCTGGAGAAACTTTATCAAAAGCTATATTAATATTTATGAACTTTTGCCGGCATTTATCGTTTCTGGTATATTTGTAATTGTAGTTAGCCTTCTTACAAAAAAACCAGAGGATGAAATTGAAAAAGAATTTGATGAGTATTTGAAGCTAAAGTAATTTGTTTTCTTGTATTTCATTGTGTATAATGAGGAAAAGAGCAAAAGGCGGTGGATACATTGGAACAAAGAAGAATCACAATTAAGGATGTTGCACAGGAGCTGGGACTAAGCACGGCAACTGTTTCCAATGTAATCCATGGAAAAACCAAAAAAATATCCAATCAGACGGTGCATAAAGTGCAGGAAAAGCTAGAACTAAGTGGATACATTCCAAATATGGCGGCCGTTCTCCTGGCACAAAATACATCACGTATTGTATGTGTGGTACTTTCGGATGATGTGAAATACGAAGGAAAGATGATAGAAGATCCTTTTGTTAGTGGGATTTTAAATGGTTTGTCCAAAGAACTGGCAGAAAATGATTATTTTATGATGGTAAAAGAAGAAGCAAATCTGGACTCGATTGTCCGCTATGCATCCATGTGGAATATGGCAGGTCTTATTCTAGTTGGATACTGTTTGCGTGATTACGAAGAAATTCGCAGGAAAATGCACATTCCTTTTGTTGTGATTGATTCTTATCAAAAGGAAGTACAAAATTTTTCGGATGTTGGAATTGACAATATAGACGGTGGATTTATGGCCGGGATGCATTTGATTGAAAATGGACATACGAAGATTATGTATCTGGCAGATAATAAAGAAGATGGAGATTATGAACGCTATCTTGGACTTACGAAAGCATTGAAGGAAAAGAAACTGGAATATAGTGAGAGTGATTATAAACTTTTAGATATGAATTTGGAAAAGCGAAAGTTGATATATCAAACACTTTTGGACGAGCTGCCTCTTTATACGGCAGCCTTTTGCGCTTCCGATATGTATGCAATCGAGTTTATGAATTTTTTGTTAGAGAAGGGCATCAAGGTACCAACAGATTTTTCTATTATAGGATTTGATGACATACCGTTAGCCAGTTTCGTATATCCAGGATTAAGTACGATTTCCCAGGACCTTTCAAAACGGGCAAAGACTGCCGTTTTGTTATTACAAGAATTAATGGAAGGGAAAAAAGCAAGAACCGTACGATTACCGGTAACGTTAGTCGTTCGAAATAGTGTAAACAGAATCTAAGAAAAAAAGAAAGGCACAATGCACAAATTGTGCCTTTCTTTTTTGGAATAGGTTATGCGTTTAACCTCTTGTGAAATCGTTGTTTCGTGCTAATATAATTATAAGTATTTGCGCAGATACAAAAATCTGGAGGATATCAGAAATGAGGCAAAAATATTATCTGAAATTAAATTTTCAAAAAGCATATTTTAAGGAAATGTTAGTAATTGGGTTACCGGTTACCTTACAGAGTATTTTTCAAGCATCTTATAGTTTAGTGGATCAATTAATGGTAGGGAGTCTTGGGACAGTAAGTATTGCTGGAAGTGGACTGGGTGCAAAGTTTTCAAGTTTAGTAACGGTGACAATATCTGCGGTAGCTGCAGTAGCTTCGATTTTGATAGCTCAGTATCATGGCAATAAAGATAAAGCAGGAATCAATCAAAGCTTTTTTTCTTGTTTTTATATTGCAATGGCAGTAATGCTTTTGTTTGCAATCCCCTCGATTTTCATTCCAGATTATGTTATGAGCCTTTACACGACCGATTTAAAGACTGTGCAAATGGCGGCAAATTATCTTAGAATTATTGCAATTAGTTTTATGCCTATGACGATTACCATGCTTCTTTCGTCCCTGCTTCGAAGTATGGAAATGAGCCGTGTGCCAATGTATGCCAGTATTCTATCCATGGGAGCCAATATTTTATTTAACTATATTTTTATTTTTGGAAAATTTGGAATGCCGCGTCTTTCCTTAATTGGAGCAGGCATCGGCACACTCATCGCACGAAGCATAGAAACATTCATCCTGATTTGTATGATTTTTGGTAAAAAATTTCGAAATGAACTTACACTACACCCGGTCGCATTTCGAAATTCTTTTTATCGAAAGATATCTGGAATGGTAATTCCGATTCTATTGAACGAATTTTTGTGGAGTTTTGGAGAAAACATATATGCTGCAATATATGGAAGATTAGGAACGCAGTCTCTCGCCGCTGTTACCTTGACAAACCCAATACAAGCCATGTTTATTGGTATGTTTACCGGGGTTTCAAGTGCGGCAGCAGTTATGGTAGGAAAGCGCCTGGGGCAAGATGACAAAGAAGCTGCTTATGATATATCAAAATATCTGGTCAAAGTTGGTCTAGTTGGATCGGTCATGATTGGAAGTATTTTAGTATTCCTTGCAACGCCATATGTTACATTGTTTTCCATCGAACCAGAAGTTGCAAGACTTACAAGGTATCTGATTTATGCGCTTGCAATTGTTTTGTTTGCCAAGATTACGAATATGATTTTAGCAGGTGGAATCATCCGAAGCGGCGGCAACACACATTACACATTGATAATAGACCTGATTGGAACATGGGTGTTTGGTGTACCGCTTGCATTGATTGCAGGTTATGTATGGAGGCTACCGGTATACCTGGTTTATTTTATTTTGTCACAGGAAGAATTAATTCGTTTAATCCTTGGGTTTCATGTCTTTCGCAAAAAGAAATGGATGAAAAATATTACGAAGGAATCGAAACTTTAGGGATGGAAAAAAGTTGATGTAAAAGAACGGCTGCAACAACAAGACAACCACCTAATATGGATAAAGCCCCTGGTTTTTCACTGGTAACAAAAAAGACCCAGAAAGGATTTAACAATGGTTCCAAAATAGGAATTAAAGTAGCCTGAAGTAAGGTTACATGGGCAACGGCTTTGGTATAGAACAAATAAGAAATACCAAGCTGGAACACGCCTAGAAAAATAAGGCCACCGATGGTTTTGGAATCTGGAACGGATGTAGTGTAAAATGGGATTGCAAATAGAAACGTAAATACGTTTCCAAGTAATGATACATAGAGTAAAGGGGTATCCTTTTGTTGCTTTAAAAGGATAACAAAAGCAGCCATAAAAACGCCACTGAGAATAGCTACTAAGTTACCAAGCATATTTCCCGGGTGCAGTTCGTCTGCAAAAAATAAAAACATACCTAAAAAGACAACAAACATGGTGGCAATGTCCTTCCATTTGATCTTTTCCTTTAAACATAGCCAAGAAAACAACATGACCCAGATTGGTGAAGTATATTGTAATAAAATAGCATTTGCGCTGGTGGTTAGCTTATTTGCAATGACAAAACAAATGACCAGAAATGAATAAGATAGAGCCCCCAGAATGGTAACTGGCTTAATGCTTCTTAAAGATGGAATATGTCGAAGGTATAGCAACATAATAAGCGCTGCGATTCCACTTCGTATACCTGCAATCGCCATGGGATTCCAATCAATGATCTTAATAAATAAGCCGCCAGTGCTCCAAAGTATAGAGGCTATAATAAGGTATAATAATGGTTTTTTACTGTTCAAAATAATCTGCCCTTTCGAAATTATGCTATGGCTATTGTAACCTACTTGAATCGCAAATTCAATCATATAGAAGAAAGGGGAAATAAAAAAATCGAGTATTGAATGAGCATTACCCGAAATTAGACCAGTCTAATATATAAGGTCAGCTCATAAATTACTCGAATTTTTTGTCTATTATTAGTTCTCATACGTTTAGCTTGAGTTTGTTTTTACTCTATTTTTTGATACCTTGTAAAAAATTTGTCAGCACCACATACATGCTTCGTTCCGTCCTCATCGAGGATAATATAGTCACCCTCACCGATAAAGGTACGGCCCCTGCGATTTTGAATGTAAGGGCAAACAACGCCATTTGGCCGTTTGATTTTTACGAGAGAATCTGTGACAATCCAACCCTTGGTAATAACATCTGCGAATAATTCAAAACCGTCTTCTAATCCCTCATTTGGTACATATTGCGTAACCTCAGCTTCCAAAGCTGTTCGTATATATTTCATAGTACTCCTCCTGTGAATCTTGCGATTGACATGATACATATAATATAATTATATAGCAAAATTTGCTAAAATTCAAACACTTTATATGAAATTTATGGAAAACGACATAATTATTGTACTATTTGTCGAAATGAGGTATAATTAAGAAAAAATTAAGAGATAAAGGGGGTAAGTTTATGCGTATAAAACACTATAGTACCAAGATGCTAATTACGCTATTGCCAGTTGTTTTAATTGGCACAATCTTACTTACATATGTTAGTTCCACCAAAAGTATGGAAACTATTTCAACTCAGGTAGACGCGACCATGCGTTCCGAACTGGATTCCAAAGTAACAGGAATCAAAAAGAAAATTGACAGTGTCAAAATGATGGCAGCAATCATTGCAAAGCAGGTTGGAAATTCATATACCTACACGAGTTTGGAAGATTACGAAAAACACTTATCGCAAGTAATTTATGAAGAGGATATTGTGTTGGGGTCCGGTATCTGGTTTGAACCTTTTGTATATGATTCTACACAAAAATACGTTGGACCATACATCTATAAAGATGGAGAAACTGTAGCGGTAACCATGGATTATAGTAATGCAGACTATGATTACTTTAATCAGGAATACTATACATCTACCGTAGATGCAAAAGAAGAGGCACTGTTTACGGAAGCGTATTATGATGAAACTTCCGGTAAGGTAATGTCGTCTTGTACGTATCCGATCTACAATCAACAGGGTAAATTTATTGGATGTGTATCGGTAGATATTGATTTGACGTCAATTCAAGAATTGGTAAATTCGATACAGATTGGAAAAAATGGAAAGGCATTTCTTCTAAATAGTGCTGGTATATATTTAAGTTCACAGGACGCAGATAAAATAATGAATAAGTCCATTACAGCCGAGGATAATGCTACTCTTGCGAAAGCAGGAACTCAGATACTTGCTACCGAAGAGGGAAGAGTAAACTATAAAGAAGATACGGAAATCTATAATGTTTATTTTAAAAATATTCCAATTCTAAATTGGAAGCTTGCAATTCGCATGCCTTTTAGTGAACTGAATGAACCAGTGAAACATTTACAAAAGCTATTATTTTTAATTAGTGGAATAATTAACCTGCTAATTATTGTCGTTATTTTATTGCTTGTTCGAAACATCTCAAAGAATTTAAAACGAGTAAATCGTTTTGCAACGTCGCTTTCGGTAGGAGATTTCACCATTCAGCCAATGCCGATTAAGGGAAGCGATGAACTAAGTCAGATGGGCGAAGCAATGAACAAGATGTATGCAGCAAATAAGAAGGTCATTTCTATGATAGCAGAGCAATTTAAAGAAATTGGAGATGATAGTGTAAAATTGCATACAACGACAGAGCAGTTACAAAATTACTTTGAGCAGATACGCTCATCAATCCAAATCATCAATGAAGATATGATGACCTCCAGCGCGGCAACAGAAGAACTTTTAGCCTCCTCACAGAATGTAAAAGACTCCGTAACGCATTTGGTAAGCCAGACACAACAAAGCAACGAAATGACTATAGATATACGAAGCCGTGCACTTAAGATTCAAAGGGATAATTTAGAGTCTTTTGAAAAAACAGAAAAACTTGCAAAAGAATATGAAGATAACTTAAATGAAAGTATGAAAAAGGCTGAGGTTGTGGAAACTATTGGAATTATGGCAGAGTCAATTTCACAAATTGCGGAACAGATTAATCTGTTATCTTTAAATGCCTCCATTGAAGCAGCACGAGCAGGAGAACAGGGTAAAGGTTTTGCAGTTGTAGCCAGTGAAATCGGAAAGCTTGCAAACGAAACAGAAAATACAGTAAACGAGATTCGAAAGACCATCAACGAAATACACACGGCCTTCGGTGATTTGACACAGGATGCACAGCATCTGATCTCTTTCATTGGAGAAACAGTTACACCAGACTATAATACATTTGCACAAGTTGCAAAACAGTACGAAGAAGATGCCGGAAGCTTTGAAACCATTATTGACAACATTACGAAGATGACCGATGGAATCCAAAAAACAATGGACGAAATCAACCTCGCCATCGTTGATGTAGCCGAAGCTGCCCAAAACACGGCCGACCGAAGCAGCACAATCACAGGAAGCGCCGAAGAACTGACCGGCGTAGTAAAAGAAGTAACCGTCATGGCAGAGACCCAAAAAGAAATGGCAAACAAAATGGATGGCGTAGTAAAACAGTTCCGTCTAGACGATTCCGAAACGATTTCTATAGAAAAGTAAAAGTAGAAAAAATCTTATAAGTTATTTTAATATACGAAACACAAACGAAAAAACAAAAACTATAAGAGGCGAAAGATAAATTACAATTTGCAAGCCAAGACTAAAAATGCTGTGTATTCAAAACGAATTTAAACGATTATTTTAGTAAGACAATAACAAAAATGGAGTGGCGACACTCCATTTTTGTTGTTTATGGCTTACTAAAATTGACAATCGTTTTGAGTTTTGAATACACAGCATTTTTAGTCTTGGCTTGCAAATTGCCAATCCCCATCCGCTTTTGTTTTTTTTATATCCATGCCCCATCCAGGTTTATAACTTGCCCCGTTAAGTATTCATTTTTGTGAGTAACGGAATAAACAAAATCGGCGACTTCTTCCGCCCTGCCTAAACGGTTGGCAGGAATCTCATCAATCAGATTCATTAGTTCGTCATCCGCAAGAAACTGATTCATTTCAGTATCAATTGCACCGCACGCAATGGCATTTACCTGTATGTTTGATGGTGCAAGTTCTTTTGCAAGTGCTTTTGTAAAAGCATTGATTCCACCCTTTGTGGTGGAGTATGCTACTTCACAGGAGGCACCCGTATTACCCCAGACAGAGGAAATATTAACGATTTTTCCTTTTTTTTGCGTAATCATTTCTGGTACTGCCAGTCGACAGCAATTAAAGACAGAGGTAAGATTGGTTTGTATCATACGATTCCAGTCATCAATGGACATATCGGTTAATATCCCAATGAAGGAAATTCCGGCGTTATTTACTAATACATCGAGGGAAGCATATTGCTTTTTTATTTGTTTAAAGAGTTCCTCACAGGTTTTGTAATCCCCTACATCTCCAACAAAAGACATGCAAGACACCTGATACCCCTCGATTTCTTTTTTGACTTTTTCTAGTAATTCCTCATTTTTCACACAGTTAATCACAACATTGTATCCTTTTTTTGCATACTTCACTGCAATCGCCTTACCAATTCCTCTGGAAGCACCAGTAACTAAAACGGTTTTTTTATTCATGAGAATCACTCCTTTCTACTCCTAATTATACCACAAAGTGGTTGTATTTACTTGGGAATTTTTCGTTTGTCAAAGAGTTTCGAATCTGCTATACTCAAAGATGGTCCAAATATGCGTGCTGAGAGTCAATTCGAAAGACGCTCAATCGGGGTGCGCTTTACTTAAGGAGAACTAACGTGAAAAAAAAGAAGAAAAAAAAAGTAATTCGTAAATTTATATATATCTTTTTAAATTCAATCCTAATAATACTAGCGCTCATGGTTACGGGATTTATTAGCTATAAACTAACACTGCTATACTATGATAATTTTGGCGGACCCAAAGACGATAAAACAGCAAGAATTATTAGTGAACTATATGGTGAGGTGGAAGTGACCGAAGTTCCAAAGAACCTAATTTATGCAGTGGGTGACGACAAAGAATTGAAAGCAGTCGTCCTTGAAATATTTAATACAAAAACAAACAATATGGATTACATAACAATTCCATTAAAATCGCAGTTTACTTTGTCAAATGAACTCTATCAAAAACTGTGTGCTTCGGGTTGCGATATACCACAAATTATGAAACTGTCCCGTATGGATGATTATTTTTCGGATGAGACCATGTATGAGTACGGAATTATTATGATTGAAGACTTATTGGATGTCGATATTAACTACTATACAGCCCTACCGGCGGATGAATTCAAAAAAATGTTTAAGCAAAGACATGCCATGGTAGCATATGCAGAAGACGGAACCGAAATGCAAAGTTATTACGAATGGCATTTAAAAAAATCATATATCAAGAAGATTTCAGCCTTTGATGAAAACGACTATGAAGATTATATCAAAGAGATTTCGAAAGTTAGTGAATCAAATCTTAATATAAAGAGCAAGCTTGAATATGCAAAGAGTTATGTCAACATGAATCCAAACCTTATATATGAACATAGTTTATATGGAAAATTAAATAATAATGATTTTGAGATTAACGTAGAAGCTAGTAATCAGATGATTCAGATGATTTTATCAAATCCTTCTTATACAAATGAGCAAACGGAGGAAGTCACGACTGCTACTAAACAAGCTTCGCTTGGGTATACGATTCAGATCTTAAATGCAAGTGAAATAAATGGACTAGCAGCTACGTATCAGACAACACTTACCAATGCAGGATATACCATTGCTTCCATTGGTAATTATACAGGGGAAATGGCAACGCAGACGAAAATTTTAGTAAGTGAAGAGGGCCTTGGTACAGACCTTTTGACATATTTTAAGAATGCAGTTGTGGAAAAAGCAGAATTGCCATACGGATGTGATATACAAATCGTCTTGGGAACGGATGCAGATATCAGTACTGGCAGTTATTAGTAAAGAGAGTTGGGAGAAATAAATATGCGTATAAAAGCGAAAAAACCGTTGCTTGTTGTACTTGGTGCAATGTTAATGGCATTTGGTATTAATTTTTTCTATGAGCCTATGAACCTGGTAACAGGTGGAGTATCTGGATTTGCCATTATTGTAAAAGGGCTTTCAAAAGATATTATAAGTGGTGGAATACCAGTATGGTTGACCAACTTGGTTATCAATATTTTTCTGTTTTTAGGAAGCTATCGAATTCTAGGTAAGAAATTTTTGAAAAATACGATATTGGGAACTTTGGTATTTACGGGATGTCTTTATATCGTTCCTGTAATGGATCTGGCAAACGGAGATTTACTCTTAGCATCTATTTTTGGAAGTGTACTATCCGGAGCTGGACTTGGATTGATTTTTAGCGCAGGGGCATCTTCTGGTGGTACGGATTTGCTGGGGGCAATTTTGCACCGTTTTTTAAGACATTATACCGTTGCACAGATGTTATTTGTAGTAGATGGTATGATTGTACTTCTTGGTGCTTTGGCTTATGGTATAGAAGTTGCTCTTTATGCGGTAATTGCGGTATTTATCACCACAAAAGTAATGGATGCAATCTTAGAGGGACTTAAATTTGCGAAGCTTGCAATGATTATCTCAGATAAAGATAAAGAAATTTCGGAAGGTATTTTATATGAAATGGGACGTGGTGTTACGGTGCTTCCGGCAAAAGGTGCATATTCTAACGATAATAAGAACATGCTTTTGTGCGCAGTAGACAAAAAAGAAGTTGTTGCCCTTATGGACATAGTAGACAAAAATGACCCTAAAGCTTTCATGATTGTGACGGACGCCAGGGAGGTACTTGGGGAAGGATTTATAGAATATAGACAGTAAACCGTAAAAATGTTGTGAAAAAAATATTAAAAAGCACTTTCAAAACAAAATTCGTCAAAAACTAACAAAATTTGCTTCCTAATTCTGTATACAAGTTAAACAAAACTTTAAAAAGTTATTTGTGGATTTGAAATATAGTTTATTCATTTTAAATAGTGTATGATACCTTTAGTAGCCAACTAGAAAATGAACTTTAGGGAGGAAATAATAGAATGGCAAGTTTATCACTAAGAAATATTAACAAAACATATCCAAATGGATTTGTTGCAGTAAAAGATTTTAACCTTGAGATTGAAGATCGTGAATTTATTATTTTTGTAGGTCCATCCGGATGTGGAAAATCCACAACACTTCGTATGATTGCAGGTCTGGAAGAAATTACATCAGGAGAATTATACATAGAAGATAAAAAGGTAAATGATGTAGAACCAAAAGACAGAGATATTGCAATGGTTTTCCAAAACTATGCATTATATCCACACATGTCTGTATATGATAATATGGCATTTGGTCTTAAACTTCGTAAAACACCAAAAGACGAAATCGATCGTTTGGTGCATGAAGCAGCTAAGATTCTTGATATTGAACATTTATTAGATCGTAAGCCAAAGGCTTTGTCCGGTGGACAAAGACAGCGTGTTGCTATGGGTCGTGCCATCGTTCGTAATCCTAAAGTATTCCTTATGGACGAACCACTTTCAAACTTGGATGCAAAACTTCGTGTTCAGATGCGTATTGAGATTTCAAAATTACATCAAAGACTCGAAACAACCATCATCTATGTAACACATGACCAGACAGAAGCGTTAACACTTGGTACCAGAATCGTAGTTATGAAAGATGGTCTTGTTCAACAGGTAGATTCACCAATCGAATTATACAATAAGCCAAAGAATTTGTTTGTAGCTGGATTTATTGGTTCACCTCAGATGAACTTCATTGATGCGAAGGTTGTTAAAAATGGCGACACTGCTGATTTAGTATTTGGAAAACACAAAATCAAATTACCTCAACCAAAAGGAAAAGCTCTTTTGGATGGTGGGTATGAAGGAAAAGAAGTTACATTTGGTATCCGTCCAGAAGATATTAAGGACGAAGAAATCTTTATCAGTACTTCTCCAGATAGCGTAGTAGAAGCAACGGTTAAAGTATATGAAATGTTAGGTGCTGAAGTATTTTTATACTTCGCATTAGATCAATACGAAGTTACCGTTCGTGTAGATCCTAGAACAAGTGCTAGACCAGGTGATACCATTAAGATTGGTATGGATACAGAAAAAATTCATGTTTTTGATAAAGAAACAGAACTTGTTATTGTTCACTAAAATCAAATAAAAGGACTTGAGTGTTGCAAAAAATATAGTTTACGTTCAATTTGCCTATCGGGGCACAAATAGCATGCACTCTAACCTCAATACGATTATCAATTTTAATAAGAAAAAAGCAATGAAACTCAAGTGATGGCACTTGAGTTTCATTATATCTTACTAAAATAATTGTATAATTCGGTTAGAGCACATGCTATTTGTGCCCCGATAGGCAAATTGAGATATATTTCATGATTTTGCAACATATGCAGGTCCTTTTATCATTTTAAGAATTAAATCAATTCTTTATAGAGTGTATTCGCTTCTTTATATCTACGCTTTCCTTCTAAAAACTCAATCAATTTCATTTTAATATCTCTGCAAATATCGGCTTTTTTTATGCTTTCGTAGAATGGTAATATCTCGTTTTTCACTTTTGTATAAAAGAAGTCTTCTTCAAAATGATGAACCACCAGATACAGAAAATAGATGGCTTTGTAGTAACGGTAGGACTCATATGGTTCGGTTAGATATTTGTTAAAAATGGCATCACATTGCTCAATATCATTTAATTTTATACAGGCGGATATGTAGTTGTAAACAGAGAGAATTTCATTGTAATGAGTTTCCATAGCAAGCGTACTCCATTTTATACTTTCTTTATAATCTCCTTTTACTAAATAAAGATCCGATAAGTTGGTATAGAGATGGTTGAATAATTTATCCATATCAAAATGCTTTGCAGACATGAGTGCAGCATTAAAATGTATCATCGCACTATCGTATACTTTTAGATAAGAATAGCAAACTCCAAGATAATTATGGCACCACACTGCATTTCGATATCGGCCGCTTCTTTCATAGTTATCCAGGGCCTTTTCCAAATAATAGGAGCCCTTGGCAGGATTGTTATTAAAGCAAAGGGCTCGTCCTAAAATAAAATTGACCCAGGAGGTATCCTTTAGCATCAAAGCATATTTTAGTTTTTCAATTCCCTGTTCATTGAGGTGATGGCGATATAAGATATTTCCGGATACAAAAAGATACAGGTATTTTAAATTGTGCTGGAGTGATTGGAATATCTTATTAAGTATATCAAGATCCTCTTTTAGCTCATTATAACCAGCATCCTCTACAAAGAATTTATACAAAAGTTCATAGATTTTAAATTCGATATTGTATGGGGAGAGTTTGATGACGTGAGAAACTTTCAATAGCTCATCATAATTCGCCTTTGCCCCTTCGTAATTATAGCTTTCAATATCATTCATCATGGTGTTAAAACGTTGCCGAATGAGACCGATGTTACTTAGGCTGTCAATTTTATCGATCTTTAATTTTTTTAATAATGCTTCTATGATATCACTTCTCAAATGCTTTTTTCCGTTTTCAAAATAGCTTAGATGACTAATGGAGCATATTCCATGGGCCAATGCTTCTTGACTAATACCGTTTGTTATTCTAGTATATTTTAGCCAGGCGGATAAGAAATCATATTCTAATTCGGTATCTAGTATTGTGATGGTAGTACTCATTAAAACCCCCTTAAAGCAGTGTGAACGAGTTGATTTCACTAAAAAATGTGAAATGCTATGCCTTATTATAACATTAAAGTGACAAAATATTCTATATTTATTCAATGAAAAAGTTTTGAATTCACAAAGATTATCCTGTAAGATAGGATAAACAAAGGAGGTAAGACGAATGCCAAAACTTTTTGATAATTATAAGGGAATGCCGAAAGGCTTATACGTGATATGTTTTGCAACACTAATTAACCGACTTGGCGATTTTGTAGTTCCGTTTTTATCCTTATATCTCACGCAAAAAATAGGGATGTCCGCCTGGGCTACGGGATTGATTGTAACCATATCCTGTGTGATTGGAATCCCAGCTGCACTGATTGGTGGAAAAGTATCGGATATGTGTGGTAGGAAAAATGTCTATGTGTATGCACAGAGTATATCAGCCTTAGCATTGATACCATGCGCCTTTACGAAAAATGTCTACATAACAATTCTATGTTTGTTGATAAGTACATTTTTTAATGGATTTATTCGACCGGCTTTTGAATCTATGATTATTGATATGCTTTCCAATGAACAAAGGCAGGCTGGATTTGCCCTCAAATATCTATCCATCAATGTAGGTGTTTCTGTGGGTCCAATTATTGCAGGCTTCTTATTCAATAATTTCTTGCCACTGCTGTTCATTGGAGATGCAATTACTTCCTTTGTCGCTGTTACTTTGATTATAATCAATGTAAAAGAAACATATGTGGCTGGTAAAAGTATCAAAGTGGAAGCCGAGGCAGAAAAAGCGGAAAAGGGAACAATTATTGATGTGTTTAAAAAGAGACCGTATTTATTACTGTTTCTTCTATTATATATGGTTTATTGTTTTATCTACACCCAGAATAAATTCTCTCTGCCAATGACGATGAATAAGATGTATATAAATCAAGGTGCAAAATTTCTTGGTTATCTTTATAGCATCAATGCCATTACGGTTTTGGTACTGACCCCATTCATAAGTGCGATTACAAGAAAAAAACATCAGCTTACCAATATGGCGATTGCTGGAGTCGTGTATGCAATCGGGTTTGGCATGATTGGTTTCGTAAACAGTTTTGGTATGATGGTGGTATCCACCATTATCTGGACGATAGGAGAAATCCTAAGCTCCATAAGTTCGGGGGTTTATGTAGCAAATCATAGTCCAAGTAATTACCGAGCGCGTCTAAATGCCATCAAATCCATCGGAAATTCTTTGGGAGCCTCGCTTAGTACAGCAGTTTCTGGTGTTTACATACAATACTATGGAGTTCAGACAATCTGGGCCTTCGTATTCGCTATATCAATGATGGCAGCACTATTCATGTTCCTATTACGAAAAAGTACACATAAAGCAGAAAATTAATTTAAAACATTTACATTTTGAAAAAGTAATGATAAACTAGTTTTATATTATGATTATTTTGGCATTTTTATGGATTTGCTGACGATAGAATAGATTGAAGGAGTGAAAATAATGATTTCAAATCAAATACTTCAGAACACAATAGAAGGTCTAAAATCAATTACAAGAATTGATATTTGTGTCATGGATACAGAAGGAAAAGCATTAGCAACAACAACATCCAATGCGGACGAATATGAAGAAGCTGTACTAGCATTTGTGGATTCACCAGCGGATAGTCAGGTGTTGCAAGGACACCAATTCTTTAAGGTGTTCGATGAGCATCAGTTAGAATATGTAATACTCGTTAAGGGTGATAGTGACGATGTTTATATGGTGGGAAAGATTGCCTCTTTCCAAATTCAGAATTTACTGGTAGCATATAAAGAAAGATATGACAAAGATAACTTTATTAAAAATCTTTTATTAGACAACTTATTGCTGGTTGATATCTATAACCGCGCAAAGAAACTGCATATAGACACCGATGTAAGAAGAGTTGTATTCTTAATTGAGACGAAAAATGAAAAAGATGGAAATGCACTTGAGACCGTAAGAAGTCTCTTTGCTGGAAAAACCAAAGATTTCATTACAGCCGTTGATGAAAAGAATATTATTCTGGTCAAAGAAATGAAACCAAATGAAACATACGATGATATGGAAAAAACTGCAAAAATAGTTGTGGATATGTTAAATACAGAAGCAATGACACAGGTTCATGTTGCATATGGTACCATTGTAAATGAAATTAAAGATGTTTCCCGTTCCTACAAAGAAGCAAAGATGGCACTCGATGTAGGTAAGATTTTCTATAATGGAAGAAACGTTGTTGCATACAGCAACTTAGGAATTGGTCGTTTGATTTATCAGCTACCAATGCCTTTGTGTAAGATGTTTATCAAAGAAATTTTTGAAAACAAATCACCAGATGATTTTGATGAAGAAACCTTAACTACAATCAATAAATTCTTTGAAAACAGCCTTAATGTTTCCGAAACATCCAGACAGCTCTATATTCATCGTAATACCTTGGTATATCGTTTGGATAAACTGCAAAAGAGCACAGGTCTAGATTTACGTGTGTTTGAAGATGCTATTACCTTCAAGATCGCATTAATGGTAGTAAAATATATGAAATATATGGAATCTTTAGAGTATTAATAGGATAGACAGTGAGGAATGCGGAATGTTTGATGAACAACCTATTATCACTTTGGAAAATGTATCTAAGACATATTCAGCAGGAAGTGAAGCCCTGCAGGATGTGTCTTTCAGCATTCAAAAGGGAGAATTTGTATTTATAGTTGGAAGTAGTGGCTCTGGTAAATCAACGTTGATTAAACTTCTTTTAAAAGAGATTGAGCCAACCAGTGGTATGATAAAAATAAATGGTGAAGATTTAACGAAAATGAAACGGAAGCAGGTACCAAAATATCGCCGTAAACTTGGCGTGGTATTTCAGGATTTCCGTTTATTAAAGGACCGGAATGTGTTTGAAAATGTGGCATTTGCACAGCGAATCGTAGGAAAATCAAATTATACCATTCGAAGACAGGTTCCTGCGATGCTATCCTTAATGGGGCTGAGTGAAAAGCTTCTATCCCTTCCAAAACAGCTTTCTGGTGGAGAGCAGCAAAGAGTAGCCCTTGCAAGAGCATTGGTAAACAAACCTCCAGTTTTGCTGGCGGACGAGCCAACCGGTAACTTAGATCCAAAGAATTCATGGGAGATTATGTCCTTATTGGATAAGATTAATAAAACAGGAACTACAGTTGTTGTAGTAACACATAATCACGAGATTGTGAATGCAATGCAAAAGAGAGTAATCACGATGAAAAACGGTGTTTTAGTCAGTGATGAGCAAAAAGGTGGGTACAACTATGTCAAACATTAGTACTTTTATTTATAGCGTAAAGCAGGGTGTGAAAAATATATACCGAAATCGGATGTTTTCTTTGGCCTCGGTAGGTACGATTGCAGCCTGTCTTTTTATGTTTGGTATCTTTTATTTTATCTTAAGTAATTTTCAGTTCATGGTGCAAAATGTAGAAAGCAATGTAGGAATCACAGTATTTTTTGACGAAGGAATCACAGATGCCGAGATTTCCTCCTTACAAACTCAAATTGAAGCACGTTCCGAAGTAGCGCAAATTACGTATACATCTGCGGAACAAGCTTGGGCATCTTTTTGTGAAGAGATGTTTGAAGGAGACGAAGATCTGGCCAAGTCATTTGGCGAAGATAATCCATTGGCGGATTCTTCATCTTTCGAAATAAATCTAACGGATGTCTCCAAACAAGATGCATTTGTATCTTATTTAAGAGGATTGGACGGTGTCAGACAGGTCAATAGTTCTGATGGGGCAGCAAAGACATTATCTAATATCAATGTTTTAATTGGTTATATTTCCGCAACTATCATTATTATATTACTAGCGGTTGCCATTTTCTTAATCAGCACAACCATTACAATGGGAATTGCAGTGCGTAAGGATGAAATCACCATTATGCGATTAGTTGGAGCGACAGACTTTTTTATTCGTTCCCCGTTTATTGTGGAAGGGGTATTGATCGGATTGATTGGTGCGGTAATACCATTGGCTATTTTATATTTCATCTATAATTCAGTCATAAACTACATCAGTGATCGTTTTCGGGTTTTATCCGATTTATTGACATTTTTGGATGTAAATATCGTGTTTCAAACACTCATTCCAGTCTCTCTTTTGATTGGGATGGGAATTGGATTCATCGGAAGCTTTGTTACAGTAAGAAAACACTTAAGAGTTTAGATAGGAGTACACATGAAAAACAAACGCATGATAGGAATAATTGCAGCTTGCGCCCTGCTACTATTTAGCGGTGGCGTGTATGTGGCAAAAGCAAGTAGTATCAGTGATGCCGAATCAGCAAAAGAACAGTTGGAGCAGCAAAAGAAAGAAACAGAATCCCAAATTGCGAGCCTAAAAGAAGAAAAAGGTGATTTGCTCACTTATATTGAAAAACTAGATAAGCAGGTAGCGCAAATTAATGGACAAATTAGTGATACAAATGACAAAATAGACAAAACAGATAAGAAATTAAGTAAAGCAAAAAAAGAATTAAAAGTAGCAAAAGAAGAGGAAGCAAAGCAGTATGCTTCCATGAAATTGCGCATAAAATATATGTATGAAAATGGGAGTACGGATTATATCACGCTTTTATTGGAGTCAGATAGTATGTCTGACTTACTTAACCGTACGGAATACATTGAAAAAATATCAGCATATGATAAAAATCTGTTGGAAAAGCATAAAAAAGTAAAGAAAGAAATTGCAAAACAAGAAAAAAGCTTAGAACAGCAGGCAGAAAAATTACAGGTACTACAAGACGAACTTAAATTCGAGCAGTCAAAAATTACACAGCTTGCGGATGAGAAAAACAAAGAAGTGGCCCAATATAATGTAGATATCGCAGATGCATCCGAAGAAGCTAAGAAATATGCGAAAGAAATAGAAAAACAGGAAAACGTGATCGAAGACCTCTTAGAGCAGGAGCGAAGGAGAATCGAGGAAGAAGAACGTAAGAAAAGAGAAGCAGCAGCCGCAGCAAATCAAAACAATCAAGGCAGTACCGACACGGACTATGCAAACAGTAGTGGTGATTTTCGCTGGCCTTTAAATGTTTCTGGAACAATTACCTCCAAGTTTGGAAAACGAACTTCACCAACAGCGGGAGCTAGTACATATCACAAAGGAATTGATATTGCAGCCCCAAGTGGTACGACAATCGTAGCAGCGGCTTCTGGAAGAGTAGTTACTGCAACGTATTCTTCATCGGCTGGAAATTATATTATGATATATCACGGAAACAGTACATATACTGTTTATATGCATTGTTCTTCTCTTAGCGTAAGTGTCAATGACGAAGTTAAGAAAGGGCAGGCAATTGGAGCGGTTGGATCCACTGGTTATTCTACGGGAGCTCATTTGCATTTTGGTATCTCTGTAAATGGCAGTTATGTCGATCCGCTGGGTTATGTAAGTCAATAAATATTGAAGGGGTCATACTATGAAAAAGTCATATTGGTCAGGTTTTTTATGCGGTGTCTTATGTACCGTGGTTTTTGCGTTCATTGGTGTAACTGCATTTCAATTTGCCATCAACCACGCTTCGCAAGATGAGATCAGTATACAGTCTACTGAGAATACAAGCTCTAAGATATCTACCATCAATGTACTAGCAAAGGTTAGCTTATTACAAAAATATATCGATACCTTTTATTTAAATGATGTAGACGGGAAAGACTTAGAGGATGGTATCTATAAAGGGATATTAAAAGGGCTAGATGATCCGTATTCGGTTTATTATACAAAGAAAGAATATTCTTCTTTGCAAGAATCAACAACAGGTGTTTACTGTGGTATCGGCGCCTATGTTACACAGGACGTAAAGACAGGAGTTATCACCATAGTACAGCCTTTTGAGGGCGGACCGGCAGATGTAGCAGGTATTCTTCCAAATGATATTATCTATAAAATCGAAGGAGAAGAAGTAACCGGAGAAGATTTGTCTGAAGTAGTCGCAATGATGAAGGGAAAGAAAGGAACGAAAGTTTCTTTGACCGTTGTCCGTGATAAAAAGAAGTTGGATTTTTCAGTCACTCGAAATGAAATTGAGATACCTACAGTCGAATATAAAATGATGGACAACAAGATCGGATATATCAAAGTGAGTGAATTCGATGAAATAACCGCAGAGCAATTTCGAAAAGCACTGGACGATCTGGAAAAGCAAAATGAAAAAGGACTCATTATCGATCTTCGAAACAATGGTGGTGGACGTTTGACAGCAGTCGTTGATATGCTTGACCGTATGCTTCCGGAAGGCGTGATTGTATCCACAAAGAATAAAAAGGGAGAAGGAGATACCTATTCTTCCACTGATGAAGAGAAATTTGTAAAGCCATTAGCGGTACTGATCAATGGTAACAGTGCAAGTGCATCAGAAGTATTTGCAGGTGCCATTCAAGATTATGGAACAGGGGAACTGATTGGAACGACTAGCTTTGGAAAAGGGATTGTGCAGACAATCTTTGGTCTAAATGATGGTACTGCAGTAAAACTAACGACCTCGGAATACTTTACACCGAAGGGACGTAATATCCATGGAAAAGGGCTTACTCCAGATGTTAAGGTGGAGTTGAAGGAAGAATTAAAACAGAAAGTTACGATAGAGCCAAAGGATGATAATCAGTTACAGACGGCGATTAAGGAAGTTCAAAAAGAGATGAAATAAATATCACTGGCAGGGTGGCTGAACGGAAGGCTGTGTTCAATTTGCCTCCTGGCGCACAAACAGCCGGTGCTCTAACCTCAATACGATTACCAATTTTAATATGCCATAAACAATGAAAATCAAGTGGTGGGCACTTGATTTTCATTATGTCATATTAAAATAATCGTATTAATTCGGTTAGAGCACCGGCTATTTGTGCGCCAGGAGGCAAATTGGGATATAGGTTTTCTGGTTTTGATTATTAAGAATAAACATCCCGATGATATTTAATTATTAAGAATAATGTAAATAATTCGATTTTGGTAATATGGATTAGTTCCGGTTTGCAAATAAGGATATAGACTTGAATATGAATTATCGATGAAATTTGGGATAGTGAAGTAATAAGTACTGCAACGCATGTAACGTTAGACGGGGAAGTCTGGTGATGCGCAGTGAAGTCTAGAGATGCGCAGTGCTTGTAGTAATGTCATTTTATAAATAATATATGACAACTTATAGTTCTATCATCCCTAGGAGATCGATGCTTTAGTGGTTCGTGATGTATCTAAAGAGCGGGGAATGTCTATGCTATATGAAGGGAATTTATTACTAGCGATTTCATTTTCATTTTCTTTTCATGAGCTTATAACGAGACTAATAACTAGACTAATAACGAGACAATTTATGAGACTAATAACGAGACTATTAACGAGAAAATTTAAGAGACTTTTTATGAGACTCTTTATGAAATACTATATGAGCTTTTTTCTGGAACAATTTTTATAAAATAGAAACGAACAAATGTTTGATTTTTTTGGTGCGATATGGTAAAATGTAGGGAGAGGTGTTTGAGATGGATCATTTTAAATTAGTTTCAGAATATGAGCCGACTGGGGATCAGCCGGTGGCGATTGATGAATTAGTAAATGGGTTTGAAGAGGGGAATCAGTTTGAGACACTGCTTGGTGTAACTGGTTCTGGTAAGACATTTACGATGGCAAATGTGATACAGCGTCTTAACAAGCCAACGCTTATTATTGCACACAATAAAACATTAGCGGCACAGCTATATAGTGAATTTAAAGAGTTTTTTCCAGAGAATGCGGTGGAATACTTTGTTAGCTATTATGATTATTTTCAGCCGGAGGCTTATGTGCCATCGACGGATACTTATATTGCGAAGGATTCCTCAATTAATGATGAGATTGATAAGCTGCGTCACTCAGCCACAGCGGCACTTACTGAGCGTAAAGATGTCATTGTAGTAGCCAGTGTATCCTGTATCTATGGTATTGGTAGCCCTGACTTTTACAAGAATATGACATTATCCCTACGTCCAGGCATGATAAAGGATCGGGATGATATCCTTCGAAAGCTGGTAGAGATTCAGTATTCCAGAAATGATATGGACTTTAAACGTGGTACCTTTCGTGTACGGGGTGATGTGATAGAAGTTTATCTAGCATCTGCAACGGATACCGCCATTCGTGTGGAAATGTTTGGGGATGAGATCGACCGTATTTCTGAAATTGATGTTTTGACAGGAGAAGTAATATGCTTGTTGGAGCATGCATATATCTACCCGGCCTCCCATTATGTTATTGATCCAAAGCAGATGGAGCCGGCAATACAAAATATCGAAGCGGAACTAAAGGAGCAGATTTCTTATTTTAAGAGTGAAGACAAGCTTCTGGAGGCGCAGCGTATATCGGAACGGACGAATTTTGATATTGAGATGCTTCGAGAAACCGGATTTTGCTCTGGCATCGAGAATTACTCGCGTCATTTGAATGGACTTGCTCCGGGTGAGTCACCGTATACACTGATGGACTTCTTTCCGGAGGATTATCTGATTATTGTAGATGAGTCACACATTACGATTCCACAGGTACGAGGAATGTATTCCGGAGATCAGTCACGAAAAGGTACCCTGGTAAATTTCGGATTCCGGTTGCCTTCTGCAAAGGATAACCGACCACTTGCTTTTCCTGAATTCGAGGAAAAAATCAACCAGATGCTTTTTGTTTCGGCGACTCCATCCGAATACGAACAAACCCATGAGCTACTACGTACCGAGCAAATCATAAGGCCAACCGGACTTTTGGATCCTGAGGTATTTGTAAGGCCAGTCAAAGGACAGATTGATGATTTACTGGGTGAAATTAATAAAGAAATTGAAAAACATAATAAAATTTTGGTTACCACACTGACAAAGCGTATGGCAGAAGACTTAACAGACTACTTGCGCCAAGTCGGTATACGAGTAAAATATCTACATTCGGATATTGATACCTTGGAACGTTCCGAAATCATCCGCGATATGCGACTGGATGTCTTTGATGTGCTGGTTGGCATCAACCTTCTTCGAGAGGGACTTGATATACCGGAGATTACGCTTGTTGCGATTTTGGATGCAGATAAGGAAGGATTCCTTCGTTCGGAAACATCACTCATTCAGACCATAGGACGAGCTGCCCGAAATTCAGATGGACGAGTTCTGATGTATGCGGATAAGATAACCGACTCAATGGACAAGGCGATTTCAGAAACCAATCGTAGGCGAGCGATTCAGAATCAATACAATGAAGAACATGGTATTACACCGACTACGATTAAAAAGGCAGTAAGAGATCTGATTCGTATCTCAAAGAAGGCGGATACCATTGGGCTCAAGCTGGATAAGGATCTGGAATCCATGAATAAAGAAGAATTAGAGAAGCTGGTAAAGGCACTTCAAAAGAAGATGAATGCAGCGGCAGCAGAACTTAACTTTGAAGCAGCAGCGAAGCTTCGAGACCAGCTGATTGACATAAAAAAGGAACTAAATCAGAACTTTAAGTGAGAAAGAAAGCGTGCAAACAATGGCAGAGAAGAAGAATTACATTCAGATAAGAGGTGCGAAAGAGCACAACTTAAAAAATATATCATTAAAAATACCAAGAGATGAGTTTGTTGTATTAACCGGACTGAGTGGTTCTGGAAAGTCATCCCTTGCGTTTGATACGATTTATGCAGAAGGTCAGAGACGTTATATGGAGTCGCTGTCTTCTTATGCGAGACAATTCTTAGGACAGATGGAAAAACCAAATGTAGAAAGCATTGAAGGATTATCCCCTGCGATCTCCATCGATCAAAAATCAACCAACCGAAATCCTCGTTCCACCGTAGGAACCGTAACGGAAATATATGATTATTTCCGTCTACTTTATGCGCGTATTGGAATACCACACTGTCCAAAGTGTGGAAAAGAGATTAAAAAGCAGACTGTTGACCAGATGGTCGATGAAATCATGAAACTTCCAGACCGCACGAAGATACAGATTATGGCACCCGTTGTTCGCGGAAGAAAGGGAGAGCATGCAAAAATATTCTCCAATGCCAAAAAGAGCGGTTACGTGCGTGTCAAAGTGGATGGAAATCTGTATGAGCTATCCGAAGAGATCGCGCTGGATAAAAACAAAAAACATAATATAGAAATCATTATAGACCGACTCGCAGTCAAAGAGGGAATCGGAAAGCGTCTTGCTGACTCCATTGAAAGTGCTTTAAAGCTGTCGGATGGACTCTTAATTGTAGATGTTATCGATGGAAAGCCACTTAATTTTAGCCAGAGCTTTTCCTGCCCAGATTGCGGTATCAGCATTGATGAGATTGAACCTAGAAACTTTTCGTTCAACAATCCATTTGGTGCCTGCCCAGTCTGCCATGGTATCGGGGTAAAGATGGAATTTGACGAAGAACTGATTATTCCGGATAAGTCACTTAGCATCAATCAAGGGGCGATTGCAGCCATGGGCTGGCAGTCTGCAACAGACCCAACCAGCTATAGCGGATGTATACTTGCTGCACTTTCCAAAGAATATAAGTTTAGCCTAGATGATCCTTATAGTAAACTCCCAGAATCCATCCGTAAGATGATGATGCAAGGCTTTGATAAGAGTATAAAAGTACATTATAAAGGAATGCGTGGCGAAGGCGTTTATGACGTTTTGTTCGAAGGACTCATTCGTAATTTAGAGCGTAGATACCGTGAAACAGGATCAGATACGATCAAGCAAGAATATGAGACATTTATGCGTGTCACTCCATGTAAAGATTGTGGTGGAAAACGACTAAAACCAGAGGCGCTAGCTGTAACCATGGGAAACAAAAACATATCTGAGATTACGGAGCTTTCGATTGCGGATTTGTCTCAGTTTATGGACGATCTTGATTTAACAAAGCGCCAGGAAAAGATTGGTGAGTTGGTATTAAAGGAGATTCGTTCACGTATTGGATTCTTGATGAATGTAGGACTTGATTACCTGTCCTTATCACGCGCAGCAGGATCCTTATCCGGAGGTGAGGCACAGCGTATCCGTCTTGCTACACAGATTGGGTCTGGATTAGTTGGCGTTGCTTATATTTTAGATGAACCAAGTATTGGATTACATCAAAGAGATAATGATAAATTATTAAAGACTTTATGTAATCTGCGCGACCTTGGCAATACCTTAATCGTCGTAGAGCATGATGAAGATACTATGTTTGCAGCGGACCATATTGTGGATATTGGACCTGGAGCCGGTGAACATGGTGGAGAAGTCATTGCCGAAGGTACGGCACAGCAGATTATGGACAATCCAAATTCGGTTACGGGAGCATATTTAAGTGGAAGAATCAAGATACCTGTTCCGAAGGAAAGAAAGCAGGCATCTGGTTATCTTACAATCAAAGGAGCAAGAGAAAACAACTTAAAGAATGTAGACGTTAAGATTCCACTCGGAATTATGGCTTGCATCACGGGTGTTTCTGGCTCTGGAAAGAGTTCGCTTATCAATGAAATCCTGAATAAAAAGCTTTCCAAAGAACTGAATCGTGCAAGGGTAATTGCTGGAAGACATGACAGTATCGAAGGAATTGAACAGCTTGATAAAGTTATAAATATTGACCAGTCACCGATTGGAAGAACACCTCGTTCCAATCCAGCAACTTATACCGGTGTATTTGATATGATTCGTGACTTGTTTGCTAACACACCGGATGCAAAGGCAATGGGCTACAAGAAAGGTCGCTTTAGTTTTAATGTAAAGGGTGGACGTTGTGAAGCTTGCTCAGGGGATGGAATCATCAAAATCGAAATGAACTTCCTGCCAGACATCTATGTTCCTTGTGAAGTCTGTGGTGGTAAACGTTACAACCGTGAGACTCTGGATGTAAAATATAAAGGAAAGAGTATCTACGATATTCTTGATATGACGGTAGAAGAAGCACTCAAATACTTTGAGAACATGCCATCTATCCTTCGAAAGATCGAAACTCTCAATGACGTAGGGCTTTCTTATATTCGTCTGGGACAGCCTTCCACTACCTTATCTGGTGGTGAGGCACAACGAATCAAGCTTGCAACCGAGCTTAGTAAACGAAGCACTGGAAAGACCATCTATATCTTGGATGAACCAACGACGGGACTTCATTTCGCAGATGTGCATAAGCTGATTGAGATACTACACCGTCTTGCAGAAGGTGGTAACTCCGTTATCGTAATCGAACACAATCTGGATGTGATCAAGACGGCCGACTATATCATTGATATGGGACCAGAAGGCGGCGATAAAGGCGGAATGGTAATTGCGGAAGGAACGCCTGAGGAAGTAGCTAAGATGAAGCAGTCTTATACGGGACAATATATTAAAAAGATGTTGAAGAGATAATAATAAAACATGGAATTGTAAAAAGGCATTGTGCAATTTGCAGTTTGGATAAAAACAAGAGGAAAGACATGTACATGTTTGGAGGAGAGTTATGAATTATCATTTTTTTGCAATGATGTCGAGAATGAAGTATATTGAGCGATGGGCGCTGATGCGTAATTCGGAACGGGAAAATATCAGTGAGCACTCCATGGAGGTGGCAATGATTGCACATGCGTTGGCGGTTATCAGCAATGTGCGTCTTGGAAATAACTTAAATGTTGAAAAAGCAGCGTTAATCGGACTATATCATGACTGTACCGAGATTATCACAGGAGATATGCCAACTCCGGTTAAATATTATAACGATGATATCAAGACAGCATTTAAAGAGGTAGAAAACGTAGCTGCTAATAAACTGTTATCCATGTTGCCTGAAGATATGCGATCCTATTATGATTCTTTGTTTTTTAAAGAAGAAGAGGATAAGTATCTTTGGAAACTTGAAAAGGCGGCAGACAAGCTTTCGGCCTTGATTAAATGCATTGAAGAAAAGAAAGCTGGAAATACAGAATTTTCCAGTGCTTACAAAGCACTCAGGGAAAGCATTGAAAAGATGCAGCTAAAAGAAGTTTATATTTTCCTAAATGAGTTTCTGCCATCCTATGAAATGACACTCGATGAGCTTCATTGACACAAATGAACAAAGAAAGTCTATTAAAATAAATTATTTTCTCCATGAATCCCCTTTGACAAACAAGGGGATTATGCATATTATAGAAGCAGTGACATGTAGGATGAATCAATGGAGGTACAGCGTGAAAAAAGAGTTAGTGATCGTTCTTGATTTTGGAGGACAATACAATCAGTTAATTGCAAGAAGAGTCAGAGAATGCAACGTTTATTGTGAAGTACATCCTTACAATATGAATCTGGATGCCTTGAAAGCAATGAATCCAAAGGGAATTATCTTTACCGGCGGACCAAACAGTGTATATGGAGAAACTTCTCCACTTTGTGGAAAGGAAATCTTTGAACTTGGGATACCAATTCTTGGTATTTGCTATGGCTCACAGCTTATGTCTCATGTATTAGGAGGAAGCGTAGCAACAGCGCCTGTCAGTGAATATGGTAAAACAGAAGTATCGATTGACACAACTTCCAAATTGTTTGATGGTATTTCTACAAAAACGATTTGCTGGATGAGTCACACCGACTACATCGAAAAAGCTCCTACCGACTTTACCATAACAGCTCATACACCAGTCTGCCCAGTGGCAGCCATGGAAAATGCGGACAAGAATCTTTATGCCGTACAGTTCCATCCAGAAGTAATGCATACAAAAGAAGGTATGAAAATGCTTTCCAACTTTGTATTCAATGTATGTGGTTGTGCAGGCGATTGGAAGATGGATTCTTTTGTGGAAAAAACGATTGAAGAAGTGCGTGCTAAAGTTGGAAAAGGAAATGTACTTTGCGCACTTTCTGGTGGAGTAGATTCTTCTGTGGCCGCCGTTCTTTTATCCAAAGCAATCGGAAAACAACTTACTTGCGTATTTGTAGACCATGGATTACTCCGTAAGAACGAGGGAGATGAAGTAGAAGCAGTATTTGGACCATCAGGACCATATGACCTTAACTTTATCCGCGTGAATGCGCAGGAGCGCTTTTATAAAAAGCTTGCCGGTGTTGAAGAACCAGAACAAAAGAGAAAAATCATTGGAGAAGAATTCATCCGCGTATTTGAAGAAGAAGCGAAGAAGATTGGTGCTGTGGACTTCTTGGTACAAGGAACAATCTATCCAGATGTAATTGAAAGTGGTCTTGGCGAATCTGCAGTTATCAAATCCCATCACAATGTTGGTGGACTTCCTGACTGTGTAGAATTTAAAGAAATCATTGAGCCTCTTCGACTTTTATTTAAGGATGAGGTACGTAAGGCAGGACTCGAACTTGGAATACCAGATTATTTAGTATTCCGTCAGCCATTCCCAGGTCCAGGGCTTGGTATCCGTATTATAGGTGATGTGACGGAAGAAAAGGTACGTATCGTTCAGGATGCGGACTATATCTACCGTGAAGAAATCAAAAATGCTGGTGTTGACAAAGACCTCGGACAGTACTTTGCTGCTCTTACCAACATGCGAAGTGTAGGTGTTATGGGAGATGAGAGAACGTATGATTATGCCATTGTTCTTCGTGCAGTAACTACGAGCGATTTTATGACGGCTGAGAGTGCGGATTTGCCTTGGGAAGTGCTTGGTAAGGTGACGAGCCGAATCGTGAATGAAGTAAAAGGGGTTAACCGCGTATTGTATGATTGCACGGGGAAACCACCGGCTACGATTGAGTTTGAATAATTAACAAGAGCCTACAAACCCAGTATTTATGCGGGCTTGTGGGCTCCCTTTATGTCTTGTGACAATCAAATGACAATACTTTTTGGAAAACTAGATGAATAATGTGTTTCAGCTATGATTTATAAATTATTCTATAATGGAAGTTAAGATAGTTTACAACCAAAATAGTAAGCTTAAAAATATTTTGATTGTATATCGAGGTAATATAAACTTTATTTTGAAAGGAAGAAAAAAATGATTAATACTAAACAGAAAATATACTATTTGGAAACAAATGCTTTGTATTCGCTATCAAATTATTTTGATGATATTGTGTGTTCTGAGATTAATGCTGCAACTTCGATATTTGCATTGAAAGAGATTGTAGACGGTTTAGATGAGAAAACATTCTATAAAAGAAAGGTTTTGTTGGATAAGGTTTGTACCAGTAATTTTAAAATTTATCCGTATCTACCAGCAGAGTGCGTAACAACTGCGTTTAAATTGGATGTATCGATGTTCCCTAAGATTTTAAATGAGAAGGTATTGCTTCAAAGTAAAATTAAGTTGATCCGAAATGCTAGTTCATTTGATGAGTATCAGGATAAGTTGAAAAAAGAAATGGGAGTAGATTCCATAAAAAGCAAAGATTCTGATGATGAAAGAGAACAACAATATAAAAAAATTATTTCAAAGCAGATAGAAGAAGATAGGATAAATATAAAAAAGTTGAAAAGAGAGCAAAAAGAAAATCCAACATATGTTCAAATTGATATAAAAAAGGCGTTTGGATTGGAGGAAAGTGAATCTGACATAGATGCCAATTCTGAAGAAGCATCTTTGTTACGAGCTGTTTTAGATAGCCTATCTATAACTTATGAAGAACCGGATATTGTAAATGCAATGCCCCAAAGAGATAAATCTGCTCTTGTAGCAGTGCTATTAGGTAATCATCTATATGGTGCTTCAAAAGGTTTTGAATTTGATAGAAAGCTAGCTGGTCGAAATGATGTTAACGATTTAATGCATCTTTTCTATCTACGGGATGAAAATTTTACAATTGTTTCTGATGATAAAATTTTCGATAATTCTACTTTGAAGAACATGAGGATGAAAGTGACAGAATTCTTGCAAGTAATAAAGGAGTGACAGAAAAAAACTTATATAGTATTTATAAACTGAAAATTATATCCGCAAAGGAAGTTTTGAACTCAGAAGAGATAATATGAGAAAACGGAGTAATACTCATGTATTTCATTGAAATATTACTCCCATTCATCCTTACTCAGTTACTTCTATTGCATCACTAATAATAAATTCATCCTCTGACATACGATGATCTGGATTACTTAACAAAGTATCTTGTAATGATTCTTTCAATTTGTCACAACAAGGTTTAAATGACAAAAATGTAATTCCACCACCGATTAAGCCACCAACAACTGGAATCGCTTTTTTGAAGAAGCCAGCAAATACCTGCTTTGTCATGTTGACTCCAAACCATTTTGAGACACTTTTTACAATAGGATAAATAGTACCTTTTGTTAATGCAGTCCGTAAGAGTTTCTTTTCAACACCTTTTCCTAATGCAGTAGCCATTGCCTTCAAAGCTGTACTTGTGCCTTGTACTCCATACATAACGCCTAAGCAAATGATTAAGAGGTTCATTGTTTCAGAGTCAAACTTATGACCTTTTTCAGTAGTGTCTATTTCAGGAAATCCATATAGGTACATAAGTTTCTGTGTAGCTCTTAACATATAGCCGTAGTACTGGGCAATATCAGTTGGGATAGTTGCGGCCATCGCAAAACCACCAGGCATACCTAGAGCAGCAGAAATTCCCGAAACACAGTTTCTTTCAAACTTAATTACTTCATCTGCAATTTTATCAATTTCGCTTGCTGGTATTTTTGCATGTGCTGGATTATAAGTTATTGCATCATCAATGACTTCTTGAGGGTAATTTTTCATTAACTCTTTTTGTAAAAAATCACCTCGGTTAACTCGGATGCCAGGTGTACGTAATCCAAGAATAATAAAATCTTCAATATCAATTTCACCATTTCCATTTGCGTCTACTGCACTAATCACGGAATCTTTGGATTTAACAACAATTCCTTTTGCTTTATCAGCAACATTTGAAGCTGTAGTTCCTGCACCATTAACGATGTTACTGAAAGTTTCTTTTATGTTTCTACTTTCTTTTAAATCATTTGTTTCATCACTCATTTGTAAACTCCTCCTTTATAACAGCACATGTAAATTTCGCGAATACATTATATTTTTGATGTAACTTCAATTTATTGTGAATTTATGGAAATCGCAACTGGTTATGAATTTTATATCACCATGAAAAGATAATCTTCTGTGAAAAAAGATATCTGATATAGAATTAGAAGAGAATATGTAAAAATAGAGCGAGATAAGAAGTGAAAATCTTTTACTTTTTAACTCGCCATTTTAAACTAAATTGCAATTTTTTGAACACAAAAATGTAATATTGTTATTGAATTATTACGAGGCATAATATATACTATAAAATGAACACAAATATAAAAGAATGTATTTGAAAAATGGTGAGATTATGGAAAAAATTGATATTGCAAAAAATGTTATAAAGCAATCTGGTGGGATGGCAAAAACATCATCTTTGAATAAAGCTGGATTACAAAATTTTGAAATAGTTAAATTGTGCGAAAAAGGTGAATTGGTGAGGGTTAAACACGGATATTATCAGATCGCAAATAATGAAGATGTGTCTGAAGAACAGATGATTGCCTCTTTTTTTAAGGAAGGTATAGTTTGTATGGAATCGGCATTGTTTTATTATGGCTATAGCGATAAAACGCCATTGGTTTGGACGATTGCAGTGCCAAGAACCATAACACGGTCAAAAATAAAAATAGATAATTTTGCGTATAAAGTATATTTTGTGCAGAATGAGAAGCTAATGATAGGTAAAACAGAGGGCATATTTAATGGAATCAAGTTGCCTGTGTACGACAGAGAACGTACAATTTGCGATTGTTTCAAATATAGAACTAAAATGGATAGTGAATTATTTAATAAAGCAATAAATGCATATGTTGCTGATGAAAAGAAAAACCTTGCAAACCTCTCAAAATATGCAAAAGAAATGCGGTTATATAAAAAAGTCAATGATTTAATGGAGGTGCTATTGAATGGGTGATATTGCAGCATCAGTTCTAGCAAAACTAAAAAACAAAGCAAAAGAAAGTGGTAGAAGTTATCAGTTATGTTTGCAATTATTCTGTCAAGAAGAGTTTTTAAGGCGTTTGGAAAAATCGAAATATGTAGACAATTTGGTTTTAAAAGGTGGACTCCTTATTTATTCATTAACGGAGTTTGATAGTAGGGTTACCGTTGATGTTGATTTTCTTTTGAAACAAATTCCAAATACACCAGAGCAATTAAGGCAAGTGGTTGCGGAAATTATTTCAGTAGAAACGGGAAATGATTTTATTGCTTTTGAGATTATGGATGTAGCTCCGATTGCATTGACTAAAAAGTATGCAGGGGTAGGTGTGAGTTTGCAAGCTAAGATTAAGAATACCAGAACACCGTTTAGTATTGATTTTGGAGTTGGAGATATTATTGTTCCTAAACAAGAAAAACGTTGTATTCCAACCCAATTGGAGGATTTTCCATCGCCTATAATAAATACATACTCTATTGAAACAACAATAGCAGAAAAGATAGATGCAATTTTATCTTTGATGGAGTTTTCAAGTAGAATGAAAGACTATTATGATATTTACTATTTATCGCACAAATTTGATTTCGCAGGAAACGTCTTGTGTGAAGCTCTTGGTAAAACATTTGCAAACCGAGGACATAATTTTACAATTGAGCAGTTTAAACAGGTGATGGCATTTGATTCAGATGATGGTATGCGGAAAAAGTGGAAAACATTCAAAAAGAAAATTGATGTAAAAATGGGAGAGTTCCCAGAAATTTTACAAGCAATAAATCGTTTTTTAGGTGAACCGTATATGGCTGTGATGCAGAAAGAAAAGTTTGAAAAACAGTGGAATGTTTATGATGGAAATTGGAATTAAAGTGGGGAGATATTATGCCAAAAATTATGGAAATAATTGCAAAGGAAACAAGAGGAACAAGCTATAACACATTTAAATATAGTTTTGATTCTATAGGGTTGCCCTCAATTGTATACGATGATGATTCGGATAAGATAATGAAGTGGCAAGACAGTGCGGAAACAGTTAAACATATAAAACCAGTTGATTTAAAGCAATTAGCAGATACCATAGTCGAAGAAAAACCACTAATCAATTATTTTTTAGATGGTTCTAGACATGTATTTAAAGTTGACGATATTGCGTACAACAAGCAAGTTTTTCCAGTAGTTGCTGGACAGATAGGGGTAGGTTGCTGTAAGAGAGTTGATAAAAAAATGCAGCCAGAAGCATTTTACAGAGAGTTAGTGCTTACGTTACCAGATAAGAGTAATGCTGATGGTTGGGACGATGTAGCATATTTTGCTTCAAAAGCAAAAAAATTGAATGAAAGTGAAGAATTGAAAAGGCTTGGTCTTAGTTTTTCGGCAATAATCCCATATGCTACATCTAAAAATGGTGCCCCAGAGGCAAAGCTAGAAGATAGAGCCATAGGAATTATTCAGGATTATATGATTGAATCAGAAAAACGTATGGTAGTGGAATTGGTAAAGAAGAAATTACTGGGACAGGATAGTTATTTGCTTAAAGACGGTTCTCTTGAGTATAAAGTAATGAAATCTGGAAGAGAAGATATGAGAACTTTACAGAAGATTAAGCATAATTATAATTGGGTTATAGGTGTATCGAAATCATTTAATCCAGAAAGTTGTATGGATCATACAGGAAAAGCTAATTCAAAATATATAACGGAATTGCCAGTTTATCATAGAACTCCTGTTGCGCGGTTTGAAAATAGGGATTTTTTGGGTGACGTTCAATTTTGTGTATGGTATATTCGCCTTAGAGATAAATCAAGAACACAAACACCATTTGATGGGGTAGTAAAGGTCGAAAAAATTATGATGGATGAAGAAATAGAAAATGGTATTGATAGTGATGTTATTGATTTAATATCCGCTAATATTATTAATGAAAGAAACCCAACTTGTTATGGAACTGATAAAAGATGGGCTAATCACTTATATCCTGTATTTTTGACTGAATCATATGTAAAAAGTAAATATATAAGTTCAGAATTATTTTTAAATTTATTTTAGGGGAGGCAATTTATAATGGCAATTAATTTAATTGGAAGAGTATTGGCAACAGAAAAGAACCCAACAACAATTGATGACTTTACGTTTTGGACAGATCCAGAGTTGATTTTAAATCCTTTTGATATTGTTAAGGTAACTCATGTAAATGATTCGTATTCGTATGGTGTTATTGAAGATATTGCACATATAACAGATGCAAATAGTTTTTTGACAAATTTTATATCAAGTGATTTTGGTAATGTTGAAATTGAAGAACCTACATTGCGTATAGGTATGAACTATGTAAAAGCTAAGGTGATTTGTAATGAGAAAAATATTTATATACCATTACAAAATAATGCGAAGGTTATGTTAGCAACTGCAGAAGAAATTAATTATGCGCTTGGTTTGAAGGATATTCAGAATCCGCTGGTATGTGGTTATTTGGAAATGTATGAAGGAACAAAAGGATATGAAAAAGTAACACTACCTGTGAACTTAAATTCAAAGTTTATTGTTGGACCAGAGGGCGCACATTTAAATATATCAGGGATATCTGGACTTGCATCAAAAACATCATATGCCATGTTTCTTATGAAAGCGATTCAAGATAGTTATCTGAAAAAGACAGGAGAAGATGACGATAGTGTAGCATTTGTGATGTTCAATGTAAAAGGTAAAGACTTATTAGCAATAGATCAACCCAATGATTTTATGGATGAAAAGGATCCGGAGAAAGCAAAAAAAGATACACTTGAGCAGTATGAAAAATTAGGATTATCAACAGAACCATTTAAAAACGTTCATTATTACTATCCGCATTCAGTTCCGAAAACACGTCACTGGAATACATACTTAACAGAAGAGGAACTCAATGACAATATAAAAAAGAAAAAGGCTAAAAAGTACAAATATGTGTTTAAGGATGACAAAGAAAATTTAGATTTGATGTTTTCAAATATAGATGATTCCAATCAAACAATGGATTCCATAATTACATACATAATGTCTGGTCAAGGAGAATTTGGTAGAATTAGTGATTGGCAAGAATTTTTGGAGGCAGTCAAGCGGAAATGTGAAGCTGGTTCCAATGGAAGTGATAAAGAAATCCCAATTGCCAGTTGGAGAAAATTCTATAGAATAATTAATAAAGGCATCACTGATAATAAAATTTTTGCTAGATCGGTTGTGGAGGAAGATGGAGAAACAAGAATTGGAGATGCAATGAAGTATATTAAGAAAAACGAAGTGCATGTAATTGATATAGCAAAATTATCTGAGGATAAGCAGGCATTTGTTTTTGGTGACGCTATAAGAACTTTATATGATTTACAGCTTGGTCAGTATAGCGGTGATGAGGGAGTAAATCCACCATCCAGAATAGTTGTCTTTATTGATGAATTGAATAAGTATGCGTCTAAAGAAGTACCTAAAAATTCTCCGATTTTAAAACAAGTTTTGGATGTTGCAGAGAGAGGACGTTCCCTTGGTGTGGTTTTATTTGCAGCAGAGCAGTTTAGAAGTGCCATCCATGATAGAGTTACGGGAAATTGTTCAACACATGCTTATGGTCGAACAAACTCAATTGAAGTTTCAAAAAGCGACTACAAGAGTGTACCTAACGTTTATAAGAACATGATGACAAGATTAAAACAGGGCGAATATATTATCCAAAATCCTATATTTAGGTCGTTGCTAAATATTAAATTCCCTAAACCAATATATAAACAATTTAAATAGTGAGGTGAAGATGTATGGCAACGATAGGAAAAAATATCTTAGATAATCTAACAACTGGTATGTATTCTGATTCAAGAGTAATATTTCGTGAGTATATTCAAAATGCATGTGATCAGATTGATTTGGCTGTAAAACTTGGAATTATTAAACATCAAGAAGGACAAGTAGATATTTATATTGATAGTCATAAAAGATATATAAGTATTCTTGACAATGCTACTGGAGTTAAATCTGAATCTTTCATTCAAGATTTAGGCGATATAGCAAACAGCAATAAACAGATTGGACAAAATAAAGGTTTCAGAGGTATTGGACGATTATGTGGCTTGGCATATTGTAAAACACTTAAATTCAAAACCAGTTATTCAGGTGAAGATGTTGCATCAGTAATGGTTTGTGACGCAAAAAAAATGCGTAAAATGCTAGTTGAGAACAAAAAATATACGATTGATGAAATTTGGGAAGAAATTGTAAACTATGAAGTGGAACCAGAAGAAATAAGCAAGCATTATTTTGAAGTGGAAATGATAGATATAAATCATGAGAACACAGATTTGCTAGATGAAAAAAAGATTAAGGAGTATCTGAGTTTTGTTGCGCCTGTTCCATATAAAAATACATTTATTATGAGAAGTAGCATATATTCACATGCAAAAGAAATGGGATACACAATTGACGAATATTGTGTGCAGATAAACGGTCAGCAGATTTTTAAGGAATATACAACTAGGATTAAAGAACAAAGTGGTGCTGCTTTGAAAAATTATGATGATATATCAAAGTTGGAATTTAAGGACTTTTATATTGGAGATGGAGAAAATAAGAAACTTATTGCTTGGATGTGGTATGGACTTTCACGATTTGAAAAATCCATACCCAAAATTAATCAAATGCGTGGTATTCGTGTTAGAAGTGGTAATATTCAGATTGGTAACGATGATGTAATTCAAAATCTCTTTAAAGAAAGCAGAGGGAATTATTATTTTGTTGGTGAAGTGTTTGCTTTGGATGACAATCTTATTCCAAATTCGCAACGTGATTATTTCAACGAGAATGAAGCACGAGTTGTTTTTGAAGACCAATTAAGACTGTATTTCTTTGATGTTTTACATAAACTGTACTATGATGCGAACAGATTAAAAAATGCATATAAAAAACAGGAAGAATATATTACAATAGTTGAAGAATTTGATAAGAAAAATAGCGAAAATGGATTCATCAATGAAGAAGAAAAACAGAAATTAAAGTTTTCTATCGAAAAAGTTCAAAAAGAAGTGGCTGAAGCAAAAAAGCAAATTATCAAATTTAAAGAAATTGAGATAGATTCGCCGATAGCTGAAGTGCAAAAAAGCATCGAGCAGAAATTCTGTGCAGATAAATTGCAAAAGGACGTAGAGAAAAAAGAAATTCTGTCTGATGAAGTCCAAGATAAAAAGAAACAATACATGACTTCTTCGTTTTCCAAATTGTCAAAGAGTGAAAGAAAATTAGTCAGCCGTTTGTTGGCAATAATAACAGAAGTAGCGCCAAAGGATATTGGTGATACGATTATAGAAAGAATAAAGGAAGAATTGAGATAAAATGAACAGAAAAGTATTATTAATTGAACCTAATTATAAAAATAAGTATCCTCCAATGGGGCTCATGAAAATAGCGACATATTATCGCATGAAGGGTGATGATGTTAGGTTTTATAAAGGTGATATGAAATCATTAGCGGTTGAATTGATATGTGAAGATTTAATCGATAATCTTGAAATTGTATACCCTGAATATTTTTGGAAGCAGTATTATATGGCTTTATTCAATTTTATTAAAATTGGTAGATATTCGTTTTTAGAAGAGCATGATGTATTTAGTTTAGATGATATTTTAGAAGTAGTAAAAGAATATAGAAAAAAGTATAAAAACAAAGAATATTTTACTAATCCCAGATTTGATAAGGTAGGAATAACGACATTATTTACATTCTATTGGGATATTACAATTGATACAATTAATTTTGCAAAGCAATTATGTAAAAATCCTGTGGATGTAATGGTTGGTGGTATAATGTCCTCATTATTACCGAATGAAATTTTTGAAGCTACAGGAATTCGCCCTTTTATAGGATTGTTGAATCAGCCAGGCGATATTGATCCGGGTGATGAGCTAATTATTGATCAGCTACCACTAGATTATTCAATTTTAGATGAAATTGATTATGTGTATCCGGCAAACAATGCATATTTCGCTTATATGACAAGAGGTTGTGTTAATAAATGCAAATTTTGTGCAGTTCCAAGATTAGAGCCAGAGTATTGTGATTACATTAGCCTAAGGGAACAGATAAAGATAACAAATGAAAGATTTGGGATACAAAAAGATTTATTGTTATTAGATAATAATGTATTAGCATCAAAGTGTTATGACGAAATTATTGATGAAATAAAAGAGTGTGGTTTTGCGACAGGAGCAACTTATACAACACCAAATGAGTATGATGTTATGATTAAAAATCTAAGAGATTCATATAATGACAGAGCATACATTCGAAAAGCAGTTAAAATTTACAAGGATATAATTGAAAGACTTAAGAACAGCGAAGAAAAAACAGAATTATTTATGTTATTTGAGAAGAAGCAATGTTTATATTATTATACAGCCACAAAAGAAGCAATTCTTGAGTTGGATGAGATTGTTCGGCCTTTGTATGAAAAAACACATAGACCTACAAAAAAGAAAAGAATTGTTGATTTTAATCAGGGAATAGATTCTAGATTTATTAAAAACGAGAACATGAAGAAGCTCTCAGAAGTTAATATTTATCCATTAAGAATTGCTTTCGATCATTGGAAACTGCGCGATATTTACGAAAAATCAGTTAGAACGGCAGCAACAAACGGTATCAAGAATTTATCGAACTATTTATTATACAATTTTGAAGATAAACCAGAAGAGTTGTATTATCGGCTTGAATTGAACGTAAGGTTATGTGAGGAACTGGATGCTAGCATATATTCGTTTCCTATGAAGTATCATCCAATTAACGACCCTGAATTCTTTAAGAATAGAGATTACATAGGGGAATATTGGAACAGAAAATTTATAAGAGCAATACAGGCAGTATTAAATTCTACAAAAGGAAAGATTGGAAGAGGAAAAGAGTTTTTTGAAGAAGCATTCGGAAGTAACGTTGACGAATTTCATAAAATATTATGGATGCCAGAAACATTCATTATATACCGTCGTCAATATGATGCTAAACTAAGAGAAAAATTAGCTGATAGATATAAAAATCATTCAGATAAGGACTGTGACGATGCTAATGTCTGGTGGGAAAAGTTTAAGGCGTTATCTGAAGGAAAACGTGAACAAGCCAAAGCAATTATAGCACTAAATAAGTTTAGAGAAGGTGAATATGAGCCACAAGATGCTGATATAGAAGAAGTGCTAAGTTATTATAAGTTAACTAGAGATGATGCTGAAAAATAATGAACGAGAGGGGTAGTTGTGTTATGGCTTATCAAAACCCAGAACCAACACTTGATAGTGTAAATGAAAAGTTGCCAGAGGAGAATAGTGGTGATTATACAAAGATAGACAAAGTTTATTTTGCGTTTATAGATGTATTAGGATTTAAAAAGACATTTGATGATATGAGAATTTCAAAGGAGGAATTTGAAGCTGAAAAATATAGAGATGTTTTTAATTATTTTTTTGAATTAATGAATGCTGCAAAATTCATGGAAAGAGGTAGTGATTCTGGGTGTTATGCAGGACAAACATCGGATAGCTTGTATTTTTATACAGATAGATCAGATTTCCTTGTACAATTCATGAAAATTTTTGCTCATTTCAATTTGTATGCGATGTCTAAAGATGTTTTCTTTAGAGGTGGAATTGCAAAAGGTAATCTATATAAAAAATTAAATTATCAATTTTATGGCAATAGTGTGATTTATGCATACTTGCTTGAAAGTGTTATTTCACGAAATCCAATTATTGTTATAGATGAAAATACAAATAGTGATATGAAAAATTATAATGAATATATGGAAATAGTCGAAGAGAAAAATGGACGTTATTACATAAAACCTTTTGTTTTCTTGAATAGGGAAATTGCTCTAGACACTGATAGATTTATTAGGAGGGAGATAGATTCAGAAGCCATTATAAAAAATATAGAAAAAAATAAATGTTTGTTTGAATATGATGCCAAGAATTATGAAAAGTATAAATTCCTTTTAGATGAATTAAAAAGAATAAATCAATAGATAGCTGGATAGAATAGGAGGAGAGACAATGAATGATTATAATGTGGGAGCAGGTATTTTGAATATTATTACAGAATCTTTGTACGATAATCCAATAGTAGTATTTCGTGAATATGTGCAGAACTCTATCGATTCTATATTTAAAAATGAGCTGAATAGAGACAAATGTGAAATAAAAATATGGCTTAACGATAATAATCTTTTCTTTTTGGATAATGGAACGGGTATAGAGTCTAACAAATTTGAAGATGAGATGGTAAAAATTGGAGCATCATCAAAAAAGAAACAAAGAAATATGGGGTATAAAGGTATTGGTAGATTGTCAGGAGTTCCATATTGCAAAAAGCTAATATTTACTAATATTATTGATTATGCTAATAAGGTAGTACAGACATATACTATTGATACATTGAAGTATGAAAAAATAAAAAATGATGAAACTTATGCAACACTTAGTTTTGTAGAATTGATGAAAATTATTGGACAATATTGTGATGAATCTGAATCTGTGAATTCACCCGATTTGTTTTCTGTAATTCAAAAATATGACGAGTTAATGAGAATAAACAATTCAGGATTTTTAGTAATACTAAATGATATAACAATGGTTTTAAATAATACAATTTATAATGATGATTTCTTGCAACAGCTTGGTTGGCTTTTACCTGTGAATTTTTTTGATAATTTATATAAATCAAAAGCAGGAGAATTGTTTGACGAAATTACAACTGAAGATGATAGTAAAATTATACCTGCAAGATATTGTAGTATATATTATAATGATCATCCAGTGCTTAGACCTATAAAAGAAGAAATGCTAAGAGACTATGTTTGTAAATGTGATTTTAAATATGCAGTAGGGTTTCATACATTTAATGGTGATAAAATTGCTATTGACAAAAATAATATTTTTTCAGGAATTAGAATATATATAGATAATATGTTACTTTGCGATGAAAATGAATTGTTACAAAGTTTAGAAAATTATGGTTTACTTGAACATACTACTAATGGGCAATTACAATCTGTCAGAGGAATAGCAGCAATGATATATATTACTGACAAAGTAAGCATATCAGCAAATGCAAGAAGAACGTTTATTGAAGTTACGGATAATAATTCTATTGAGTTTTTAAAATTGTTAGCAGAATTTGTTAATAGAATCTATGATACGCGTTATGCATTGTCAAATTATGTATCTGCAAAGAATAAACAGCAAGTAGGAGAAGAAAAATTAAGTAAATTGCGTGTTAATGCACTTGAGAATTTAAGAAATTTAGCAAAAGAAAATATTGAATTGACAATAGGAGATAGTGACGCTGAAATAGGTTTTGACAATATGAGCATAACGGAAAAAAAGCGGTTTATTAAAAATAAAATTTCTGTTCAATTAGATTGTAAGCTAAAGGAATATATAAAACAACTCAGTACATTTGAGCTTGAGGATGCATATGAAAGGTTTCTTGAATGGATAGAAGTGACTGATAGAACGGATTAAGCAAATAAAATACAAAATAATCTGAAATTTAGTAAAGTAGCTTAAAATCTACGTTAGAAAAGAAGGTGAAACCAGACGAGTGATGAAAAATTTGAAAGAAGAATAATAAGCCAATTAGATAAAAATGGATTTAATGGTCTGTTTAATTATTTATTACATCAAGATGACAATTTTTGCAATTCAAAGCAATTGAAGAATATCAATGAATGTATATATGAATGTGCGCCTGATAGATTTAATCAAAGTACAGATGTATTTTTTCTAACATATTTTATGCATTCAATATATCGAAATTTTAAATTAGATAAAATTGATTTAAACTATGTTAAGAATTTGGTTGTATCATACATACAGAAGAAAGATAATGAAATATGGCTACCAATTGATGGAACAACATTATATTTCATTAGTAATTTGGATAGTAAATTACTAGAAATATCCGATGAACAGTTATTAGATTATTATGAAAATGAAATAAATCCTATATTACCAAATGAATCATTTCGAATGGGAGTAGGTAATATCAATACATTTTTAAATGCTCCTATAATAAAAAATAAAGGTATAAAACACTTTCTGAATGATTTTTTTGATTATTATGATGATGGAATTACTATTAGTATTTCTGATGATAAGGTTGAAGTATGTAGTATTTTGCAAGAACGAGAATTTTCAGGAATATTGCCATCTACAAAAAATGTTTTAAATCCAGTAATAAAACGCATAGAAAAAAATAATGAAGTGTTAGGAGAATTTAGTCGACTTATAAATACGTGTGTTAAAGAGAGTGTTTTAGAAGAATTTTTATATCAGAACTATCGTTTAATATTCGGAGAAAAATACGACAGAATTTCAACGCAATTATGGCTTAAATTTCCGGAATTAGATATTGGAGGGAAAGAAAGGCGTATGGATATTTTTATGAGAAATTCTATTTCAGAAGACTGGGAATTATATGAACTTAAGCGAGCTAATATTCATTTGACAAGAACTAAAACTGATGTACCAATGTTTATTTCAGCAGTATATGAAGCTATGACGCAAGTGAGAAACTATAAAAGCATTCTAATGCAGGATAGTGTTCGAAAAAAGTTTGAACAAGATGGTATTGAATATTATAACCCGGAAATAAATATCGTAATTGGAAAAAAGCCGAATATATCAACAATGCAATGGAGAAACCTTGTAAAAAGTGAAACTGATTTGAATATAATTACATATGATCACTTACTGAATGAAGCAAAAGAAAGAATGAATTACATAGGTAAATTGATTATATAATCTAGTAAATAGTTTTTGTGATTAATTTGTTTTACAAGATACATAAACCGAAGAATGAGTAAATATTGCGACAATAAAATGACAATACTTTTTCTAGAAAACTGAGATAATACTAATAAACAGTACACAAATGAACTGAAATTGACAAAATAAAGCACCTCAAACACTACAAAACAACTTTGAAATTAGGAGTTTGAGTAACATAAATGTCCCGAGGCGCCTCGTCTTATCCATAAGGCAACCGCAATTATCCTCGAACAAGTAGAAAATGAATACGAAAATAAAAACGAAATTAACCTCGTTCACAGACCTAGATAGGGCATTAAACGTAAGCGATACATAAAGTAACGTATTGCTTATTCTGATTTCTTCATCTTTTGAAAAAATTAGATGTTAC
>DIGJ01000019.1 GCA_002419585.1 Lachnoclostridium sp. UBA5725
TTTCCTTTTCTCCATGAAAAGATAGCAACAATAACATCAACAGCAAGCAGGGCAAACAATAGATAGTCAAGGATGCCGAGGTTATTGAAGTCAACGAGTTTCAGAATAATAAATACGATTAATAATGTGGTAAGATTATTTTTATAGTCTTTCATAGGTTTTAAAGTTGTGATATAATATGATTGCCTTTAAGAGGTGGGGAACTTTCGTTCCCCTTTGGGTACTTACTTATCATCTTTGTTAAACGGTTTCATCAGCTTGTCGGCAATTTGAACCGCTAACCAGATGATTGTAAGTACCTTTATCATATTATCCAACTGTTGTTCATCTCCTTTCCTTTATTATGTATTTATTATACCACGTAAATACGTGGTAGTCAATAGGAAAAGAAATATTTTTTTGAATTATTTATGTCTATAACCAATGGAGTTATAGACATTTTTTATTGTAATTAAAATAAACGTAAGAAGGTGATAAGATATGCCAATATATAAACGCTGCAGTCGATGCGGTAAGAGATTACCAAGCGGAAGTAAATGTGATTGTCTTAAGCAAAGACATAAAGAGTATGATAAGTATTCCAGAGATAAAAAGTCAGATGCTTTCTATCACTCAAAGGAATGGGAGCTGGCAAGGGATGATACGATTAACTATTATACTGGTATAGATATATACAGCTATTACATACTCGGAAAGATTGAGTACGGTCAAACAGTACATCACATCGTACCGCTTAAGGATGACTGGATTAAGAGAGTAGATAGAAAGAATCTTATCTACCTAACAGAAAGCAATCACCAGTTGATACATAAGGCAATGAATGAGGGAAAATATGGGGAGACAATAGAACTACTGAATGGGTTAGTAAAAAGGTATGAAGAAGAGTTTGACAAAGGGTAGGGGGGATTCAAAAAGTTTTAAGCAATCCCTATAGACCGCAGTAGTCCTTTTCTTCGCACAAAATTCTAAATTGATCAAAAAAGTTGGCAAAGGAGGGAAGTTAATGGCAAGACAACGTAAACCGAAGGAAATGCAAAAAGGCAATCTGACCGTGTTGCAGCAAGAAAAAAAGCGGCTTGAAGAGGAATATGTAAGAACCGGTAAAAACCAGCTAAATACCCCTCCGATATGGCTGATTGATGAAATTGCAAAGAAAGAATATAAAAGAATTGTGAAAGAATTGAAGCAAATTGATATGATCGGAAACCTAGATTTAAATAATTTAGGCGCATATTGCAATGCATTTTCAAATTACATACATGCCACTGAACAGTTAAATGGGCAAGATTTTTACATTGAGCGAGAAACAAGAACTGGTGTAATTATTGTTAAGAATCCTCTTGTTGACATACAAACTAATTATGCAAACGAAATGCGAAGGTTCGCCTCTTTATGTGGGATGACTATTGATAGTAGATTAAAGGTAGCCAGTACAAAGATTAATAAAGAGCAAGAAGATATCAATAAGAAATTTGGTGGTATCTAGTGTCAATACTACAGGAATTAATTGAGTATTCGAACAATTGTTTAAATGATATTTATGTGAGTGAACATGAGGATTACATAAGCTGCCAAAAACATAAATGGGCTTGTCAAAGGTTTTTAAATGATATAAAACGGTCAGAAGGTAGACATTCCCTAGCGGAACCTTTTCCGTATATTTGGAACGAAGCAGAAGCGCAAAAAATAGTAGATTGGTTTGCAATGCTTAGACATAGCAAAGGCGTATTAGCGGGTAAGCCAATCAATCTTACTCCATCACAAAAATTTGACTTATGCCAGCTCTATGGATGGCGAAATGAGAGAACTGGATTTAAAAGATTTAAGAAGTCGTTTAAGGAAGTAGCTAGGAAAAATGCAAAGAGTCAGGAAGAAGCTGGTATTGCATTATACGAAATTTCAGTGCAGGCTACAAAAAATAGTGAAACATATGAATATTATACCGCCGGAGTAAAGCGTGATCAGTCGAAGATAGTATTTAATGAAGCCAACTTAATGTTAAAGGGTTCACCGCTTCGGACAAAATTTAAAATTACTAGAGATTTAATAACCCATATTAAGACCGGAAGCTACATAAAAGCATTATGTAAAGAAGATGGACAAAAAGGGGATGGTACGAACCCAGCAGGACTTATTCTTGACGAATATCATCAGCATAAGACAACAGAGTTCTATGATTTAGGTCTTGGCTCCAATACAAAAGAATCTTTGCTTATGATAATTACAACGGCCGGAATGGATTTGACATATCCGTGTTTTGTTCAGGAATATCAATATTGTTCAAAGGTATTGAATCCAGATATAGATGTGTGGAATGATGAATATTTCATTGATATTTATGAATTAGATGAACAGGATTATAAAGAAATTACTAACATAGCAAAAGAAAGGCTATGGTTCAAAGCAAATCCTATTCGTATGACATACAAAGAAGGGCAAGAAAAAATCCGTGGCGAATATAAAATTGCCAAGGAAATACCAGAAAAAATGACTGCCTTTCTTACCAAATGTTTGAATATATGGGTGCAGGCAAAAGAAAACGGATACATGGATATGGCTAAATGGAAAAAGTGTCAAGTTAATAAACTTCCGCTTGATATCACTGGAATGAGTGTCTATGTAGGATTTGATATGTCAGCAAAAATTGACCTTACATCAGTAGCTTTTATTATTCCATTCCAAACAGGGAGATTCAAGAAGGTACTCAATAAAAAAGGAGAAGAAGTTGAAAAAGAAATCATTGGATATATAGTATTTTCTCATTCGTTCATTCCAAATCGTGCAAAGTTAGCAGAAAGAATAGCAAAGGATAAAGTTCCATATGACGCATGGGAACGAGAAGAATATTTAACTGTTACTGATACAGAAATAGTTGACCAAGATGCGGTAATGAGATATGTAATTAGCACATGTAATAAAATGCAATGGCATATTGAGACGCTTTGCTTTGACCCTGCTAATGCTGGAAAGCTTATGATCGATTTATCGAATGTTGGATATGATGTTGAAGAAGTGTTTCAATCACATAAATCACTGAATGAATCAACAAACGGGTTCAGAGAGGCGGTATATGAGGGAGAAGTATATTATCTTTACAACCCTTTACTGAATTTTGCTATGAGCAATGCAGTAATTAGGACAAATCAAGGATTGATAAAGATTGATAAGGATGCTACTCAGAAGAGGATAGATCCAGTTGATGCGACATTGTGTGCATTTAAACTGGCTCTTTATCATCAATTCATACCAAAAATTGATGAAATTATTGATAATTTTCTAGAAAGAGAATTATAGAAAGGCGGTGATAACAACGAAAATAGCGCAGAGATTCAAAAATGCAATCAATGCATTTAACGCGGTAAGTCTTAACGAAGATACAGATATATTGCTTAATTGGCTAGGCATTGACAAAAACTCGAAGAATATAAGTGAGATTACTTATTACACTTGTTTAAAAATGCTTAGTGAGACACTTGCAAAATTGCCACTTAAATACTACCAGGATACGGAAAAAGGAAGGATAAGAGCTGAACCAAATAAAACATATGATGTGTTAGCAAATCGCCCTAATAGATATATGACGCCGTCTACATTTTGGGGGACCGTTGAGCTTAACAGAAATCATTATGGAAATGCCTACGTTTTAATGCGAAAAGCTCCTGTTAAAAGCGGTAGATATGTTGTCGGAGAAGAACTACAAGACTTGTGGATAATGCCAAGTAAAAACGTTGAAGTTTTAGTGGATGACAAAGGAATTTTCAATGGGAAAGGTGAAATTTATTACCAATATTCAGATGAATATAGTGGTCAGATTTATATTTACAAGTCGGATGATGTGATGCACTTTAAATCGTTCTTTACATACAACGGTATTAAAGGAAAATCAGTAAAAGAAATTCTTGAAGATAGCATTAATGGTGCTCTGGAAAGTCAAAAGTTTATGAATAACCTCTATAGACAAGGACTAACAGCTTCAATGGCAATGCAATATACAGGTGATTTAGATGAAACGAAGATAGAAAAATTACAGAATAAGTATGGAAAGTTCCTTACAGGCTCAAAAAATGCAGGGAAAATTGTTCCGGTACCAATTGGATTACAACTTACACCGTTGAATGTAAGCCTTGTAGACGCTCAATTTTTTGAATTAAAAAAATATTCTGCCTTGCAAATTGCCGGAGCAATGGGAATTAAGCCAAATCAAATCAATAATTATGAAAAATCCTCTTACGCTAACTCTGAAACACAGCAGTTAGCTTTTTTAGTTGATACAATGCTTTATATTCTTAAACAGTACGAGGAAGAAATTAATTACAAAGTTCATGGTTATGAAAAAAGAATCGAAGGATATCTGTACAAATTCAATGAAAAAGCAATTCTAAGAACAGATAGTAAAACACAGATGGAAAATCTTTCAAAAGGTGTTAACAATGGTATTTACATGCCAAATGAAGCGAGAGGATATTTAGATTTGCCTTATGATGAAAACGGTAATCAATTAATTGTAAACGGTAATTACATACCGTTGTCGATGGTAGGAAAACAATACACGAAAGGAAGTGATAACAATGAGTAAAATCCTAAAATTCCAGACGAAGGATAAAAAAGGTTTGATCAGGACAAGTGGAAGCTTTGAAATCAAGAATCAGACTGATATATCGGCTGATCTATTTATTATGGGCGATATCGTATCAGATGAATGGGGTAAATGGTGTGATGATGATACCTGTCCGTCAGATATCATTGATTTTCTTAAGAATTTAGATAATGTAAGCGAAATCAATCTCCATATCAATAGTGGCGGTGGCTCTGTATATGCAGGCATTGCTATTTATAACATGCTGAAACGTCATAACGCAACAGTAACAACTTACATTGATGGTATCGCTGCTAGCATTGCAAGCGTTATAGCATGCGCTGGTGACAAAATCATCATGCCTAAGAATGCAACGTTTATGATACATAAGCCAGCCAATGGGTATTTCTTTACAATGATGAATGCAGACGATCTAAGAAAAGATGCAGATATGCTTGATATATGCCAAAAATCAATTATTAACACCTATATGACCAAGGCAAAAGAAGGAATAACGGAGCAACAAATCAATGACTTGGTTAATGCAGAATCATGGCTTGTTGGGGATGATGTATCTGAGTTCTTTGACTTTGAGATTGAGGAAAGCAATCAGGCAGTAGCATGTTCGAGTGCCTATTTTGACAAGTACGATCATACGCCGAATAATTTAATTAAAGGAGATGAGGAAAAAAAGGCTACTGTTAACGCAGATGATGTAGCAAAAAGAGTTATTGATATCTTGGATAAGCGAGAACAGGATACAAGAGAACAAACTAAAACAGATTTATTAAAGGACTTAGACCAGTATGGAAAGTAAGTCCTTTTTTAATACAAAAATAATGAAAAGAGGTAAAACAAATGGGTAAAAAAGAATTAATGGCGCAAATAGGCGCAAAAGTTCAAGAAGTAAAAGACTTAGTTGCAGCTGATAAATTGGAAGAAGCTACTAAGGCAAAATCAGAGCTGGACTCCTTACAGGCAAAATATGATTTAATTAAAGATTTGGAAGATGATGAAACAAAAGAGGTCAAGAATGGAGCAAAAGGAACAAAACAAGTTGATCCGAAAGATTCCACAAAAGAATTTGCACAGGCTGCCAGAATGGGATTTCCGAAAAACTCTATGAGTGAAGGTGCGGCTGCTGATGGGGGTTATACGGTGCCGGAAGATATTCAGACAAAAATCCAAAAATACCGCGATAGTAAGTCGTCTTTACGTGACTTGGTTCGAGTAAAACCAGTTACAACCGATAAAGGAGCGCAGACATTCAAGAAACGTACACAGCAGACCGGATTCGCAAAGGTCGGAGAAGGTGGAAAAATCGGCGCAAAAGCAACCCCACAGTTCGAACGTAAAACATGGGAAATTGATAAGTATGCAGGTTATTTTCCGGTAACAAATGAATTATTAGAGGATTCAGACCAAAACATCGTGGCTGAATTAATTGAGTGGATCGGTGATGAATCTCGTGTTACAGATAATAAGCTTATCCTGGAAGCGATTGCAAAGAAAGCAGTGACCGGAATGACCGGACTGGACGATATTAAGAAAGCCGTTAATGTGACTTTGGGTGCAGCGTTCAAATCCACATCAAAAATCGTTACAAATGATGATGGTTTGCAGTACCTAGATACATTAAAAGATAAAAATGAAAACTATATCTTACGTCACAACCCAGCAGACCCTATGGAAATGTATATTTGCGCCGGCGCAACGACAATTCCTTTGAAGGTATACCCTAATTCAGATATGCCATCCGATGTAGCAACAGCAGGAAAACGCAAAATCCCTATGATAATCGGTGATTTAAATGAATATGCAGAGCTAAAGGACAGAAAACAACTCACAATCAAAAACTCTGACATTGCAGTTGTAGGAACATTAAACGCCTTTGAGGAAGACTTGACTCTCTGGAGAGCAATTGAAAGATTGACCGTTATGGTCCGTGATGATCAGGCGATTGTAAATGGACAGATTACAATTGATGATGCTGCCGTGTTGGGGGAGTAAAAACGTATACACAAGCGGAATTGGAGGCAATGACCATAGCTAACATCACAGCATTGGCCAACAGTCTTGGGTATACCATAACAAAGACACTAAAGGCTGATATCATAGCCGAATTTTTAGAGCAACAGGGCTAATCCTGTTGCTCTTTGTAAAGAAGGTGAGAAATGGATAGAACCTTAGTAAAGAATTTTTTAAGAATAGATATTGATGAGGATGACGATTATATTCAATTACTGATTGATGTAGCTAAAGATTATGTAATTGCAGCAATAGGAAAATGTGATGAAAGTAAACCAAGGGTAAAGTTATTAATGCTTAATATCATTGCTTCCCTCTATGAAACAAGGCAGTTTACTATAGACAAAAGTAATGAAAAGGTGCAATATGCCTTACAGGCTATGATTATGCAGCTTCAAATTGAGGAAGAGATTGCAACAGAAAGCGGTGATGCTACTTGATTGACATTGGAAGACTAAACAAACGAATACGATTTATGAAGTATATTGAATCTGAAAATGAATACGGGCAGACAAATCAAGCGGAAACTGTAATAAAAATAGTTTGGGCGAGTGTAGAACCACTTACAGGAAAAGAATATCTGGAGGCAGAAAGAGAAGCAAACGAGCAAAACTATAAAATTTACACAAGATATATTGCGGAGCTGCGAGATGTAAATCTGATTATAGATTTTAAGGGACGTAAATTTAGCATTGAATCGGTCATAAATTACCAAGAGCGAAACGAAATGCTTCTCTTTATGTGCAAAGAAAGGGTTGGTGATGCAATTGCCTGATTTTAATTTTGACTTAGTAGGACTTTCCGAAATGAGTGAAGATTTAACCAAAGCGATTCGATTATATCCTGACCTTGCAGAAAAAAGACTAAGGAAATCAGCAAATAACTTCCGTAAAGATGTTGTAGCAGAAGAAAAAAAAGCAATAAAAGATGACGAAGTTAGAACTAAAAACAAATTAACAACAAATCAAGGTTTTACGGTTGGTCGCACCCGTGGTTATAACGAAAGCATGGAAATTGATTTTAGCGCAAAGTCTAAAATATTTCATCTTGTAGAAAATGGACACAACCAAGTAAATAAAACTGGTCAAACGGTTGGATGGGTAGAGGGGAATCATGTAGTTAAGAAAATGCGTGATAATTATTCCGAGCATGTCATGCCGTTTGAAATGCAGCAATTAATGGAAGATATAACAAGGGAGTGTGGTCTTAATTGATTTTGATAACAGAGATATATAAGGCAGTGAATCAGCTCCTTAAAAACAAATATCCGAAAATAAAAATATATGGCCACGAAGTAACAGAAGGTTTTAGCAGACCTTCTTTTTTTGTATCGTTAATTCCGGTAACAAGGTCAAATGACAGTGTGAATTTTAAGTCCAAAGCATACACGATTATAATTACGTATTTCCAAGGTAAAGCAGATGAAATCGACAATCTGCAAAAAGCAGATGAAATAATTGAACTATTTGATTATTTTCTTGCTGTAAATGATAGAAAATTACGGGTGACAGGCAGTGAATACGAATTTGCAGGAGAGTATAGAAACATTCTGCAGGTAAGTATCAATATCGAATACTTGGAAGCGACCGAAAGAACAGATACGAGTAGCATAGCACAAGAAGTAAATTTAAAATAAAAAGAAAAGAGGTAAAAAGCATGGGAATGCCTAGTGTAAATGTGAGTTTTACTGAAAAAGCAGCACAAGCAATAAAGCGTGGAGAACGTGGCGTAGTAGCATTAATTTTAAAAGAAGCTACCGTTCCAGCCACAAACCCTATCGTAGTATTAAATGTAACAGATATACCAACAACATTAACGGCTGACAACCAGGAGCAAATTAAACTTGCATTAATGGGATATGTTAATGCTCCAAAGAAAGTAGTTGCGTATGTGATCAAAGATGAAACTTCGGATGATTATACTCCGGCATTAACGTATTTTGGTGTAAATAAATTTGATTATTTAGCAATTCCAACCGTTGAAACCGATTCCAAAACAACGGAAATTGTAACATGGATTAAAGCTCAGAGAACAGCAGGAAGAAAAGTAAAAGCGGTATTGCCTAATACTGCAGGAGATAGCGAAGGAATTATCAACTATACAACAGCAGAAACAAAGGTTGGTACTACTGTTTACACAGCAGAAGAGTATTGCTCGCGTATTGCCGGATTGATTGCAGGAACTCCGCTTACAATTAGTTGTACATATGCACCACTTAGCGAACTGACGGATTGCACAAGACTTACGAAAGCAGAAATGGACGAAGCAATTGACGCTGGAAAATTCATCGTATTTTTTGATGGTGAAAAGGTAAAGGTTGGTCGAGGAATCAATTCATTTACAACTACAACGGATGAAAAAGGAAATCAGTTCAAGAAAATTAAGATCGTTGAAGCAATGGATATGATTTACGATGACATTGCCAAGACAGCAGAGGATTCTTACCTCGGTAAATTCTCAAACAGTTATGATAATAAGTGTCTGTTAATGTCAGCAATTGGAGGTTACTTTGAACAGTTATTACTTGATGGAATCATTTCCGGGGCAATGGTGGAAATAGATAATGCTTCACAACGTGCATATTTAAAAGCAAAAGGTGTTGCAACAGATGAGATGAGTGATGATGAAATAAAAGTCTATGATACAGATGATAAGGTATTTTTAAAGGCAACGGTTAAGATTCTGGATGCCATAGAAGAAATTAATCTACCAATAAATATTTAAGAAAGGGTGTGAAATAAATGGGATATAAACCAGAACAAGTAATAAATGGAACATGGGGAGAGTGCTGGATTGATTCAGAATACATTTCTGAAATAACATCATTAAAAGCATCGGTAACACCAAAGACCGAAACAATCAGCCAGTCGAGAAATTTGGTTGATGGTACCAAAATAACCGGCCTTGAGTGTAAGGGCGAGATGAAAATGAATAAGATTTCATCTCGGTTTATTAAGATGCAGTCGGATAACTTGAAAAAAGGTATTCAGACAGAAGTTACAATTATATCAAAAATTGAGGACCCTAGTTCAATTGGGTGTGAAAGAGTGAAGCTAATCGGTTGTGTATTTACAGAAATGGCGCTTGCCGATTGGGAGCTTAAGAAAAACGGTGAAGAATCGGTACCATTTACATTTAGAGACTGGGAAGCATTAGATTTGATTTAAGGAGGATGAAGGAATGAATTTAACTGAAGGAATGAATTTAGTTGACAGATTATTGGCGATAGATGCAAAACAAATCACAGAGAAGGAAACGGTTAAGATAGAAATCAAGAGACTTTCCAAGCTGACCGGAGAGCCTTTTTTTGTTACAGTGCAGGAAATTGACGGTGAAAGATACCAGGAATTACAAATGAGATTGCTTAATAAAAAAGGAAAGGCAGACTTCACGAAAGCCTACGATACAAATTTATTAGTAGCGGTAGAAGGAATCATTGAGCCAAATTTGGCAGATGAAAAATTACAAAAGCATTTCGGAGCAGCTACACCAAAAGAATTAGCAAGCAAACTTTTTCAAGCAGGGGACCTAATTAAAATAAGCGATGTGATTGCAAAATTAAATGGATTTGGGGAAGAAGAGGAAGAAGAAATAAAAAACTAATCAATACCGATGGGGAGGTACAGCTAATGTACCTCCTTTTTCGGTACAAAAATATGATCCCAAGTGATTATAAAAAGTTGGGACATGGCGAAAAACAAATCATAAGGCAATTTATGTATCAGCAGATTGAAGATACCAGCAAAGAATACAAGGCTATGTTTGGAGGTGAATGATAATGTCTAAGGTTATAGATGCAACACTACGTTTTGTTGATCGCTTCACCGCACCGATGAATAATGCAATTAGAGGCATGGAGCGAAGTGCTAAGCAATCACAGCGGATGGGCCGAGAAATACAAAAAGCAGGAAATAGTATAAGTAAGGTTGGAAGTAGCCTGACCAAGAGCATTACATTGCCAATTGTGGGTGTAGCAGTTGCTGCAATTAAAACGAGTAATGATTTTGAAAATTCGATGGCAAAAGTAGCTACAATTGCAGATACAACCAAAATTCCAATTAATTCACTAAAACAGCAGGTTGTAGATTTGTCAAATAAAGTAGGTGTCGGTGTAACCGATATTGCAGAAGCACAGTATCAGGCGATTTCAGCAGGAGTTGATACTGCAAGCAGTGTTGAATTTGTTAGCACAGCCGTTAAAGCGGCAAAGGGTGGCTTCACCGATACAACAACAGCCGTTGATGGATTGACCACGGTATTAAATGCTTACGGTCTTGAATCAAGCAAGGCTGCTGAAATAAGTGATCAAATGTTGATTGCACAGAATTATGGAAAAACAACCTTCGGGGATATGGCTAGCAGTATGGGTAAAGTAATTCCAATTGCATCCAGTCTTAGTGTTTCGACAGAAGAATTGTTTTCTAGTTTTGCGGTACTTACAAAAAACGGTATCGGTACGAGCGAAGCAGTAACTGGATTAAAAGCAGCATATAGTAATATTTTAAAACCTACAAAAGATGCATCAAAAGCCGCCGAAAATTTAGGTTTAGACTTTTCATCCGCGCACCTACAAAGCGTTGGCTGGGCGAAATTTTTAGAAGAAATAAAAGAAAAGACAGGCGGTAATGCCGATACAATGGCAAAATTGTTTGGTTCGACAGAGGCATTAAACAGTGTTATGGTATTGGCCGGAAAAGGGTCGGAAGATTTTACCGAGGCTATGGGAAAGATGGGAGAAGCAGGTGGAGCAACCCAAGAAGCGTATGAAAAGATGATAACACCTTCCGAAAAAATGAATATTTCAATCAATAAAATTAAAAATTCGTTGATCAAATTTGGCGCAGCGCTTGCCCCTGTTTTTGACAAGCTTTCCACTCTTATATCAGGATTAGGTGATAAACTGAATAATTTGAGCGAAGGACAGGTAAACACTATTACTAAATTTGCAGGAATGGCAGCCGCAATTGGACCCGGATTGATGATATTCGGTAAACTGACCGCAGGAATAGGTGGAGCAATTTTAAAATTTGGAAAACTAGGTGGCGCAATCAGCAAGGCAGGGGGATTGATACCATTAATTACAAGCCCTGCCGGAATCGTGATAGGAGTAATAGCTGGAATTGCATTAGCTGCATTTCTTATTATAAAAAACTGGACAAAAGTAAAAGTATTTTTAGGCAAGCTAGGCAGTTTTATTAAAGGTGTGTTTATAAAATCTGGTGCTAATGTTGGTATATTTGCAAAGCTTTTTACAAAAGCCAAAAATGTAATTTCGAAGTCAATTGAAAACTTAAGGCCTGCTATTAAAAATATAATCACTTTCTTGACGCCAGTGGTTAAATTTCTTGCAAGCGTATTTATTGCTAGAATAAAATTAACATTTACGATATTTGGAAGCGTGTTATCTGCAACAATAAACGGAGTGGTAGGATTTGTTTCCGGGCTCCTTACGGTTTTAGAAGGAATAACAACATTTATCGGTGGTGTATTTACCGGAGACTGGAAAAAAGCCTGGGAAGGGATTCAAACAATATTCAAAGGTGTATTTGAAAGTTTCGTTGCATTGGCAAAAGTGCCAATCAATGCAGTGATAGGGCTTATCAATGGAGCTATCAGTGGTATTAACAATCTAGGTCTTACAATTCCGGATTGGGTTCCTTTAATTGGTGGAAAATCATTTTCTATCAATGTTCCAACTATTCCAATGCTTTATAAAGGCACAAATAATTGGCAAGGCGGTACCGCCATGATCCATGACCGGGGCGCAGAAATTGTTGACCTGCCAAGAGGAACCAGAGTATATCCACATGATAAAAGCATTGCTATGGCTAGAGCCGAGGGAGCAGCAGGTAGTAAAGGAACGGTATCCATTAGCATTAGTAAGTTGGCGGATAAAATTGAGGTAAGAAGCGATAAAGATATTGATACTATTGTAAACAAATTAGCAGATAAATTTGAAAAGATTGTATCTAATAAAGGGAAGGTGGTGCCGGTATAATGGAAATATGGTTAAAACAAGGGAAAGAAAAGCTTCGATTGCCGGTACTGCCTGCCAGCTTTGAATCAAGTATTGCACAGCAGAACACAACAGTAAATGTAACAGGTTTTGGCGAAGTGAATTTGATAGGAAAGAGGGGGCTTAAAACAATCCCTCTTTCTTCTATGTTTCCATCAAAAGAATATGGATTCGTTCAATATAAAGGATTTCCAAAACCTTATGAGTGTGTGAATCTGATTGAATCATGGATGGATAATCCAGTGCAAATAACAATCACGGAAACGGATATTAACATGAAAGCAACCATAGAATCCTTTAATCATTCGGAACAGGATGCTACTGGTGATGTTTACTACACCATCGAATTAAAAGAATACAGAAAACCATCAAGAGAAGAAGTTACAGTAATGTCAGTAAAAAAGACTGCGACTAAAATAAATAAACCGGTAACTAAGAGGTCAAGCAAACCTGTTAAATCGACTACTTATACCGTAAAAACAAATGATACTCTTTGGGATATATCGAAGAAATTGACAGGAAATGGATCAAACTGTTATGCCATTGCAAACCAAAATAATATAGCTAAACCGTATGCAGTGAGAGTTGGTCAGAAGTTGGTGATTAAGGTATGAAAGTAAAATGGAACGATACGAATATTACGGATTTTATTCCAACTGTGAATTGGGGAGGCTCTGATGGTCAGGCGGCTAGAACATTAGAAATTACCACTTTGAATTCTCCGAATGATAATAGTATTGATGATCTCAAAATTAGGCTTGGAGATAGAATGAAGCTGTACAACGATAATAACAAATTACTAATAGATGCTATGGTTTATTATCGCGAAAGAAACAGTGAAACAGGTACAGTAACCTATAGTGGATATGATGAACTAAATCACTTTCTTAGGGGCAATGTGACTAAAAATTTTAAGAATGTAACTCCGGAAAAAATCACAGAAATGTTATGCAATGAATTAAAAGTAGAAATGGGTTCCATTGAAAAGACAGGAATAAATATAAAAAGCCTTTTGATTGATTCTGAAAGTGCATACGATGCAATCATGAAAGCTTATACAAAAGCTTATCGAGCAAACGGCAAGAAATACATGCCAATCATGAACGGAAAGAAGCTTTATATCATTGAAAAGGGTGCTTTTATTGCAGACTTTGTTTTAAGCGATGGAGTAAATATCACAAGTTCCACTTACAGTGAATCGCTAGAGCAAATGGTCAACCGAGTTAAAATTTATGACGACAACGGAAAAATAATTGGAGAAGTAAAAAATGATGGATGGATAAATTCATATGGTATATTCCAAGAAGTGTATACGAAGGAAGAAGGAATTAATGCAACCATTGCAGCAAACAAACTATTGACCGGAATCGATAAGTCGGCAAGCATTGAAGCACTTGGGAATACAGATTGTATTAGTGGTTATGGGATTAAAATCAAAGATAAAATAACAGGACTAACCGGAGTGTTCTGGATTGAATCGGACACTCATACATGGGAAAACGGAATACATACAATGAGCCTTGATTTACAATTTAAAAACATTATGGATATAAAGGAGTGATGAACTATGAATGGATATGAGAAATTAATAAAGGTCATTTCTGAATTAGTAGATTCATCACCTATGATTGCACAAACAACTATGAATGGACCAACATCATGTAATTTTAATGATTTGCAATTAGATGAAGATGATCTTTTAATTGCGGAACATTTAAGGACCGGATATGTAAAAAAGGTTACACAGACAAATGGTGTAATTGAAACAGAATATGCAGAACCTTTAAAGAAAGGCGATATCGTTATCATAATGAGAGTAAGCGATGATAAATTCGCTATATTGGAAAGGATGGTGTAAATGGCTTTTCCGTTTGAAACAGATGATATAGTCGAAACAGAAGAAATATTAAAAGCACCAAAAGAATACGGTATTGATTTCGCAACCGGACAACTTACAGGAAAGATTGTTGAAGGTGCTGAAGCTATAAAGGTGTGGATATACAATACACTAAGAACTTCGAGATATCGATATAACATTTTTAGTTGGGATTATGGAAGTGAAACAGATGACCTAATCGGACAGCCGTATTCAAAAGAGTATTTAAGCATGGAAGCGAAAAGAATGGTTGAAGATTGCATCATAATGAATAAATATGTCACCAGTATAACTGATTTTTCCATATCAACAGAAGACGACAAGTTAAATATCAGTTTTACAGCAAATTCACTATTTGGAGAGGTGGAGATAAATGTTTGAAGATAGAACATACGAAACGTTAATGAAGGAAGCCTTGTCTATTATTACGAGTGATATTGATAAACAGGAAGGGAGTCTAATAATGACTGCACTTTCCCCATGCATCTACAAATTGGCTGAGACTTATGTGCAGCTGGATGCACTTATAGACTTAGTAAGTGGCGATACGGCAACCGGAGAATATCTTGATCGTGTTGTTTCTGATTATGGAATAACACGAAAGTCACCTACATACGCATACAGGAAAGTAATTACGTCTGGAGAAGTTGAAATTTCAAAAAGATGGAGTTTAAACGAAACAACTTATGAAATTATCGAGTTACTATCTACAAACGTCTACAAAGCAAAATGCGAGCAATTAGGTAGCATTGGAAATATATATTCTGGAATATTAGAACCTATTGATTTTGTAAATGGTGTTACTGCAACTTTATCTGAAATAATTACAAGCGGAGAAGACACCGAAACAGATGATAATCTACGGTTAAGATTCTATAACAAAGTAAGAACTCCTGGTACTAGTGGAAATGCAGATCATTATAAACAATGGGCGCTTGAAGTAAGTGGATGTGGTGATGCGAAAGTATTCCCACTTGCAAATGGTCATGGAACCGTAAAAATACTTGTGGTAGATGAAAACATGGAGATTGATACAAACCTTCCTGCAACTGTAGCACAATACGTTGAAACAGTACGCCCAATTGGAGCAACTGTGACAGTGGAAAGTCCAGGAAGTAAAGCCATTAATATTACTGCAAATATAAGGTTAGATGGCTCAGAAATACTTGCTAATGTAAAAGAAGCATTTACAACAACGGTCACATCATATTTAAAAGAAACGGTGTTTGACATTTATTCTGTGTCATATGCAAAGATAGGCAGCATTCTATTATCAACTTCTGGTGTGCAAGATTACGATTCCTTATTAGTAAATGCTGGAACTGCGAATATTACAATAGCGGATTCTGAAATGGCTATGATTGGAACAATCACATTAAGCGAGGTGACACAATGAATTTAATGGAGTTACTTCCTGATTATTACATTGGAAATAAGACGATGGAAGAGCTGCAAGGAATCTTAGCTACTGATATAAATTCACTTGTAGCAAATATCGGAGAGACAATAGACCAGTGTTTCATTGGCACCGCAACAAGCTTATTAAGTAGATATGAGAAAATTTATGGTATTCAAGTAGATGTTTCAAAGTCAGATGAATTCAGACGCGAGCGAATTAAGGCTAAAATACGTGGAACCGGAACCGTAACAAAGGATATGATACGGGAAACGGCCAGTTCGTATAGCAACGGAGAAGTTGAAGTAATTGAGGATAACGCAAATTCTAGCTTCAAAGTGAAATTCATAGGGACAAAGGGAATACCGGCAAATATGGTCGATCTAACATTGACCATTAATGAAATAAAGCCAGCTCACTTGTCTTTTTCTTTTGAGTATACATACAATATTCAATCCATGTTAAAACAGTTCACACATCAACAATTAAGTGCTTACACTCACAAACAGTTAAGGGAGGGTGATTTAACATAATGGCAACACAAACAACTAATTATGGTCTTGTAAAAGACGCACAGGAAGAATACTACAATGTCGATAAGGTGAATGCCAATCTAGATAAAATCGATGCTGCCATCAAAGCAGTTGATGGAAAAGCTGTTGCGGCAGATTCGAAAGCGGACGATGTAGAAACGGCTTTAAATGAAAGAATTGATAATGAAGTAGCTGTGTTAAATGCCGATTTAAATGCAGTTG
>DIGJ01000014.1:0-211076 GCA_002419585.1 Lachnoclostridium sp. UBA5725
AACGGTAAGTTATTCATCGCTTACTCTAATTCCACGTTCTCTGACATTATCCGTTCCATGTATCGTACTTTTACGGTAGTTTTTCTTTCGCTTCTGTTTCCTAAATTCTGATGAACCATTTCGAGCTTTACCAGATTCCTTTTTGACTGTAACCTCTTTAATCTTAGGGCTTCGATTCACTGTGTAAATATTACTTGCTTTAATGGTAGCATTCTTCGGCTCATGGGAATGGATCTTAGTTTTCTGCTTTGTATGGATTACCATTGGTTTATCTTCTACTTTCTTAATCTTCAAGTTTCTCACCTTCTCTCTGAAATAAAATAAGCCGCTAAGGAGGAAGTCGCTCCCTAACGGTTATGTGTATCAATATTCATTTGCTATTTTATATACCTAGAAATTCATTGTCAAATTTGATATAGTATAAATCTACTGTATTATATTAAGATTATCAAAATATTCCCATAAAGCTTTCCATAAAACTTTCTGTGAATCCCCCAAATTTAACTCTGATTTGGAAATACAATTTGCTCTTATTTTGATTTTACTTTTCATACTTTTAACAACTTCGTCGCGATTCTGTAAGTTAGAGTATGTATCTATTCCATCTTTCCCGATTATATAACTTTCAAATAAAAAATGCTTTGTTGCAAAATCTTCAAAACTATCAAATCTTGAAAAGTAGACGTTAAATGATTCACTATATTCCAATATATTGTTCTTATAATACTCTAGAAATCTATCCATATAATCATTTATTCCGCTTTTTGATTTAGAGTATTTTCTAAATTCTTCAGGCGTATGTGATGATGTGCGTCCTATATTCATCGGTAGTATCCAAAAATTTGCCAAACAATGATACTCCTCAAAATAGTCCCATAAACATTCTGACCATTTAGAACTGTTCTTATCATATTTGTTTGATACTGTTCTAAAGCTATTCATGGTGTCCCCAGCAAAATTTGGGTCATTAAAATACCCTGTGCTATCCAAAATACTACTGGGATTGTTGTCGAAGTTTATAATATTCCTATATAATATTTCATAAAAACCCACAGCAAAATCCGACATATCTTCATCAGAGCTATTGCAGTATTTCTGTCCTGTATATATCCAATTTCCTCTTCTAACAGTTCCCTTAATAAATTTATTGCATATAATGGGCATCAGCAATATTTCTTCTACTTGCTTTTTCTTCTTATCGTCGCTAGATTGTTCCATTCTAAAACCACCGCCTATTTATTCATAAGATTCTAAAGTTGTAACATAATACATAAAACAGAAAGTTCATAAGTTTAAGTATAGCTAGTGCATCTTTAATTATTGTACCAAAGAAGCACTAGCCTCTCAATCAGTTTCTGCTCTTATACGGAATCTTGAAGAAACTCTTCTCTTTTCTTCTCCGCAATCTTCTCATGAATATTGGTATTATATAGTCTGTATAAATCTGTATCCTTACTAATCTGATTATCAAACGGGATCACCACCGAACCACACTTGATAAGCCCCATACCCGATGAAGTATTTGTTACAAATCGAAGTTGTGCTTCAGATACCCTGATTACCTCAGCCATCCTAGAACTATCCGTATTCGCTTGCTTCAGAAGTGCTACGAACTCAGAGTTTGCAAGCATCGTCGTTGCTGTGTAGTTTTGAAGCAAGTCAACAACATTCTGGGTAATTCCAGTGCAAAGACCACCCTGTTTTCTAACCTTCTTCCAAAGCTGTTGCAGATACTTCGCTGAATATTCAGAATTTAACAGCACATGAAACTCATCAATATAGAGCCAAGTAGCCTTTCCCTTCTGACCATTTTCAACGATTCTCTGCTGAATCGCTTCCATCATGACAAGCATCGTAATGGGGCTTAACTCTGCACCTAAATCTCTGATACCATAAACAGTAAAGCGATTATCAACATCTACATTAGTCTGATGGTTGAAGATATTAAGAGAGCCATTTACAAACAACTCCAAGGACAACGCTATGTCTTTTGCTTCTTCCTCTGGCTGTTCTAAAAGCAGAGCATAAAAATCACTCATAACAGGAATGTACTTTCCCTTGCTTCTGGCAATATCCAGATACAGCTTTCTTACACAGCGGTCAATGATTGACTTCTGCCTGGAATTTAAACTGTCACCAATACATTGTTCGCAAAGACCCAGCATAAATTCGCCCTTTTCTCTTACCATCCCTTTGGAATCGTTCGGATCAAGACTCCATACATCAAGTTCCAACGGATTCACATAGTTATCCGTATAAGTGGACATATTTACAACTGTTCCACCGTAGGTATGAGCGATATCGAAGTACTCGTTCATTGGGTCAATACAAATGATTTCATCATTTCCTGATAAATAAACAGAACCCATTTCCATCTTACAAAAGAAGGATTTACCGGAACCCGGCACACCAAATACAAAACCATTTCCATTAATCAGCTTCTTACGATTACCAATATTCACGTTCTTTGAAATTTGGTTGATTCCATAGTAATTACCTGTTATATCATTCAGTTCCTGTACATTAAATGGCATAAGCACTGCAAGTGACTGTGTAAGCAGCGTTCTCATAGTCTCGACTTGTCTTACTCCAATCGGAAGTGCTGTATTAAGTGCTTCTCTTTGTTTTAAATAATGCGTATCAATGGTACAACTGTTTCGTTTCCCAATGGTTTGTACTGTTTCGCATACACTCTCAAGCTCCTTCTTACTTTCTGCCATTAGGATAATCGTGACTGCCACATAAAAGAGGCACTGATCATTCTCACGAACATCATCCATGATTGCTTCAATCTCTTTTTTCTCCGTTCTCTTAGCATAAGAGATTTCTGTAGCAAAGTCATTGTTCTTATTTCGAACCCTCTGCTGCTTAATAATGTCTGATTCGATTCCAAGATATTTTCTCTGGAGCACCTTTGTTGTCAAATCCTTCGGAACCGGCACCACATCAATACTTGTGATGGAATGCACTGGCAGGGATGTAATCTCATTAATAAACCGATCCGATAAGCTGCTAGGATACTTTTTAATAAAAAGTGCCCTGCAATATTTGCTCTCATCTTCAAAATGATCTGAGAAATACTTAATCATGCCATTGCAAAGATCGTTTCTAAAATCACTTCCTACTTTCTTTGCTTGTTTGATATCAAAATCAAAACTTCCCTCATCTCCTAAATGATAATAATCATAAAGAACACGAAGCCTCTCATTCCCAGATAGCGGAACGATTTCAGCACCAAGCTCTATAAAAGCCTTGTGAATGGTTGCCTCTAAGGTTGCAAACTGCGCCTTTGCTTCTTCAAAGTTCTTTCTCTCAATGGTAATCGTCAGGTATCGTTCCTGTTCGATTCCCTGTCTGCCTTCTAGTATCTTCTCTTCAATGATGTCATTGTAGATTTTTCGGAAGTGATTAAATCCATCTTCCTGATTCGCAATCAGCACTTTCTCCCGAAGTTCCTCCATATTCTTATTCTTGTTATTGATTGTGATCTTATAATTACAATCAAGTGAATTTAAGAACTTGCAGTATCTTTCGAAAATGCCAATCTGTTCATCTTCCGTGGCAGTGGTGTAGTTAATATCCTGAAAGCGATAGCACTTGGAATACTTATTCAAGGACGTTTTTTGTCCTTTACTGACCTCAAATATCCCATTCTCTGCTACCGCCATAATTTCAATGGTTTCCTGTATGGATTTTGGAATTTTATAAAGCGGTTCACTGGCTTTTTTTAGTTCCTTAAATCCGTCTGCAAATAAACCCATTCTATCTAACCTCGCTTTCTTATATTGTGCATAACCGGGAACAGCCCCGGCAATGCCTGGATTGTCTCGACCTAAGAGGTCAGACAATGGTTACTAGATTACTAATGTGTGACTTTAAATGCTGCGATACCAGCAATTGTTACAATGATTACTGCAATACCAGCAAACAGAATCTTTTTCGTTTTCTTCTTCATCGCCTCAAATTCCTCCTGTTTCTTTCGATTTTCTGAATCATTAGTATTTCTTACTTCTGTTTCATTCTCTACAACTGATTTCGGCTTTTTCCACTTACTGATTTGACCAATTCCAAGCACCTCAGTCTGAAGTTCCTTGATTACTGATTCTCCCTCGGTAGAACTATAAGTAAGTGCTTTATTTCCAATCATAAAGTGAATTTTTCTGCTCATATATTCATAAAAATCCATTCCGTTATAGGAATAGAATCCTCCCAGTGCAATCGGAGCCACACAGGGAATCGCCACATAAGCAGCTCCTGTCAGTCCAATATAACGGTATAAAAGCAATACCATGGCTCCACCCACAACAACACTTGCAACAGAAAAGATTAATTGCTTTGCTGATAGTCCTATTGCAATACTTTCCTGATACCGGTCGATATCTTTGTTGACCTCAATCACCATAATTTACACCTCCTAACGGCTCATTTCCTTTGTTTCTGGTTTCTTGGCAATTCCAATGTTTGCTTCATAAGTTGCCATTCCATCCGGAGACAACTCTCTTAACTTATCTACGTTAAACATAAAAAGTGGATATTCACAAAAGCCACTCCTCTGCGTGAGTCCAGTAAATTCGCCCAAGTCATTCTCCTCGATGAACTTTTCTAACTCAGGCATATTATTTAAATCCACATAAGCACAGTAGTCAGCAGCCTTTGTTCCAAGATTGACCGATATATCCCCATAAGGTTCAAAGTCATCCTCCTCCCTTCCCATTAGCCCAAGATAAAGTCCGTTGTTATTCATATAGTTATTAATCTCTAGTTGTACCTCAACCGTACTGCCCCACTGAGTTGCCATTTCCATTGTTTTTTTATCTTCCAACTGTATTCCCTCCTATAGACCAAATGCTTTGCTTGTAAGTGACTGCGCACCCTTGACGCTTCCCACGGTCATGGCAATCGTAAATGTCATTTCACATAAGTAAATCAGTGTCTGCGCCCAGTCTGCATACCCTCCTGTAAAGGATGGAAGTCCTGCATTTACAAAGGCATTGCAAATAATAATGGCAAGAGCCATTGTCACTGCTTCAAAAACAACCGATAAGAAATATTTACAATAGGTCACTACCGTATTGCTTACTGTTCGATTACCTCCCATGGTTGAGAAAGCAATTGCACCAAGTGGGACAATAATCAGAATCTTTAGGAACCGAAAGTACACCGTATAAATGATAAAGAAACCACAGATAATGATAATAATGGATAATAGTGCGGTCAGAATCAGCATGACCAGACTCTCTCCAAAACCTAAGTTCTTAATGATATCTGCCTGTGTACTGTCAATGGTAAGCGTAGTTGTGTTACCTGCTGATATGAGGTTGACCAGATTTCCTATGGACGTAAAAAATGCTTTCATAATGGTCACATTATTTGCTACGAACCACTCCGCAAGTCCTAATCGAATCAACATACGAAGTATCACTTCAAATCGCATCTCTTCCCTGACATCCACACTCTCCGAGCAAAATCCTATGACGAAAAACAGCACTACTAAAGATGATCCGACCGCCACGAAGAGAGGTTCTATTCCCTCAATAACGCCCCATGGTCCGCCACCTTTAAAATTAACGGGAGACTGGCCAAGCATTGAAAATACCAAGGATATCTGATTATTCCAAAACCCAAACACCATTTCAAGAAGGTCTAGAATCTTGTCTCCAAGTTTGAAAATATCCATAACCTTTGTTCACCCCTTTCCTTAGATTCTGGGGTGTTTCCACCCCAGTTTGCATATTTCCACACATCTTAAAATCCTAAGAAAGTTAATACGGTTGAGATACCTGCCATCATGACACCTGCTACAATCCCTTTAAGTGCTGAGTTCATTGTAGACGAGTCTTGCTGCTGATAAGCCTGTGCAAACTCCATGACATTCTTCGCAAGGATAATGACACCGACAGCACCAATTACTGCGATGACTAATGTCTTTAAGTTATCAAGTGGCTGTGTTACTGCTGATGTTCCAGAAGCTGCAAAACAGGTCGTGCCCATTAACATCACACCCATCATTCCCCCAGAAATTGCTGGAACCAATTTCTTCTTTGCTCTACTTATAAATCCCTTCATCTTCTTTTCCTCCATCACTTCATTGTTATTTGTTACTGTAATCTGTTTTTGTTTCATTAAGTTCTAATCTCCTTTCAGACTTTGTGGCAGAAAAATAACCAGTACCAAAGCTTTCCTTTGATCACTGGCTTACCGTCTGCGTTATTTTGTTCAATCTATCTTAACAGGGTTACTCCTGGAATATAGGATTTGTGAGAACGTCTCTGAACTAACTTGCGTTCCCCCTACAGCTAATGCATTACTGCCTGTGCTTCTCGAAATGCTCTCATCTGCTCAATGGATACGTCAGGATAAAAATATTCCATAATCTTAGTCTTTGAGATTCCGGCAGCAATTGCCTTTTTGACCTCGTCCTTCTGTTCTACAGAGTAATTCCAGTGAAGCATACGGTTTGATATCGTATCTTCCCATTGAGGTTTTTCTCTTGCTACCACTGATCTACATCCCAAGGAATTTCCACCCGTACCACCTGATGATGTATTGTCAGATTTCTGGGAATCATCCGTGAACTCAAGTTCATTTCCCAATTCACGATTCACCTTATCCTTTTGCTCTTTTTCAGCGAGCTTCGTAAATCTTCTTCCAAGTTCCCTATCGCCAAGCATCATGAATTCCTCATAGGTCAATGTGTCAATATAGACATTCTCTCCCTTCTCTTTGAGCTTTTCATAATGTTTCACTGCCTTCTCTGAGAGAATTTCAAAAGGTGCCCCAATCAGATTTCTTTTCCCATTTATCTCATGAATATAAGGTTCTCCATCGCCATCTGCTGTTTGCTTAAACATGGGATGGGCAAATGGAACATACTTGTTGTCCATAATCGGATCAAAACCACGGATAAAAACTATGCATTTCTTATTATCCAGTTTTCGCACTTCATCTGGAGTAAACAATTCTCTGCCTAACACATCATAGTTTCTGGAGGAACTACCCTGACGCCCTTTAGTTTCCCCACTGGACTTTTTATCAATCGTGCCTTTGCCAAGTAGCTCTGACACATATTTATGTGTTGACTGCTCGTTACCACCAAGATAAATAAAGGTGTCACAGTTACCCGGAATGGTCTCCCACGTATCTTTAAATAGTGCTTTTAACTGGGCAAAATTCTGGATGATAATAATCGAGGAAATCTCCCTGCTTCGCATGGTGGAAAGTAAGGAACAATAGTCATCCGGCAATGCCACGTTTGCGAATTCATCTAGCATAAAGGTTACATGGATTGGAAGTCTGCCCCCACAGTTAAAGTCTGCCTGATAATAAAGCTCCTGAAATATCTGCGTATAGAGCATACCGATAATAAAGTTATACGATTTGTCAGAATCGGGAATCACACAAAAAAGTGCTGTCTTTGTCTCCCCATCTCCATTAACACCAATACCAATGTCCGAAAGATTTAACTCATCCTTAGATAGGAGCCTTAAAACTTGTCTGTTCTCCAAAAAAGCAAGTCTGGAGTTCGCGCTGATGATAATGGAACGAACCGTATCTCCTGCCCCTCGCATACATTTGTTGTACTGCTTTACCGCTGGATGATTTGTCCCAAGTGGGGACTGTTCTTCCAAGAACTTCATTCGCACATCCAGTCTGGACGGTTTACCCTGTTCTGTCACTTCTGCTTCACCAAGTAGTTTTAATACCGTTTCAAAATTTCTCTTAGAAGGCTTTTCCTCTAGCCACACATAATAGAATATCGCCTGAAGAAACAGACCTTCCGCCTTCTCCCAAAATGGATCTGATGGAGTTGCGCCCTTTGGTGTGGTATTCGAAATCAGGTTGGTAATCAGCTTTACTACATCTGTTTCCTCTCTGATATAGAAAAATGGATTATAACAATCGGATTTATCCATTTCCAAAAGATTGATCACTTTGACATTGTATCCATTGTTTTTTAGCATCTGCCCACAACTTCTAAGAATCTCTCCCTTTGGATCGGTACAAATGAATGAGCAATTATGAGGCATCTGCATTAAGTTTGGTTTTACCTCATAAAAGGTCTTTCCAGCACCAGAACCTCCGCATATAAGAATGTTCCCATTCAATTTCAATCTTCTAAAATCCAAGGACATCTTAACATTCTGACTTAAGATTCGATTGAAGTTTTCATCCTTATCCATCAGTACTTTATTTCCCTGTTTGGGATTCTCAAATTTTGCGGTACCAAACTCCTTGCCAGGCATATAGTTTCTCTGACTGGTATAATACATGACAATAGCCATCCCATAGATACCTATGGCAATGGCTACTGTTTTACCTGTATATGCATTATAATAATTTGCAAGAGGAGCAGCACAAATCTTGTCGAACCGATTGATGAATTCATTCAATTCAATGCCCTGCTCCCATGCTCCTCCAATCAGATATCCAATATATCCAGCAAGAACTGCCGCAAGCACAAGAAACAAAATGGATGGTATCTTTTTACTTGTCTTCATAGGCTTTACCTCGTCTTCTTAGTGGATGTTGTCTTTGTCGTAGTCTTTGTATTGGTCTTTTCCTTTGCCTGTGAATGTTCATAACGATCACGCACAGAAGATTCCACTTTGTCATAGTGAGCAAAGAGTTCATCCCCCCTCTTCGTTTCTAAGATACGGTTTTCCTCGTTATACATCTTATAATTTTTACTGGTATCCAGAAACGTAAGCATTGTCTTTCCGTTGTGAATGTCCATAATATTTTCTTTATTAATCCAGAAATATCTTACATTCTCTCCCCAGGTACCGGGCACTCTTGTCTTGACTGCGTGATCGTTCTCTTCCACAATCAGTGACTTACTAATTGTAACGTCGGAAAAATTCAGATTCTTGGATGCGGATATTGCTCTCATTCTCTCTGCTAAATCCTGATACCCTCTGACACGATTAAGGAATGCATCCCTATCCATCATAACCTTATGCTGACCGTCATTATCTTTTGCTCCTATAAAACCAATTGTCTCAAGCTGTTTGATTACCGTTTCTGCTTGCTCATTTCCAATGCTAAAACTCTCTTTCACCTCGTCCACACTGATACTTTGTTTCTCCATAGCAAACAGACCAACCTTTTCTATCAATCCATCTATGGTTGCATTCACCTTAGCGCCTTCCTCAGTGTGGACTTTTTCGTTTCCCTGTTGCTTTTTTAGAAAATCCATCATCTTGCCAATCGTATTTTCATCGCCATTCTTCAGGTAATCATCAAAGGTGGCCATACGCCCAAACTCCAATTTCCGAATCATCATATTGGCTCTAGGAACAGCTTCTGTATGAAAGATTACCTCACTCATACCATCTGACTTATTCATATCCGGTAATACAGAATACAGGATTCCATACTTCTTAGCCATCTTCTCTACCTTTGCCATATCTTCCGTCTTAAACTGCAATACCTGTAAATCTCCGCCCTTCATCAATAGCTTTCTCATGGATGTCTTCCCGAGCTGCTTCTCATAATCCAGCATTCCTTTAAGAAAGTCGATTGCTTTCTGCATGGCATTAATTCCGCCATTTCCAACCTTCATTGCAATCTCAATTCCATCATATGCCACACGGATAATTTGTACTGCTTCCTGTATTTCTTCTGCCATCTAGCGCACCTCCTAAGATACTCCTGCTTTCTGTACCATTTCCTTAAGTTCCACTGAATCACTCTTTCTAATCTCTTCAAGCGTTACATCAATACCGTATGCTCCAAGGATTTCAGCCAAACGATTAATTGCCTTTTCTTCTTCCAAGCGATACATCTCAAGAGCTACAAGTAAGTTTTCAATCTGTTCCACCCATTGTGGCTTTATGTGATGCATAGAAGAATACTTCTGAATAATCTGTTGCGATTCGACATCATCTCTTGCCTTAAATAATTCATCAATAAGTTTATTTGTACTTTCCTTATCGCCTGATTTAAAAGCAAACCGCACTATAAACTCCCTTTCCGATGATGTAAAAGGATGATCCCTTTCCTTCATAATTTCTGTTGCTTCATTTACCATTGCTATATTCATAAAGTCCTCCTAATACGCCATACTGTTTTCCAGTACAGCGATTTCAATAATTTCTTTCATCTTCTCAGCCGATAAGTTGTTATTAATCAATTCCACAAGCTGACCTTCTGTGAGACCTTTTTCAATCCCACTTTTAATCTGCACAAGCTGCGCCGGAACCAAATCACCACTGGCAACTAATTTTACAATGTCTGATCTTGATTTCTTAAAACAAATTTTTGACAAGAGACTTACTACCCCATTTGATTTTCGTTGCGTTCTTTCCAATTGTACTAACTGAATTATATGACCTCTCCCATCAACCACAGGAATTTGATAATATACCGGAATGCCATACGTGATCGATTGTGAATAATCTTTGATTTGCTCTGATAACATTGCTGTAATATCTGCATCTGTATCAATTGGTTGCTCCGACTCTCTTATTAGCTTATTATCAGCTTTCTCCGTCATATAACGCTTTTCCAATCTATCGTTTGCCTCTTGCAAATCAAGTTCCTGATTTTTAACTTTTCTTTGTAAATCTTCTATCTGATCTCGCATCTTTTTCATCTCCTCTTCATAATCTTCTTTGTCCTTCCTAAGTCGTGCAATCGCTCCGGTTGCTTTATTAATCTCCTCTTGCTGCTTTTCTAACATAATATCCTTGTCATCCATCTCATCAATAAGGTTCTTTCTTACAGCCTCATCTTCCTTGCTTGTCTCAAAAAACTTTAATTTCTTGTTCAATTCATCATAACGACTCTCTTGATAAGTTATTTTTTCTGAGACTCCATTCAATAACGTAATAAGCTCTTTCAAATAATCTGTATCAACATCTGCCTTCTCTTCACTACTTACCTCTTCCACTGCGGACTTAGACTTATTGATTGCTTCTTGATACTTCTCATATGCCTTTTTCATTCTCTGAGGAATCGCATTTGCTTCCTCCATAATGGAACGAATTGTTTCTAATGGAACTCCCTTGTCAAAGAAATCAAACAAAACTTCCATCTGATTATTACTAAGACCTTCTTTACAAATGACTGAGATTTCTTCCCCTGTACAATTTCTTCTTAAACAGTTGGAATATACTCTCATCTGTCTGATATCATATCTTTTACTCGTATACTGTTCTGTCTCTTCCTTTGATATCCCTAGCTCTAGATCTGATTGAACAAGCTGAATTATTTCACTGCTGTATTTACCTCGTCGCTGCATTTTTTCAATAATGATATCAACCTCTTTTGAATCCATCGGTTCTCTTTCTTGATTCATAATTACCTCCGTTCCAAAATGACACAAAAAAATACAGCCCTATCTCAATCTGTGCGGCTGCGTTCTTCTATCATCTCTTATTTTTTCTTTCTTTTCTTCTATTTCGATTTCTTTTTGATACACCCTACTATCATCATTAGTAGTTATCTCTTTCCTTATTGTCTCACCTATTCGTAATTCCCTGCTAATAACAGTTTCCTTCTGTTTTGCTTCTGCTGCCTTTTCTCGATAATACTCTCGAAGTTTTTCAACTTCACCATAAGAATATCCTTGTTCCGATAACTGCCTTTCATACTTAAGGAATTTATGATGTTCATCTGAAAAGAAATCATCACCCTGTTGAAATGCTTTTTCTGCTGGTAAAAGCTCTTTCATGTCATCAGCAAGGTCAAACAGCGATTTACATTTCTGTCTCGCACGGTAAACCTTACTTTTCTCTTGATTGGTTTCTTTCTTATGATCTGTCAGAATAAGAATTGTAGATAACAGATCTTCTACATGATAAATATCATGCCTTGCTAGAAATAAATATTGTGCTTGTAACTGGTGCATTTTACGAATATCTTCCTTGTACTTCCATACCTGACTATATGGCTGCTTTTTTAGCTGACCAGTACAATACAGCTTGGCATAATATCTCTTCTGCAATCCTGACATCTTTGCTCTTCTATACCTTTTTACATAGCAGCGAACTATCTGCGGTTTTACTTCTGTTCTCGTAGATCTATAAAAGGCTAAATCTTCTTTGATAATCCTTTCCCTTATTGCTTCTTCTGTATAATCATTCCCTAAAGTATCACATCTTCGATAACGCTTCATTCCTGGAGGTTTTACCGCTATATGTTTCCCTTGTTTGATTTCATATCCCTTTTCAGCAATAAGTTCCAAAAAACTTTCATATGTTTGCGCTTGTAAAACACAGGCATCTACATCTCTTCTGATCATGTCTGACCATAAAAACTTCCCATCCCTGTATTCATTCCATTCTTTGTAATGCTCACTGCTTTTTCGTTTCCCGTCTCTCATTTCCTCTTCAATATCAATAATTGATAAACCATATTCCCTACATAACCGATTCGTAATTGGTTGAATATCTCTTGCCCAATCACCCTTTTCATACCGATATTTCTTACCATCAAGAAAACTTACACTATTAAATATAATATGAGAATGAACATGCTCCGTGTTGTCATGAACAACAAATACCGCCTCATATGCTTTTCCTAGATATTCTGATACAAACTTCTGAGTTATTTCAAATGCGGTATCTGGTTCTACCTCATCTTCCTTAAAAGATAAAATAAGATGATAACCTTGTCTTTTACCTACTTTATTGAATTTATGCTTCGTTTCCTTCATTTGTTCAAAGGCAGTATCTGGTTGGCAGTTTATAGCACCAATTAATCTGCCATTCTGCGTTTTCTCTATGTTCATAACGTATTCCAAAGAACTCTTCAAATGTTTTCCATGATAATTACCACCACAGTCCTTCATATAAAGTATTTTAGTGATTGCCAATGATTATCACCGCCTCATCTACTCTCGTATTCAATTTTCGCATATAGGCAAACAACCTGTCTTTGTCATTCTCTGAATAGAGGCCAGAATTATGGTTACATACAATCTGATTGATATTAACACCGATTCGGTTAATCTCATTAATCAACTCTTTTAGAAGCCTTCTGACTTCTGGATAGTCGTTTGGTTTCTGGCTAATCAATAATCTTAGATAGGCTGATTCATCCATTCCTGAACTTAATGCCTTATCTTCTAACATCTTTGCTTCCTCCGGTGTGATTCGTAAAAGCTTACTAACACTGTGAACACGCTTTACCATCTAATCACCTTCCTCTACTACCGCTTCCATATTGATGAATTTGCTCCGTTACAGAAACAATAGCCTCCTCTAACTCTCTTGTTTCTATCTCTAATTTACCTGGATTCATCTTGGCAATAAACTCACCTGCTAACTTCGTGGCAAATTCTTGAATATCCCTACCATATTTCGTCTGATCAAAAAGTCTGTCCAACATTATTTCTTCTGCTTTCAAACTCTCATATCTGCTTTGTGATATACAAAAATCAATGAAGTCTTTGGGATTATTTCTCATAGCATCTGCTTCTAAAATCAACTCATAATTCCATTCACACACTGAGTCAATGACATCATCCATAGAAAAATCTTCCCAACATATCATTCCAACTACCTCCGCAAGATCACCTCGATAAAGCTTGCCTTGTGCTTCGCCCACCATATAATCATGACCTTCCATATACCCGAGAATAATCTCTGCTTCTTTATCCGTCAAATGAAATCCTTTGTGAAACTTCTCCTGATATTCTTTTAATTGTTCCACCGTTTTCAACTCATGAACTGTATCTTCTCCCGGTTCTGTTATAAATACATAATCCTCTTTCATTGCTACAGTACACCTCCTTATCTGTTTTTCATGTATTTCTATCCTTGTTCTGATGTCCGAGTATGAGACCCCGTACATCGCCAGATACGCATTGTGGATATACATCCTCTATGCAAACTGGTTAGGGGGAAAATCCCCCTAAAACCCCTTATTATTATCTATGGTAGGACTTTATACTACCACTTCGGCTATTTGGTAGGACTTATTACTACCATTATCATAATTGGTAGTACATTTCGCTACCATAATATATACCCTTAAGGCTTCCTTTCTTTTTGTGGTAGAACTTTTCACTACCACTTTTGCTATTTGGTAGTACAATGTCCTACCAATTTCGTTTTTCGGTATGACTTTGTACTACCATCGGGGCTTCTAATCGCTTACTTTTAACTAACCATTCATTATAATCCTTATAGCCTTCTGGTGGAGGAGAATCTTCAACTTCAAATCCAAGACTATAGTACTTTTTCAACAACTCTTCTGCCGCTTTTCTCCCAGGCTCATCCTGGTCAAGACAAAACTTTATAAAAGAAATTTGAGGATGCTCTTTTAAAAAAGTTTCAATCGGTGCATCTGCAAGCATTCCTAACGCAAGCTTGTTGGAATCAAAATCATTAAAAATGTCTACATAACTCATCAGGTCGATTGCTGCTTCAAAGACAATCAGTTCTTCACTTCCATCATTTACAACATTAAACCCATAGTTCTTGTCATTGCCCGCGACATCACACTTAAATGCTTTTCCATCTTTGTCAAACACGCCACGCATGCTGGCAAATCTCGTAATCCCACTTTTGTCATTCCCTTTAAATACAATATTGTGGTAATGACGACTTTCGTAAATTAAGCTCTGACTCACAAAATAATCAATAACTTCCTTACGAATGCCTCTTTTTTCTTTCAAATAGGAATACAAGTAAGCATTATTATGCGATGCTACCGGCAGAACAAATGGTTTTTGCTCCTCTGGTTTTACTTTCACTTGATGTTTCAACTGTGGTTTCTTCTCCTCTACTGATCTTCGTCCATAACCTGCAAAATCTAAAAGCCAGAATACAGCCGTTTTCACATCCATGTCACAAAACACTCTTAGAAAATCAATCTGTGAACCACCATTGTTACCTCGCTCATACTGCCTCGACCAACGGAACCAATGCGACTTATCATAGATTCGGATGGAATCCATCTCTTTTAGTGTATAATACTTTCCCACTCGCTTCACAGTGTAGCCAAGACTAGAAGCAACCGCTGTCAAATCAACACTTTTGGCAATTGCCAGTTCTTCTTCTGTGAATCTGCCTTCCTCCAACCTCAATCACCTTACCTTCCCACACTCCGCTACCATAGGTGATGAAATATCCAATGACTTGTAATCCTGAGTAAAAACTATTCTTGGATTTGTAATTACTCCCTTTTCCTTAAAACTAAAGAACTCCTTATTGCTTCCTCCGACAATAACATGATCGATAAGTGAAATTCCGATCAATTCACAAAGCCGATTCATTCTGTCTGTCATCATGGTGTCAGCTTTACTTGGCAAAAGGTTTCCAGATGGGTGACAATGGACGAGCATCATACTAGCGGCATTGCTAAGAATACTTGCCTTAAATAATTCTCTAGGATGTGCCATAGCCTCATTCAAAGCTCCCATACTTGCAAAATGAACATTGATAGGAGTAAGGTCTGATTTTAAATTAATGACACAGACCACTTCACGATCTAATTCACACATGATATCTCCCATTACAGATACTACTTCATATGGACTGTTGAAAGGATGCTCCGAATATATTGGAGCATCCTTAACTAATCTTACCGATACCACATCAACCTTGAATTTGTTCTTCTTGGGCATCTGAATCAGCCTCCTCTCCAATATCAATTCTTATCAGAAAGTCTTCTTCGCTATCATTGATAAGAGCAATCAATTCCTTCGTGGATAGCTCACGCTTTGTAATATTTTGCTCTTTAATATTCTGCTCCATCTTAACCTCCTAGCGAGACTGCTCCTTTGAGTTGTAAATTAGTTTCGTTTCTGCAACGATACCATCTAGTCTCTTGTTTGGCGTATCCGTAGCAAGTGATAGCTTTCGTAAATCCTTATCATAGTGATATACTTGATTTGATAGCCTCTCATCTAAGGCAACCTGATCCATATTAATTTCAGCTACCATCTGTGCAAGTTCATTCGGGTCTCCCATGGAAGCAGAAACTGCTATAACCTCGTGGAGCGATGAAGGCATAATATAAAGATCAGTGCCTAAGTTTTCTGCTAATCCATGAAGTTTATCCTCATATAACATAGAAATCGCACCATTTATCCCCCGTTCATTACTAATTATCCACATAGTCTGTTCGGGAGGCATCTCACCAATCATCATATCTGCAGCTTCTGGCGGCATTCCATCTTTCGTAAACATCTCACGAATCACATCATTCATGCTTTTTACACATGGCGGAAATAATCTTCTTGTATTATCCACCGCAAGTTTGAACAACTGCTCTTCGGATAAACCAAGTCTCTCTGCTAGTGAATTACGGATTACGGTACTTTGAATCCCCTCCACATCTGTTTTCACTATCCAGCGATAGATAATGGATAAATCCTGAAAAGACCTATTGGGTGTATTCTGTAGCATTTCTTTATTTTGCTCTGTGTTCACAAGCTGAAATACGATATTGTCCTTAGCAGCATCTAACTCAATAGCAGGCACTACTTCTGGTGCTTCCTTCATCGCATGTTCCATCCTGCTCGCCGCTGTCTGTAATACCTCTTGTAGATCATCGGTCTTCTGATAGTGTGTATACATATCATTAATATAGATGGTTGGTGTCACTTTAATATCACCTTCTCCAACAAGGTTCATGCCATCCAAAGTCACATTAACTTTATCAATCGGATGTATCTCTAACTTCATGTCTTTGTACTGAGATGGCATATAATCCATAAATTTCTCAGCTACTACTTCTTTAAAAATCTCATAATTCATCATTAAGTTTTCCTCCTAAATAAAATGAGGAGATACAAAAAGCTTGTATCTCCTAGTGATTAGTTCATTATTAATTGGAAGGTACACACTATGGTGGTACCTTCTGGCGTCTGTATCTGGTCATTGATCCATCTCTCCTTTCAAAAAAGGGTACAAAAAAAGCCAGTGGTTAGCTGGCTAAAGTATTTAGTAAAATGAATATTTATTTAGTACGGCGGCGGGATATGACTCCCGCTTTTCAATCACCCATGCATGATTACAGGCTACACCGTCTTTCCACTGTTATCGCTTTACAGTCATGCGCATACCATAACAGGGATTATGGATATCGTTACGATATTTATAGAATTAATCAATAAAACGCAATCTTTTCAAACTTAATTTGTTGAGCTTCTAAAGCATCTTGAAATGCAAATATTTCTGTGTTTTCACATAGGAATTTTTTGAATAGTTCAGGAGTTTTCTCTATATCAGAATTTGTTAAAACCTTTGTGATAAATTTCATCCATTCCTCAATAGGCAAATCGTAGTGATAATCATCTGCTTCTTCAAAGTTAACCGTAACTCCTATAATATTTCTTATACTGTCTGTCCAAATTTCATAGTCTACAATATCAGTAACTTTAATTCGTTCTCCATGTTGAAATCCTAACCGTAACCAATCATCACTATACATAATTTTGATTATACTCCTGTCTTATTTATTTTACTTATTGAATATTTACAAATATTAATGTACCTGGAATATCTTTATATCTACTGGTTAAGTGTGAGAGACAGAACGCTTATCGCATCAAGTAATTATTTAATTTACTAATATCAGTAAAACAAGTTGAATCATACAAAATGCATCTTTCGTTCGAATCACAAAAAGCGAACAATATATTTACATCTTCCCTATAATTGCTTTTGAAAAAGTCATTTACTATCATTAAATTTTGTTTTGATTGCTTTATTTCTTCATCCCTCTTCTTGCAAAACTCATTATATATGGAGCATTTATATTCTTCATGAAAATTTGCATAAGATATGAAGCTAAATTCTTCACCTCTTAGCATATGAGTACTTCTCATTGCAGACAAAATACTTAATTTACGCTTTTCTAATATAGAATTCAATTCATCAACAGATATGGTTTTGTCAGTCATATGTATACTAGTTTTAAATTCTGGGTTGATAATACTTACTTTTTCATCTATTTTTCTATTCATGAAACTTAATTACCTCCATTTCATAATCTTACTATATTGTTAGGGCATCTTTTTGTGTTTGTTTGCATGAATACTACCTATCTGCTGCAGCACATTTTAAAATGTATTGCTGTATCTTCAATTCTAGATACACTACCTTGTTAATATCATTATTCTCATAAATTACAACATTTCCTTTATCTCGTCCAACGTGTATATACAAATCGCATTTGCAATATTTCCCAATAATTTCTTTTGAAAACTCATTGGATGCAATATATACTAACGTTGTATCTGTCTTTCTAAATAAACTCATTTTGTTATTGTTAATCATACAATCACTCCCTGAAAATACTAATAATTGAAAATTTTCTTAAAATCGCAAATACACCATCCAGTAATTAAGAATTTTTTGTACTGTTCATTTCAATTTAATAAAATTCATATCAAAATATGAACTTTGCTCATTAACACTCATCTGATATATATCAATTTTAAGCTTGTTTGCTACATCCTTTAAATTCTTCTTATTACGCTTACTGCAATCTTTACCAATATAGATTGCTTTCATTTTTAACCCCACTTCTTTGTCTAGTAGTCGTTTTCCTATCTCCTTAAGATGCGTAACTGGATATAAAATTCTAAATTCATTTTCTTGATTCCATGAGCGATGCTTTATGCACATCAAATTAAGCATTAAAAATTGAAACTTTAGCAAATCCTCATTTTGAGGTGATATCCGTCCTTTCACTGCATCTAACGCCAACGAAACAAAATTACCCAAAACAGATGTCATATCATTTCTTTCTTTTTCATAGGAAACTGGATATAAGCATATCGGATTTGTTACTTCATATTCAACACATATTCCATGATGATTATTCCCATAATAAGCCCACATTGGCATATTGTTTATTGGGTGAAGTTCACCCTCAGCACAAAAGCTAGTAGTGAGGAAAGTATCATTGATATATTTTTTATAATCGTAAAATGTTTCCACTTCATTTCCTGAGCTAATTATTTTCTTTTCATTTAAGAACATTCCATTAAACTCATACGGATCATTTAAAGAATAGTATTTTGATGCCCATACTTTTCTTTCATTTAATGTTTCGATATTCCTTCTATTCACTTCTGGATTTCCTCTATCATATAATGGCATAAATTTAAATATACTTTTAGGTGCATTATCCATTCTATACTTTTCGGCATCAGCTACACCTTCCTTTCGAAATACTGTTACATATTCCTTCATATCAAACACTATCTTCCCTCTTTCCCATTAAAAAGCATACTTACTTTCACACAACTTCCCTTTTAGCTGTGGTATGTTCAAATTCTTAATAACAATCTAAAATTGATATTTTGTCTTCTAAATCAGAAATGCTTCTTAGCATATTATCTATCACTTCATGGAGCTTCATATTCAAATCGTTAATATTTACGCAAAACGTATCTTCTGTATTTGGTATTGGATATCCATCATCGGTGATATCATAGTCTCCATATGATGCATATACATCTCCAGATTCAACAATACTATTATTTTTGTATAAACATACATCTACCGTATCACTTGTCCCTCTATCAGGGCAAAACCAACCATTTAGACTAATAGAATATAAATTTGATTCCATATCTATAAATTTCAATATTTCTTTTTCAGATAACAAGTTAAAATCTATCACATAAAAATTATCAACAATTACTTGTAGTTTTTGCAATAATGCGGCTATTTCACTTTCTATTAATTTTGCCATTAATGCGAACAATGGCTCCTCCACTATTGCAGTTGTACCAAGCATATTCAATATTATGTCATAGTTATCTGTATAATTAATAACTTCTAATATATTTTGAAATTCTTCTATATTGAATTCTTTTGTTTCTTCATCAAAGAAATAATCGTTCGTTAATTTAATGTCAGATAAAGAGATAATTAATTCTCCAATAGTATCTATCCCTCTTTTTAGTTCCTCATTTACCATCTCACGCAAAAACGAAAAATCTTCATTCTCATTTATTTTTTCAACTATTTCTTGATTATCCGGCAATTCAACATCCAACTCGCATAGTTCCAAATTTAATTCAATTTCTCTGTCTATTTCATACTTCCTTTGTTCAATCTGTTCTCTTGATTTTAAGCGATTATTTAGCGTCTGCTCTGCACTGAAAAATTCATTTTTAAAGAATTCTATATTTGCTAATGTTTCATCATACATTTTTTTGCATATCATTTTATTATGTGCAATCATATTACGTCTTTTGGTAAAATCCTTTTTCCATCGTTCTACCATCTTATCTTTAAATACCAAGTCAAAATTCTCTTCATCCCACAATGAAGGATTATTTAAATATTCAGTTGTAATTGCTTGAGGATTATGAATTTGTAGTTTTTCAACTGCTGTTCTTACATCCTTTGATAAGTTTATTTTTCTAGCTTCTTTAAGTAATTCAAAAAGATCATCTGTTTGCAAATTATAAAGATGATAATCCACCTTTTTAAATAAATCATACTTTGAATGTTCGAACCATTCAGCATATAACTTACATTTTTCCTGCTGATCCTGAAAAGTGTATGTTTCAAACCAATTATCTCCGTATTTTTTAACCATATATAAATCAATAATTGATCTTAGGTAATTTTCCAAACTGTGTATTTCTCCATATAATTTTTGTGCAATTTTCGTATTCTGCGTATCTTCAAGCCAAAATATTTTTTTATAAATTCTTTCCATATTTTCGATAAGGCAGCTCTTAAAAAAATAAATAGTTGAATCATCAAGATTACAAATATCTTCTGAGGTTTCTGATTCAATTACACATTGTAAATATATATCTTCATTAAACGTCATCCTATCTGCAACTATTTTATATTTAATTTCTTTATACAAGAAGCTTGCTTCATAATGAATTGGACAAAAGTATTCTTCATTGTCCTCATCCTCATCCGGTGGTTCAAGCATATAATTTGCAGGACATAAACTTCTTACACTGGAGAATGTAGTTGAACTTAATTTATCTTCAATAATCTCTCTTAACGTATGTATTATATTATAATCATTTATAGATTTTCCACCACATAAAAAACGTATTCTTTCCATTCTCGTCTCCAATCAAAAGTGATAACATATTATATTTCTCCATTTAATCTTTAAATCAGAAAGAAAATAGAGAAAATTTTCCCATTTTCTTTCTATATATTTTTCACTCCCTATTAGTAATCTGTAACCAACTTCTCGTTAATATTACAACCAATAATTACAACGTAATTATACCTCCTCGTCCACAAAATGTCACCAGTAATTAACATTTTTCAACATGTTACAATGTATTTACTATTTCAAACTCCTTCTCCCGAAAACCATATTTTCCTCTTACTCCCCCAACGGTGCAATATGCCAATCATCCCACAAGCTTCCCTTTATTGTAATTGAATCCGTGAGATTCTGCGACAGCATCCCAACTGGTGTCCACGCATCTATCACCCAAGTATTTACGATATAACTACCATCCGGCATCCAGATTGGTGTGAAATGTGTTCGATCTTGATAGGTACTATATTGATTCTTCTGAAACTCAAATTCTGCTCTGGAACCTCCCTGTATCAATTCAAGTAATCTCCAATATGTCTTGTATTCAAATTCCGGGAAGTAGGATACTGCATTCTGCGGATAAGTGATAGCTGTACTTTGATTACTGCTAACAGATGCAGTCACTGATTCCTTGATTCCATATCCACTTTTCATACTTCTTCCGTTTGCCGTAGGGTTCTTGCTATCACATTGTATCTTCATATCAGATGAAAAAGTAGCATAATACTGATTAATATCAAATTCCCACCAGCCACGGTCAACCCAATTTGCTACCCATGTACTGCTAGAATGTGGTTTCCCTTTACTATCCGTCCAGCTATAACTTTCCCAATGTCCTTCATCTATCCAGTTTTCTTTCCACCTTGGTCTCCAGATACTCCAGTCAGCACTTGTTTTTTCCGCTCTTGCTGGAATAGCAGCATAGGAAAAGGAATCATTTTGGTCATCAGCTTCTGGGTTAGGTGGTGGGTTTTTATCCAGATCTACAATTTTAACATGTATAACTGCTTTTGATGCACTTCCGCTACCATTTACCATTACCTGAATATCCATATTCTGTTTTTTTGAAGGAGTTCTCCATTTTACCCATGCAAGCTGGGAATCTCCTTTCGGATAATATACATTACTAACCTGATAGGTCGCTCCTGCTATCTGAAAACTGACACCCGTCGGGTGATCCGGATCGGATTGCCCACCACTTACGGTTACTGCTGTAATAACTTCTGTATTTACTCTGTAGGTATAATCATGCGTACTAACAACAGGTGGTTCTGGAGGTTCCTCTTGAAAACGGACAATACCAAGTCCAAGTGAAGATATAATATCTGCATCGGTGGCTGGCGTTGTCCTGCTTCCACTCCATGCTGGATATCCCATGTCAGCCTCCTCTAAAAACATTGAAAGCGGAAGGTTTTTATGTGTAAGGGATACCATTCTCCTTCGAAGTAGTCCATCTACCTTTTTATCATACATAGCTGCCTCCGTAGCTGTTGTGGCAATCATAACTCCTTCAAATTTATAGTAAGCTAGCGGTTCTAAAAGTAGTTTATATTCTCCATTTATCAATAGGTCATAGTCCATACCTGTCTGCTTAGCAATTAGTTTAATCAAATACTCCGAACAGAAATATTTTTTAATTGCAGTAATATTACTTTTTCCATTCGTTGTAATAATTTTCGGTATGCTTTTACGAGGCTTTACACAGGTGTATCCGCCTTTTACTGCTGACAGTGATTTTCCACTGTTATATTGAATTTTGCTTACCTTTCCAAAATTATAAATTGAGGATTTCGGTGGCTTGTTTGTAAGATCAATCGGTGTAGTAACAACCGCGTGGTCGCTAGAACGAATAACCGTCACCCTTACTCCTTCATTGCTAGAAGACCATGTATTTTTACTCGTTCCTTTTCCCATACCTCCACCACCGGAATCAACATTTCCATCGCCTGCGGCAAATGCTGTCACGGGTACCATCAGACACAATATCAATACAGCTGTTATCATCCTTCTAAAATACTTATACATTTCTGCTCCTTTCCATAAAGAAGGCACTGCTCATTGCAGTGCCCTTACTTACTGAATATTCTGTTAATCCATATTGCCAACCTGTTTATCAAGATCACCATCGCTATCTCCATCTATGACTTGATTTGCTCCGCCATCTTGTACATTATCAAAGCCTGGAAGTCCACCGGATGATTTATTATCCTCTGTTTTTGTATTCGTTTTCTTATCTGTATTCTTATCTGGTTTTGGTGTTGGTGTAGCCTTTTTATCCTTTGTTTTTGGAGTTTCAACTTTCTCGCCATTCGGTTTTTTCGTTGGATCAGTAAGCTGTTCTTTGGTATAAGTTGGTTTCGGAGTTACGTCACTCTGAATTTTTTGTTCTGTTCCTTTATCCACGGAACTATTCTCCTTGCTTGGAGCTTCAGTAGCAATTGGTGCTACAGTCACTTTGACTTCTTTTTCTGCTGCTTCTAATTTATCTGGATTCTTTACTACGACTTCACTACTCTGACTTTTATCCGTTGGAATCGTTGCTTCTGTAGCTGGATCTTTTTGAAATCTTCTTCCTATCAGAACGATAAGAAATACCATTGCTATCATTCCCCCAGCAACAACCAATCTTTTCATACGCTTATTTCTCATAATCTCCCTCTTTTCTTTGTGTTTTTTCTTAGTAACTCAGTAATGCATTACTTATATAAACTCATCTAAAATTTTGGTGTATAGCCTGCACTAGTTCTTACTCTTATCTTCATGCTAGGCAATAAATTTCCTGCAAAGGAAACGGGAACCTCAAGAAGAATGGAACTATCAATTCGAAATCTTTGTTTTTCCTGGTCACCACCTGCAAAAGTTGCATTTTTTATCTCTACTTGTAAATCGGATACGATAAACTCGGTTTTTCCTTCATTTGTTAATTTACTATTATATTCATCATTATCGGTCAAACCTAAAATATTATCAAGTCTATCATAAATATCTCCATAATCTAAAGACTCTTCGAACTCGGAATCAATGGGCTGATATCCCCCAGAATACCCTTCTCTTACTCCATGGTAAACATCATCATAATTATCATTTACCGTAGATATCACGGCAGATTGTAATGCATCTCGGACTCCCTCGGCTATCAGCATAAGTCTGAAATATTCTGAAATTCCTGTAAAGATTAAGACAAGACATAGCGTAACGGCTACTGCTAACGGAAAGCCACTTCCTCTGTTATTCGATAGCTTACTAATTTTTTTTACTTCCAATAGACCTCCCCCTTTCCGGCAGCATCCGCTTTAAGTGTAATGGGAAACGAGGCAAATCCACCAAACAATCCAATATTCATGTGATAGGTAACCGTCACGCTAATCTCTTCATTCAATTGAATCCTTCCACTCTTTGACCATTCTACTGCCGGTGTAATCCCTGTCTTTTCACGCAGCAATACTTCTCTTTGTGTGGTTTCTGTTCCCACTCTTCCTGCAATTTCTGCCTCACGTACCAGCTCTGTTGCAAAGGTATCCACCTGTTGCTTTATGATATAAGCTGGAAGTACCCTGACAGCAATGGCAATCACAAGCATGGCGCAAAGTACTAGAACAACCACATCCAGATATCCTTCTCCACGATTATTTTTCATGATTCGTCTCAACTCTGACACCCCCTTAGAATAATCCACTGAGTGATCGTAATATCTCAGAAATGATAATAACTACATAAGTCATTACAAAACACATTAGCATCAGAAAGCTGAATACTCTGATTTTTGGTGGTATCTTCATCGCTTTTGCTTTTAATCTTTGCAGCTCTAACTGCTTCATATCATGGGAGAGCACCTGAAAATACATGGCTCCGTCATCACCACGAAGAACGCTGATTAATCCTCTTGTAATGTCTGATAGCATTGGTGAATTAAGTCTTGCTTCAAACCGGGTAAGCGCCGCCTCATAACTGCCTGAACACATATCAGCAGTTAACACATCGAGTTCATAGCCAAAGATTTCTCCAGCATTTTTCTTATAGTTTTCCAGAATTCCAATCACGTCCCTGCTTGCCTTCAGTTCCTGTGTTATTGTTGCCACAAATCTCGGAAGTTCAGATTCTATCTTTTCCCTTTTCATAGAAAGCTTCTCATCTGCCTTATTGATTTCCCTAAAATAAATCAGTATTGCCAGAAACAATAGAACCGGTGCAAGTAATGGTAAGATCATAAGACAAAGAATCGCTCCTAGCCCAACAAGACCAGACTTTAACAGGGCAAATGCTACATACTCTTCTGGAGTCTGATTCATTCCTGCCGCATGTAAGGTATTCTGTAATCTGTGCTTCTTATATTCATCCATTGGGATATACTTTGCAAGAACAACTGTCCACGCATTCAATACTGCTTCTAAATTGTTTGCCTTATCTTTTTGTTCTTTAGTTGCTGTAATCATTGCCCTACTTGTTGCAAGTCTCGGTAATTTAAAAACATCTGCAAGTATCAGAAACAACCCAGTTGCAAGTAACATACCAAATAGTAATATTAATATCATCATGCGCCTACCTCCGATACTCAATCGGCTGTGTCAGCCGGATTACAAATGCTGTAGAAATAAATATGGCTACAAAACATAATGCTAGTACAAACTGTCCTGGTATGGTATGCATTAGTGTATGGTACCAGTCCTTATTTAAAAAGTATAAGAGAGGGATGTTTCCAAGTACCAAGAATTGCATGGTTATAAATTCTTTTCTTGGTTCAAACACCATATTCTCCAGCTCACCATTCACTACTCGCATATCCGAAAGCTTAGATACAATTGGTGTAAGGGTAGTTTTTAAACTTCTGTCATACTGACAGGCAATCATGGCATCACACCATTCACGAAACACCGTATTTTCGATTCTCCCTCTCATATCTAAAAGCCCTTTTATAATATCCGGACTAATCATCTTAATCCGATAAACAAAGCATTTAAATACGGATAGAATTGGCGGATTCAGATAATCCATATTCTCCTCCACTGCTGTCAGGATATCATCATTTCGAAGGTATGCTGTTGTAATAATGGACAGTGCTGTTTCAAGTTCAGCAGCAATATCTTTTTTATAATGCGTCTGCGTCAGTCTTACATACCAAAACGGGAGAAACAGAAATCCTCCAGCAAGTACTGGTACTAGAAAGAAGTTTCCTAGAAGGATAGCAATCGATGCCCCAATTGCAAATAGGATGAGCGACCATGCGCAAAGCATTGGAAACCGATGTTCTCTGCCGGTAATCTTTAATATGGATTCAATCTCTGTCACTTCCCTTTTCAAAAATGATATCTTCTTTCGCCCAGTAGCTTCATTGATCTCATCTCGTATGCTATGTGGCTTACTAATAAGACTTTGAAAAATATGATTCGTAAATTCCATTGGTGACAAGGATAAGAGAACTAAGAATCCTGTAATCATGCCCATACAGGCAATTAATAAGATCAGATTCATTCTGTTTCTTCCTCCCTTCGTTTCATGCTATTTATCACTTCAATCGGCATCCCATTTTCTAATAACCGTTTGGAAAGACTGTCCGAAATACTGGATTTCTGCTCATGATATCCCTCTATGATAAATCTGCCTGTCTCATCCATACGATTCTCTGTAATGACATATTGAAACAGCGTGCGGTAATTTCTTGTACCATCCGGCAGAATCTCACACTCCATAATTTCCATCATTCTTCTCTGTTTATTTTCAAGCTGTTTACAGAACACGATAATCGGATATGCTTCTGTTACATAACCCATCAATGTCTCATCGGACATATCAACAGCACGTTTACATAAAGAAACCATTCTACGGTAAGTAGCTTCGCAAGAATTGGCATGAATCGTAGTTAGTACGGCAATACCTGTTCTAGCTGCCTCCTGTGCCGCATTTGCTTCTGCTCCTCTCATTTCTCCAACCACAGCAATATCCGGATTAAAACGAAGTGCCATATCAAGAAGCATAATCTGATCAACCTTTTGCTTATCATTCTCACTGTCACGGGTAATGGTATGGATGACCGAATTCACCACCTTACCATCTTCAAATCTGGCTAAATCAAGCTCACGTGATCCGTTTTCAATAGTGTAGATTCTCTTATTATTTGGAATGGTAGTCAAAAGCCATCCTAGAACCGTTGTCTTACCTGAGCTAGTTGCCCCTGCCACACAGACCGAGATACCATAACGAATAAGATTTGACAAAAAATCTAGCATCTGTTCTGTTGCTGTCCCGCTCTGTATGAAATCTTTCTTTTGCATACTCTGCGGATTGACAATACGGATAGATGCTGCGATTCCCACGTCTTCATCTACTAATGGCGTCTTCAGAACAGCAATACGGATATTTTTCGATAAATGACCAAGAACTGCTGGACTTGCATTATCTAGTACAATTCCTGACACATGGAGCATTCTACGGATTACATTAATCGCATGCTCTGGTGATTCAAAATGTTCCTCAAGTTTTACATTTCTTCCATCCGAATATTGTACTTCAATATCCTGCCATGAGTTGATATCAATTTCCTCAATTCCTTTTCCGAAGATGTATTTTGTCAGGAATCCATACTCTGCCATCTCGGTATAAAGAGCATCAATGAGTTCCTGACCTTCCATACCTTTTACCGCAATCTTTTCGTCCATAACATATTTACGGATGTAGCGTTTCATCTGTTCCTTTGCATCTTCCAGCTCCTGATTGGTAATTAATTCGGAATGATTTGCTGAGATATACTCCTGTACCTCTTTTAAGACCACCTGAAAATCCTTCTTTTCAGACTCTGTTGGAAGAAAAAATGCCTGTGAGTGTTGCTCTGGAAAAATATTCGTCGGAAGGTTCTGTTCGGTGGAAATGTCCATCAGTTCTTCAATTCGTCTATCCATAAAAATGCTTTCTTTCTCAACCATTTCATTTACACACTCTGTATTACTCACGTTCTTTGATACAACATTTTTTTGTTCTATCTTTTTCTGATTTTCCTTGTGTAATCTTTTCATCTTTAGCATCCGAACACCTCCTCTGCGATTTTTTCGATTTCCTTACGAAATTCTTTGCTATTCTTTAAATTCATATCTGCAAGCAGATTCCCTGCAAGATACTGTTCTTCCACTTCCTCAGAATATGGAAGTCTGAAGTCTATGCTGCCTAATGCACCTGCCATATGTTCTACCCCATGGTTTGGTTTCACATTGGATAATACTTTATACTGTTTACTGGAATTCCATTGATCACTGTATAACAGTTTTAATTGACTGGAAAGATAACTGATGGATTTGAGATCACAATTAGACAAGCGAAGCAGGGAATCACACTCCATAATAGATACCGCTGATAAAATATCATTTGCTATGTAACTACTACAGTCAATAATCACATAAGGTGCAATCTTACGAAGGGATGCGATAAATTCCTCTGCCTGAACTCTTGAATAGGAGGCATAGGTATATTCATTTTCTCCTTTTAACATTCCAATCATCGTTAGATATGCCATTTTCTTATGCGTAATTATATTGTTTTTTACGATCTGATCTGTTACGTGGGTGGCTGACAGAATACTGCCAAGCGATCCAAATGGGCGATTTGAGTCTTTCTGGCATTCCAAAGATGAAGAAGAGCAAATACACGGAAGCATAGGAGCCGTCATATCACATAAAACCAATATTACATTTTTCTTGTGCTCTGCCAGATATTTAGCAAGTTTAACTGCAACTGTGGTTTTCCCTGAGCTGGGGCTTCCCCATACCGCTAGAACGCCACCTGGTAATGACTCATCTACCTTAGACTTATCTTTGTTATTACGGGTAAAGATGGAATCTTTCTTAAACTGTAGCATTCTCACTCCTCCTCACCATTTCCATCAGAAGTACTAATATCAGAACTAATCTTTGACTGGTTTAAGGTTTTACCTGTACTGTCTGATGTGTCTGCTCCTTTTGCTGCTTGTTCTGTTTCGGATTTCTCATCCGAATATAATTCACCTAATACCTTATCCTGTACATCAAGAAACTTCTTGGCGTTCTTAGTCTCACCACGATAAACAAGAGATATATGACTTTCCCCATCTGCCTCAAGACTGGCTAAAATATTTCCTTGCTCTGGCGTCACTAGTAAAGTAATAGTAGACGGTAGTTCTTTTTCGTCGTTTTCGTTTTCTTTCTCTTCCCCTGTATTCGCATCATATCCACTCGCAGTTGTAACTGAAATTACTTCTACATACCGAAGCTCCGGTGGAATTACGGTAGCGCCCTGCTTTTTATAATCCGGTGCAATAACCGAAACAATATCACCACTCTGTAACTTGCCCGAAAGTCCATTTGCAAAGTTCTTGAGGGTAATGGATATTGCTTGTCTACTACCATCCAAATGATATAAATACGCATTTTCCTCAGACGGTGTTTTTGATACTTTGGAATTAATGATATAATCTCCCATCGATAAATCAGCAAGTGCGTAACAGCCAACTACAGTTTCTTTTGATTTGATAACCGTTTCCGGCAGATGATAACTACCTACTTCCACGCTTTGAATCATGTCCTTTGTAATCTTATCACCAGTCTTTATATCTTTTACCACGCGTACAATTTCAGTTTTCTGGGTAATTTGACGATTAAACATCGGTGTAATTCCAAAGCAGATAAGAAGTGAAAGCAGAATACATCCCACTCCAACTATGGTTCTATTTTTAAACAAACTCATGAATAATTCCTCCTAATTTCAAAATGTATATGCTGATAAATCCAAGTGACAGACAAGGTGCCAATGGCAATGCTAGGTCTTTTATCTCCTGTTTTCTCATTTTCTGTATTAATGAAAAAGTAATAAAAACTAATATCTGCAACAAAAGTCCAAGAATCACTGCTATATTGGTTGCCTGTAATCCGAGCACCAGCCCGGTGGCAGCAACCAATTTTATGTCGCCACCACCGAGACGGTTTGGTGCTATCCATACAGCAATAATCAGTAATGGAACTGCTGCAAGAATTCCTATGATATGAATTGGTCTGAAATTCAAAAATGAGCTACCAGCAACTAACCAACAAATAAGTGGCGGTATCTCTCTTTTCCGAACATCATACCAAGATGCCCCTGCCATTAAGTATACAAACAGCACTGCCTGAAGCATGGTATTAACCTGCATAATTGAACATATCCTGAATTCTTTTTGTCAGGGTTGGCATAACAACATTGCCAAACAAAGCATATAGTCCTGCCAGCAATAACGCTCCCAATACAACCGCAATCAGGATCTTAACCGCTGTATCAATATAACCTTCCCCCTTATTGTTACTTAATGCAATCTGCACTTTGATTGCCTGTTTTGCTACAAAATTATTTGCTCTCTTTACTAACTTCTTCATATTGATTTTCCTCATTCTTTCTTTATTTTTATTTTAAAAAGAGACAGTACCTAACTAGCCTGTCTCAATAAATGTTTCAAATAATAATTTTATTTATAATCCACTCATAAAGTGGATTGGCAGATTGACCGTGTACCTTTCCACTTTACGTGTGAATATTTAATTCATACACGGAACAATTCTTATTTAGGTTTGTCCCGTATCCAGTGCATATTACTCCTTCCTCTATACCGGTAGAGTTCTAATTTTATAGTAATACTTGATAAGTCTGCGCTTCTCTCGGTAAGCATTTATTCCAGCTATCATTTGATCACCTTTCTGTTGTTCCCACCCTTACAAAACACAAGAATATTCTTGCAACAAGACCAAACAGAAGGAGAATAACTTTTGCCAGTTCTAAGATCAGTCTTATTGCTCCCAGAATAATCAAACCTATCCATTTCAGTATTGTGAATAGTACTATTCCTATTCCCGATAAGATTTTCTTCATGGCTAATTCACTCCTCTTATGACCATACATTTGATAATGAAGATAATACTTCATCATCTTCAACACTAGTTTCGTTTTCTGCAATAGCCTCAGATTTTTCTACTATTTGTGACGTTACTGGTAAACTTGTTCTTCCAGCAAGAGAGGAACAAAGAAGAGTCACAACTTCTTTCATTACTTTCCCAGTTACTCTTTGTTCTAAGTCTTCCAGGTCTTTTCTTTTAATATATCCAGTATTGTGCTCCTGTTCCAAAGCAGCATCACTTAATAGTTCTTCTCTTGTATAATTATGAATATTTCTTAAAATGGAATCTGTAATGAAGTTATTCTGTGACTTATAGACTCCCTTATTTAAATTCTGCAAGGTCTGATGTATTGCTAGATGATCTTGATTGGTTAGGTTCAAACGAAACGTATACTGAATTACATCATCCTTATTCTTAACCTTTCCCATTCGACCTTACCTCCTTGCATTTTTCAGAGCTATACGAGCCATCATTTCATATCCTTTCGCATTCGCTTTAATATCAAGCTTATAATCTATGTTGGGTAGCTTGACACTACAGTAATTCTTAACGACACTTGCTCCGCCTCCGACAATAATTATTGGTGTCGTCTGTACATTGATTTCAAGTTCCTTTAAGGAACGGATTATCATATCGGCGTAATTCATTAGATATCTATCCATAAGCTTCAATACCTCTTCTGGAATATTGTTTAATTGACGATGCCTAATATAATATTCAATGTCTGATTCCTCTAATTCGTAATTAAAATTCTTTACGCAATCTCGATTGATATCTCTCATACAGGTAATCAAACCATGTGGTAAACTGTTGCATCTTCTGTCATCCGGTTTCTTATTGATTACAGGCATAATATCAATTGTCCATGACCCAATATCGACAACCACTGCCCTTCTTTGAAAATTCGGTATCATCTCTGTGACTGCTGAATAACACTGCGGATAGACTGAAACTTTTACAATTTTGATATGGTATTCCTTTTCTTCAAACTTAAAATAGACTTCTTCGTTCTTTGACAGATAATCAATAAATGGTTGCTTTTCGTCTCCAAACCTAGTAAGTGGTAATCCTACTGCTAGATACACATTTGATTCAGTAATATTTCCTCTCTTTGAAAATTCCTTTGCAATTGCAGCTAGGGTAAGAAGATAAAAATCTTCATTTTCAACCTTCGTATTTTTTACTTCCAAACGTTCACCACCAATGTTGTAATACTTTCCTTTATACTCTAAAACATCCTTAAAAAATGTTGGTGATGGGTTTTCTTCGATTGACGTTGAAAAAACCGATGTCACGGTCTTTATGTGGCTCCATCCATGATCTATGCCAATTACTTCAATGTTATTATTCACGCTCAACTACCTCCTGTTCTTAATGTACAAATCTATTTCATTAGCTCTATTTTTTCTCCAATAATTTTTTCATACATGGAAAGCAATACATATCTGTCTGCCTATATGTACAACCATCACATTCACTTTTCTTAACTGTGTTCTGTATCATTGGCTTCTTTTTTTCCTTATAGCAACGTTTCAATGAACATTGATGATTGTTGCCCCAAAAGAATTTACATTTCATACAAGACTTTAAATCTCTATCGATGTCTGATTGTTTATTTGAAGCATTTTTTGAAGATTTATTTGTTACTTTTGAAATTCCCACCCCTTATTTCCTCCTCCCGAAGGAAACATGCTTTGTGGATTTTTTTCAATTCTCTATCTGCTCGTCCTGCAGCTTTTGCTAATGAAAGGAATATCAAATAATTTATTATTACTATAATTACAATTACTGAAACCTTTACCATTCCTTGCATCCTCCTGCTTTATTCATAACGTTTCTTACTCGTTATGTAAGTACACTCTGATTTTTTCAAATCCCTCTTACGCCCGTGTACTTGGGAGTTACTGGCGAACCCTGCCGCCGCATGACACCTCTAGGTGTTTACGAGGTTCCTATATCAAATAAAATACAAGAACCATCTCCTCTTTAGCCATTTCGAGGATAAGGAGTCTCTAAAACCCCTCCGTAGGTTATTATCCTTCCGCCATATTGTTATCTACCATAGCTCGCTCCACCTTCACCTTTCGGTCCTTCGGCTCTTATGGCAAGTCTTGACTGATTAACTGTCTTGGAAATACACCGGAATTCTCCATGCTGTAACTGATATGAAAGCTTCTACAGGAAACTTTAGCATCTCTGCCGTTGTTGGATTTAGTTTACCGCCAATTTTCTAATTTGAAAATTCCGCAGCATGGTAAAGTTATTTTGAAACTTACCTTCTCGTGGTAAAAATAATTATTTATGCTTATCGACTATGACTTACACATTAATGGCATAGAATTTACTTCGTAAATTCTTCCTGCAACGAAAAAAGGACACCTTTCTAAAAGTTAACTTTTAGAAAAGTGTCCAAGTAGTGCAAAATATTAAATTGGTTTCTTTAGAGGAAACTCAGCATTATCGTGTATTATCACGTATTATGCGAGTCAAAAATGTTGTCTTTTTGTTGTCCTTAGGGAATACAACACCCTTCAAACCCTTGATTTTACTAGCTTTACTTATCCAATGTCTTCATCGTAGGGAACAACAACACATCTCGAATCGCCGCCGAATCCGTCATCAGCATTACCAAACGGTCAATACCAATTCCAATTCCACCAGTAGGTGGCATACCATATTCCAACGCACAGATAAAGTCTTCATCCAAATGCTGTGCTTCTTCATCACCAGCCGCAAACTGCTCTTCCTGTGCCATAAAACGTTCTTTCTGGTCAATTGGATCATTTAACTCTGAGAAAGCATTTGCCATTTCTCTCTTCGTAATAAATAACTCAAAACGTTCTGTGAAGTTAGGATTTTCTGGTTTTTTCTTCGCAAGTGGAGAAATATCCGTTGGATGATCCATGATAAAGGTAGGTTGTTCCAAATGTTCTTCGCAGAATTCTTCGAAGAATAAATTGATGATTTCGCCGTATTTATGTCTTTCTTCATATTTTACATGATGCTCTTTCGCAGCTTTTCTTGCTTCTTCTAAGGTCGTAATTTCATTAAAATCAACGCCAGCATATTTCTTAACCGCATCTACCATCGTAAGACGTTCAAATGGCTTTCCAAGGTCGATTTCTACACCACCGTAGCTAATCTTTGTTGTACCGAGTACATTTTGTGCTACTGTACGGAAAATGCCTTCGGATAAGTCCATCATTCCATAGTAATCAGTATAGGCCTGATATATCTCTAAGAGTGTAAATTCTGGGTTGTGACGAACGGACAATCCCTCATTACGGAATACTCGTCCCACTTCATACACTCGTTCAAGTCCACCTACGATCAATCTCTTAAGGTATAATTCCAAAGAAATACGTAAGTTGAGATCTTCATCAAGTGAATTGTGATGCGTTGTAAAAGGTCTTGCAGCAGCACCACCTGCCATTGGTACTAAGGTAGGTGTCTCTACTTCCATAAATCCTTGGTTATCTAGGTAATTACGGATTTCTTTTATAATAGCAGAACGTTTGATAAACGTATCTTTTACTTCTGGATTTACAATCAAATCAATGTAACGCTGTCTATAACGTACATCGGTATCTTTTAAACCATGGAATTTTTCAGGTAAAATCTGCAAACTCTTGCTTAACAAGGTTACTTCAGAAGCATGAATGGATATTTCTTCTGTCTTTGTTTTAAATACTTCACCTTTAATTCCAACGATATCGCCAACGTCCATTTTCTTGAAATCTTTGTAAGATTCTTCCCCGATGGAGTCTCTTGCAACATAACTTTGAATATTTCCAAGTTTGTCCGCGATATTACAAAAAGATGCTTTACCCATAACACGTTTCGACATAACTCGACCTGCTACGGTTACACTCTTTCCTTCTAGGGTTTCAAAATTTGCTTTCACATCCGTTGTATGATGGGTTACATCAAATTTCATGATTTGAAATGGATCTTTCCCCTGTTCTTTGAGTTCTGCTAATTTATTATGACGAACTTTTAATAATTCGTTGATATCTACTTGTTGCTCAGTTTGTTGATTATTTTGTTGATTATTCTCAGCCAACGTAAACACTCCTTTATTCGCTTTAGTTAGATTTTTGAATTTCTAAGATTTTGTATTTGATTTCTCCAGCCTGTGTTTCAACAGAAATAGTGGCTCCTTTTTTGGAACCAATTAAAGCTTTTCCTACAGGGGATTCGTTTGAGATTTTTCCCTTCAAGCTGTTTGCTTCGGTTGAACCAACAATTTTGTATTCTAATTCATCACCAAATTCTAAGTCTTTGATGATTACTTTACATCCAATATTAATTTTATTTACATCAACGTCTTCTTCTACGACTACTTCCGCATTTTTAAGGATTTTATCAATCTCTTCAATACGTGCTTCGATATCACGTTGTTCATCTTTGGCTGCATCGTATTCTGCATTTTCGGACAAGTCTCCTTGCTCTCTTGCTTCTTTGATTTTTTCAGCAACCTGTTTTCTCTTATTAACCTTTAATTCTTGTAATTCTTCTTCTAATTGCTTCAAGCCTTCATAGGTTAAAATATTCTTCTTCTCCGCCATACGTTGTTCCTCCATCAACTTTTATTACTTTTCGTACAATTTTACATTCTTTGTATTATATCGTAAGAATATTGTCTTGTCAATGTAATCTGCTTTTTGTTTCACTGTTTCACTGATAATAAGCAGTATATGCCAACTTGATAAATAAATGTAACTAAATTTGCAAAAAATTTTTAATATCTCTTCTTTATATAAGTGCAATATTCTATTTGTAAGCAAACTGCCTCTCTACAATAAATCGATATCAAGCACGGTCTGCAACATTACGTTGGCACCTTTCCAACAATTCTCCATTGGAGTATACTCCTTCTCACAATGACTATGTCCTTTTATACTCGGAACAAAAATCATTGTAGTAGGAACTACATCACTTACAAATTGCGCATCATGTCCTGGGCCACTATAGATACGCATTGCTGAGTATCCACATTGTTTGGCATTTTTTTCTACATAATCCACATATAACTTATGAAAGGTCACTGTTTTTCTAGACCAAAGTTCCTGGTATTTGACCTGGCAACCTACCACTTCTTTTGGTACACGGTTTATTATTTCAACTACTTGATCAATTACCTTCGTATCCTGATGTCTCGCATCTAAAGTAAATCGAACTTCATCTGGAATAATCGTATGAATATTAGGAGAAGCTACTATTCTGCCAGTTGTATATACCAACTTATTATCCAAACAATCCAGTTCGTCATGAAGATACTGAATTACCTTGGTTGCCGCATACAAAGCATCTTTCCGATATTTCATTGGTGTTGTACCCGCATGATCTGCTTGACCATAGCAGGAAAATTCATAATTTACCATTCCACAAACACCTTCGACAATACCAATATCCTTCTTTTCTGCTTCAAGAACAGGTCCTTGTTCAATGTGTAACTCTAAGAAAGCCAAACTATCTTTTGGGTTCATTCGATTGTCAATCGTTCCCTTGTATCCGCTTTTCTCCAATGCTTCTTCAAAGGAAATGCCTTCTGTATCCATAGACTTCAACATTTTTTCTTTATCAAATTTTTGGCAAACTACTCCAGATGACATCATTGCAGGATCAAATCTTGCACCTTCTTCATTGGTCCAAATAACCAATGTAATTGGATGTCTATGTTTTATCTTCTCTATTACAATTGTTTCGATTACTTCAAGCGCGGTTAAAACTCCAAGAATCCCATCATAATTGCCCCCTCGAATAACCGAGTCCAGATGAGAACCCATTAATATAGCTGGAAGACCTTCTTCCCCTTTTAATGTTGCATATATATTTGCCATATCATCCATCTTTACGTCCATACACAGTTTTTCACAACGTTTCAAAACTTCTTGTCTTGCTTCTAACGCTGATGCAGATAAGGAAAGCCGGGTAATTCCACCCCGTCCAGTATCTCCAAACCGAGCAAATGTATTAATCTTTTCTTCCATTCTTTCTTTATTACAATAAATCATTTTATAGATCTCCTTAATTACAAACTACAACCACTCACCCCTACTGTTCCATCGGCAGTACAATTTCAAATTCTGTTTTGTATTTTTTCTTTGGCGGAATAATGAGGCGAATAGTCCCTTTATGTGCACGTATGACACGATCAACGATGGCAAGTCCAAGACCAGATCCGTGCTTATTATTCCTGGAATCATCTCCTACAACAAATGGATCAAAAATGCAATCTTCCATTCCTTTTGGGATGCCGACTCCATCATCTGCTATGCGAAGGACAATCCAGTCATGTTGTTTTTTTAGTTGAAAGAAAATGGTCGTTCCCTTTTTATTATGTTTTAATGCGTTTCCCAGTATATTATCATAAACTCGTCGCATTTGAAGGCTATCAAACGATACCATGATTCTTTCTTCTGGAATATCTGCTTCTAATAGAAACTTATTATTATCAATTTCTTCATATTTTATAGCCAGATATTCTCTTATTTCTTCACAAATATCTTTCGTTTGAAAATCAAGGTGAAAATCGGGATGTTCTAGCTTATTAAATTCGTAGAACGTGTTGATTAATTCTGTCAGACCATCCGCCTTTTGGTAAATCGTCTTTATGTATTGATCTTTCTTACTTTCCTGTATAATAATACCATCGCAGATAGCTTTTGAATAACCTTTAATTACGGTAATTGGTGTCTTTAAATCATGAGATATGTCGGCAAGCATTTTTTGCTTATCGATTGCCAGCTTTTCTTTCTCTTTTTCGCTCTCGATTAGTAAAGAAGACATTTTATTAAAACTTTCACAAATCTGAACAAACTCCTTTGGTCCATTGTAGCATATTTCACCCTTATGTTTTTCTTCGGCAAAATCGAGCATAGCTGCATTTAGCATCATCAATGGTATCTTTATTTTTTTATTTAACAAAAGCACAAAAGCAACAATCATTACGACATAACACATAATAAAAATAGGGATAATGAGCATCATAAGCTGAGAAGCTTTTTCCCAGCTTTCGTAATCCAGATAGTTAGCATACATGACCATCGTATTTTTTTCGCCATCAAGGGTCGTGAATGCCAGCTTTCTCACGTCATATTTCCTTAAATCGAGAAGTTCAATTTCTTCTTTTGTAAACGATTTGTGATTGGTATCCATATTATCAAATATTACCTGATAGTTTGCATCTAGAATCAAAAAGCCGATATCTTCATATCCCGCTTCGTAATCTTTTATATACTGGATTAAATAATTCGTTTCTCCCTTTTTGGTTTTGTACTCGGTTAGTATCATATTGCTATTTAGATCATAATCCGCAATGCATTCTAATTCTCCACTCGTATAGGCGGTTCTTTTACTAACCTTACTTTTATAAATTATCGTTCCTTCTTCATTTAGTATTTCAAAATATCCATCACGTCCAAATAGTCTTTGTGCGTCAATCTTTTTGTATTGTTCGCTATGCAACCGATTTATCTGCTTTGGTAGTTTCTCTAGTTTTGCTTCGATGTAAGTTTTATCGCTAATTATGGTAAACATCGCAAATAAAAGCAGCAATACCGTTGCAATGGCTAAGGTAAAATATATGTAATTTCGAACCAACAATCCTAAAAAGCTTCCTTGTTTTTTGCTATTGTTTTTCAATTTTATATCCCACCCCGCGTACGGTTTTTATGTATCTTGGCGTTTTACTATTATCTTCAATTTTTTCTCTTAGCTTGGACATATGGACCATTAATGTACTGTCGTCATTTTCAAAATATGCACCATTTATATTTTCATAAATCTGTACCTTGGTATAGACTCTCCCTGGTGATTGCATAAGCATTACTAATATCTTATATTCCATTGGTGTGAGTGCAATTTCATTGTCTCCTTTGGTTAATAACAAGGTTTGAGTATCTAATACCAAATCGCCTACCCGAAGTATATTATTATTGTTATTTTCCGTCTCGATGTTTTCGCCAAAACAGTAGACCCGACGCAAATTTGCATGAATGCGAGCTATGATTTCAAGGGGATTAAAAGGCTTTGTCAGATAATCATCCGCACCAACATTCAGGCCAAGTATCTTATCACTATCTAAATTTTTAGCCGATAAAATGATAATTGGAATATTACTAATTTCCCGAATCTTTTTCGTAAGCTCAAATCCATTCATGCGAGGCATCATAATATCAATGACAGCCAGATCTATTTTTTCTTCTTTCACGATCGCATAGGCATCAAATCCATTGGTAGCGGAAAATACGGTAAATCCCTCATTTTCCATATATAATTTTAACAATTCAACGATATCTTCATCATCTTCTGCTACTAATATCTTGTCATTCATATTACTACCTCGCTTTCCATTCACGCTATATTCCTTATTATAACATTATTCTCCTCTTAGAGCATCTATTGGATTTAACAATGCCGCTTTTTTTGCAGGCATATAACCAAAAACCACTCCTGTTCCGACGGATACCGTAAATGAAATGATGATGGACGTGATGCTAGGTGACGCCTGCATATTGCTTAATTTTCCAATCAAAAGCACCAAAAGCACACCCACTAGTATCCCAATCAATCCTCCAATTCCACTTACTGCTGCCGCTTCAATAATAAATTGATTTAAAATATCTCTTCGCCTTGCGCCAAGTGATTTACGGATACCAATTTCTTGTGTACGCTCCGTAACCGAGACGAGCATGATATTCATAATTCCGATACCAGCTACCAGCAAAGATATTGCAGCAATACCCGCAAGTGCCAGAGCTAACATACCCATAATTGTATTCATAGAGCTAATCATAGATGACATACTAAATGCGTAAAAATAATCGCGATTTCCTATTTTTTCATAAAGCCAGGTTTCTAGTTTTGCAACGAGCGGGTCCGCTAAAGTTGAATCCACTGCCATCATTTCATAGCTTCCAATTTCTGTACTTTTACTCATACGAATCACTTTCGAGTAGGAAACGTAAATACAATCATCGGCAGACCCCTTTTTTCGACCCGCCACTTCCTTTACTCTTCCTACAACTTGAAACGTTTCGCCGTTTATTTTAATGGTCTCACCGATACCATTTCCCTTACCAAAAAGTTTATCCTCTACATAGGCTCCAATGACACAGTTATTTTGCCGCAGTAAGACATCTGCGTAATTAATAAAACGCCCCTCTTTCAAAGTAAGTGATTTAATTTCTGCATAGGTCTCGCTTACTCCCTTCACATTTGCCTTAAATTTTGTTTCAGCATTCTTTACTACATACTTTTGTTCCAAGGAGGGTGATATTTCTTTGATCAAATCTTGGTTATCATTATAGAACTGATACATATCCTTTTCGGTTACCATGCGATTACCATTTTTTTGAACATAGACGCTAATACTGTTGATTCCCATGTCCGCATAACTACTCTCTATTTTCTTGGTCAGGCCATTCATAATACCAACGATGATAATAACCGATGCAACACCTATGATCATTCCAAGCATTGTTAATATCGCACGCATGCGGTTTGACAGAATACTTTTTATCGCCAGACGAAAGGATTGCGTAATATTCATGTTTCTTTCTCCTTTTCTTTACTGATTTTGACTTTTGTACTCCTCCACGTCGCCATCGAAAATTATTTTTCCATCCATTAGATTAACAATGCGTTCTGCCTGTAACGCAACGGACTGGTCATGCGTGATTAATACAATGGTATTACCTTTGTCATGAAGCTTTTTCAAAAAACCCAATACATCTTTTGTTGTCTTGGAATCCAGCGCACCCGTTGGCTCATCCGCTAAGATGAGAGAAGGATTTCCCGCAAGTGCCCTCGCAATAGAAACTCGTTGCTGTTGTCCTCCGGATAACTGCTTTGGAAACTTGTTCCATTTTTCTTCCAGTCCTACTTCTTTTAGTGCCTGCATTGCCCTTTCTTTTCGATTCACGGAATCTACCCCTGCATACAGCAAAGGTAGTTCAACATTTTCAATTACATTGAGTTTAGAAAGAAGGTAATATTGCTGGAATATAAATCCCACCATCTTATTTCGGATGGTTGCTAATTCGTCATCTTTCATATGACTTACATTGGTTCCTTGTATCCAGTATTCTCCACTGGTTGGTACATCAAGAGCTCCTATAATATTCATCGTTGTTGACTTTCCACTTCCTGATTTACCGATGATTGCAACAAATTCACCTTTGCAAATAGTAAGATTAATACCATCATTGGCACGCACTTCTTCGTCACCAATTTGGTAGTACTTGCATACTTCTTTTAATTCAATCAAAACTTCCTTACTCTTCATATCCCATCTCTTCCCCACTATCTTCCATTACCTCTTGTGGCAGATAAACCTTATCACCTTTTGATAATCCTTTTATGATCTCGATATCGGTGCCATCGCTGATACCAACCGTAACTTCTTGCTTTCGAAAGCCGCTTGGTACATCGGTTTCTTCTTTTGCCTTTTTGTCTTCAACATAGACAAAATTTCCGCGAATCAGAGCATTGGAAGGTATTGTAATCGCATCTTTCGCTTCTTCTACCACAACTTCTCCATTTACATTCATCCCTGGTAACATTTTACCGTACTGTTCAACGCGCGCTGTTACTGGATACTGTGTAACACCACCATCACTAATATTGGCTTCAATACTGATGCTGGTGATTACTCCCTCATATTTATCACTAGGTAATGCATCGGCTGTGATATCAATTTTTTGACCTTCACTTAGTTTTTGAACATCCGTTTCATCAATCATCATAGAAAAATTCATTGCTGACAGATCGTAAATCAAGCAAAGAGGATCTTTCGAGGTTGTTGCATTTATGATATCACCTTGTTTTATGTTCTTTTTCACGATTTTTCCAGCGATTGGAGACTTAATTTCATAATCCGTCTTGTTTTTCGTTAGATTTTTCAATTCTGCTTTTGCCTCATCCACTGCAGACTTTGCATTTTCTAGCTGCTCATTCACTTCATTGGTCTGTGTAACGAATGAATTTCTTTTAATCGATACGATCGTATCACCCTCTTGTACGAAGCTTCCCTCTTTTGCTGATACACTTTCCACTACACCGGAAACAGTAGCTACAATATTTTCTTCATACATTGGAGAAAACGTTCCTTCATCGCTACCAAAGGAGCTACCTATTTTAGCACTCGCCTTATCATTTGCAGAGATACCACCTGGATTTTTTACTTCGATTGTCACGTATCGGACCACACGATTCTGGCTCATTTTTTCTTTATAATCATTTACTTTGATTACTTTGCCTTTTATTTTTTCCCCGGAAAACGACAGTATTACAGTCGCGCTTTTTCCAACTGTTTTGTTCGACACCAGATTTGCAGAAAAAGGAATCAATAACTGCATTTTCTCATTGTTATATAGCTTTCCAATGACTGTACTTCCCTCTGTAATGGTATCTCCTACCTTTGTTTCCATATTTTTTATGTATCCATCTTTATTCGCTGAAACACTATACTTTTCATATTTTTCGAGGGTTGTCTGTGACGTCTTTTTCATACGTGCATAGCTTCTTTTCTTACGATCCAGATTTTCTTTTGCAAGCTTTATCTTGCTGTCCAGATTATCGGAGGATATCCGGTATAAAACCTGTCCTTTTTCCACGGTATCTCCAACTTCAAAATCAGAGTATGTAACATTACCTTCGATTCCGGATAATGGCCAAACGGAATAGGAATTAAGTGCAGATACTTTACCGGTTGTTGTAATCATTTCCTTGATATCTTTGATTGCAACTTCTTGCGTAGTATATTCTGCTTGACTACTATTTTTTGCATTTCCTTTTTTCCAAAACGTAAGCAATGCGATTACTATAATTACAAACAGTACGATTGCAAGTGTAATCTTTTTCTTCTTACTCATTTTCTTCATGCTTTTCACTTTTTTTCTCCTTATCGATCCGTTGCCAGAATAATGGAAACTGTTTTTATCTGGGCCGTACTATTCTCATAAAATGCTTGCAATTTAAAGCTATTTAAGTCGTTTACACGGTCCAATTCTGTTTTTATGTACGTTCCATCCGACGCTCTATAATATACCTGAAGGTTAGCGTTTGTTTCATAACTTAGCTCTCTTCCAATGATCTTTTTACCTTCTATTTTCTTTACTTCGTATTCCTCTTCGCGATAGAAAATAAAACTCTCATCAGCAAACTCTTGTAATCGATATGCTAGACCCATTTGTATTAGGCCCTCCACTTTTTGGATTGGCATTCTTTTTGTTTTTTCGACTCCATTGGAAAGGTAATTCACCTCGTACTCATAAAGCTCTCCCTTGGCATCATGGTTTGGTATTATTTTGGTAATCAGTACATAATTTTCGTCTCTTCCTAGTACATTTCGTAGGAAAATACTGCTAATCTCACCATCCACATTTGTTTCATAATAAAGGACCTGATCACCGGTCAGCTTCATTCCAGAAATCTTTTGTATTGGAACTACTTTTGCAGTTTCCTTTCCTACATCAATAACAGTAACATTATCCGCTATTTTTACCGTTCCAATTACATTGTTTTTTGTATCAATCTCTTTTCCACAGATCAATCCATTGGAAGGTATTATATTCTCAATTGATGTCGTTCCTTCTTGCCCCGTTACTTTTACAACATCGTAACTACGATATAACGTACTCTTATATGGGTATAATATGGTATGTTCTTTTCCAGCTCCATCTATGATAAGCATAGATTTATTAATCAGTTCTTTGTTTTCTTTGTTATTGTTTGTCTTCGTACCAATTTTTAAAACGACACCTGTAAAACTTCCCTCCAGCATCGCATCGGATAGAATACCTGCCACTTCATCCTTAACTCCTAACAATAATGTCACTTTTGTATTTACTAAGTCCTGTCCTTTTTTTGAAAGCAACTGTTTTACTTGTGTTGATTCAATCGAAAAGACTTCACCGTCAACGGTTATGCTTTGTGGGTTTCTCCGATTTGGACTGATACTTTGCAAGGTTCCTTCCACTTGATTATTATAGATCCAGACACTTTTGTTTCGAAGATCATAATATACAACATCATTTTTGTGTTCTTTATATTTTTTTACTTCGCTCTCGTTTACATATAATTTCTTATTTTTGATTGAGAATGGGATTTTACTTTTCCATTCATTCCCTACTATAACAGGACCGCTTAATTTTAGTTTTAAAAAGGAACCGATGTTTGGATTTCCATCTTCTCTCATTTTTCCACCTAATGTTTCAAAATAGGTCAAGCCTGCTTTTGTCTTTGTCATCAGCATATTGTGAAACAACTGTTCTACATCCTGATAAGTCAAACTTCTATTTGTATTGGATTTTATATTTTTATTGAGATTATTCTCATAATAAAGAGTCATAATTTCTTTTTGCGAGTAGCTACTATTGTCCTCTTTTGTACGATAGCCTAACATGGCTGTGGCTGCTCTTGCGGCATCTGTTATTTTTATTGTTTGTTTTGGTTTGAAGTCACCAAAGACATTTCCAGACATCCACCCTTTTATTGTCACCATATTTACGTAGGATGAATATGGACTATTCTTTTTTATATCTGGATATATCGTCTCCATGCTATTTTGTGCATCCACATCTTCACCCGATAGATAAACAATCATTTTTGCAAACTGTTCCCTGGTAACCTTATCCCCATTTCCTTTGTCATCGTATTCTCCCATTCCAAAAACAGAAAATATACTCTGTTCATCTGCCATCGCTTTTGTGGTATTTGCGGTAAGTACTAGAAAAAACGAAAGACTTAGTAACACAAAATACCTTTTCAATGTTTGTTTCATTCTTACTCCTCACTTCCTTAATCTTCATCTAAAATTACGCTATAGCTAACTATAAAAAAGATTTCTAAAGATAATCTTCAGACAACCTAANNTTTAGGTTGTCTGAAGATTATCTTTCAAAAAAATAACGTACTTTATACAAAAAAAGAGACCGACTCATGATCTGAACTGACTCCAAAAGTTAGATTTTAGGTCTAACTTTTGAGGTCACATCAAATTTAGTCGATCTCATTTTCTTAACAATTATTATTTATCTGCTTTTTTTGCAAGCGCAGCATACTTTTCTTTGGCATCTATTTCTGCTTTTTCAAACAGCATTTTTGCTCTTTCTGGGTTAGCACGAGCCAATCTGTTATAACGAACTTCGCTTTGAAGGAATTCTTGGTAACTTGCAGTAGGCTCTTTTGAGTCTAACTGGAATGGATTTTTTCCTTCTTCTTTCAGACGTGGATCAAACCGGAACAGGTGCCAATAACCAGATTCAACCGCACGTTTTTCCTCAGTCTGTGCAGATCCCATACCAGCTTTAATACCATGGTTGATACATGGAGCATATGCAATGATAATCGATGGACCTGGATAACTTTCTGCTTCCACAAATGCTTTTACGCACTGATTATAATCAGCACCCTGCGCAATTTGTGCTACATATACATAACCATAGCTCATAGCGATTGCTGCCAAGTCTTTTTTCTTAACTTCTTTACCGGCTGCTGCAAACTGAGCGATTGCTCCTGTAGGAGTAGCTTTTGAAGATTGTCCACCTGTATTTGAATAAACTTCGGTATCAAACACTAAAATATTAACATCCTGTCCACTTGCAATTACATGGTCAAGACCGCCAAAACCAATGTCGTAAGCCCATCCATCACCGCCAAGGATCCACTGGGATTTTTTAGACGCAAAATCCCGATTCTTTATAATATTAACAGCATCCTCATTGTCACATCCACAAGCTTCCAATTCTTTTATCATTTCTTTGGTTGCAGGTCCATTTTCTGTACTAGAATCTATGGTTGCCAAGTACTTTTCAAGTGCTGCCTTTACGGTATCTTTCTCTGCAACTTTTAATAAATTTCTTGCAGAGTCTGCCACACGTTTTCTAAGCGCTTTTTGCGCTAATTGCATACCAAATCCATATTCGGCATTATCTTCAAACAAGGAGTTCGCCCAAGCAGGACCCTTTCCTTCTTTATTTACCGTATAGGAAGATGCTGGTGAAGATCCGCCCCAGATAGAAGAACATCCCGTTGCATTTGCAATGTACATTCTATCCCCAAATAACTGTGTCATCAATTTTGCATACGGTGTCTCACCACAACCTGCACAAGCTCCGGAGAACTCAAGCAAAGGCTGGTTGAACTGACTTCCCTTCACCGTTGTTACTTTGAACTTCTCAGTTACTGCTGCTGGAATTGCTTTTGATCTCGCATAATTAAACATTTTTTGTGCTTCAAATTGCGTTTCAATTGGTTTCAGCAAAAGTGCCTTTTCACCCTTCTTGCCAGGGCATACATTGACACAAGAGCCACAACCAGTACAGTCTAGTACCGATATTGTAATTGCGAACTTATGACCAGGCATTCCAGTCATATCCATTGTGGAGCCATCTGGTGCACCTTTTGCTTGTTCTTCATCCATAGCCATAGGCCGAATTACAGCATGTGGGCATACGTAAGAACAGAAGTTACATTGGATACAATTATCCGGATTCCAGGAAGGAACATCAATTGCAATACCACGTTTTTCATAAGCAGACGAACCAGCTGGAAGTGTACCATCTGCATAGTCTACGAATGCCGAAACTGGAAGCTCATTGCCTGTTTGCGAATTGATTGCATTTTGAATGCGGTTAACATAATCGATAAGATCTTTTCTGTCTCCCGAAAATTTAACCGTTAAATCTTGTGTATCTGCATTCGCCCAACTTGCAGGGATTTCTATTTTAACATAATTTTGCGCACCAGCATCGATTGCTGCATGGTTCATTTTAACAATCTCATCACCTTTTTGAGAGTAGGAAGCGGTTGCAGCATCTTTCATATATTTGATTGCATCTTCTGCCGGAATAATTTTTGCTAGCGAGAAGAATGCTGACTGAAGTATCGTGTTGATACGTCCACCAAGACCGATTTCTTTACCAATTTTAAATCCATTGATGGTATAAAAATTAATATTGTTCTTTGCAATATAAGCCTTTACCTGACCTGGAAGTTCTTTTTCCAGTTCTTCCATGGTCCAATGTGTATTTAAAAGGAAGGTGCCGCCATCCTTTAAGTCTTGCACCATATTATACTTACTAATATATGCTGGCATATGGCATGCAACAAAGTCGGCTTTGTTGATTAAATAGGTTGCCTTAATCGGATCTTTACCAAAGCGTAGGTGAGAGATGGTTACACCACCCGATTTCTTTGAATCATAATCAAAATAAGCCTGTGCATACATATCCGTATGATCACCTATGATTTTGATGGAGTTCTTGTTCGCACCTACCGTACCATCCGCACCAAGTCCCCAGAACTTGCAAGAAATTGTGCTTTCCGGTGTTGTATTTGTTGTATCTTCTCTAGGTAAGGAAAGATGAGTCACATCATCAATAATACCTAATGTAAATTTCGCTTTTTGTGTATTCTTGAAGGTAGCGATAATATCAGCTGGAACGGTATCTTTCGAACCCAAACCATATCGTCCGGATAATACTGGCGTATTATGGAACTTAGAGTCTCTAATAGCTGCCACAACATCTAAGTATAGTGGTTCGCCAATCGCTCCTGGCTCCTTGGTTCTGTCAAGTACACTTATAGACTTAACCGTTTCCGGAATCGCTTCGATTAGATGCTTTGCGCTGAATGGTCTGAATAAACGAACTTTTACGACTCCGACTTTTTCGCCTGCCGCTAACAAATAATCAATGGATTCATCAATCGTATCACAAACAGATCCCATGGCGATGATGATACGTTCCGCATCTTTTGCTCCATAATAATTAAATAATTTATAGTTTGTACCAATTTTGGCATTTACTTTATCCATATATCGTTGTGTTAATTCTGGAACAGCATCATAATAAGAATTACAAGCTTCTCTTGCCTGGAAGAAAATATCCGGATTTTGAGCTGTACCACGTGTCACTGGATGCTCTGGATTCAATGCGCGGGCACGGAATGCATCCACTGCTTCCATATTACACATCTCTTTTAAATCATCATAATCCCAGGCTTCGATTTTTTGAATTTCATGAGAAGTTCGAAATCCATCAAAAAAATGCACAAATGGAACACGTCCTTCGATTGCTGTTAAGTGAGCTACCGCACCCAAATCCATAACTTCTTGAACATTGCTTGCACAAAGCATAGCAAACCCAGTCTGGCGGCAAGCATATACATCCGAGTGATCACCAAAGATGGATAATGCATGCGAAGCAACCGCACGCGCAGTTACATGGATTACTCCAGGTAATAATTCGCCCGCTATTTTGTACATATTCGGGATCATTAATAATAACCCTTGAGATGCAGTGTACGTTGTTGTTAATGCTCCCGCTTGCAATGAGCCGTGTACTGCACCTGCAGCACCTGCTTCGGATTGCATTTCAGAAAGCAATACTTCTTGTCCGAAAATATTCTTTCTTCCCTGAGTCGCCCACATATCCGTATAGTCAGCCATTGGGGAAGATGGGGTTATCGGATAGATTGCAGCTACTTCTGTGAATGCATAAGACACATGAGCAGCAGCGGTGTTTCCGTCCATCGTTTTCATTTTTCTTGCCATTTTGTGAAGTCCTCCTTTTGTTAAAAAAGTTCTACATTGCTCGAAAATCCATATAAATTGAAGCACACAACTACATTTTCAGTCTATCATGTTTCAAATAAGTTGTAAAGTTTACCATTTTTATTTACATTGCTATGAAAAAATATTGTATTTTTACCTTTTGCTTCGGCTCAAACTCTTCTATAATAATGAACATTTTTCATAAAACTATACATTTTTATTTTTTAAAAACATCTTTTATTTATCTAAAAAGGTATTGACAATTATTTATTTGCGGTGTATTGTTGTATTAAGTTATTAATACACTAACACAGTGATACAAATTGAATAAAAAAAAAAGGAGGAAACAAGAATGCCATGGGAATTAAAAAATGATCGACCAATTTATTTACAGCTCATCGATCAAATCAGTTACCGTATCGTGTCTGGCGAGTACGCAATTGGATCAAAGCTTCCTAGCGTAAGAGACTTAGCAACCGAAGCCTCCGTCAATCCAAATACGATGCAAAAAGCCCTGTCAGAATTAGAACGCAGTGGTTTGCTGTTTACCAATCGTACCAGTGGTCGCTTTATTACGGAGGATTCAAATATGATTCAAACTATGAAACTGGATTTAGCCAAAGAGCAATTAAAGATCTTTTTAGATCAATTAAAAAAAATAGGCTTCAACGAAGCAGAAATCAAAGAATTCATCATGAATGAGGTAGAATAATTTTAGGGAGGATATATGTATGAATGCATTGTTAGAATGCAACAATCTTACGAAAAAATATGGCGGTTTTCCTGCACTTTCAGGTATCAATCTCACATTAGAGAGAGGTAAAATCGTCGGTCTGTTAGGACCAAACGGAAGTGGAAAAACCACTTTAATCAAAATAATTAATGGTTTATTAGTACCAACGGAAGGAGAGCTTCGCATCAATGGTGTAAACCCTGCTGTTGAAACAAAAAAGGTAGTCTCTTATCTTCCAGATAAAACGTATTTAAATAATTGGATGAAAGTAAATGAGCTTTTAGATTTCTTTGAAGACTTCTATGATAATTTCAACAAAAAAAGAGCCTATGAAATGCTTGAAAAACTCCACATTAATCCAAGAGACCGACTAAAAACGATGTCAAAAGGTACAAAAGAGAAAGTTCAGTTGATTTTAGTCATGAGCCGCGAAGCAGATTTGTATGTTTTAGACGAACCAATTGGTGGAGTTGACCCTGCATCCAGAGATTATATTCTAAATACGATTATCAGTAATTATAATGAGAATTCAACCGTTCTCATCTCTACACACTTGATTGCAGATATCGAAAATGTATTAGATGAAGTTATTTTCTTACAAAACGGGCAGGTCACCTTACAATCATCTGTAGATGACATTCGTATGAAAGAAGGCAAGTCGGTAGACGCTTTATTTAGGGAGGTATTCAAATGTTAGGAAAATTATGCAAACACGAAATAAAAGCAACAGCACGTTACTTTTTGCCACTTTTTTTAATCACCTTATTGTTGACACCAGTGACAAGACTTACCGTTTCTGTTGGTAACTATCCTGGTATTCTAGGCTTTATACCTGTTGTTGTAGTATTTGCCTATGTAGCCTCCATTCTTGTCATTTCTGCTGCAAGCGTACTTTTGATTGTTCATCGTTTTTATAAGAGCATGGTTACCGAAGAAGGCTATTTAATGCATACACTTCCAGTCTCAACGGAAACACATATTTTTGCAAAATTAATCGTTTCAAGTCTTTGGGTGGTGTCCAGTTTTTTAGTTATTGTAATTTCACTCTTTATGATGTTTTATACTCCAGATCGTTTTGCATCTCTTCTAAACGAATTAAGTACCCTATGGAGTATGACAAGCGGTTATGCTACATCAGCACAATTAACACTTACCATTATTGAAGTTGTTTTGTTATGTATCATCGGAATTTTTACGTCTCCTTTGGTATTTTATGCTTCCATCGCAATTGGCCAAATTATAAGTAAAAACAAAGTACTTGGTTCTGTGGTAGGATTTTTCATTATTCAATTTGTGTCTCAGATTCTTGGCATGATTAGCATGGTGCCTTTTGGATATAGCATAGATGCATTAAATACTATGTCTACACAAATGGCTATTATATCAAATGTATTTTTCCCATACTGCATTGTTGTTAGCATTATTTCGGGTGTTATCCTATTCGTACTAACAGACTTTATCTTTAAGAAAAAGCTAAATTTAGAATAAAAATAAATAGCAAAAAGGGGATATCGCACTAGATTCTGGGTTAACGGTGCAGGACGACGGACGCGGGGGATTTGGGGAAGTCACGCAAGATGTGCGGTGGATTTTGGTTTTCGAAATTCGAATGGAGCACAGGGGCTGGTCTTAAAAGCAGACGCATTAAACATTCGGCAGAACCTCTAAGCAAGCGAGAATAAGCTCTTATGGGAGCTCATTCTCGCTAGAGTTTCTACCTCATAATGCTAAAATGCTTTTAAGACCAGCCCCTGTGCTCCATTCGAATTAAGAAGACTATGACCACCGCGCATATTGCTGATTTTGGCAAACGGCTCCGCTGTATTATTTAATGTTTTAGTAAAGAGCTGAATTTATATCAACGTGACAAAAGAAGGGTGTAGTTTGATTGTCGTTTTAAAATACAGAAAAATAATATTTAGAAGTAGTAAAAGTTGAATCTGTTTTATATAGTTTTATAAAACTTGGAGAAGAAGTAGCCTTTATAGAAATGCAAAAAATCAAAGACAGCTAATTTATTGCATTAAAACTGCCTTTGACTTCATACCAAATTCACGCCTAATTCTGGTTTATTTATGAAACTCCAGAAAACCAGCGAGTCCGTTTCTCATAGTCAGCCATGAAAGGCTGAGCTCGTAATCTATATTCAATTTACACGGCTCCCATGCTAGAATTTTATATCATTGAGCATATGGAACGTAAACTCTACGAAAAATTAACTCCCTTAAGAGTTAATTTTTCGTTGCTTAGAGGTTACGTGGAATGTTTATGCGATTGATATAAAATTCTAGCATGGGAGCCGTGTAAATTGTACAAAGACTAAATTTCTCAGCCTATCATGGCGTCCCTTCCCAACAAAAACTCGCGTCCGTCCTACACCGTCAAACCAGAATTTAGTGCGACACCCCCTTTATTATTTCTTCGTTTTATTTTTTCTTTTATTTATTCTTTCTTCTATTTTATTTAATTAAACCGATACTGCTCACAGGACGCGTGCGGAATATCACTTTACCCCAAATCTCACCTTCTGCAATTGACCCAACCTCTTCATAACGACTATCCCAGCTATTATCTCCCATTCGGTTATCTCCCATTACAAAGTAAGTTCCCTCAGGCACGAGATATGGTGCAGATGCTATGCCTGAATATTCAATGATACCATTTCCGTAAATATCTGTGGTTAATTCATTGCCATTAATATATATTTTTCCATCCAGTATCTGAACCGTTTCTCCGGGCAACCCAATTACTCGTTTTACCCAGTGCTTTCCTTCTTCAACCGGTGAATGAAATACAACTACATCAAATCGATTTGGTTTTCCTAATTCATAACTTACCTTTTCATTTAAAAGCCAGTCTCCATCTTCTAATGTTTCATTCATCGAGGACCCCTCAACAATGGTTTTTCCCCATACATATTTCGGGCAAACAATAACAATTAGGAAAAAAATAAGTGCATATATGACGTATTCTTTCCAGCCACTAAATTTTTTCATTTTATCAAATCCCCTTTAATCTTTTCATTGGTACTTTAACATTGTATCATATATGTGCTAAAATAAAATAGAAAAATAATATTTTAAGGGAATTTTAACTTTTGATTTGCCAAATCCCTGTATTATTGTAGCGTTAGGGAAATGTGCAACACAAATGTAGGAATGAGGGGGAAATTATGAGATTAACAAAATTAATAAAATCATTTGCACTATGTATGTGCTTGGTGTTGGCTTTGCCTTCACATCAAGCAGAAGCGAAAACAAGTAGGATAAAAGGAATTGATGTATCTGGACGTTATAATGGTGTTGTGGACTGGGAATCCGTCGCCGCACAAGGATATACCTATGCCATGATTCGTATTGCAGAGGGGCAGGCTCCTGATGTGGATTCACAGTTTGAAGCTAATTATGCTGGTGCAAAAGCGGCTGGCCTTAAAGTTGGAGTTTATCATGATTGCTGTATTCGTACTCCTAAAGATGCTGTTTTAGAGGCTAATTATTGTTTAGAATTGTTAAACGCTCGTGAACTTGATTATCCCATTGCTTATGATATTGAAAAAGACGGTAGTTTTTTAGGCGGAATCGAAAATACTACTGCCATTGCAAAAAGTTATTGTGATGTAATTTCTGCTGCTGGATATATACCTATGATATATTCTACTGCAAGTCATTTAACCAAAGATTTTAATTGGGAAAAGCTGGATGGCATCAAAATCTGGGTGGCTCATTATGGCGTGGAGGAAACTACTTTTCCAGGCACCTATGATATGTGGCAGTACACAGACAAAGGCTCAGTCGAAGGTGCAAATACAGATAAAGGATACTGTGATCTTAATTACTCTTTTTTAGAAGCTGAAAGCATCACTCTATCAGAAGATACATCAACACTTGGTTTAGGTGAAACCATAAGTTTAAATGCGGATCTTTCACCCATAGGATGTACCGATTCTGTTCAGTGGACTTCTTCCGATGAATCCATTGCATCCGTAGATGAAAATGGAGTTGTGACCTCATTGGCAAAGGGTAATGTTACCATTACCGCCACAACGGGAAGCGGTGAAACCGCAGAAGCTAGCATCACAGTAAAGAAAGCTCCAAAATCGATTTCTTTATCATTTGCTTCAAAGAAACTATCTACTGGAAAAACCTTTCAATTAAAGCCGCTACTTTCCTCTGGTTCTGCTAGCAGTCAAATTATCTATAAAAGCAGTAATAAATCCGTTGCTAGTGTAAGTAGTATGGGAAAAATCAAAGCTAAAAAAGCTGGTACTGCTATAATTTCACTTACTACATTTAACGGAAAAACTACTACTGTTAAAATTACAGTAAAATAAAGATGTGAAGTAGAACTTGCAAAGAAACTAGCGATGGAATACAGATAAATCAGAAGAAAGGAAATCAATAAGATGGCTCGACTGATATTTCATGTGGATGTTAACAATGCTTTTTTAAGTTGGGAATCCATGTATCGAACTGCGGTGCTAGGCGAAGCACTAGACCTTCGTACCGTTCCTTCTATAGTGGGTGGAGATCGTGAATCCAGACATGGTATTGTCCTTGCCAAATCTACTCCTGCAAAGGCATATGGTATCCATACAGCAGAACCGATACAGTCTGCACTAAACAAATGTCCAAATCTTATTGTTGTTCCCCCTCGCTTTGAACTTTATCACACGTGTTCGGAAAACTTCGTAAAAATATTAAATGATTTTACTCCAGACATTGAAAAGGTGAGTATTGATGAAGCTTTTCTTGATATGACAGACACCTGTCATCTTTTTGGAAGCCCAATGGAGGCTGCCGAAAAATTAAAAACTAGGATACGCGATGAACTTTTATTTACAGTAAATATAGGGATATCTATCAATAAGTTATTGGCAAAAATGGCCTCCGACTTTGAAAAACCGGATCGAATCCATTCTTTATTTCCCAATGAAATCCAAAAGAAAATGTGGCCGCTTCCAGTATGTGATTTATATTTTGTTGGTCGATCTGCACAAAAAAAGATGGACCTTTTAGGCATCCGCACCATTGGTAATCTGGCAAGATATGATACCGATTTGCTTGTTTCTCATTTCGGCGAGAAATACGGAAAGCTTATCCATGAATATGCAAACGGAATTGCAGACGATAACGTTACCATAGACAATAAAAAAAATAAAGGATATGGAAACAGCATTACCTTATCAGAAGATGTGACATCAACCGATGCGGCTTGTCAGGTACTTTTATCCCTCAGTGAAACAGTAGGCATGCGTCTTCGACAAGATCAGGTAAAATGCAACTCCATTACCGTAGAAACGAAAGATTCCGACTTCAACACACAAACGCACCAGATGACCTTAAGCGAATCCACCGATATTACCAATGTAATTTACAAAAATTCCTGTTCCTTATTAAATGAATTTTGGCACGGATTCCCACCACTTCGACTTCTTGGAATTCGTACGACAAAAATATCGGATGAGAACTTTGACCAGCTTTCTCTTTTTTCTTCTGAAGATGAGGAACAAAAGAAAAAACAGGAAAGTTTAGATGTATGCTTAGATAAGATACGAAATCGATATGGTTCGGATTCCGTAACGCGAGCCAGTATCTTAAAGAAATAGTCAAAAAAAGAGAGTATCATAAGATACTCTCTTTTTAACTGGGCTACAAGGATTCGAACCTTGAGATGACGGAGTCAGAGTCCGTTGCCTTACCGTTTGGCGATAGCCCATCAATCATTTGTGACTGTCAGCCACGAATGATATTTTAACACAATATTTTTTTAAATGCAAGTACCTTTTAAAATTTTTTTTATTAAACTCTCGTTTTAACTTTAATGAAATGCTTTCTACTATTAAATTAAAATACCTTCATGTCTACTATAATATCCAGTATCTTATGTGCCACTTCATCTTTGCTTAGCAATGGTAAGCTTATCTCACTATCTTTTGTAATCAGTGTTACAATATTGGTTTCCGTACCAAATCCAGCTCCTTCTTGTTTTAAATTATTTGCAACAATCAGGTCAACTTTCTTTTTTTCTAGCTTTGCCTTGGAGTTTTCTACCATGTGTTCTGTTTCCATCGAAAATCCACAAAGAATTTGTCCTCTTCGGCGATGTTCTCCAAGAAATTGTAAGATATCTGTGGTTTTTTCCAGAGTAATGTTCAAATGCTCCTCGGATTTTTTTACCTTTTCCTCCGCTATAACCGATGGTCGATAATCAGCAACTGCCGCTGCCTTAATAATAATATCTTGCTCCATAAAATTATCTTTTACCGCCACAAACATATCCTGCGCCGAGATAATCGGTATTACCTTTACAAAATCCGGCGTTTTCACACCTGTTGGGCCAGTGATCAGTGTTACCTCTGCGCCTCGAAGCATACAGGCTTTGGCAATTGCATAGCCCATTTTTCCGCTTGAATGATTGGTAATAAAACGAACCGGATCAATTGCCTCTTGTGTCGGTCCAGCTGTCACCATAACTTTCTTTCCCCTTAAGTCTTTCTCATACGCAATGTTCTTTATGATGTAGGACATTAATACCTCTTCCGATGGCATTTTCCCTTCACCAAAGTCACCACATGCAAGATAGCCAGTATCGGGTTGTATTATCCTCATTCCATAACGCTTTAACATTTTAAGATTATCCTGAACAATTGGATTGTGAAACATATGGGTATTCATTGCAGGTGCAACAAGTTTTGGGCATTCACAAGCCAGTACGGTTGTTGTAAGCATATCATCTGCAATTCCATGTGCCATCTTTGCAATGACGTTAGCAGAAGCGGGCGCAACTAAAACAATATCCGTTTCTTTTGCCAAGGATACATGCTCTACCGAATACTGAAAGCCACGGTCAAAGGTATCAATCAGACATTTATTTCCTGTTAACGTTTCAAACGTAATTGGATTGATAAAATTGGTCGCATTCTGTGTCATTAAAACAGTTACCTTACAGTGCTGTTTCATGAGCATGCTTGCAAGATTTGCAATTTTGTATGCTGCTATACTACCTGTTACTGCTAATACAACATTTTTTCCCTTTAACATAAGATTCTCCTTTGCTCCTTCGTATTGTTTTCCATACGTTTCCCTTATTTCTTATTCTTATCATATATAATCTTAAGTCCCTTTAATAATAGTGCATCATCAATGATAATCTCATGTTTGCAATGTGGTACCACCACGCCTGCCAAACCTCCGGTTGCAAGAAGCTTCGTCTCATAACCTAGTTCTTCAAACATCCGATCAATCATTCCATCAATGCAGGCTGCATTTCCCATAACCATACCACTTTTCATACAGTCAATCGTATTCTTCCCGATTACTTTTTGAGGAGCCTCCATACTAATTTTAGGCAGCTGTGCTGTATTTGATACCAGTCCATTCATTGCCGTATTCATACCAGGTAAAATAGCTCCGCCTACATAATTTCCTTTTTTGTCTACCACAGAAATTGTGGTAGCGGTTCCCATATCAACGAAGATAAAAGGTGCGCCGTATTCTTTTAAACCGGCAACCGCGCTTACAATCATGTCACTGCCCACCTGTGCAGGATTGTCCATCAATATATTGAGTCCCGTTTTTATTCCTGGCCCAACAACGTAAACCTCCGTATCAAGGACCTTTTTACATGCTCTTTTTAATATATTCACAAGCGGCGGGACCACCGACGAAATGATGATACCTTCTAAATCATCTACTTTAATGTTATAAAGTTCTAATACCGTCTTAATCCCAACGGCATATTCGAGCTCTGTTTTGGACAAATCCGTTGACATACGTTCAACGAAATACGTATTTTCATCATCAATACACCCAATCACTATATTGGTATTGCCCATATCGATTGCTAAAATCATAATGTCTACTCCTTGTTTGTTATGTAAAAACTGCTTTATATAATGAATCTCTTCATTTATATAAAGCAGTAATATCCTAGTTTAATATTCTAGATTGAAAAAATACTTTTCCAATCGCAGTTACTAGTATGCCTGCCACAATCGCTTCTGGAATACCATTTGTTCCGATGATTGCTAATATCGTACCATATAGTGCCTGATAAGATACTTCTTTTGCTGCTGCATAAGTATCACCAAAGAATACATAGATTAAGTTCATTACCAATAACGTATTCGTCAGAGAACCCGCAACACCAGCGCATGCCAATGCAGTAACCATAGATGTCTTGTTGTTTTTCATTTGCTTGCGTATCAGCCGATATACAAAATACGGAATGATTCCAACTAGTATACGTGGTACAAAACAAATGATCGTACTTTTGATAACTCCCATTGCTCCATCCATTTCTGCTGCCAGAATCGGAGAAAATACAAACGAAGTTACCGTTGGATTGAGCGTATTATTAATCAAACTGGTAAGTCCAAATGCGCCTCCTAAGAGGGCTCCTTTTTTCGGACCTAAAACCAACGCTCCAATAATGACCGGAATATGAATGGTCGTTGCACGGATTACACCCAATGGTATGTATCCCAATCCCGGTACCATAGCCAATACAAAAATAATGGCTGTGAATAGTGCTACTTGCACTAATCCTAATGTCTTTTTTGACGTGTTATTCAATTTTCTACCTCCTGTTATTATTCCTCATCGTGAGGATACAATACATGACTTCCACAGTATACCATTCTTTTTTTCTGAGTTCAAGCCATATTCATTGTATTCATGAATGGATTTTTAATTTTTGATTTGTGGACTGTATTGTAGTTGCAATCTGTTTTACATATGGTAAACTATAAGAAATACAAACATTCGGAGGAATTTACTTGAAAAACACGCGCTTAGATGATACTGCAGCAATTTATAATCATAAAAAATCAAAAAATGAAAAAGAAAAATGGAGTTCTTTGTCTACCAAAGGGAAATTACAGTATTTTAAAGATTACTATTTTAAACCTACCATTTTAGTTCTTATTTTGTTCCTTGTAATCATAAGTTTCATATCTAGCATACTCACAAAAAAAGAAACCGTATTTACGCTAACTGTGGTAAATTCATCGATGACGGATAAGAATAATGGATCTTTAGCTAAGAGTCTTAGCAAAAATTTGAATATTAATACAAAAAAACAAGAAGTTGTTATTGACCAAAGCTTATACACAGATGATGCGGCCAGTGAAAAACTATCGGATGTATCCGAACAAAAACTATCAGTATTTTCTTACTCTGGTCAATATGATATTATTATTGCAGAACGTAGCACCTTTGAATATTATGCTGCTTTTGGTTCCTTTTCAAATTTGGAAGAACTGCTTCCAGAGGAACTTAACAATGATTTATCTAATTCATACGTATCTGCAGCGGTAAATGATGTCACAGAAAATGTTGCAAATGGAATTTCGGTAAAAGATTTTAAAGCATTGGAACCATATACAAAAAATATGAGTGATCCCGTTCTTGCTATCTTTCACTCATCCAAACAGAACGAAAATTGCATTTTATTTCTTAAAAAATATCTGGAGAATTAAAAGGGGATGTTGCAAAACAGAAAATTTTATTTCAATATGCATCCTGGCACACATATAGCCTGTGCTCTAACCGAATTTATACGATTATTTTAATAACATAATGAAATCAAGTGCCAATCACTTGATTTTCATTGTTTATGGCTTATTAAAATTGATAATCGTATTGAGGTTAGAGCACAGGCTATATGTGCGCCAGGATGCATATTGAACACAAACTACAATTTTGCAACATCCCCTTTTAATTTATCTAAATACGTTTGAATATTTTCTTTTTCCTGCGCGGTGAGGATTCCTTCTGGGTTAATTAAGATTGCAAGATTTTTTCCTAAATGCACTACTTTCTCAATATAGCCGGTATCCCCACTCATGATAAGTGCAGGTGCAATACTTTCTGCATCATCTGAAATTTCTGCAATTTCTTGAACACCGTCTACCTCAAATGCAAGGTATATTCCATTTTGCAGTCTTGTTATAATTAATTGGGTTGATTCTGTTTTACCAATCTCTGGCATACCAAATTTTCTTCTTAAACTGTATACCGGAATGACTTCGCCTCTTAAATTAATTAATCCTTTAATATGAGATAATGTATTTGGTACCGGCATTAGATTTTCAAACTTTTCGATTCCTTGTGTATAGGTTACATCCAACCCATAAACTTGTTCACCAATTTTAAAAAATACAATTCTTTTACTTGCCATAGAATCTTCCCCCTTCGTTTATTTACTAATCAATTTTAAATATCCATTAATAAACAGATCGATATCTCCATCAAGAACAGCCGCAGCATTTCCTGATTCCACATTCGTTCGATGGTCTTTTACCATGGTATATGGCTGCAATACATAAGATCGAATTTGGCTTCCCCAACCAATTTCCTTTATTTCGCCACGAATATCCGTTTCTTTTTCCTTATTTTCCTGTTGTTTCAAAAGATAAAGTTTTGCTTTTAACATCTTCATTGCCTTATCTTTGTTCATGTGCTGCGAGCGTTCATTCTGACACTGAACTACAATTCCAGTAGGAAAATGGGTAATACGAATCGCTGATGAAGTCTTGTTGATGTGCTGTCCACCTGCACCACTGGAGCGATACGTATCTATACGAATATCATCATCCGCAACTTCGATATCGAGATCCTCCTCAATATCTGGCATGACATCGCAAGATACAAAAGAAGTTTGGCGTTTTCCTGCAGCATTAAATGGCGAGATACGTACCAAACGGTGCACGCCACGCTCTGATTTCAAATAACCATAAGCATTATGTCCAACGATTTCAAGCGTAACGGATTTCAGTCCCGCTTCTTCACCATCTAGAAAATCAAGCATGGTAACTTGAAATCCCTTTTTATCGGCCCATCTTTGATACATACGACAGAGCATACTTGCCCAATCACAACTTTCCGTACCACCGGCGCCTGCATGCAGTGTCAGTATCGCATTTTCTCCATCGTATTCCTCGGATAATAACGTTGATATACGCAGCTCTTCAAAGTCTTTAATAAACGTAGCTAATGCTGCTGCAATCTCAGGAATTAACGATTCATCGGATTCTTCGTAGCCCATTTCAAGAAGCGTTTCCACATCTTCATAATCTTGCTTTAGATGATTAAATACCTGAATGGTATCTTTAAGTCCCTTCAATTCTTTCATGCATTGCTGCGATTCTTCTGGATTATCCCAAAACGAAGGTGCCTCCATTATTTTTTCAAGTTCCTCTATTCTTAGCAGTTTATTTGCTAAGTCAAAGTGAATCCCCGATTTCTTCTAATGGTTTTTCGTAATTGCCAAGTGTATACTTGTACTGATCTAATTCGACCACTAAATCACCTCTTTTTCATGGCTTACGCCACTCTTATTTTAAACATTCTTACCACAACATTGTTTATATTTTCTTCCACTTCCGCATGGACATGGATCATTTGGCTGAACTTTTTTCGCTGCTCGCTTTACAGGACCTTTCACCGATTCGTCTTTGTTGGTTCCGGTTACTTTCGCTACTTGTTCTCTTTCCACTTTCTGTTCGATTCTTACATGCATTAATGCTTTTACCGTATCTTCTGATATGGATTCTGTCATTTCATCAAACATTTCAAAGCCTGAGAATTTGTATTCAATCAATGGATCTCTTTGACCATATGCCTGTAGACCGATACCTTGACGAAGCTGGTCCATATCATCAATATGATCCATCCATTTTCTATCAATTACCCTTAATAAAATAACACGCTCTACCTCACGAAGGTGTTCTGGCTCTAAGAATTCGGTTTCTTTTTCTTCGTAAACTTTTACGGCTTCTTCCTTTAATTCTTGCATTAATTCTGCTTTTCTAATATGTTTTAACTTTTCATCATTAAGAGAAACTGGTTTTAAAGGAACGATTGGAAGCAATAATTGATTCAGTTCTTCTAAATCCCATTCTTCTGGAAGCTGTTCATCACTAATGCAAGTGTTCACTTTACGTTCAACCGTATCCGTAACCATTTTATAAATGGCATCACGCATACTCTGACCATCTAAAACTCTTCTTCTTTCAGCATAAATAATTTCTCGCTGCTCATTGTTTACACGGTCATATTCTAACAGATTCTTACGAATTCCGTAGTTATTATTTTCAATCTTTGTCTGCGCCTTTTCAATGGCTGAACTAAGCATCTTATGTTCAATCTGCTCGCCATCTGGCATTCCAAGAGAATTAAAGATATTCATAAGTCTCTCCGAACCAAATAAACGCATCAAATCATCTTCCAGAGAAATATAAAATCTTGACTGACCTGGGTCTCCCTGACGTCCTGCACGACCACGAAGCTGATTGTCGATACGTCTGGATTCATGTCTTTCGGTACCAATAATCTTTAATCCACCAAGTGCAGTCACACCTTCACCTAGTTTAATGTCGGTACCACGTCCAGCCATGTTTGTTGCAATCGTAACTGCTCCTGCCTGACCTGCATCCGCGATAATTTCAGCTTCTAATTCATGGAATTTTGCGTTCAATACTTTATGAGGAATTCCTTTTTTCTTTAAATGATCACTCAATTCTTCAGATGCTTCAATTGTTATTGTACCAACTAATACTGGTTGTTTGATGTTGTAGGATTCTATGATATCCTCAACAACTGCATCCAACTTTTCTTTCTTTGTTTTATAAACGGCATCTTGAAAATCAACTCTGGCAACCGGAAGATTGGTTGGGACTTCAATAACATCCATGCCATAAATTTCTCTAAATTCCTTTTCTTCTGTAAGAGCGGTACCGGTCATACCGGATTTCTTTGCATACTTATTAAAGAAGTTCTGAAATGTAATGGTTGCAAGCGTTTTGCTTTCTCTCTTAACCTTTACATGTTCTTTCGCTTCAATTGCTTGATGCAAACCGTCAGAATAACGTCTTCCTGGCATGATACGTCCAGTAAATTCATCAACGATTAATACTTGATCTTCCTTTACCACATAATCCTGATCACGGAACATTAAGTTATGTGCACGAAGTGCCAAAATAATGTTGTGCTGAATTTCCAGATTTTCAGGATCTGCAAGGTTTTCAATACTAAAGAAGCGCTCTACCTTATGAACACCTGCTTCCGTAAGATTCACGTTTTTGTCTTTCTCATTTACAACGAAATCCCCTGTTTCCTGGATTTCTTCTTTCATCAAAGCATCCATCTTGGTAAGTTCTTTTGATTCACCACGGATAAGCTGTCTCGCTAAAATATCACATGCTTCATAAAGTTTTGTTGATTTTCCACTTTGACCTGAAATAATAAGAGGAGTTCTAGCTTCATCAATTAATACAGAGTCAACCTCATCGATGATTGCATAATGCAAATCACGCAATACAAGTTGTTCTTTATAGATAACCATGTTATCTCTCAAATAATCGAATCCCAATTCATTGTTTGTTGCATATGTGATATCGCATGCATAGGCTGCTCTTCTTTCGTCATTATCAATACCGTTTAAGATAACACCTACTTTGAGTCCAAGAAATTCATGAATTTGTCCCATCCACTCTGCATCACGTTTTGCAAGGTAATCATTTACGGTTACAATATGAACGCCTTTTTCCTCGAGTGCATTTAAATAAGCTGGTAAAGTAGAAACCAAGGTCTTTCCTTCACCAGTTCTCATTTCTGTGATACGACCTTGGTGTAAGATAATACCACCCAGAAGCTGCACACGATAATGTCTCATACCGAGAACTCGTTTTGCTGCTTCACGAACGACAGCATACGCTTCTGGCAAAATATCATCTAATGTCTCACCATTTTTCAAACGATTTTTAAATTCCGACGTTTTGTTCTTTAGTGCTTCATCGGTTAATTTTTCCATTTCAGGCTCTAATGCTTCTATTTTATCTACGATTGGATAAATCAACTTTAATTCTCTTTCACTATGTGTACCAAATATTTTCGTTACTATACTCATCGAATCTTTCACTCCTATTTGATTGCCATACGTGGCATTATTAACAATTCAAATTATATTGTATCATTTTTGGTACTGCACCGCAACTATAATTTGTCCTTCGAAAATATATAGTAACTCTTATAAAATCCTCTAAAAATGCTTAAAAAATAAGGATGTCCTTAAAAATCAAGACGTTACTCCGTCATTTTAGGACACCCTTATCAAACTTATTTAAGAGAATTTTTATTTAATTTTTACATATTCTCCTGCAATCTTAGCTGCAAGTGCTACGTTATTGAAAACTAACTGAATGTTAGCATCCAGACTCTTGCCAGCTGTTAACTTCTGAATCTTATCAAGTAAGAAAGGTGTTGTTTCTTTTCCCTTAATACCTAATTCTTCTGCTTCTTTTACTGCTGCATCGATATTTTTGTTGATATAATCTGCATCCATAGCATACTGATCTGGAATCGGGTTTCCAACTACCATACCACCTTGTAATCCACAATCTTCTTTTACATGGAAGGATTCTGCAATTTCCTTTGGAGTATCTAAACGATAATCTGCCTTAAATCCACTGTGCGTTGTATAGAAAGCAGGAACTTCTTCGGTCTGATATCCTACTACGGTTACACCTTTTGTTTCTAGATATTCTAAGGTAAGTCCGATATCTAAGATGGATTTGCATCCAGCGCATACGACACATACGTCTGTCATTGCAAGTTCATCAAGGTCAGCACTGATATCCATGGTTGTTTCTGCTCCACGATGTACGCCACCGATTCCACCAGTACCAAATACTTTAATACCTGCCAAAGAAGCTGCTATCATAGTTGTTGCAACGGTTGTTGCTCCATCCATACCTTTTGCTAAGATAACTGGTAAATCACGACGACTTGCTTTTGGTACGTCTAACCCTATTTTCCCTAAGTATTCAATTTGGTCCTTTGAGATACCAACTGTCATTTTCCCCTTTATAATTGCAATTGTTGCAGGAACTGCTCCATTGTCACGAACGATTTGCTCTACTTGAAGTGCTGTTTCAACATTCTTAGGATATGGCATGCCATGTGAAATGATAGTTGATTCCAACGCTACCACTGGTTTTCCTTCTTTTAATGCTGCTTTTACTTCATCGGATACTACTAAAAATTTTTCTAAATTCATGATGTTTTCCTCCATTTTAATATATGTGAATTAATTAGTTCAAACGATTTAAAATATTCTCAGCGGTTATTTCCTGGCTAATTGCACCATAATGTTCAATGCAAATCGAGGACGCCGCTAATCCGTAATTGATGGCTTGCCCTACTGGTTCGTCCTTTTGAATACCCCATGCGATTGCACCCATTAGTGCATCTCCACATCCAGTTGTATTTACAACCTTACATGGCAAGCAAGGATAATGTTTCTTTTCTTTTTTATTACCATAATAAACACCACGACTTCCCATGGATACAGCCAAATGTTTCACTCCTTGATCTAATAAATGATCCATGGCTTTATGAAGCCCTTCCTCATTTGTAACTTTAACACCACTTAGAAGTTCGAGTTCCAAAAGATTTGGTTTTAATAGAAATATCTTATCCAACACGGTTGCAAATTTCATAGCTTTTTTTGTAGAAACTGGTTCTGCAAGAATCGGCACCATGCATTTATCTGCTAAGTATTTGATGGTCTCTTCCGGAATATTTGCATCAATGACTACTAAGCTTCCTTTATTAATGATAGGCATCTTACTTTCAAGGTATTCCGGTGTAAGTTTCTCATAAATGCCCATATCACTGACTGCTACTGCCATGTCTCCTTGCTCATCATTAATACAAAGATAGGTCGATGTGTTTTCATCGGTAACTCTTAATGTATGCTGTAATTGTATTCCTAATGTACGACAACTCTTTTCAATCTCTGCTGCGTAGAAATCATCTCCTAGAACTGTGATCATTTCTACCTGTTCGCCTAGTCGGCTGATATTCTCTGCAATGTTACGTCCCACCCCTCCAAACGAAATCGTCATTTTTCCAGGGTTGCTGTCTGCATTTAGCAATTTTTGATATGGTGTTCCGGAGATATCAACGTTTACTGCACCGACAACGGTAATATAATTTTCTTCCTGCAAAACATATCCTTTCCCGCGTATCATGCCTTTTTTCATTAAATTTGAAATATGCACTGCCGCCGATGATCTAGTAATATTTGCTCTTTCTGCTATTTCTTGTTGGGATATCATTGGATTTTCTTTGATCCATTTATAAATTTGGGATTCCCGTTCCGTCATCTCATCACCTCTCAAGTTTTAATAAGCAATTGTTTAGTATGTAAGCATATATTTATATTAATCTCTTTTTTTTATTATGTCAAGCATTTCTAATTATATTCTTTTAATTATTTCTTTTTTATGCGTTTTGAAATAATCAGTACTGGTATATACCAATATTTGCATTCATCTTGATGCACGTAAAAAAACCGATTCAGGTACATTTGTCCCGAATCGGTTTTTTAATATCTTATATTTCTTAATATTCTGGTTCGATTAATCCGTATGTGTTTCCTTTTCGTTTATATACGACATTTACTTCATCTGTTTCAGCACTACGGAATACAAAGAAGTTATGTCCTAACAATTCCATTTGAATACAAGCTTCCTCTGCATCCATTGGTTTCATTGCAAAGCGTTTTGTACGTATAATCTTAATTTCTTCATCCTCCGGGGTCTCTTCATCTAAAAACGATTGATTTAGATTCAAAGCAGCTTGTTTTTGATCAACAATTTTATTTTTATATCTTCTTAATTGTCGTTCAATAATTTCTTCCACTAAGTCAATGGATACGTACATATCATTGCTCACTTGTTCTGCACGAACAATATTTCCTTTCATCGGAATCGTAATTTCAATTTTCTGTCTGTCTTTTTCAACACTTAATGTTACATGTATCTCTGTTTCAGGAGTGAAATAACGTTCTAACTTTCCTATCTTTTCATATACTGCTGATTTTAACCCCTCTGTTACAACTATGTTTTTACCGCTAATTATGAATCTCATAATGTCCAACTCCTTTATCTGTTCGTCTTATAATTAGTTTGAGCTAATTTTTATAATACTATTATACCACAATCTTCATATTTATCAAGAATATTTTCTCTTATTTTATAAGTTATCACAAAATTTACACATTTTTATATTATTTTTATATTTTTCTTTAAATTTTATTAAAATTTTCTTGTCAAGACCTAAGCCTAAATTTTTAGACCTTTTTTTGCATTTTATCACAAAGTACAAAACGTTTATTCGAACTTGACAAGTTTTTTCTCGTCTTTTAGATTTTAATTTTTATGTGGATAAAGTGGATAACTCAGTGTATAACTATATTTTCGAGTAAAATTAGTCTTTTTCTATGTGGATAACTTTTTTCCAATCATTTACATAATCTTATCTAATTCCGCAAGACTAATTATAATTCGACATTTTTTGTGCAAAATGTATATAAATTTGAGAGTCAATAGTTATTTTAATTTTTTTGTCCTATATTTATTGTGGATAGTTCTCTTTCATCTTTCTAAATTATCAAAATATTATGAAAACAATTGTCTTCTTTCTTATTTAACTAATTTATTTCGTGTGAAATATTAAAAACTCACAAGAAACACACTTTGCATGTTTTTTATGCTGGTACACGACAAAAAAATCGAGTTCATTTTATGAACTCGATTTTTATTATCATGATAAGATGAATACCCATTATTATTCAACAATACGTCTTGCTGTATATGGGGTTCTATAATTCCAAGTAGATATCTTTATTCCTGTTTTATATGTACTAGCGTGAACAACTTGTCCTCCACCAATATAGAGTGCTACATGGCCAACTCTTCCATTTCTTGCATATAAAATTAAATCTCCAGCTTTCAGTTCATCAAAACTTACATGCTTACCAGCAGATGCCTGTGATCCTGATGTTCTTGGTATGCTGATACCAAAATGTGAATATACAGACTGTGTAAATCCAGAACAATCCGTACCATTTGTCAAACTGGTACCACCATATACATATGGATTACCGATAAACTTCTGCGCATATGCTGCAATTGCTGCTCCATCTCCAGAAGAAACAGTTGAATCAGATGCCGAATTAGAACTTCCTGAATTCGAATTATTTGAACTTGATTTACCTGAGTTTGAACTGGAATTACTTGAGTTTGAACTATTTGAGTTTGAATTACTTGAGTTGTTTGAACTTTGTCGTTGACGTTTTTCCTCTTCCAGTGCTTTTAAGCGATCTTCCTCCGCTTTTTTTGCTGCTTCTTTACGTTCTATTTCTGCCTGTTCCTCTTCCACTGAAATAGCATGTTTAAATTCTACTGTTATATCAACAAATTCTTTGGAAACAAAGCCTTTGGTGCTTTCTTCACCTTCATCCGCTTCATCAACTAAGATTTTAACCCAATCATCACATACTTTAAGAACTTCATAAGTCTCTCCCATTGGGATAAGTCCTAGCACTACAGAATCCGTACTTTGTTCCTCGCGAACCTTTAGTGTAGTTGTATTTACCGTTGCCCATTTGGTTCCATATTTATCTTCTAATTCTTCTGCGTCAAAGCCAATTGCCAAAAACTCTGACTTTATGTAGCCGGTAACATTTCCGGACTCAATTTTAACCCAATCGCCTTCTGTTTTTACGATTGTTGCAGCTGCTCCACGATACAATTTTCCTTTAATTTCACTTTCAGTATCTGGTTTTTTACGAATATTCACATAATCATTTGCAACAGAAATGCCCATATTTTCATATTTCGAAACTTCTTTTTCAGGCTCTGCCTCTTGAGTCGGAGCCGCTTCTTGTGTTGTATCTTGTGTCTCTTCTAGCAATCTCGATGCGAAAGGAGCTCCATCGGTGCTTTGTAGTTTAACCACATCTGCACTTTGCATATATTGTTCCAGGGATAATGAAATACCTGCAAGGCTTGTCTCTGAACATACACCGGTTGCCAATGAGTTTGCCACACTAGCACCTGTAATCAGCATTGCAACTGCTCCAATGCAAAGTGCAGATTTAACTGCCACCACTTTTTTCATTCCTGCTTCCTCCAAATATTAAATCTTTTTCCTAATTGTTACAACTTTGTTACATCTAAATTCTGGAGTTATTATATCAAATTTAAAGAAAAATGTCAAGTTTCTTTGTTTTTTTGTGGTTTTCTTCCCGTTAAATTTTATTTAAATAATGTTCTACAGTTGTAATCGAATTTGCTCCATCTGCTGCAGCGGTTATAATTTGTTTTAAGTGTTTTGTTCGAATATCACCTGCAGCAAAGACGCCATCCAGATTCGTCGCGCAATCTTCTCCTGCAATAATGTATCCGGAATCGTTTAGCTGCAATGATTCTCCATATATTTCTGTATTTGGAATGGTACCAACTGCAACAAATACAGCTTGCACATTTAATTGTCTTGCTTCCATTGTTTTTAGATTTTTCAACACAGCCGATTCTACAAAATCTTTTCCTTCTATCTTTTCTACTATGCTATCCCAAATTATTTCTACATTTTCGAGTGCATTGAGTTGTGCAACTAGTGTTTTTGCTGCACGAAGGCTATCTCTTCGATGAACCAGATATACTTTTTTGCAACCACGCGCTAGAAATATGGCATCTTCTACCGCTACATCTCCACCACCGACCACAACAACTTCTTGATTTCTAAAAAATGCTCCATCACAGGTTGCACAGTAGGAAACCCCTTTACCAGAGAGTTCTATTTCACCAGGAATTCGAAGCTTTCGATTGATTGCTCCACCTGCTATAATAATTGACTTTGCTTCATAACAGCTTTCATCGTCCAGCCAGACTTTCTTAATTGGAATATCAAGATCTGCACGAATCACTTCACCTTCGACAAATGGAACTCCCAATTTATCACAGTGTTCACGAAATTGACTCGCCAAATCAAATCCGGTTACGCCAGGCATACCAGGATAATTATCCACTTCATACGTATTTATTATCTGTCCTCCACTCATCGGACTTTTTTCAATGATTAGCACATCCAGCTGCGCTCTCTTACCATAAATTCCTGCCGTTAATCCTGCAGGTCCTGAACCAATTATTATAGTATCATAAACACGACTCATATTTTTCTCCATTTCCGCGCTGCTCTTTGTTTGTTACAAGTTTGTGTATACAGCGCAGACACAAACTTGCCGAGTGAATCGATTTTCCTTCACTCTGTGAAACGATATTTGTTTTCTTCTTATTTAATATTTATTAAATGTCGATATACTTATTGTAATATCATTATTTAATATATGCAAGGAGGACTAATTATGGATATTGCTGCTTTATCTATGGGGATGAGTCAACAAAATATCATGTCTCAAATCGGTGTTGCAGTCCTTGACAAAAGCCTTGCCACCGTTTCATCAGCGACGGACTCAATGGTAAAGATGATGGAACAATCGGTTAATCCAAGTCTCGGACAAAATATTGATATTAGTATGTAAGAAAAGGGAGTGTTTTAAACACTCCCTTTTTATTATGAAATAAAAAATTGTCTATAAATCATAATACCAAAGCAAATTATTATTCCAAACATCAATGGAAGTGAATCAAACAATTCCATTTTGGTTTCTGATTTGTTTGCGATTAACTCTTTTAATGCATTCGGTCTTTTCGCAATGTTTGCAATTCGCTTAAGAATAAAGAAAGCAACTATTGTTGAAAAAACTGCCAACACACCATAAAAAGCAATGACCGGCAACAAAACCTTATTACTAATTTGTGCTGCATCAAACGTCTGGCTTACAAATTCATTGTCCTTCGCTAGGCCGCCCGTTAAACTTTGTATCTTTGGTAGTAAATACGTAAGAATGACTGAACTTCCATTGATTGTAAAATGAACAATCATAGAACTAAGAATGGAATCCGTTACTTCAACAAGCAATGCAAATATCATCCCCATTACAAACGCATAGATAAATTGATTAAAATTCATATGCATTAATCCAAAAAGAAGACCACTTAAGATAACGCCTTTTCTAGGATTGATTTTTCGAAATTCGTTGAAGAAAACACCTCGATAAACGGCTTCTTCTAAAACGGCCGGAACCACTGCCACCAATAGTAAACTAATTACCAAAGGAAAGGAATAAACAATATCAGAAATCGCTTCTGTTATTTGATTGGTCGTAAACAAAAGTGAAACCGCATTTAAAAAGGACAAAAGAGGCGAGATAAAAAAAGCAAAAACAATCAACAAAATAACATTCACAGCACTTATTTTATTGATTCGCAAAAGCCCCTTCATATTGTCGGTTCCTATCATCAGATACACAATCACTGGAATCACAAAAATTGCCTGCGACAACAAAAGATTAACGAATGAATTGTTCAAAACAAAAGGAACTGACCCAAATGCAAAAGATGCACTGACTGCAATGCATACAGTAATTAGAAAGATTTCATTCACATGTCTTACATTTTTCATTTATCTTTGAATCATGTATTTTAATAATTTATTTACATCTTCTGGTTCGGATGCTATAATCTCAAGTTCTGGTATGGTACCATCTGAAAAAATCTTAGCTAAAGAAACATACTGGCAAAGTTTCGATTTTAAATTTAAACGGTCCCCTTCTTGTGATACAAGTTCAACTCTCCCCTTGCAGCTATCTACAACTTCAAAAAACTTATCTACATCTGTAATATTATTGAATTTCATAGTCATACCTCCTTATTTGTAGTTTATAACATTCATTATATACCATCTTTTTCATAATTTCACTAGTTTTTTTCAGAATTAATGCTATAATGATGATACACTATTTAGTTTTGGAGATGAATCTATGTACCAATTTAACAGTCGTGTTCGCTATAGTGAACTCGGTCCGGACAAACATCTGACATTATCCGCTATCATAAATTATTTTCAAGATTGCTCTACATTTCAATCGGAAGCGGTTGGTGTTGGTTTAAATTACTTAGAAGAAGAAAAACGTGCCTGGATTTTAAATTCGTGGCAGATTATTGTAGAAGAATATCCTAGTCTAGGTGATAATCTTACAATATGCACATGGGCTTATGATTTCAAAGGCGCTTATGGATATCGAAATTTCTTATTAAAAAATGAAAATGGCAAAGTATATGCTTGTGCAAATTCGCTTTGGATTTACATGGATACCGAAAATTATCGAATTGTACGAATTCCACCGCAAGCAGCACTTCCCTATGGATGTGACCCGAAATATCCTATGAATTATGCTCCTCGAAAAATACATCTTCCTGATAATTTTGAAACAAAGGAATCATTTCCTGTCGTTTCTTACAATATTGATACGAACAATCATGTAAACAATGAGCAGTATGTGCAGATGGCAGAATGCTTTTTACCAAACGATTTTGTAATTGGGCAAATGCGAGCTGAATACCGTTCTTCCGCTGTTTTAGGTGATGTTATTGTTCCGAAAGTATTTTATAATAAGGAGCTTTGTACGGTTATGCTTTGTAATGTTGACAACTCGATTTATGCAATTATTGAATTTACAAGAAAGGAATATTAAATGATACGATTAGGTGAAACACAAGAATTAGAAGTAATAGAATTTTCAAATAGTGGTATTTATCTGGCTGATTCAGGAACCGAAAAAATGGAACGACGTCCTACTTGGTCTCCAGAACAAACCCAAAAAGTCTTGCTGCCAAATAATCAAGTTCCAAAGGATGTGAAGATTGGAGATATTTTGACTGTCTTTATTTATAAAGACTCAGAAGACCGGCCCATTGCTACAACGATTACCCCGCTTCTTCAATTAAATGGACTTGCTACATTAACTGTTCTAGAAGTTGGAAAAATCGGAGCCTTTTTGGACTGGGGGCTTGCAAAAGATTTGTTACTGCCTTTTAAAGAACAGACAAGACGTGTAAAAACTGGAGAACAAGTTCTAGTTACCCTATACATTGATAAAAGTGAACGTCTTTGTGCCACAATGAATGTTTATAAAGCATTAAGTTCCGACTCTCCCTATAGTACAAACGACCGCGTAACTGGCACTGTCTATGAACCAAGTGGAAATTTTGGAGTGTTTGTCGCTGTTGATAACCTCTATTCTGCAATCATTCCAAAGAAAGAAGTATTTCGTGAATATGTCAGCGGTGAAATCATTGAAGCGCGTGTTACCGATGTTCGAGAAGACGGAAAACTCAACTTAAGTACGCGTGAAAAGGTACCTGTTCAGCTAAATACCGATGCCGATTTGATATATGAAAAACTGATTGAAAATAATGGATTTTTACCATTTAATGATAGTTCCGATGCTGCCGAGATTAAAGAGGAGTTTTCCCTTAGCAAAAATGCCTTTAAACGTGCGATTGGACACTTATTTAAAAATAAAAAGATAACCATTGAAGAAGATGGAATTCATGTAAAATAAAAAAAAGAAAAAAAAATAAAAGGTGCCAGAAATGAAGATATCGTTCATTTTCTGACGCCTTTTATTTTTCATTTATTAAAGCCATTCGCCCTTATCGATCAAGCAGTTCAAGTGTTGCTAATAAGACATCTGCATCTAATGGTTTTGGTATCAAATACTTTAATCCTATATTTCTCACTTCTTCCATCGTACTTGCATCACACAACGAACTTAACATCAATATCTTTGCTGCAGGATCTTCTTTCAATAAAATTTGTGCCGTCTCCAGACCATCTATCCCCGGCATAATAATGTCTAATATTACAAATTCAGGGTGAAGTTCCCTGTATTTTTCAATTCCTCCTTCACCGTCTTTGGCACAGGCTACTATTGTATATCCTTTTCCTTCTACAACCTCACGAATCTGTTGTGCCGCAAATGGCGAATCATCAATCACCAAGATACTCTTCTTCATATATTGAAATCCTCCTTTGTATTATCCTTGCTCTCGAAATATACAACAATATTCAAGCCTCCATCCAAACATGCATATGACATATCCGTTCGGCTCCAGGTAAATTGTTCGATAACCTTATGCTCAATTCGAATTGGTACGGAAAGTTTGGATCGCTTTCCTAATCTATCATTAATCTCTGATAATATTCGACCACAAATCACGTTCAGATATTCTATGACATACAACTTTTTTTCCTGTATTGTAAGCTTTACGTTTTCATCCAGCTTCGTTGCAATTCTTTCATATACTTTCTCCTCTATCTCAAACAAAATCAGGGAAATAAAAGCCCCTTCCGTTCGAATTTCAAAGCAATAATCTGTGGAAGAAAGCGAATTGAATTTTTCCTGCCTTAGCATCTTTATCGATACCATCTGCATGGTTATATCAACAAAAACTGCATTAACGATGCTTTCAATATCCAGACGGTTTATCTCGATTTTGTCCACCCCCTATCTAGAACAACTCCAATACCTATCCCATATTATTTTAGAAATCTCATTTTTGCATTGTCACGTTCCAGCTTCTTCTCCGGCTGTTTCGTTGTTGTTGCTATAATATTTCCAAATTGTTTTTTTACATCTGCTTTGCATGCTTCGCAAAAACGGCCAGTCAAAATCATTCTTCCACATCGCTCACAATCTACACCGATTGCTGAGCCCTCCGCAAAGGCCAATCTTTCTTCTTTTACCCATTTTTTTATAATCACGATAGGCACTTCATTTTCCTCAGATACCTCTTGAATCCCTACACCTGGGTGATCATATATGTACTGCTTAACTTCTGAAAATTTGTCATCAATTTCTTTCATACATGACGGACATAATGGCAATCCTGATACAAAATTAAAAAAGACTCCACACTTTTTACAATTTTTTACTTCCATGATTTTCCTCCTTAAACACTAGTCCCAATGCATACACATAGGAAATAAACTTCATCTACACCTAATTTTAAAAGCTCTTTGGCACAGGCTTCCATGGTACTGCCTGTCGTATATATATCATCAATCAATGCAACCCTTCTAAAAACCCCTATCTGGCTTTTACCACTAGTAAAGGCTGCTTCCATATTTCTCATCCGTTCTGAAAGTGTCAAATCTTTCTGCGGTTTTGTTTCTTTAAAACGCTCTAGTCCCGTGCGAAGAAGTGGAATTTCTAAGTTATCAGAAATCACATGCGCAATCAGTTCTGCTTGGTTATAGCCTCTCAGACTCTTCTTACGTTTGTGAATCGGAACCGGTATTAACGCTTCAATTTGATTGTCTTTTATCCAGCTACCATAAAGTCTTGAAATCTCTTCTCCATAAAACACCGCATATTCTTGCTTATTCTGATATTTAAATCTTCCAATTGACTGTGACATCGTTTTATTGTAAATCCAGACTGCTTTTCCACTTGTATAGTGAAATTCTTTACGCATACAATCACAGCAGTTTTCTGTTTCCTCGTTTCCGATTGGCTTGCTACAACGTTTGCACCTTGGCTCTTTTATATAAGGCAGATTATCCTTGCAGGTATCACACGCCATTCCAAGTTTTGAAACAATTGCTTCACAGATCGGGCATCGCGGAGGAAATATAATATCTTTAATCAAATAATTTCTCAGGATATACGCCTTTCTTAACAAGATCAAGGAATGAATTTACAACAAATTCCTTGTCTTCTTTGTAGGTTACACCGAACCACTTATCCTTTGTATCCAACACATGAACGGTTGCTTTACTTTCTTTGATTAGATTGTCAACAATGAGCGGAAGCAGATATTCTGCTTTCATTTCATTGTCTTCCATATTATCTAAAAATGTAGAGAACCTTGTTTCAAGCTCCTCCATGAAATCTGGTGTAAATCCCCACATATTCATAGATACAGGCTGATCTAGTGGAATGGTCTTTGTTTCGGTTTTTGCAAAACCTTCTTCTTTTTTTATTTCATAAGTTTCTTCGATATCAACCAAAATATCATGGTCAACTTTACATACGCCACGCGTTACGGTACCATTTTCGCTTAATGTGTTTCCTAAGTGGAAACCTGCCATGCAAAAGTTATACTTTGTATCTGCAACTATAGGATTGACTAAAAACTCATGAATTTTTTGAAATCCTTCTTTTCCGTAATAATCATCCGCATTAATAACAACAAATGGTGTACTGATTTTTCCTTTACAGCTAAGTATAGCGTGTCCAGTTCCCCAAGGTTTCGTACGACCTTCTGGCTTTTTATAGCCTTTTGGCAATGCATCCATATCCTGAAAAACATATTCCACTTCAATATGCTTACCCAGACGATCTCCGATTACTTCCTTAAATTCCTTTTCGATGTCTTTCCTTATGATGATGATAACTTTATTAAAACCAGCTTCGATTGCATCATAAACAGAATAATCTAAAATTATTTCACCACTCGGTCCAACGGGTTCAATTTGTTTAATACCTCCAAATCGGCTCCCCATTCCGGCTGCCATAATGACTAATGTTGTTTTTTCCATAAATCTTCACCTCATACTCTATTTACATTTATTATAACCCATATTTTACTGTTTTGCATTAATATTTCTTACATTTCAAGAATTCGTAAGTCTAAACTTGAGTAACGTTTTTGTTCACTTTCATTTTTTATCATGTGAAGCACCATTTGGTCACTACCGACGATTGTGACACATTTTTTTGCTCTTGTAACTGCGGTATATAATAGATTTCGGTTAAAAAGCATTCTAGGACCGCTTAATATTGGCATAACAACCGCAGGATATTCGCTTCCTTGTGATTTATGGATGGTAATTGCATATGCCAGCTCTAATTCATCCATTTCACGAAACCGATATTCCACTCGTTTATTTTCTTCAAATTCCACGGTTACTGTTTCTGCAAAGAAATTAATTTCTCGAACAATTCCGCAGTCTCCATTAAACACTCCGCATCCTTTCTCTGATAAAAACCCTCTGCCATTACTGATTTCCCACTCCATTTGATAATTATTCTTTATCTGCATTACCTTATCGCCTTCACGAAGGATTCCCTGCGCAAACTCTTTTTCCCTTTTCGAAGTCTCGGGCGGATTTAAATATTGCTGCAAAATCTGATTGAGGCGTTCTACACCAAGTTCGCCTTTTCTCATCGGAGTAAGTACTTGTATATCATAGATACTAGCATTTACGTATTTTGGCATTTTGTCTTTGATTAATTGAATGACAACACTAATGATCTGGTTCACATCCGTTCGCTTTAGCATAAAAAAATCTTTGCTTTTATTATCCAATGCGATTTGTTTTCCTTCATTGATTTTATGGGCATTCAAAATAATGTCACTCTCCGCCGCCTGCCGGAAAATCTTGGAAAGTTTAACCACTGGAAATTGATTGGATCGAATCACATCCTTTAATACATTTCCAGGTCCAACCGATGGAAGCTGGCTGACATCTCCTACAAGTATTAGGCGAGTCCCTACCATAATCGATTTTAGAAGCGCATAAAACAGCTGAATGTCTACCATAGACATTTCATCTATGATTACCACATCGGTCTCCAGTGGATTGGTTTCATTCTTTTCAAACTGCATACTAGTGGAATCATCATCAACAGCTGCTTTTAATTCAAGCAATCGATGTACCGTCTGTGCTTCGTATCCAGTTGTTTCCTTCATACGTTTTGCGGCTCTTCCAGTTGGTGCTGCAAGGAGTATTTCCATTCCTTCGGATTCAAAGAACTTAATGATTGTATTAATGGTTGTTGTTTTACCTGTTCCAGGACCTCCGGTAACCACTAGCACACCATTTTTTGCAGCCTCTGCTACCGCTTTTTTTTGCAGTTCATCCAATTCAATCTGATTATTTTCTTCTAATTGGGAAATTCTTTTTTCTAGGATTTCCTCTTTTACCTCATACCTCATATTTAAATCCAGAAGCATTCTGGCACAATTCATTTCCATATAATAAAACGTGGATGCATACACTCTTTTTTGATTTTGCTCTTCTTTATAGACAATCCGCTTATCTAACATCATCTGTGTTAGATGACCTTCCAATAATTCTGGTTCTAAAAGGAGTAAATCAGTTACTTCTTTCAGTAGTACTGCTTTTGGTAAAAAGGTATGTCCCATTGCATTCGCCTGCTGCAGCGAATAGATAATACCTGCTTTAATACGAAAATCAGAATCGCTTCCAATTCCTACTTTGGTTGCAATTTCGTCCGCTAATTTAAAACCGACGCCAGCAATATCTTCTGCCAATTTATAAGGGTTTTGTTTTATAATATCATAAAGCTTTGGTCCATAAGACTGATATATTTTAACCGATAGATTATTGGATATCCCATACTGTTGCAAAAACATCATTGCGCTTCGAAGTTCCCTTTTTTCTTCAAACTGAACCCCAATTTCACGCGCAATACGTTCACTAATGCCCTTAACTTCTACTAGACGCTCTGGTTCTTCCTCAATCACACGAAAGGTATCTTTCTTGAATTTTTTTACAATCCTGGTAGCAAGCTTTGGTCCAATTCCTTTGATTGCACCGGAACCTAAATACCGTTCCATCGACACATCATCTTTTGGTTCCTTGATTTGGAAACCAGCTACTTTGATTTGCTCACCATATACGGGATGCTCTGTAATCGTTCCGCTAACTTCAACAAACTCTCCTTCATTAATAAATGGAAAAATGCCAACACAAGTAATGTTAAAGTCATCCTCATTGGTCAATTCTAAAACTGTATAGCCATTATCTGGATTTCGATATACAATTCGTTCCACATATCCTTCTATAACCTCCGCCACCGTTGTGCTCCTTCCATAACTTACGAATTCACTTATTTACTAAATAATAGCACAAAGAGAGGGACTGTTGCAAAATTAATATTTTATATGCAACAGTCCCATTATTTATTTTTTCATTGATTCATATAACATTTGTGCAATTCCAAGGCTTCCCGAATCCGTAATATTCTGTGCATATTGCTCCACTAGTGTATCACCAAAGCATTTCATATATTCGCCTTCTTCATCACTGCTATGTACTGTTTTTTTCATTTCCTTCAAAACTTGTTCTGTAAAGTAGGTTTCAAACCCTTTACAAGCATCTAACATTTCTTGGTCCGTTGCATTTTCAGAATCAAAACCAGATAATGTTTGCTGTAGCGAACTTGTTTTTCCTGTGGTATCTGTCACACCGGATGTTACTGAATTATAGAAAGAACTTCCATCAATTGATAAGCTCATAGCATCTTCTCCTTTTAAAACATCTCATTAATTTCTAAGATTGTTTGCCTGTTGAAGCATCGTATCAGATGCGGTTATTATTTTTGAATTCATTTCATAAGCTCTTTGTGCAACAATCAGGTTAACCATTTCATCAACCGCCTGTACATTGGAACCCTCTAAATATTTTTGCTTGATTACACTTTGCGAGAGAGCAGTATCACCGGATTCCCATCTAGGCGAACCAGACGCAGCACTTTCTTTTAGTGTAGTACCACTGCCTTTTGACAGTCCTGATGGATTATTGAATTGTACTAACCCAATCTTAATGCCCAAGGATTGTGAATTGCCATCCGCATCTGGATAACTAAGATTTCCCGATTCATCGACTGTTATCTGCGAAGGACTATAGGTAGCGTCCGTTGTAATTGGTGCACCGTTCGAATCAAGTACAGGATTACCATCGGAATCACATAATGTATTACCACCGACTCCGATTGACATTTTAAAAGCTCCACTACGTGTATATCCAATAGAACCATCTGATTTTTGTACCGCAAAGAAGCCGTCTCCTTGAATCGCAAAATCCCACTGATTTCCAGTCTCGGTAAACGCTCCTTGTGTAAACTGGGATGTAATTGCGGAATTCCTGGTTCCAAGCCCAACTTGGATTCCAATTGGCTTTTCTTCTCCAGTACTATCGGTTGACTTGTCTTGAATGGTTTGATACAACAAGGATTTAAACTCTGCTCTTTCTGTCTTATATCCCGTTGTATTGATATTGGCTAAGTTATTTGCAATCGTATCTACATTTGTTTGTTGGGATATCATTCCTGACGCTCCCGTCCATAATGAACGCATCATAAGCTGGCACCTCTTTCTTTTATCCGAAACGTATTATTATCCGACTCTACCTACTGAGTTTACGGCTTTATCTATCATCGTATCAACCGTTGATATTACTTTTTGATTTGCTTCATAAGCTCTTGTAATTGAAATCATTTCTACCATTTCGGATACGGAATTCACATTTGACTGCTCCGTATATCCTTGCATGATATTTCCCTTTGATTCTTTCAAGGCACCACCATCTAATAGCTTGTACGATACATCGCCTACCTTTTCCAGATAATCATAATTTTCAAAATCGGTTAACTTTACTTGATCCAATAATGTTCCATCGGCATAAACATTTCCATCTGATGCGATTACTACATCAGCTGCTTCGGTAGGAATTTGTATATCTCCACTCTCACCTTGCAGATGATTACCTTCTGTATCTATAATATAACCATCACTCGTTATTTTAAAGCTTCCATTTCTGGTATAACGTGTACTATCATTTCCATTGGCATCGGTTACACGCAGTTCAAAGAAACCAGTTCCCTCTACTGCCAAATCATACGTATTTCCTGTCTGCCTTAGAGATCCCTGTCCATAATCGGTGTAAACTTCTCCCAGCTTAACACCAAGACTCATCTGCCCAATCTCTTGTGTCTGATATCCAACGGAACCGTCACGGATCTTTAGGGTCAACATTTCATCAAATGCCTGATTGGTTACACTTTCCTCTTTGTATCCAACCGTAGATGCGTTTGCAACATTATTTGCAATAATGTCCAATCGTTTCTGCTCATTTGCCATCCCTGTATAAGCAGTATATAAGCCTCTTACCATATATATCCTCCTGCAAGTTACCTTTATCGTACAACCTTACTTAGATCAATCTTTTTTCCCACTTAAAAACTCAACAAATTTACCAGTACCAATTGCTACGCAAAGCATTGGATCTGCTGCGGTCATCGTTGTAATACCAGTTTTGCTTTCAATTAATTCTTCTAAACCACGAAGTAAACTTCCACCACCAGTTAAAACGATTCCACGATCTGCAATATCCGCAGCTAACTCTGGTGGAGTTCTTTCTAATACACTGTGTACCGCTTCCACAATCTGAGAGGTGGTTTCTTTTAAGGCTTCTTCTGTTTCTTCTGAGGTTACTTCAATCGTCTTTGGAAGACCAGTGACTAAATTTCTGCCTCTTACATCCATACTTTCACTTTCTGGACGACGGAAAGCACTACCTATTTTAATCTTAATATCTTCTGCGGTACGTTCACCAATTAATAAATTGTGTTTTTTACGCATATAGCGAACGATTGCTTCATCAAAATCGTCACCAGCAATTTTAATGGATGTACTAACTACAGTTCCTCCCAAAGAGATAACCGCAATATCAGAGGTTCCTCCCCCGATGTCAACGATCATGTTTCCACATGGTCTGGAAATATCGATTCCTGCTCCAATTGCAGCTGCAATTGGTTCTTCAATAATAGCAACCTCTCTAGCGCCTGCCTGATATGTTGCATCTTCTACTGCCTTTTTCTCAACTTCCGTTACTCCACTTGGTACGCAAACACTGATTCTTGGCTTGCGAAGTCTTTGTTTACCAACGGCTTTTTGAATAAAATGCTTTAGCATTTTTTCAGTCACGGTATAATCTGAAATAACACCCTGTCGTAGCGGACGAACTGCCACAATATTACCAGGTGTTCTTCCAAGCATAAGTCTTGCTTCTTCACCGATTGCTTTAATCTTATTTGTATCTCTATCAAAAGCTACTACGGATGGTTCTTTTAAAACAACACCCTTTCCCTTTATATAAACAAGTACACTTGCAGTTCCCAAGTCGATTCCGATATCACTACCTATCATTTATGTTTCTCCTTCCTTTCAAACGCCCTCTATGCGTTATTAACTCCCGTGTTTTATCTATTTATCTAATTTTTTCCAATCATCGGTTAAATAAACATACTCAGCTATATTATAAACACATTTTTGGTATTTTTCAAAGGAAATTTTAATTTTCTACAGAATCGACAAGGGATTTCTTTTTATGCACTCACTGACATATCAACATGCTGAATGATTCCTGCCTCACCCGTTTCTTTTAAATAAACACCGGTGCTTCGAATTTGAGCATTATTTTTGTTATCGGTACAAGAATTGAGTGCGTACTGTGTATCAATATTTCCCAGGTAAATAGCACCAACTCCAGCAATACCAAGTCCGACTAATTTGTCATAACCGGCTGCATCCTTTGTCCAGATACGAAGTTGATTGAAGATCGGATCATTTTCATCAATCCAACCGTTCTTATCCATATCAAAGACTGCCAGTTCACCAAAACCATCACCGGTCTTTGTTCCAAAAAGCTCACTGCCGTCATTAATCATGCCGTCTCCATTTTTATCAAGTGATAAATATCCACTCATTTCGGAAAGCATTGATATATTATCTTTCTTTCCATCACAATCCAAATCAAACAAGAATTTTTGTTCCCGCACACTTGCTGTATCGCTTCCCATATTAATGACGAGAGGATCAACACAAGCTGCTTGTCCATAATTGATTTGAACATTGGAGTACTGTTTGAAATTTCTTGACATATAAACCGATACATCAAAATTAATTTCTCTTCCATCTTCTGTCTTCACTTTACCAGATGAATAAAAATTTGTGCTTTCCTGTTCCTCAAAGTAGTGGCTTTCCTGATAGGAAAAGCCCCAGTTTTCCGAAGGGGTAATTTGTTGTGTCTGTGACGTCAATCCCAAGGAGTGAAGCGTAGCTTCTCTTCGATCATCTAATAATTGGCGAAACTGCGCTACCCAATCTGTCTTCCTACTACGCTCTCCAAATAACAATTCCAAAAGATTGCGGAATGTATGAAATTCGATTGGATCTTTTGCCTCAAAGGTATCTGCTGCTTTTTTAGATGCATTTGTTTTGTTTTCTATCGTCTTTTGCTCCCGTTCCAGATTTGATAATAGCTCCTGCGTAGAAAAACTCAGAAAACTTTTTTCCTTATTGCTAGTTACTGTTTGTTGCACGCTATCCTTAGCTGTTGGCATTGTAGAATAAGCCGTACCATTGCCCCAGCTAGAATACGAAAGCAAATCAGCACTTTTTGCCATGTACGATCTTTGCGATGTCATAGCAATATTACTTGATTCAATTTTCATATCTACATACCTCCATGTTTTTTTCATGTCTCACAGCATGGTACTCCCACACCATATGCATGCATAATTTATATCGACAAATTCTTCTATTACACTTATACTAGCAGTAAGAAAAACACAAAACGAATACACAATAGAAAGGCTATAACATGTTAAAAACCCCAGAAAATCATCAGGTCGCTAAAATAAGTCAGATGTTGTCTCTAAAACTGATTCACTTGCTAACCATATCTTTGTTACTACTACTTTTTTTATTTGAAACCTATTTCTACAAAAACACGCAGGTCATGTATGCCTTATTTCTTATCATTGCTGTGCCAATACTTCTATCCAATCAATTAAAAAAGATGGAACCCGAAGAATACGTTCTACCTAATTTGACTAAAAAATATAGCTATTCAAATCATAAGTTACGAATGTATATATATAGTTTTTTAGTAGATAGCTTCGGTTTATTCTTGCTACAGATTGGAAACTTTATTTATCCGTATGAGATTTTTGGGGTCCAGTATGCTCCGCTTTTTTTGCTAATTCTTCGAATGATGATACGTTTCCCATTATCTCTTGTAATACGCACTGTTTTACATCGCAAATTGATGAATAATTTAATATAATCTAAGCACAAAAAGCCACTCTGCGCATAAATTATACTAAACAAGAAAAATGGAGAATTATAGAAGGGAGTGTATTTATCTATGGATTATATGAAACCTTTTGGCTGTAATTGTCAAAATAGAGTTTCCCCTAATGCATGTCCTCGTCAAAATGAAGAAGTTTGCGAACATCACCATCAGCACCACAATGATTGCCACGATAACCACCATGTTCGTAATGACCGTCATTTTGAGGATTGCAATAAATATGAAAAAACTGACGCACTTTCCGATATGCCGCTAGCAATGGCTTATGTACCATGGCAAACCTGGAGAAATGTATATGACGCATCGAATGGATTAAGGAAAGGAACTATTTTTGGAGAGTTAATTTTACCATTCCTTTTTGCCAGCCCTGTTTGCAGAGAGAATACCTGCAATACCGGAAGGAGATGTGATTTAAGATGATGAAAGATGATCGCGAAAAATTATTAATGTTTATAACAGAAGTAAGTTTTGCTATCGATGATTGTGTTCTTTATCTGGATACACATCCAGAAGACAAACAAGCGTTAGAATATTACGATACCTATAAAAAATTAAGAAAACAGTCTGTTGCAGAATATTCCAAACTCTACGGTCCTTTAACTGATGAAGATGTTAATAGTTGCAATTATTGGGCATGGGTAAGAGATCCGTGGCCATGGGAAGTAGCAGGAAGGAGCGTGTGTAGATAATGTGGAACTATGAAAAACGCTTACAGTATCCAGTTAATATCACGAAGTGCAATCCACAAATGGCACAGATTATTATTACTCAATACGGTGGACCGTATTACATTAACCTATCAATATCTTCTTCTGGTACATATCCAATTGCTTGTAACGCGGTATCGTTTAGTCTCACTCCGATCTTTTCTTTCTCCTTCTGGTTCAATGCATCCATATTGATTGTCTCATGATCCCCAAACCGTATGTAAAATTCAAAGTTAGCTTCTTGTTTTTCTTTTCTTTTTGACACTTAACCACCTCCCTTATATCTTATGAATTTAAGCTTCTACTTAATATTATAAATAGCCAATTTCTTCATTTTTTTGATTTTATATATGTAATTAATAGGCACACCTTCTCAAGATTCTATCATATTCTTATTATCAGATATGCAAATACAAGCAACAAAATGTAAAAATATAGTGGAAACCTCAAAACTAACTTGAATACGTTGTTTTATGAGGGTTCCACTATATTTTTTTGTATTTTTCTGAACGTTAAAAATACTTAGGTTTCAAATGCTATATCAACTTCAATTGGCATTTCATCTACTATGAGTTCGACGGATAACACTTGATTTGAACTCATTTCTACCGATATATTTTCTCCATAAAGCAGTGTAGGAGTTGATATATCAATTACAATTCCCATTCTAGAAAAACTAGTTGCTGCATTCGCTGTTAACATATTCGTTAATTCCGACAATGCACTCCTTGACAAATCATCAAAGTCACTTACTGGCATACCCATCATCATGGTTGATGCAACTTTCTTTGCATCTTCTATCCCGATACAGTAAACAATATTGCCTCTCAATTCTCCGACAATTCCTACTATAATAATTAATCCTGAGGCAATCAGATCTCTACTTTTTACGCCTAATTTTCCCTTTTTTACATCATGAAAACCCAATTGTGGCATTACCGTTACAAAGGATTCTACGAAGGGATTCACATGTTTTACATCCACTTTTCTTCACCCCTTTGAAAACCTACATTGAGTAACAGTTCGCCATAATTTGTTTCCGCTATGGCTGTACTTGTATTAAAATTAGGAGCTGAAATTACAACACTATCGCCATGTAATACCGATGGGGGAGCTACACGAAGCCCTAATGCTTTGTTCTTTCTATTTAATATGGAGCATGCATTTCCAGATATTATGTTTGTTAATTCTGCAAGGGCAGCTATTGTTTCGTCGTTATTAGCCGGTTCCCTTCTAAGTATTGCAGTTACCAAATTCGTTGCTGTTTCTTTTGATAAATCGATAAACATCCTACCTGAAAACTTTCCGATTATCGCAATGATAATAGACATACCTTCTGATTTGTGTTCCTTATTGCATGAATATTCTTCCTTAAAGGTAAGGAGTGTTTTTGTCATTTTGTTTAAACCATCCATGAAAGCTTCTTTAAATACGGTAAAATATTCATCCTCCAGAAATTGATACAACTCTTCTGTCGCCATAACCCTGTTAATTGCAGTTATAAGTTCCTCCGCATCAACTGGTTTTTGTACATAGGCGGATACTTTATTATTCTTTGCCTGCTTTACGATTTCATCATCCATCATAGAACTTACAACAATTACTTTAATATTTGCGTCAATTTCGTGAATGGCACGAGTACATTCGAGCCCGTCCGTACCTGGTAGCGTCATATCCATTGTTACTAATGTAGGCTTCGTCTCTTTTACGACCGCTTTCACCTCTTCTAACGAACCAGCCTCTCCGACAACTTCTATCCCATTTTCTTCGAGAATATTTCGTATAAATGCGATTGAAAAAGAGGAATCATCTACAATAACTACTTTAATTCCTGCCATAGAACACCAACCTTTCTTTCGTATTATATTATTAAAATATCATACACGCGGGAAAAAGTCACTATTATCTTGCAGAATCATAAATACTTGCTGCTCTATTGTTGGAATAATTGAAATCTTTGATTCCAGTATTATTTTTTACATATGAAATTCGATCATAATACATCGTGACATAGTCTTCAAAAGTTTCGTTATAATCTTCTTCCAATAGTTCGCCGTCGTAATCCATTGCACGATTTTCATGCTTTTCTATATCCCACCGATTGGAATCCTTCAACATGGTTAATACAACCGGGGCCGCATCCAATGATAAATTCTGTGTTAAATATCTCATATCATCTAGATTAAGTTTCTCGTTTTGCGCTACAAGATAAGATGCAATACAATAATCCGGTCGAGTAAATGTAAATGTAATATAACATACCGAAACCACCACAACACAATAGCGAAATAGAAGGAAGTTTTTATTATATACATAAATTAATACTCCTGCCAATACAAAAGCATCAATAAATAGAGTCAGCAATACAAATAATCTTAAGAATGTAAGATGGTACGCAGTGATATAAAGATACATCCGATAAGTAGCTGAAATAATCATAATGTAGGTACAAACTGTCATGCAGGATAAAAGCAACCGTAGAAATTTATTATCCTGAAATGCCGTTGTACAAAGAAGCATTATAACGATATTAATTACTGTTACTGCAAGCAATTCAAAGAATCCTCTTCTTGCATATTCTGCGAAAGTAAATCCGTTTGGTAGAGCAAAAAGACCGTTCGCAAATAGATACACTAGTTGGATACCACAAAACAACATATATACCGCGCATAACAATGTCATAAACGTGATTGCAATCGTAGCATCTGCTTTTTCAATCGGCTTTCTTTCCTTTTCGTCTTCTTTATAAAGAGCACTACATAATATGCAATAGCAAGCTATGAAGCCAAACAAAGTCATAAATATCACACCAAATAAATTACTAGAAAAAATTCCACTAAAAATATTACTTGTCAGCCTACCAAAGAGTAAATCTGCATGTGAAAGTAACGCCGTTGTCAACAGTAACATCGGAATTGAAACCAAAACTCCAACAATTATATTTTTTGAACGATTGTTTTTTAAGATCTTACTTTTTTTAAAGAACTTATAACTGTCTATAATAGGCATACCTATTGAAGCTATGCTGGAAAACAACAAGAAAAACATCTGTTTGATATTTTTTATAAAGCTCCATTGATGATCTTCATTCATCTGATGAAGAAGCGATAAATCAAGTAGGAATAGCATTCCAATAATATTCAAAAACTGTAAAATATTATTTGACGTATATGACGTAGAGACTCCTAATAAAACTACTCCAGCAAAATAAAACTTCGTACCTGTTTTTACCGGCAGCATTAAATTCTTCATAACTGCTAAAATCAAGAAAATCATGATTAAACTGAATATCAAAACATTAATACCAATCCACGTTTTATAAAATAATAAAGTAAAACAACTACCAAAAATAAAACTAATTCCACCAAAAATTTCAAATTTTTGACGCACTTTATTAAGCAGTAATTGCTCTTGTCTATTTTCGACAGTAGCTTCGACTGCGGGCTCCTTATCCTCCTGTACTTTAGGAAGGATCGTATTTAATTGTTCCATGAGAATAAACCTCCTTAAATTTATACTTCTTTTATTTTATTAATCGCACTGCATTTCTTTCGTTTTTAACTCTCTTCCTTTACAAATTCTAAAATATCTCCTGGTTGACAATCCAATGCTTTGCAGATTGCCTCTAAAGTAGTGAATCGGATTGCTTTTGCTTTATTGTTCTTTAAAATAGACAAATTTGACATTGTTATATCCACTTGCTCCGCAAGCTGCGTTAACCCCATCTTTCTCTTTGCCATTACAACATCCAAATTTACAACAATCATGTATAGGCCTCCTTAGATGGTTAAATCATTCTCTTGTTTGTAAGTTACTGCCTGGTCAAAAACCTGCGATAATACCAGTGAAAATAAACCTGCTATTAAAAATACGATAATTAAAACAAGTGCTGCAGGTGTAATCACAAATATAAGGCGTATCGTCATGATTGCCGAGATAGCAAAAGCACATATTCCCATTACCTTCAATGATTTTGCATTTTCAAAAACAAAGGGATTTTCATTGATCACGGTTTTAAACATATTCCGAAGTTCTTTCAATATCACGATTGCAAATACTCCGGCAGTCATAAAGATAATGCAAAATGGCAGGTAAAACGTATGAAAAATACGGTAGAATCCCCCCACATATTTAAAGATAATTGGAACTGTGATGCATATGATTATTCCTGAGTAAAACATAAAATCTAGTAATAACTTTGTAAATCGTACCAATGGATTTCGATTCATGACTATTTTTTCCCCTTTCTTTATTTCTTCTTTTATCCTTTATACTAATCTTATCTAAGCATCCTGATCTTATCCGGTTGCCCGATCCTATCATAGTCAATATATCATTGAATGGAACGATTGTCAATAATAATTTATTGATATTCAATAAATTATTGTTGCGATTTAATATCCTTCGTTTCCGCTCAAAAAGGCTCAAAAAGGCCAAAAAGCAGGGCCAAAGCAGGTTTTTAATCGAACTGGTCCCTACATCCGACTTAATTTTTTGTATCACTTGGAAATTATCTTGATTTGAAGAATGATTTTAGATAGAAAATATCATTATGATTTATTATGTAGAGATATCTACAAAGAATTAAGAAATATAAACGATTTATTACGTGTGTTTAAATTATGGTTTCATCTTTTGTACCTTAATCTTTATTCGGATGTGTAAAAACAAGATTTTTAATTAGCAAATCGCTCTCTCGGGTGGCATGAAAATACTATTGCAAATCTCGTCTACGAGCCCTTCATATGGACCGCTTATCAATTGTTTTCGAAATCCATTCACATCCATATGATGCATTATCTTTGAATATGACATATCGGTTCTGATCATAATTTCTTCAATTAGATCTTTCTGCCTATGACTATATTCTGTATGGATACTTCTCACTTGTGTCATGCTTTCCATTCTTACGCTATTTTTGTTTTGCACGAAAAAACTTCCTCCCCTTATTTACTATCCCATTTTTGCCAAACAAAAATAAGCAGTGTACGATAACTCTGCCTATCAAATTGACACATTCCACACAATGGACATTCTACCATTTACTGGAAATAATTTCAAATATTTTTAGAGTTAATTATTACTGTATGTATGAGATTATAAATAGTAATATATTACGTATCCAATACATACTTGCATTTTACCTCTTTTAGATATATGCGCAATTTTTTTAATTATGTTGCAAGAAGCTTTTTAAAAGAAAATATCTTCAATAATTTTATCTTTTCTTAAAATTTAAGCTTACCTAGTCTTTTTTATAAGGTCTATTAATACGATAGAATGAAGACGCATTTTCGATCTGTAAAAGGATAAGCATTATGGATAATAGTATACTCGAAATAATTAACAGCCTTCCTAGTTGTGAGAAACTTGTTCTTAGTGAAGAGTATAAACTAGGTGCTCAATACATTCGTGTCAGTACTGACGACCAGATTGAGCTCTCTCCGATTACGCAGTTAAAGCTTGGCTTAGAGTTTGCGCATTCACATAAAATTATTATTCCCCGGGAATATGTCTTTATCGAACATAGTGGTGTTTCTGGAAGAAATGTCAAAAAACGTCATGAGTTTAATCGAATGATTGCACTCGCCAAATGCAGAGAACATTATTTTGATTGTATTCTAGTATGGCGCTTTTCTCGTTTTGCACGTAACCAGGAAGAAAGCATTGTTTACAAATCGCTATTAAAAAAAAATGAGGTAGACGTAATAAGTATTACCGAAGCAATTGATGATACTCCCTTTGGTAAACTGAATGAGCGAATCATAGAATGGATGGATGAATACTACTCGATTCGACTTTCCGATGAAGTGCTACGCGGAATGAAAGAAAATGCTCGTCGTGGTGTATACCAGGCAAATCCACCAATCGGATATGACTATGTAGGTGGAAAGAAGCCTCCTTCCATCAACGAACAGGAAAAGATTGTTGTACAAAAAATATTTGATAGCTTTTTAAATGGATCTTCATTTACACAGATTGCCCGTATGCTGAATGAATCCGGCTTTCGTTCGAAACGCGGCGGACTCTTTGAATCGCGAACCATTTGTTACATCTTACAAAATCCATTCTATATTGGAAAGGTACGTTGGAACTATTTTGACCGGTCTAGTCAATCTTATAACGCAAAAGATCAAATTATAGTGGCCGAAGGAACCCACGAACCTATTATAGATGCTCCTACATGGAACTTAGTCCAAGATCATATCAACGCCAAAATAAAGCCCTTCAAAAAGCGCGATATATCTGTTTGCAAACATTGGCTATCTGGAATTCTTGAATGCTCCCATTGCCATAAATCACTTACTTTTTCCTCCACAACCCAAAATAGCTATGCCTACCAGCAGTTTAAATGCTGGGGTTACACCAAAGGTATGTGTTCGGTGAACAATTCCATTCGTGTTGATCTTTTAGAGGAATATGTTCTTGCCGGATTAGCGCAGGTAATCAAATCAACAATCCCCTATCATTACAAACCCGATTCCTCTTTCGATATCAATCGTGAGATTGATTTGTTAACATCACTTCGGAAAAAATTAGACTTGAAAGAAAAACGTTTCAAATCCTCCTATGCTGCTGGAATCGATACACTTTTGGAATACAAGGAAAATAAACGTTTGATTCAATCGGAACGTGCCGAATTGGATAAAAAAATAGTTGCCCTTACGAATACAAAGCTAGATGAAGCTTGCCGAAATGAGCATATGCTTGGAACTATTCATTCCGTATACCACATTCTCACATCGAAAGATCAGGATTGTATTCAAAAGGGCAACGCCATAAGAAGCATTGTTGATCGTATTGTTTTTGATAAGGAAACTTTTACTTTTCAGTTTTATTTCTACATCAAATAATAAAAATAGTAGGTTACTGCAATACGGTGGACCAGACGGTGAATTAAATGCCAGCCTTCGTTATTTGTCACAACGTTATTCCATGCCTTACCGTGAAGTATCTGGTCTTTTAACTGATATCGGAACAGAAGAATTCGTTCCGATAGGATATCTATAACTTGAACTGATTGATTACATCATTCAATTGAATGGATAAATTGTCAATTTCTGATACTGCTTCGTTAATCGTAATCATGGAAGCCAGAATTTCTTCGGTTGTAGCGGAAGTTTCTTCTGTGCTTGCAGCATTTTCTTGTGCAATTGCTGAAAGTGAAGTAATGATATCCAGTACTTTTCGGCGGCTCTCTTCCATATTCTGGCTAACAAGATCAAGTGTTTTTATTTCTTGGTTTACGGTATCCAACGTATTAACAATGGAGGTATATCGCTCTTTTGTTTCATTTACACTATGTGACTGAACTTCTACCGCTTCTTTTACCATATCACTTTGCGAATTTGCATTGGATATCTGCTTTTGTAAAACTTCCAAAATAGAATTAATGGAACTAGTAGACTGCGCGGATTGTTCGGCCAGCTTTCTGATTTCATCGGCAACGACTGCAAAACCTTTTCCAGCTTCACCAGCTCTTGCAGCTTCAATGGCTGCATTTAAAGCAAGAAGATTGGTCTGTTCCGCAATACCTGCAATAATATCACTTACTTCTCCAATTTTGCCAGCACTCTCATTGGTGTTACGAATGGTATCAAAAATCTCGTCAAATGCTTTTCTGTTATTATTGGTCAGTTCAGAAAGCTCTGTAATCGTTTGTAGCCCTTCCTTACTGATTTTCTGCATCTGTGTACTAGCATCATTTAGCTGTTTTGTACTTGCAACACTATTCACAATAACCTGTCCCAAATGATCAAACTCTTTAGCTGCATGTTCGGAGTCTTGTGCCTGCTGCCCAGCGGATTCCGCAATTTCACCCACTGTGCTTGCAATTTCGTTCATAGAAGTGGTAATCTCATCCGAATTCATTCGCATAGCAGAGGAAGAAAAAGTAAGTTTGGAAGAAGTACTTTCTATAAGCTTTATGATATTTTTTAAAGAATCATATAAAGCATTCATGGAAGCAGATAGCATTCCCAGTTCGTCCTTTGAGTTTACCTTATATGGTTCAAACGCTAAATCATTATTCGCAATTTGGTTCATATCATGGGCAGTCTTTAAAATACTCTTTTTAAGATATCTTACAATATAAGCTGCTAATATGGATAATCCGATGATAATAATTACGATGATAATGGATATGAAAAAAACACTTGCTTTGATTTCTCTGCTAATCGATTGTGATGTAGCTTTTGCATATTCATCTAGTAGTTCTGACATGGCATTAATACTTTCTCTCGTTGCATCAAAGGAGGATAAATGGGTTTCTACATCTCCTGAAAACGTGCTTACATCAAAAGAGCTTTGCCACGTCTGCATATTGGTATTAAATTTTTCAGAAAGACTCGCAAGTGTTTCCCCAGAGCCTGAATGCTTGAAATTTTCATAAAGTTCTTTGTTTCCTTTTACATTTTCCATGGCCTGCGAAATACGCTCCGTCGTTTGAGCCACATTTTCGTTATAGTCGTTTATTAATGCTTCCTTTTTATCTGCTTCCAGTGTAGAAAGAACACCAATATATAGTTCCTTTTCTACTACTGAAGCCTGGTAAAAGTCACGGTCAGCATTGAGAATTAAAGAGGTACTTACAAATGCTTCCTCATAATATGCTTTCTTTGCTTTCTCGCTAATGCTCGTAGTATCATAAATAAAGAGTAACAATAATCCCACTAGTCCAATGAGTGCTGGGATATACAGTAAAAATAATTTTTTTGAAATTTTTAAATTTTTAATCATACAAAATTCCTCCTTTGTTTTTCATTTCATGGAAATAAAGAACGTATTATTGTGGTTCTCCTACCCAAGATGCAACATATTTGTATCGATCTTGATGTTTCATATCTAATACTTTTATTTCACCTTTCAAGTTTTTTTCCTTTGCTGTAATATAAAAATGACTCATACAGATACCCATATCGATTCTACTCATTTTGATTTTGCTATCGGAAAATATATGAAAGTTATTTCCGTCTTTTTGTATCCTCCATGGTTGTTTATTCATCGCGGAGGGTGCAAGTCGAACCATTTCTAAAACTTCTTTGTATTCCTTTGCATCTTCATGGGTAAGTGGTGTATCAAAATCTTGATTGAAAAAGAGTTGAGTAAATTCTTTTCTGTTAAATGAATGATTAAACAGCTTTGCTACGATTGATTTTTTTTCGCTTTCCATTCCTACCGGAGATATTATCGGCAACATTTCATTTTCTTTTAACTGTATTGCTTTTGAAAAATTACTTTTCTGAAAGGTACCACCAATCCAAACGGTTCCTAACCCTAACGAGGTACAATACAATATTACTTGTTCAAATAAGAATCCTAGGTCTTCCAAATCATATTTACTTTTCTCACAAGCAACCACCAGATAATGGGTTGCACCTTTAATAACTCCGTAGGTTCCTAATTTGACCTCTTTCACATGATCGTCTTTTTCGACTAACTCTATCCGGATGCCTCCGCCAAATAATCCTTTGGTTTGATTCATTTCTTTTATGTACGCTTTTAGCTTTTCTAACAAATCCGTCGGTATTTCAGAATTTTTGTAGCTTCTTACTGAATGTCTCATCTTTATAACATCGATTACGCCCAATTATTCGCTTCGCCTCCTATATAATTTCTTTCTTTTACATAATTAATTATACACGCAGCATCGATATTTATAAACTGCTAAATTTTAGGAAAAAAAGGCTCTAGCATACACCAGAGCCTTTTTTCATCATGGAATCATAGTAGTCCTTATCTAGATTGGATTGCATTAAGTTTTGCACGGTATTTGAAAACTTATTCTGCAGGTTATCTATCTCTTCTTTTGGCATATTACAATAATAATCATCAAATACTTCTAATATTGCTCCTCCTATCTCATATGTAGCAATCAGCAAAAAATACCCCCTCGCTTTCCTAAGAATCCTAATTTATATCTCATTTTCATTATATGGGGAATGTCACTATAAATTCACTTCCCTTATTTTTCTCACTTTTCGCTACAATTGTACCACCGTGTGCATCGACAATTGCTTTCACCACGGATAAACCAATGCCAGATCCCCCGGTGCTACGATCACGTGATTTATCGGCACGAAATAAATATTCAAAAATATTAGGTAAATCATCTGCACTTATTCCGATACCAGTATCTGTAACGGTAAGAACAGCCTTTCCATTCACTTCACGTACCATTATCTTGATTTTTCCGCCATTAACTGTATATTTAACTGCATTTGTCACTAGATTAACCATAACCTGAATTACTTTATCCTTATCTGCATTCAATAAACATGGCGTCGTGTTTGTCTCAAATTCTATATTTTTTGTTGCAGCATCACTCTCAAAATTTAGGACTACTTGCTGTGCAACACTTGCTAAATCAAATTTTGTTTTATGAAGCTCAAAATTATCTGTTTCAATTTTTACTATTTTATCAATCTCAGATATCATACGAGTCAACCGTAATATTTCTTCTCGACAGCTTTCCAGCCTTTCGGTCGTAGGTTCCCAGACTCCATCAATCATAGCTTCCAAGTTTGATTGAAGAACTGCTAATGGTGTTCGAAGTTCATGTGCATAGTCTTTCGCCATTCGTTTTTTTGAATTCAGCTGTCGTTCCAATGCATCAGCCAAAGAATTAACACTATGTATTAGCTGATTCATTTCGTAAGTCTTTGATACCACGGTCAAACGGTCTGAATAATTACCGGTTTCAAGATCTTTTGTCTTATCCACTACTTTTTTAATTGGTTTAGAAATACGATTTGCCATAACAACCCCTAAAAGTGCAGCTAGAAAAAGCGATAAGATCGATATTGCGATCAGTAATTTATTTAATACAGAAAGGAATGTTAAATCATCGTCGTTGTAATAAAAAGGACCATAAAACCCAAGCGTTACGGTTCCTACCTTTTTATTATTTTTTATAATATCATAATTCTTTTGTACATACTCACCATCAAAGTTCGGGTATATACTCATCATATGATCTTGCATACTTTCTAACATATCGGTACACATTGCACTATGAATGGTACTCATACAAATAATCTCTTTGTCCTTTGCATCCGAAACCATCAATATTAGGCCTTGGGATAACGCATTATCTCCAATGCTCTCCAGAGTTTTCAGATTTGGGGTTTCCCCTTTTTCACCAAATTCTTTTGAAACTAAGTTCACGATATTCAGATTTTTCTTTTCTTGCGTATCCATGATATAGGTTTGAAACTTTTTTTCTAAAAAATAGTTCGACGCTACAAAAAAAGAAACCACCAAAAGTAAGGAAAGTAGCACATAAGATATCGTAAGTTTTACTTTTAGACGCATTTTATCTTTCCTCCTCTCTGGCACTCATACATTCGTATTACTGTGATTATTTCTATTTCTGTTCACCAAACTTGTAACCAATACCTCGAATGGTCACGATATACTTTGGGTTTGCAGTATCTTCCTCAATCTTACTTCTTAAATTTTTTATATGGGAATCTATCGTCCGCTCGTATCCATCAAAATCTACTCCAAAAGCAATTTCAATTAGCTCTTCTCGTGTAAATGTTTTTTGAGGATATTTTATCATGGAGCATAATAATTTTAGTTCATTCGGCGTTAAATTTACAATCTCGCCTGATTTCTTCACGGTATACGAATTTAAATCCACTTCTAAATCATTATCGTTCCAGCTCATCTTATTAAAAAGAGGCGTCACACCTTCATCGGTGCGACGCAGCAAGCTTTTAACTCTTGCAATTAATTCTCTTGGACTAAATGGCTTGGTCACATAATCGTCTGCTCCAATATTTAAACCATTGATTTTTTCATCTTCCTCTATCTTGGCGGTTAACATGATGATAGGAACTCGGGATGTTCTTCGAATTGATTTACATACTTCTTCACCGGATATTTTAGGCAGCATCAAATCTAGAATCAGTAAATCCGGATTCATCTTCTCAAACACAGATAAAGCTGTTTCCCCATCATACGCAACAACGGTATTATATCCACTGCTTTCCAAATAGGAGGCTACTACTTCCACTATTTTTTTCTCATCATCAACAATAAGTACATTTTTCTTCGATTCATTCATGTTAATACCAGCACCTTTCCACTATTTTTGAGTCCGGTATGGAAGGAACCGGAATTGTCATTGATAGTAATAATATTAACATAATTTCAATAATTATTATAGATTAAAAACCACAGCATCCGGATGGCAATCCTGTGTTATCTACTCCGGATGAGCGATCGGAGCTGTCGGAAGAATCTGAATTTTGCGATGCAGTAGGATCAGAATCTTGTGTTTTACTATCACTAACTACCGAAATACTGCTACGAATCATTCCCATCCAGCAACTATATCCAAAGGTACCTGTTTTGTCTGGTGTGAAGGTAATTATATTTTCTCCAGCAACAAGTTTCTTTTCTATATTATATTGAGGAATAATGATTTCATTGTTACATCCATTCAAGCTAGCTTCATCTGCTACAATCGTCCAGGTAACTGGAATTCCTGCCGTTACGATAATCGGAGTATATTGTCCGGATTCCAACGTCGTTGTAATTTCTTGTACATCACCATTTATGGTAGCTTTGTTTTCATTGCTTTCACTTGTAGCCTTCGACTCTTGTGCATAGGAACTAAATGTGAAACCAGTAAAAGTCATACCTCTATTAACCATGATAAATCCTAACATTACAACTATAAGCGCGCTCGCTTTTATCATGTTTTTTGTAAACTTAGAGCTAAGCAAAGACCCCAGTGCACCAAATGTAAATAATAGCGGAACTGTTCCTAAGCTAAACATAAACATAGAAAAAGCTCCCGCTATAAAACTTCCTGTTCCAAGTGCATAAAGCTGCATTGCCTGCAGCGGACCACATGGCATTAATCCATTTAATAATCCAACTACAAATGGTCCCTTATTTTCCTTCTGACCATTGATTTTTCTAGCAAATACTTTTGGCATACGTGGATTTAGTTTTCTTAACCAAGGGAATACATTCAACATGTTTAATCCCATAATCACCATGAATGCACCAGCTAGAATTGAGACAAATGCTTTTCCAGTATTCGAAATGCTAAAAACAGAACCAAGAGCTCCAACAAATCCTCCAATTATCGTATAGGATACTACTCTGCCCGCGTTATACATAATACTTGGAGCGAATTTTGAAAATTTATTATCTTCATTTTGATTACATTTATAAGATACACAAAGTGACAAGTTGATACCACCACACATTGCTACACAATGAAGTGATGTTAAAAGTCCTGCAACGAACAAAACCGCATATCCCATATTGGAATTGATTTGCGGAATAAAGTTAAACCCGATGGTATTTTTGATAATCATATACACACCGAATAGAATAACTCCCATGAAGATAAACTGCGTATAAGAATTTGTAGATTCATCACTTGTTTTATTGGTAATGTCCTCTTTCACTGTATAATCCAGTTGTTCGATTGTATTTACAATCTCTTCCATTTTAACCATCTTTTCATCAAAAGTAACCGATAGTATCGAAGTAACATAATCCACCTCTACTTCCAGAACACCTTGCATTTTTTTTACACTATTTTTGATTCTGATTTCACAACTTGGACAGGTCATACCAGCTAGTTTAAGCTTTTGTTTCTTAATTCTTTTTCCCATACATCATATCTCCCGTCTTATGCTTTCCAATTATCAAAGATAACTTTTGCTTGTGCTAAAAAATCCTTCGATATTGTGATATTCGTATTATCCACCGTTTTGTTCTCCGAAAAAATTGGGACTGGGTTACATCCACCTTTTGAAACCTCAACATCACTTGCGCTAAATCGATTTCCACAGTTTTGGCATACTAGATCATCCCCTTCTTGTTTGTAATAGCCACGTCCAGAATCGTAGCACACCTGACAAGTATTAAATGCTGTTCGAATGGATCCGTCCTCTGCTTTTATTGCAAGCACTTCGATTGTTGTACCATCTATTTCATATCCATAAAAGCTTGCATTTTCTGTTACATCCGCAACTGGGATTATTAAATCCCCATCTTTTGAAGATTGTATTTCTGTTTTCGTTTCCTCTACTTGTACAGTGCCAGCTATCGAATTGCTCTTATGCAACGCTGTAAACATAAATCCTGCAGCTACCAAAAGAGCTATGCTTGTAGCCATTACCATTTTCATTGATTTTCCATTATTTTTTATATTTTTATTTTTCATATCACTTTCTTCCCTTCGATTCTAAATTTTTAGACAGTATGGTTATCTATCATTCTTTACATTTATTATGATAGTCCTGTTGTATGGAGATTATATGTAGATAACACGTTAATTTTTATATTCACAATCAAAAAAATCTAGATACTTTGATGTATTTTCACTTTCAAAGTATCTAGATTCAACCTATTTATTGAAGATCAAATGGTTTTAAGAACTTCATAACCTCTATTTTCTTTCCATTTTCATCCATCATTTCTACAGAAGCGTATACCCAACCCTCTACCTGATCTGGATTAACACCAGCTTCAATAAAGATTTCAGGGTCAACTACAAACACAATATCTTTGTCATTTGTTTTCATATCCTTTGCCCATTCAAATTTGTTCCCATTTCCTAGGTCTACACCATAATGATCAAGCACCTCGTGATAACCAATGGAATCTCGATAAAGCTTAACGATTTGATGAAAGGATGTATCTGGAGTCGCTTCGCCTTCATACTTTAATTCATCATTACCAAGTTTTGTTCCTAGCATAATCTTATCTTCGTAAGCAAGCCCCTCTGGCAATTTGCTCACATCTAAACCAGCATTTACAAACGGAGCTGCATCAAATTCAATCATTACGTCATGTATTGGGCTTTTACTGTAGTCTTTGCTCCAAATAAATCGAGCGGTATTGTCGGGTGCGTCAAGTGACCAACCCCCGTTCATCTCATCTACTGTCACTTGATCTGGTACTGCATCCAGTACTGATTTAAATGAATTCTTTGCGGTATTACCAACAATATCCGATTTCTGGCATCCTGCTAAAAATAGCATGGTCATTGATAAAAATATTGTTCCTATCATTTTTCTTTTCATATTTAATTTTATATAAACCAAAACCTTCTTTGGGTTTGATTATACGTTCCTTTCTATTTTAGTTATAATGTGCAACATAAATATCGTATGAATTGTTTTATTTATCTACGTTTGATTACTTATACGGTTTGAAACCTTTTAGTCGAAGTGCATTTGTCAAAACAGATACCGAACTTAGAGACATTGCTGCTGCCGCAAGTATCGGATTTAATGTCGGACCACCAAATGCATGCAATAGACCGGCTGCTACTGGTATGCCCAGTATGTTATATCCAAATGCCCAGAATAGATTTTGTTTAATATTACGGATTGTACTCTTACTTAATTGAATTGCGGTTGGTACATCCATTAAATCGCTTTTCATTAATACAATATCCGCGGATTCCATTGCTACGTCTGTACCCGAACCAATTGCAATCCCAATATCAGCTTGTGCCAAAGCAGGTGCATCATTGATACCATCTCCTACCATGGATACCACTTTTCCTTCCGCTTGCAATTTCTTGACTTCATTTGATTTGTCCTGTGGAAGTACTTCAGCTAAAACTCGGTCAATACCTACTTGTCTTGCAATTGCTTGTGCAGTCCTTTGGTTATCACCGGTAATCATAGCTACCTCAATTCCCATTTCATGAAGCTTTTTGATTGCCTTTGCACTACTTTCTTTCACAACATCAGCTACTGCTATGATTCCTGCAATTTCTTTTCCCATCGCAATATACATTGGGGTTTTACCCTCGGATGCAAGTCGATCCGATTCATTTTCTAGGCTCGAAAGTGAAATACCTTTTTCCACCATTAATTTTTTATTACCTAAAAGGACAACTTTTCCTTCCTCAATTACGCGGATTCCATATCCGGGTATTGCCTCAAAACTATCTAGCTTAATAATTTCCAGTTTTTCTTTTTCTGCGCCACGCACAATCGCATCACCAAGTGGATGTTCGGAACCTTTTTCTGCCGAGGCAGCTATTTGTAAGAGTCTATTCTTGGAAATATCACCAATGGTAATAATATCGGTTACTTCCGGTTTTCCTTCTGTAATAGTACCGGTCTTATCAAAGATAATCGTATTAATTTTATGCGTGGTTTCCAGTGCTTCTCCACCTTTAATTAATATTCCATATTCTGCACCTTTTCCTGTTGCAACCATAATCGCAGTAGGTGTTGCAAGTCCAAGAGCGCATGGGCAAGCGATTACAAGAACAGCGATAAATATGGTTAAAGCAAAAACAAGGGATTGACCACTAATTGCCCATATAATTGAGGATACCAAAGCAATCACAAACACAATTGGAACAAAATAACCGGATACAATATCAGCCATTTGCGCAATCGGAGCCTTTGTACCTTGGGCATCTTCGACTAGTTTTATAATTTGAGCCAATGCAGTGTCGCTTCCTACTTTCGTAGCCTGAAATGTGACAGAACCATTTTTATTTATGCTCGCTGCAAATACCTTATCGCCCTTTTTCTTTTCGATTGGCATACTTTCACCCGTTAGCATCGATTCATCAATTGACGTGATCCCATCTACTATGATGCCATCTACCGGAATTTTTTCACCAGGTTTTACGAGAATGATGTCATTTACTTCCACTTCCTCAATTGGCATAACAACTTCTTTTCCATCTTGGATTACAATTGCAGTTTTCGGTGCAAGTCCCATGAGCTTTTTAATCGCTTCCGATGTTTTCCCTTTCGAAACTGCTTCTAACGATTTTCCTAGTAATATTAAGGTAATAATGACACCTGCTGTTTCAAAATACAAATCATCTACATATTTAAAATCACCCATTACAATTCGATAGGTAGAGTATAAGCTGTATAAGACCGCTGCTGAGGTTCCCATTGCAATCAATGAATCCATATTTGGACTCCGATTTATTATTGCTTTAAACCCGACGGAATAAAATTTATTACCTGCTATTAAAATCGGAGTCGTAAGTATGATTAAAACCACAGCAAAATTTAGGGGGTATTGCATTGGCATTAATTGTTTGGGGATTGGCAACCTTAACCACCATATCATGGAACCCATTGCTAAATAAAATAGTGGAATACAAAATACTGCTGAAACCATAAACTTTATCCATAGCTGTTTTATTTCTTTTTGTTTTTTGATTTTATCTTCATCAATCGCAGCCTTTGTCTCAATCTCAAGTGCTTTATAACCAGCCTTACTAATTGTTTGCTTTATATGGGAGATACGAACCGTATCTGGATTGTATTTTGTAACCAATTTTTCGGTTGCAAAATTAACGGAAGCACTTGAAACTCCTTCTAATTTTGAAACTACTTTTTCTATACGAGTTGCGCAAGCAGCACATGTCATACCCTGAATTGGTATTGTAATTTCTTTTTCCTTGGATTTTTCCAACACCTCATATCCTGCTTTTAGTACCGCTTCTTTGATTGCTGGTACCGAAACCTTTTGTTCATCAAATTCAATGTTAAGCTTCTCCGTCGAAAAGTTTACATTCGAAGAGGATACTCCATTCAGTTTCATGGTTACTTTTTCTATTCTTTTAGCACAGGCTGCACATGTCATGCCACCAATTTGAATACTTTCTTTTTGCATTCTTTATCTCCTCTTTCCCAATCCAATTTGAAGCATACGTATTTATACCACATCGTAGCCAGCATCTTCGATTGCTTCAATTAAATTATCTTCTGTTACGAAATCTATATCATATTCAACCGTTACGGTCTTACCATTTTTTATTGTATTTGCCATAATCCATTTCTCCTTTTTTAATTTTTATATCATAAAGTTATCTTTTATTTTCTTCATTTTAATCAAGCATTATGTAGATTTGATGAAGATTCTATTATTTGTGTGCAAATAATTATTTTCAGGATTTTATGCATGTTTTGTTCCGTGCAATTGTAAGAATGTAATACACTAAGATTAGCAAAGGCATGGCAATGGATGAATATTGTGCTTATTTAAGAAAGTCACGCTCTGATTATGAAGCGGAGCAACGAGGTGAAGGGGAAACACTCGCAAGACATCGAAAAATGCTGATGAATGCTGCAAAAGCAAAAGGAATTGTACTTAAGAAGTTTTATTGTGAAATCGTATCTGGTGAAACAATCTCGGCCAGACCTCAGATGCAGCAGCTACTGACGGATGTTGAATCTGGACTTTGGAGTGGTGTCTTTGTTGTAGAAATAGAACGACTAGCCAGAGGGGATACTTCAGATCAAGGGATCGTACAACGTGTCTTTCGTGTAACCAATACTAAAATAATTACGCCTCTTAAGGAATATGATCCAACCAATGAATTTGATAATGAGTATTTTGAATTCGGACTATTCATGAGCCGGCGGGAGTATAACACCACGAAACGGCGACTGCAAAATGGTAGAATTTCAGCTGCTACAGAAGGAAAATGGCCATACCGAACACCACCCTATGGCTATGAAATTTTAAAGATTCCAAACGACAAAGGATATACCCTTAAAATAAACCAAGAAGAAGCTGACATCGTGCGTCTCATCTTTTTGTGGTACACAACTGGATTTGAGAATCTGGATGGAAGCTTTATTAGAATCGGAATGCAGGTAATTGCCAATAAGCTTAATTCAATGAATATCTTACCGCGTATTAGTAAAAAATGGTCTCTTTCAACAATTGCATGTATGTTGGATAACCCTACCTATATCGGAAAAGTAAAAATCAGCTATAATAAGACTACAGAAGTAATCCAAAATGGTGTTATTACAAAAAAGAGAATAAAGAATAAAAACTGCATCCTTGTAGATGGTTTACATGATGCTATTATTAAGGATGAGATTTTTTATCTTGCGAAAGAATTACGCTCTCAGAATCCTCCAAAGCCAATAAAAGAACATATCACCTTAAAAAACCCATTGTCAGGAATTGTGGAATGTGCTTATTGTAAAAAGAAAATGATTCGACGACCCTACAGCAACAAATTCCATACAGATACACTCATCTGTCCTTCCCCTGGATGTAAAAATATCAGCGCAAACTTATCCGAAGTGGAACATCTGGTCATTACTTTTTTAGAGCAGTGGCTGGAAAATTATAAATTAAACTGGAATTTACAGTCAGAAGATACTACGAACAATACTGCGTTGATGGTCATCGAAAAATCAATCCAAAATACTCGAGCGGAATTAGCATGTCTTGAGCAACAGCTGTCTAACTTGCATGATTTGTTGGAGCGAAGAATATATACAGAAGATACTTTTATTAGTCGTCGAAATATTCTTTTAAAATTAAAATTAGAAAAGCAGGAAATTCTTACAAATTTAGAACAAAACCTATCCATGATAAAAGCACGTGATAAAGCTAAGTCTGACATAATACCAGATATTACGCATGCAATTGATACGTATGCTACGCTTAATGATGCACAACAAAAAAACGAATTGCTATGTAGCGTACTTGATAAGGTGGTATATAAAAAAGAAAAAAAGTGTACAAAAAAAGAGTCTAAAACTTCGCATATCAAGCTTAAGCTCTATCCTAAATTGCCAAAACATGTTTACTGATACCCTCTATGAACGAACGAATTAGGTCACATGGAAATGATTTGTGCAATGGTATATCAACTTACTAGAGATTTAACTCCGGAAGAAATTGAAAAATCCGGTTTTGCTCCTTATTATGTTGATCACACAACCGCTCTCTGGCCACAAGCTGCTGGTGGAATTTTTAATAACTCCTGCCAGTTCCAGTCAAAAGGCGATTCCGTTACCGATTTGCACGAAGATTTGGCCGCTGAACAAAAAGCAAGAACAACTTACGATAATATATTAAGGCTGATTAAGGACCCTGAAATCTGTGATCCAATTCGTTTCTTAAGAGAAAGAGAAATTGTTCACTATCAAAGATTTGGCGAAGCACTTCGCCGTGTTCAAGACGACCTTAATTTCAAGAATTTCTATGCTTTTAACCCAGAATTCGATATGCCAAGATGCAAGAAATAATTGAATTTATATAAACCAAGATAGAGGGGGCCCTTTTGGGTTCCCTCTCATTTCTTTTTCAAAAAATTAACTTATTATATATACAAAATTTTTCTTTTCCCTAAATTTTTTTTATGTTATAATCAAGTTAAACATATATGGGGAGTTGTTATTGCGAGGAGGTAGCAATATGCGTAGCAAAAAAATCGAAGCTTTATTAACTGTTTTGCCAACTTTAAAGGAACTAACTGGGCAGGATATGCGTCTTGGGTTGTGTGATACGGAAACTTGCATCGGAATATGGGAAGCCGATGGATTTCGTTTACCCGGAGGTATTCGGGTTGGTAATAAGATCTCAAGAGAATTTGGTATGCTTGTAGATGTTCTAGAATCCGGAAAAGCAATTGGTGGAAATCTTCCAAAAGAAGTTCTTGGGATTCCAGTCACAGATATTATAACGCCTGTTTTCGAAGATGGACAAGTTGTTGGGCTTGTAATGTATACCTCTTCCAGAGAGGATCAATCAAAAATTATTGACAGTTCTCAAACATTAAACGAAGCATTACATATTACACAACAAGGTGTAAATGTTGTATCCGACGGCATCCACTCACTTGCTGAAACCATTCATACCATTAAAGATGCTGCTTTCTATGTACAACAAAAAGCAGAAAAAGTATCCAGTCTGATTCATACCATCGAAGGCAGTGCTTCCAAATCAAATATCCTTGCACTGAATGCTTCAATTGAAGCAGCTCGAGTAGGAGATGCTGGACGAGGTTTTTCCGTCGTTGCGGATGAAATGGGGAAACTCGCTAAATTAAACGCAGTTTCTGCCAAGGAAATCAGTCAATCCCTTTCTGGGATTTTTGCACAGCTCGATAGCATAGCCAGTGAATTAGAAAAAGCGCAAAGTGTTGCAAATAATCAGTCGGATTCTGTGTCCGAAATAAAGATTAAATTATCCGACATCACCAATTCTTCTCAGGATCTGGAGGACTTTTTAACAAAGGAATAAAATGTTGCATAATTTATCACAATTTGCATCTCATCACACAAATAGCATGTGCCCTATCCGTATTATGGTTAGTGCACATGCTATTTTTACTGCTTATACTTCTTTTTCTTTCTCAGTCACGATCAGTTTAATTCTCTCGCTTTTTCCTGCCTCATTTTCCATATATACATAAACCGTTTGATCTACTTTAGACTTTTCAATTTTCACTTCATACGTATAGAGTCCTGTTGTTTCGTCTAAAATGCCTTCTTGTGCTGTGTATATTGTCTTGCCTATTTTAACATGAGCCGCACATTTTTCTGTGCTTTCAATCTTAACTGTTTTTGTCGTTGTATAGATGGCTTTGTTAATAAGTGTAGGCATTTCCGGTGAAGACATTGAAACTGTAATTCCTGCTACTTCTTTTATATTACTAAATTCTTTACGAAGGACAACTGCTACTGTATCTCCCCCATCTAACGCAGTTTCAAGCGGAATTTCAAAAGTATTGACACCTTCTTCCATAATAATGTCATAATAACGACTTCCTGCTTTTATATAAAGAGTTCCGGTAAAGTCAGTTACGGTACCTTTTATTATTGTATCTTTATCCGTCATTGGTTGTAGAAAAATCGTTGCTTTTGAATCTTCCAATACATAATTGGTATAAGAACGAACCACTTTGCTTCCCTTTGCGCTTACACGGGTCTTATCATTTACAACATCGGAAGCTGTAACAAAGACCGTTTGTCCTTCTACTAATTTATCTACTCCAATCTTAAAGTATCCTTCCGTATTGCTGGTACCAGCGTAAGTGTCATTTCCAACCGTTACACTAATATCATATGGGATTTCTTCACTTTCAGGAATATAGCCATATACATAATGTTCTCCATCACAAGTGTTGTATAGTACCGGCATTTCAGGAGCTACCTCTTTCACTTTTGTATTGATTGGATAATTAATTCTTCCGATATGATCTACCGCGCAAATACTAATTTCGGTGCCTGCATACTGTACTGGTATCGTAAGTGAAACCATATTTCCACTCCTGGTATACTTTGTTTCCACTATTGTATAATCTGGATCATATTTTGAAGTACTCATGTATGCCTTTTTACCGCCATATTCAGCCACATAGACTTTATCATTAATAAATGCAAATATTTGGCTATTTACGTCATTAATGTCCATTGTAATCGCTGTTTTCTTATTATTCACCGTGGTTAAAATAGGATAATTTGGCCCTGCACGCATTACGGGAACGGATACGTAATCACTGGTTTTTCCCATTGGTTCTGTTTGACTAACTTTTATTTTTTTATCTGCATTCTGAAAAGGAATCTTACACTCGAAGGTTCCTTCTTGCGTAACTTGCGTTGTATAAGTAGAACCATTTGCCTTTATTGTAATCGTTGCTCCTGGTTCACCCGCTCCTGTAACAATCTTGCTTTTATTTGTCACTTTGTTTACTGTCGGAACCTGTAACACATCCCGATTTATATTTGTTACCTTAACATGTTTTACGGCCTTATTTCCACTTCCATCGATTGCCCATACCGTATAGGTTCCATTCTGTGTTGCATAGAATATCCCATTTACGATGTTACTGCTTACCCCTGTCGACCACACAGAATCATCTGCTTCAAATAAACCAGCTGCATATCTTACATTGCTAACGCTTGATGCATCCGTTGCCTGTACGATAATCGGAATATCTTTGTTTGTTTTTACCGTAATGGTCGGTGTAATTACAAGCGTAGGCGCACTCATATCCGTATAGTTTGCCGGAAAATTTCCCTTATAATATGCATAATTTTCACTAATATTTAACGTTTCCTGATACCAGCCCTGATTCTTTGCAACATCTTCCGATAACACGCTTGAACGGATGATACAGTTTTCTTCATTTGGAGCAATGATTCTCCAGTTTTTATCTGCATCAACCGCAATCTTTCCAAATTGATTCAAATCTTTTATATACTCTTTTAATAAATTGGCACTATATTCTGCACTCTTGTATAGTCTTTGTTTCGCTAAGGAAGGACCAACCACTGCTTTGCCCGCTGTAACAATATCGGATACTAAAATCAGCTTTGTATCATCGGTAACTTCCTTCCCATCATAGGTAAGTTTCTTGATTCGTGAAGCTGTACCATTGATGATTGTTCCGGATGCCGAATACTTTGCAGGTTCTGTAATATCAATGTCATATTCAACACCATCAAACATATAAAAGTTACTCCAGTTAGCAAGCCAGTCTTTTTTAATTAAAGAATTCATTCCCATATCACTAATATAAGAATCCATGATGTCATCACCTGACTTAGCCATACTTCCCGGCGTTTCATAGGCACTTGCTGTCCATTCCAGCCACTCTCTCAACTGCTTTCCTGTGATCCAATAGATATAAGAAAAATCATGATAGTAGGATTGTATGCTTAAGACATCTCCCATTGTAACGACACCATTGATATTAATGTAATCGTCCTTCTCTGTCCCGTATTTCTTATAAGTAGATACCGCAACCACTGGACAATCCTTATACGCCGTATTTTTCGTATTTATGTAGTTTAGTCCTACCTTGATCTTTGCTTCATTCACAAGTTGAATCGCTGCATTGTCTTCCAACAGGCCAAAGTAATTTGTGATATTTGTTCCATTTAAAAGTTCTCCGACCACTTCACTATAAGTCTGTTTGATTAATTTATCATATACTTTTTGAAACTTCATAACAACAGGATCGGATATCGTATCTTTGGTGGCGTACTTTATACTCGCTTTTTGCCCTACCAATGTGATTTTACCATTTGATATCTGAAGCTTTAAATCTGCAATCCCAATTCCTGCACCATGATCGGCTACCATAACTACGGGCTTTCCATTCATTAATCCCGTTGTCTTATTCACATTAGGTAATTGATAATAGTTTTGCGCTTTTGCACTAGAGGACGGATAATTCAGATGGGAATGCCCACACATTACAGCATCTACACCATCAATTTTGGATATTGCATAAGATGCATCACTACTATTTTTTTCTGGATCTTCCGTTCCAATGCCACTATGCGCCATAACTACAATTAAATCTGCACCTTGTTTTTTTAATTTTGTAACCTGCTCTTTTGTGCTTTCTACAATATCCTTTGTAGTAAGGAGCCCCGTATGGTTATAATAGGTAGTTAACGATGGTAGTGTTACTCCGATCATTCCGATCTTTACAGTTATTTTTTTGCCTTTGGAGGTTGTTACCGTTTTTGTCAGTATTTTATTTTCATTCCAGACATTTTTTCCGGTTACCGCATCGTAAACATTGGAAACCACACATATATCATCAAGTCCTGCCTTTTTTAACTGCTTTTCAACATATTGATATCCATAATCGAAATCATGGTTTCCCAGTGTGATTGCATCATATCCCATTTTTGCAATGGCGGAATACATGTATTCATTTCCATCATTTTTATAAACGTAATCGCTTCCATATCCGTAAATGGTATCTCCGATATCAACCGTTATACTTGTTCCATACTTTATTTCGCTTCTGGCTTCTTTGATGAGCGTATAGTCTTGTGCCAGACTTCCTATGACCTTTGCTCCTGCAGTATCATAATTGGTATTTGCTAACTGTCCATGCAAATCTGTGGTAGATATTACTCTTATGGTAGCAGTTTCAGCTGCAACAGCTGTATGAAATGGAGTTATGCTACTTAAAGCAATGATTATTATCAACATAGCTAAAATTTTCTTTTGTGTCTTGTTTTTTCTCATTATCCTCGGTCCTTTATAATCCTATTTTTGAAAAAATCTTTTCCATCCACGACCCTTTTCAACTATTGGTTCTGGCGTTGGTTCTGGTGTTTGGTCTGGTGTTTGGTCTGGTGTTCTTGCTTTTTCTAGTTCTTTTTTTATTGTATTGTAACGTCTTGCTTCAAAATTATGATATAAACGAAGTCTTTCCTCTTGTTCCTCAATAGAGATTGTAGAGAAGGAATGAATTGCTGGTTCTACGGTTATCGCCTTCATTGCTTCCACAAAAGGTATCGCCGGTGCATCCCCATTTTTATCATAAATATGCTGTATTCCATTTGTATCTAAAAAATCAACGAAATGCATAAAACGTTCTTCATGTCCTCTTTGTACTGAACTAAAATCCGTCTTCTCATAGATATCAAGGATATTTGTGCCATCATTTATATCCATTGCTTTCATAAATGGTATATTATGATAATCTGCAAGTTCATATATTCTCGCATCATATGCAAAGATATAACAAGGAGCACCTGCTAATACCGCTGCAATATTTCCATGAATACGGCTTCCATACGAAAAATCTACACTTCTTAAGAATTGAAGCCAACTTTCCACATTTGTAAAACCAAGAATCTTATCCGTACGATAAATCTCATTTGAAAGACTTAATGGATAGTTTTCTGGTATTACCTTATGCTTCTTAACTGGATACGGGACGCCCGCATATAAAAGACGAAGTTCATGAATGGATTGTGGTATAAAATGAAAATCCGGAACCTCTTTCCTACTGCGTTCAAGTAAATCATGCAATGTTTGTGGAAGATCTATTTTAAAGTTAATACTAACCGATGAATTCTTTGTTAGACCATTTACTCTTGCTTTTGGTAAATCTTTTCCATACATAAACATGGAAGGGCATCCAATCACCGTATAGTGTTTCTCTTCGATAAATCCAAGTCGTTTTAAATAATCCGCAGTGATCTGGCCTCTTACACCAACCATCGATGATTTCTCCAAAACTGCGTTCACAAAATTCTTTGTCGCTTCATCAAATTTAAAAGGCGTTGATAAATCTGTACCAATTTTCGCCTGTATACCCACACCAGTGATGATACAAGGAATCTTTAATCCCTTTACTAAATCAGTTAAAAATTCTAACTCCCTTATAAAACTGATACGAAATGCATTGGCTAACGGAATTAAAAAGCAATCATATTCTCTATTTATCTGCTCGATTTCCTCATTTGAAAAGGAATGGTTGGTTGGTATGGTATCAATTACTGTGTCCTCTGTCATTACTGTACGAAACACACTTTGTGCAAAAATCATATTACCGGCATTGTCACCAATAAGATTTTTGGTAATGACGTCGATCGCCTTATTATCTCCTAGCGGAGACATGACTGCTCTCATCAATACTTTTCTCATGGTATTACTCCTTTATTGCTTTTCTTTATATACTTTCCATTTTTCCCAATTATAACCTTATCATATTTTAGTATGTAAATGCAAGGCTTGCGACGTAATCGTTTTATAAATAAGAGGGTGGAAAAATATGGGTTTTGCACAATTTGCATCGCGGGGCACAAAACGCAGGGGGCTCTAACCTCAATCCGATTGTCAATTTTAATAAGCCATGAACAATGACAATCAAGTGATTGGGCACTTGATTGTCATTATGTCTTATTAAAATAATCGTATAATTCGGTTAAAGCCCCCTGCGTTTTGTGCCCCGCCATGCAAATTGGGATAACATTTTTACAATATTCCCTGTTTAATGTATTCATTGATTCGATTAGTAACGTTAATATATGCTAATATACACCTATAATAGGCTTAAAATTCGGTTATACCTTTAATCCCATATATTTAAAACGTTTGCTAATATCTCTTCGCAAATTTGATTTATCTTCTTTCCATCTGTTTCGACTATTAAGTCAGCTTCTTTTTCGTAAGTTGCGCATCGTTTGTCCATAAGGCCACGAATGTATGGTATATTCATATTTCCATTTAATACGGGTCTTGATTCGTAATCTTTTACTCGCTCATAGATGGTTTCTGCTGTTGCTTTTAAGTAAATAATATATCCGTTCTTCTTCATATTTACGATATTTTCATTGCGAAGCATTACTCCGCCGCCACAAGATACAATGCATTTTTCGCGTTCCCGCAATTCTAAGATTAGGTTACTTTCTAAATCTCTAAAATAAGCCTCTCCATACTGTTCAAATATTTTTGGTATTGGCATTCCTTCTATCTGTTCCAATTCTTCATCCATTTCTATCAATGGGGAGTTTCGGCTTTCTGCGATTTTTTTCGCAATTGTACTTTTTCCTGCTCCCATAAAGCCTACAAAGAAAATATTCTTCTTGCTTTCTACATGTAATAATTTTAAAACCTTACTTAAAACGTCGACTGGAATTTGTCCAGGTGCGGATGCTTTTGTAATAGAGCCAAACGTAATGGAAGAACCAAAGACTTCACCGGAAAGACGGCTGATTAGTCCTTCTTCGCCCATTGACATTGTTACAATTGGCTTTTTCGTATAATTTTCCTTCATTTCAAGTGTTGCCATAATTAAAAGTAGGACATCTTGCTTGGAACGAGGAAGTACCGCCATTTTTAAAATGTCTGCTCCTAGTAAATCCATACGTTTTAATTGCTTTAATATCACTTCTTTTTCTGGTGTCCCTTCAAAATCGTGGTTTGATGCAATAATTTTTACTCCAGTTTGATGTGCTTCACGCACTAGGCGTTTCACCACATCATCACCAGATTCTATTTCTACATCCAATATATCAATGCAGCCGCTATGTAACACATTCAAATTTAACTCTTCATATTCTTCCTGTGATATTTCAGTTTTTCCACCTTCATTCGTCGTTCGAAACGTAAATATAAGTGGTAAATCTTCTAATATTTCTTTGACATTCTGAACCAAAGGTAGTATCCGGTCAATCTCTTTTGCATATTCATACCAATCAATACGAAGTTCTGCCAAATCTGCGACGGAAGCTTTTGCCTCTTTTGCAGCGGCTAAAATTTCATCTTCTGTTTTACCTAAAATAGGCACACAAATTTTCGGTATCCCTTTTCCAATTTCTAAACCACCTACATGAACTGTTTGCATGCTCTCGCCCTCCATTTGGCTTATCCTTCTAGTTTTCACCTTTATTATAACGAAGATTTTTTGTTTCATCAATCCTTTTTAGTTGACATAAAAATTTGCTTATCATATCATTTTGTTAATAATCGCTTTGTTTATACTTAGCTATGTTACTTAGAAAGGACGGAATACAATTATGTCAAATAAAATCACTGGACAAACACGGCTGATCTGCCTTTTGGGCAGCCCTGTTTCTCATAGCATCTCCCCAGCAATGCATAATGAAGCGTTTCAACACTTTGGCTTAGATTTTGCGTATATGGCATTTGAAACTAATACCGATACTCTTGCATCAACCGTTGCTACGTTGAAAAATATCAATGCACGAGGCTTTAATCTTACCATGCCCAATAAAACCAAAATGGTTGAGTTGTGTGATCATCTTTCCTTAGCTGCCAGTATATCCGAATCGGTAAATACAGTTGTCAATGACAATGGTGTTTTGACTGGATATACCACAGATGGAGTTGGATTTATAAATGCGGCAAAAAATGCTGGTTTTGACCTAATTGGTAAAAAATTAGTACTTTTAGGTGCAGGTGGTGCTTCGACTGCTATTATGGTGCAGGCAGCTCTTGACGGTGTAGCTGAAATTACAGTCTTTAGCCGCCGTTCAGGCTCTTATGCACATGCCAATAAGATCATTATGCGCTTAAAGGAACATACAACCTGTCGCATTCAATTATATGATTACAGTGATTTATCTTTGCTCAAAGACGCAATCGATGCCAGTGATATCTTAGTAAATGGCACAAATGTTGGCATGTCTCCAAATTGCGATGACTGCGTTATTCCAGATGAATCCTACTTTCATAAAGGACTCATCGTTTCTGATATTATTTATAATCCCCGCGAAACAAAACTTCTTTCGATGGCAAAATCCTGTGGTTGCCACACGTTTAATGGAATGTACATGCTTCTTTATCAAGGGGCAGAAGCATTTAAACTATGGACGGGCAAAGAGATGCCAATTGAATTAATCAAACAGAATTTTTTTAATTAGCAGTCACTCGTTCTTTCGAAAGGATACGGCGCAGTACAATTTCAAACCATAGTAGTAGGACAATACCTTTTAAAATACTCGAAATACTAATACTCCACCAGATACCATTGAGTCCTAATGCGGTAGTACCTAAAACCATCGCCATTGGGATTCGAAGTGCGGTGAGTGTAACTCCTTCGACCGATGGAGGTATCGTCTTTCCGATTCCGGAAAAGGCTCCAGCTGCAGTTATTTCCATACACATAAATAGTTGTGAATATCCAATAATTCGTAAATAGTCTATTCCGAGCGGTAGCACCTTTGCTTCAGTAATAAATATCCTAAATATCTCCCCCGGAAAGACAACTAACAAGAAAGTGGAAAAGCACCCCCATATTAACATCAAACGAATTGCCTTAACATATCCTTGCCGTACACGTTTCAAATCATTAGCGCCATAATTTTGCGCAATAAATGCACCAAGAGCAGCCGCAAATCCATCTGCTGTCATCCAGGAAATGGACTCAATTTGCGAGCCTACCTTTTGTACTGCAATCGCTTCATCGCCCCATCCAGCTATCAGCCTTGCAATTATCATTGAGATACCTGTAAACATCATGCTTTGAAGCGCTGTTGGACAAGATATGCGAAGCATTGTCTTTACATATTCCATATGTATCGGACTATTTAACTTAATATTGGAAAATATTTGCTTGTCCTTCCTTGCAGCAGTTATCATAAGTACAGCAGATAGTATCTGTGCAAGTAGAGTGGCAATTGCTGCACCTATTACTCCCATTCGAGGAATAGGACCAATTCCAAAAATGAACAAAGGGTCTAAAACCATATTTACAATAAGACCCACAAAAGTAACCCGGAATGGAGTTGTACTGTTCCCCATTGCCATCATAATACCGGTCATAATGTTTATCATGAAGTTAAAAACGATTCCACCACCACATATTCTAAGATACTGTATCGCTCCTTCCATAACATCTGCATTATTTAACTTAAAAAAATAGATCAATGGTTGTGCACCAACCAGACAAATAGCTCCAAATAAAATTCCCAATAGGATTCCCATTTGAAGTGATGTCTGTGCATAAAGAATAGCATCTTCTCTCTTATTTGCACCAAGGCTATGTCCTACCTTAACCTGCCCTCCTACCTTTGCAAGGGCAGCAATTCCTGCCGACAGCCAGATATACATACCTGCAGATCCGGCCGCTGCTACTGCACCACTCCCAATTCGTCCTAGCCAAATCATATCTACTAAATTATATGCCATCTGGAGCAAGGATGTTGCCATAATTGGAATTGCTAGCTTCATCATTGTTGGCAAGATAGCCCCATGTAATAAATCAACGTGTTTTTTCATAATAACTCCCTTATTCTTGTGTAACGCTTTACACTTTGTATAACATAGAAACTTTTATCCACTTATAATACAAAAATTTGATCATTTATCCACCAGCATACCAATGTTGTTTACGCTTGTAAATGAAATCTTTCCCTATGTGAACATAGCATATCTTTCAATCTATAGAAGAACGTAATAATAATTTAGATTAATTTAAGAAGTATTTTCCTGCTAATTATGGTATAATAACAGCGAACAAACCCTTTTGTTTGTATCATATTTTAAAGGATTGAAATGAATGAACATTTTATTTTTTCTTACGCCAAAAAACGCAGTTTCGTATGTATATGACACGGATACTATTTATTGTGCATTAGCGAGCATTCGTACTAGCGGATTTACTTCCATTCCAGTGATAACGAAAAGTGGAAAATATATCGGTGCCATTACAGAAGGCGATTTTTTATGGAGTTATATTGATATACATAAAGAAGTAACCTTGGAACGTATGCAATTAACTCCTGTATCAACCTTAAAACGTCGTTTTCAGTACGATGCGGTAAATGTAAATGCTGACATTGATGATTTATTGAAGCTAGTATATGCACAGAATTTTGTACCTATTGTGGATGATCGCGGTATCTTTATCGGAATTGTTACAAGACAGGATATTATTAAACATTACTGCAAAAGCAGACAAAGCATCGTAGTAAATGCATAAATGAGTTTAAAAGAGACTTTTACAAGACAAAACTCTATTCTTTTCTTGTAAAAGTCTTTTTTTTTAAACTTCTATTACTTATATACGAAATCTTCTTAATCTCTAATCTACCATAATTTTCTTGAAATTTTTCTTACCACGTTTTACAATCATACCGTCTTGTGGAAAATCTGTTTTTGCATATACAGTTTTAAAATCCTCAACTTTTTCTCCATCCACACTTACTCCACCTTGTTCAACTGCACGTCGTCCTTCGGAGCGACTTGGAACTAAGCCTGATTTTACAAGAATGGAAAGGATATCGATGGTTCCATCTGTAAAATCCGCATCCGTTAAATTAGCTGTAGGCATATTAGCTGCATTTCCACTTGTAAATAAAGCTCTTGCACCTTCTTGTGCTTTGTTTGCTTCTTCTTCGCCATGTACTAATTTGGTAAGTTCAAATGCTAAGATTTCTTTTGCCGTATTTAACTGGCTACCTTCCCATTTATCCATTTCATCGATTTGCTCAATTGGAAGGAAGGTAAGCATACGTAAGCATTTTAATACATCCGCATCGGAAACATTTCTCCAGTACTGGTAGAAGTCAAATGGTGACGTCTTGTTTGGATCAAGCCAAACAGCTCCAGACTGTGTTTTCCCCATCTTCTTTCCTTCAGAATTGAGAAGAAGAGTAATGGTCATTGCGTATGCATCTTTCCCTAGTTTACGGCGAATTAATTCCGTACCACCAAGCATATTGCTCCACTGATCATCTCCACCAAACTGCATATTGCATCCGTAGTTTTCATACAAAGCCAAAAAGTCATAGCTTTGCATTATCATATAGTTAAATTCTAAGAAACTCAAGCCCTTTTCCATTCTTTGTTTATAGCACTCTGCTGCTAACATGCGGTTTACACTAAAGTGTGATCCAACATCTCTTAAAAGTTCTACATAATTTAACTTCAGTAACCAATCTGCATTGTTTACCATTAGGGCTTTCCCTTCAGAAAAATCAATAAACTTACTCATCTGTTGCTTAAAGCATTCACAGTTATGTTGGATTGTCTCTACTGTCATCATCTGGCGCATATCAGATCGACCGGATGGATCTCCAATCATCGCAGTACCCCCACCGATTAAAGCAATTGGTTTATTTCCTGCCATCTGTAAGCGCTTCATTAAACATAATGCCATGAAATGTCCTACATGAAGACTATCCGCAGTTGGATCAAATCCAATATAGAACGTTGCTTTTCCGTTATTTACTAATTCTTTTATTTCTTCTTCATCGGTTACCTGGGCAATTAAGCCTCTTGCCACTAATTCGTCATATACTGTCATTATCTTTTCTCCTTTCATTGGTCCGTGTAAAAACCAGTGCTTTGCAATTAAGCAAAAAACCCCCGTCCTATATAGGACGAGGGTATAATCTCGTGTTACCACCTAAGTTCACAGACAACTCACATTGCCTGCCTTACTAAGTACTGCCTTTCTAGAATCAGCAATACTCCGTCACCGATAACGTGGTGCATTCCGTCGCCGCCTACTCGTTTACCTTTCGGGGTGAAGCTCAAAGATGTATTCATAATCAGGTTCCATGCGCCTCTCATCAACCGGCTACTTTCTGTATGGTTTTCTCATTACTACTTCTTCTTGTCATCGCTTTTTTCGCTATAACTAATGCCGATTATAACACTTTCATTTACTTTGTCAAGTCACTAATTTACATTCTTTACAAAACTAATTTTCATTCTTTACAAAACATTCAAATATTTAGTACGAATTGTCGCACTAAATTCTGGATTAACAGTGGGGGACGGACCCCGGTGGATTTTGTAGAAGTCACTCAAAAGGTGCGGTGGGTTTTGGTTTTCGAAATTCGAATGGAGCACAGGGGCTGGTCTTGGCAAACGGCTCCGCTGTATTATTTAATGTTATAGTAAAGAGCTGAATTTATATCAACGTGACAAAAGAAGGATGTAGTTTGATTGTCGATTTAAAATACAGAAAAATAATATTTAGAAGTAGTAAAAGTTGAATCTGTTTTATATAGTTTTATAAAACTTGGAGAAGAAGTAGCCTTTATAGAAATGCAAAAAATCAAAGACAGCTAATTTATTGCATTACAACTGCCTTTGACTTCTTACCAAATTCACGCCTAATTCTGGTTTATTTATGAAACTCCAGAAAACCAGCGAGTCCGTTTCTCATAGTCAGCCATGAAAGGCTGAGCTCGTAATCTATATTCAATTTACACGGCTCCCATGCTAGAATTTTATATCATTGAGCATATGGAACGTAAACTCTACGAAAAATTAACTCCCTTAAGAGTTAATTTTTCGTTGCTTAGAGGTTACGTGGAATGTTTATGCGATTGATATAAAATTCTAGCATGGGAGCCGTGTAAATTGTACAAAGACTAAATTTCTCAGCCTATCATGGCGTCCTTCCCAACAAAAACTCGCGTCCGTCCTACACCGTCAAACCAGAATTTAGTGCGACATCCTCATTTCGTATCTTATAACTCAAATACAGAAACAATCTCCCCTTCGAACTCATCTCCTGTACTTACAAATCCACAGGATTCATATAAATGTTTTGCTCCTATATTCTCGGGTTCATAAGATAGCACAATCTTTTTTGCATCTCCACAAGGATATGTCTTAATAAATTCGATTGCCTTCTCCAATGCTTTTCTTCCATATCCTTTTCCCTGATCATTCTTATCAATCATCAATCGCCATATTTCATAAATTGCTTCATCAAATAAATCTTCCTCGTCTTTTACTTCTGGTTTTGTATGATAAGCCATCATTATAAATCCTATCATTCGATCCTCATCATAAATTGCATAAGGCATTGGTTTACAATAATTATTCGTTAACGCTAAATACGCTTGCGCCAAACTTAACTTATTCTGTGCTACAAACAGTTTCTGTTCCTCAAATACGGATAAATTCATACATTCTTCAAAATTGTTCTCATCAATTTTCTTAAATACTACCATCTTTTATTCTCCATTCATTTTATAATTTTGGGCATAAAAATACCCGGAAGCTGTGATCTCTCCCGGGTAATCACAATTATCAAAATCAATGCAAATTAAAAATCCATGCCGGGAGTCATGTGAAAATTCATTTTATTATTTTTCATAGATAACACTCCCTTTCCTTTAAGATAGTAAAATTATACCAATTCTGCATGTTAAAGTCAATTGTATTCTACAACCATATTTATAAACTTTATCTTTAATGCATTCTTTTTATTTTATTTTTTAGTTATCTGGCTTGTTGACTGGATTTCCGTTTTCATCTATTAGATATACTTCTACATAAATTTCTTTCAGTCTATCATTATCATATATGACTTTTTCCCCATTCAAAAGCTCAGATGTTACTTCTACCCCTAATTCACCCATTTCAAATGGTTGTTGGGCAACCGTTCCTTGCATTAATCCTGCCTTAATGGCTTTAATTGCCAAAGGGATGCCGTCAAATCCAATAACCATAATCTGCCCTTTTTTCCCTGCCTCTTCAATTGCTTCTGCCGCACCTAGTGCCATTTGATCATTTTCGCAAAATACGACAGCTAAGTCATCCCCATTTTCTTCAAGAATGTGTTTCATAGAATCATAAGCAGTAGCTGTTTCTGAATTTGCGGTTACTTCTGCAACAATATTATAGCCAGCTTCCATTAATACTCTTTTAAATCCTTCGCCTCGGCGTCTTGCATAGACTGAGGTTTCTTCAACTTTTATAATTGCGGCATTTTTACTTTCTAAAGCATGTTCTTTTATAAGCTTTAAGGCATATTCACCCGCAATGATTCCGCCCACAAAATTGTCTGATAAAATAAAAGCGTCTACATCGGTACCTCCAGTTCCAACATCAACAACTACGACTGGTATCTTTTTTTCATTTGCTGATTCTACGATTCGAATCATAGCCGTTGGATCAACTGGCGAGATGATCAATGCATCAATCCCTTGATTGATTAAATCAAGGGCGCCCTCCACCATTTTGGCAGAATTACTTCTTTGGTTACTAGAAATGACCTCATATCCAAGTTCTTTTGCCTTTGCATATACACCGTCTTGCATTGCACGAAAATATTCCAAATCACTATTATATACCGACCATCCAAGGGTATATGTTTTTTTCATACTATCCGGCGTTGGCTGCATTGCAGTCGTTTCTATGCTTGTCTTTTGATTCACATCTGGTACTACTTTCCATATAAATACAACGATACAACTAAGGGATAACAATATCAACATTTTAAATAAGATCTGATTCAATTTATTCATGTAAATATACTCCCATCTGTCTTACAAGTATACGTATCGTTAACATGCGAACAAATTAAATGCTAAAACAAAATTCATAGAACGATATGCTAAGCACTTTTATAAAAATATGCTTTATTCGTATGATTTATACTATATACCACTAAATTGGAGCTACTTTGGTTCAAAATCTTCAAATATAAAAAGGTCATAATCGTTCTTTAATACATCCAATTGTTTTTGCGAAGTAATGGTCCATGCCACCGAAAGACTTCGATACAAATGTTTGCAGATTCTACGAGAAATCGTATTCACATAGTAATGATCATAGGCGATAAAATCTGGTTTTCCCCAAAAGTTGAAAAGTAAATATCCCACACACTTTTGCAGAAAGTGCGTATCTCCAACCATTGCATAATTACTTGATAGTTGTCCTCGTAAGATACCTTTTGCATGTTTTTTAAACCAATGGACTGCAAATGGATTAAAAGACTCCACACAATAAATACCCTTATATACCTTTAATAAATCATAGACAATTGAACATACTTTTACTTTACTATCATTACATTTTATTTCAACAATGAGTGGAACTTTTCCATCCACCAAAGATAGTACCTGATCAAGCCTTGGAATTTTTTCATTGCTTTCAAACAAAGAGAATTCCATTAATTCCTGATACGTATAATCTTTTACGTCTCCTTTTACCTTGCAGCTTCGATAAAGCGAATCATCATGAAATACCACCGGTACAAAATCCTTACTCAGCTGTACATCTAATTCGATTCCATACCCTTTTTTCACTGCAAATTCAAATGCTTTCATTGAATTTTCGGGGGCTTGGGTTCTATTATTATGGAATCCTCGATGTGCGTAATAATACCCCCGAAATGCCTGATTAGAGGGACGATTTAGCATTCTTGGCATAATTGCCAGAAGATATAAAAAAGCGAGAAAAAGAACTACGTAATCAATGATAAGCAGTATATTTGTAAAAATCATTGTTTTATCCTTTCGTTTGATTTGTGTATATAAACTAGATCTTTCACTCTTGTATTTTTACATAAGCCCGATTATATCACGCTCATTTTATTAGTCAAGAAAAAAGAGATAACTTTAAAACAGTTACCCCTTTGCATTTTCTTTTTTCTAATTTTCTGGCTGATTGACTGGATTTCCATTTTGATCAATCAGATAGGTTTCTACGTATAATTCTTTCCGTCTTTCATTATCAAATATGACTTTTTCCTTATTCAGAAACTGAGAGGTCACTTCTACACCTAATTGACCCATTTCATATGGTTGTTGCGCAACCGTTCCTTGCATTATTCCTTTTTTTATTGCTTCAATTGCCAAAGGTATACCGTCAAATCCAATTACCATAATCTGACCTTTTTTACCCGCATCTTCAATTGCTTGTGCCGCACCAATTGCCCTTTGGTCGTTTTCACAAAATACAACCGCTAAATCATCACCATATTGTTCCAGAATCTGTTGCATAATATTATAAGCAGAAGCCGTTTCATTTTCTGAACTACCGGTTACCTCTGCTGCTATCGTATAACCAGCTTCGAGTAGTACTCTTTTAAACCCTTCACCACGTCTCCTTGCATAGATCTGAGTTGGTTCTAGTTTGATAATCGCTACATTTTTACTTGCTATGGAATGTTCCTTTATAAGTCTTAAAGCATATTCGCCAGCTATGATTCCCCCTGCAAAATTATCGGATAAAATAAATGCATTTACATCTGTCCCTCCGGTACCAACATCGACAACTACGACTGGTATTTGTTTTTTCTTCGCAGATTCCACAATTTGAATCATCGCAGTCGGGTCAAATGGAGAGATAATCAATGCATCAATTCCTTGATCTATTAACGCAAGCGTTCCCTTCACCATTTCAGATGAACTACTTTTTTGATCAAAAGAAATCACGTTATATCCAAGTTCTTCTGCCTTTGCTAGTACCCCATCTTGAACCGTTTTAAAGTATTCTAAACTACTATTATATACTGACCAACCAAGGGTATATGTTTTTTGTGTACTATCAGGTGTTGGCTGCGTCGCAGCCGTTTCTATGCTTGTCTTTTTTGAATAATCCGGTACTACTTTCCATATAAAAACAACGATACAACTGATGAATAACACGATCAGCATTTTTAATAATATATAATTCAATCGATTCATATAACTATACTCCAATCTATATTCCATATTAAGGTATCGTCAATAGGCAGATGAAGTAATACAAACACTTTTATAAACTATGATTTATTCATATGATTTATTCTTTTTATAACCAAATCAGTAGGATACCACACCTATTAAGTCAAAAAAAAGAGGCAACTTTAGCAGTTACCTCTTTTTATTACTTCTTCTCAAGCTAGTATTTAACATCTTCCATGTGAGAACTTACGTAGTCCAAGACAACCATCTCCCAACTTTCAATCTTAAATATTTTCTTGTTCCGAAATAATGTTAGGTACTCATTAATAAAATTAACAGGTACCTAATCATTATTATAAACAATTAAAAATTTATTATTCATCATCGCTTTCGTTTTGTTTCTGGAAGAGCATTCTTTTTCTCCACAATAACCTCCTCTTGATAGCAAGAGAATACTTTATTTATGTAGTCTTTTCTAAGCTTAGGGGTCATTAAACTTACGATTGGTACAAGTATTAGCCCAGAAACCATTGCAATCGCTCCTGCATTAATTGGTGATGTAATATATTTAAACATCAAATTTGAAACCGTAATACCAACACCACTAAGAAAACTAATCCATACTGCTGCCTTTGTTGTACCTTTCCAATAAAGTCCATATAGGAATGGAGCTAAAAATGCGCCTGCTAACGCACCCCAAGATATCCCCATTAACTGTGCGATAAAGGTTGGAGGATTAATTGCCAATATAACGGATATGACTACAAAAAAGACAAGCAACATTCGCATCCATAACAGCTGTTTTTTATCATTCATATCTTTTATAATATTATCTTTTAGAAAATCCAGCGTTAGTGTCGAACTTGAAGTAAGTACCAAAGCAGACAAGGTAGACATCGAAGCAGATAAAACAAGTACAATTACAATACCAACTAAAATATCAGGAAGTGACGACAACATAGATGGAATAATCGCATCGTAAATCACACTACCATCCGTATTATGGATTGCTACGGTATCAAATAATCTTGCAAAACCTCCAAGAAAGTAACAACCACCGGATACAACAACAGCAAAAACAGTAGAAATAACAGCACCTGATTTTATTGATTTTTCATCTTTGATGGCATAAAATTTGTGAATCATCTGTGGCAATCCCCAGGTACCAAGCGAAGTTAAAATAATAACGCCTAATAGATTCAATGGGTCAGGTCCAAAAAAGGATGTAAATGCACCTTGTTGACCTAGCGTTACCGGTACATCACTTTCAATTGCAGCAAGCGATTTTACTGCTTCCATAAAGCCTCCTTTTCCATTTACTACAGCCGCAACAACTGCAACAATACCCCCTAGCATAATAATTCCCTGAATAAAGTCATTGATTGCCGTTGCCATATATCCACCCATCAAAACATATGCACAAGTCAGAGTTGCCATTGCAATTACACAAACGACATACGGAATGTCAAATGCCATTCCAAATAAACGGGACAGACCATTGTAAACCGATGCGGTATACGGAATTAAAAAGATAAATGCAATCGCAGATGCTGTAACACGAAGTGCTCGACTTTCATATCTTTTTCCAAAAAAATCTGGCATCGTTGTCACTGATAAATGATTGCTCATAATTCGAGTTCTTCTGCCTAACACCACCCAGGCAAGTAATGAGCCAATGAGTGCATTTCCAATCCCAATCCATGTGGATGCAATTCCGTACTTATAGCCAAACTGACCTGCATACCCTACAAATACAACCGCAGAAAAATAGGAGGTCCCATAGGCAAACGCAGTAAGCCAAGGGCCAACCGTTCTTCCACCAAGAACAAAATCATTCACATTGGTTGCATGCTTTCTTGTATACATCCCCACTAGAAACATCGTTCCAAAAAATATAATTAACAAAATCACCTTAATTGTCATTTTTGTTATTCTCCTTATTGTAATTTAAGTTTTGATTTGTTGCATTAAATTTCTAAACTTTAACGCACTGAAGTTTAGAGTCAAAAAATATCCTTGCATACAAATAACAACTACTATCTGCATGCAAGGTTTTTTCTTTTACAACTCTAAAAGTTTGCTTGCATTTTTATAAAACACATTGCCCTTTTCCTCTTCGCTAAGTCCCCAATTTTCTAATGTATCTATGGATTCTTTTTGTCCACCCCATGGAGCATCTGTCGCAAATAAAATATGTTCACTTCCATGATTTGTTACCATGCGTTTAAACTGTTCGGGCTGAATCTTATGAAAGATAAATCCGGTATCGAGGTAGACGTTTTGTCCAACGAGCAATTCCTCTACTTCATCCCAAAGGCCATATCCGCCGAAATGTGCTAAAATTAGCTTTTGTGGTTTTACTTCATCTAGGACCTTTCTTGCTCCTTTTACCGTGCAATGTACTGTATTTGGATATCCAGCATCGATACCAGCATGAATGCTGATGATAAGCCCAAGTTCACTCGCATAATCAATGAGTCGCATATATTTGATATCCTCAATCATCGTATTCTGATAATCTGGATGAAGTTTAATTCCTTTAAAGCCGAAATTTACAATCTCACGAAGCTGTGCCTTATAATCACTCGAATCAGGATGAATTCCCCCAAAGGATATGAGTTTTGGCCCCTTGATATGAGCATAAGTGTCATTTATTTTTTTAGCAAATGCATTAATTGTATGAAATTGCTTTGCTTTGGTTGCCACAGGAAGAATGACTGAGTATTCCACGCCACTTTTTCCCATACTCTCCAATAATCCATGTTCCGTACCATTCATAAACGGAGCTAAATTGGTTATTTTTGACATTCCCCTAAGTGTTTTTTCTGCCATATCATCCGGAAAGATATGTGTGTGAAAATCGATTATCATTTTTATTCTCCATTCCTGCGAACATTTTGTGAACATTATAGTTTGTGATTATAGCTTGTGCAGAAATATTCTAATCGTTTTACTGTATTTTTGCAATATCTCGCGCAGTAAAAGCTTCCACACCTTCGCTTTTTAGAAGTTCCCAGGCTTTTGGCAAATCCGATGTTTTGATAACAATAGAAGCATCATCTTTTCCAGTTGATAAGGCATACATATATTCCACATTGATTCCCGCTTTGCAGATTACATTCAATAATTCTTGCAACTGACCAACCCGATGGGATAGTTTAATGGCCAATACCTCCGTCAGCATAGCGGAGAATCCATCTTCCTTTAGTCCTTGCTTTCCTTTTTCTGGGTCGGAAACAATCAAACGGAGCAATCCGTAATCACTGGTATCCGCCAAACTAAGTGAGATGATGTTAACCCCGTTTTTCTTCAACGCTTCCAGTACTTGTTCCAATCGACCTTCTCGATTTTCAATAAAGACAGATAATTGTTTGATAAACATAACATCCTCCTTTTAGACTAATTTTCGGTTATCGATTACATGGACTGCTTTTCCCATGCTTCGCTCTAACGTCTTTGGTTCTACGAGTTTAATCTTTGCCTGCAGACCGATTGCATTTTGAATGACATGCTGAATCTGTTTGCTTAATTTTTCTAATACACGGATTTCATCCGAGAAGAATCTTTCTTCTACCTCTACCTGGACTTCTAACCGATCTAAATTATTCACACGGTCTACAATCATCAGGTAATGTGGCGTAGTTCCACCCAACTCAAGGAGTGCCGATTCAATCTGGGATGGGAATACATTTACACCCCGGATAATCAACATATCATCCGAACGTCCTTTGAATCGGCTAATTCTTGCCAGCGTTCTGCCACATTCACATTTACTACGATCAATGCTGGTTAAATCTTTCGTACGATACCGAAGAAGTGGTATTCCCTCTTTGGTAAGTGTAGTGAAGACAAGTTCTCCCGTCTCTCCTTCGTTCATTGGTTGTAACGTCTCTGGATTGATGATTTCTGGAAGGAAGTGGTCTTCATATACATGCAGGCCTTTATGATATTCACAATCGCAGGCTACCCCTGGTCCCATTATCTCAGATAGACCGTAAATGTCAAATGCTTTTATGTTCAGTTTTTCTTCCATTTGTATTCTCATATTTTCCGTCCATGGCTCTGCACCGCAAATGGCAGCCTTTAACTTGATATTTTTAAGGTCTCCCATTTCCTCTAATGTTTCTGCAATATGTAACAGATAAGAAGGCGTACATGCAATTGCTGTTGCCTCAAAATCCTTCATCATCGTAACCAGCTTCTTTGTATTTCCAGTCGACATCGGTACTACGGTTGCTCCCAGGTGTTCTGCACCATAGTGTGCGCCCAGTCCACCGGTAAACAATCCATATCCATATGCAATCTGTATCTTATCCTCTTTGGTAACTCCTGCCTGCGAAAAAGCCCTGGCTACACATTCGCTCCATATTTCAATGTCTCTTCGGGTATATCCAACTACCGTTGCCTTTCCAGTCGTTCCACTGGAGGCATGCACACGCACAATCTCTGACTGAGGTGCCGCAAATAAACCAAAAGGATAGGTATCTCGTAAATCATTTTTGGTAGTAAATGGTAACTTATGAAGATCTTCAATTCCATTGATGTCCCCTGGCTCTACACCCAAAACCTGCATTTTCTTCCGATAATACTCTACATTATGGTATACACGGTCCACAACCTTTGTCAGACGCACACTTTGAAGGTTTTGCATTTCATCGCAGCTCATGCATTCTTTTGTTTCATTCCAAATCATTGCTTCGTCCTCCTGATTTTTGTCTTATTTCCCTTCATAGCCAAGTAAAAATGCCTTTTCATTCATTTCAATCGTCTTAGGAGGTACCGTGCTTTTAATTACATTAAGCCAGCTTTCCTTTGAAAAATCCATATGCTTTGCTGCCATACCAAGTACGATCACATTAAATGCTTTTGTATTTCCAAGCTCTTTTGCTTCTTTCATCGCATCAATCTGATAGGTTGTATAGGTATTTTCCAACGTTTCAATAATGTTTTTGGGATAGGTTTGCATCCCTGTTACTACGGTAATTGGATCAATCCGCTGATCATTTACAATTAAAACACCATCTTTTTTCAAGTAATGAGCATATCGCATCGCCTCTAAACGTTCAAATGCTATTAAGACATCCGCCTGCCCTTCCTCAACAATTGGTTCGGCTACTTCATCACCGTAACGAACAAAGGTAACAACACTTCCACCTCGCTGTGCCATTCCATGCACCTCAGATAGTTTCACATCATATCCGGCATCTAATATGATACCTCCTAAAATACGGCTGGTAAGTAAGGTTCCCTGACCACCAACACCAACAATCATAATATTCTTTGTTTTCATCATTCCTTACCCACCTTTTCAATTGCTCCGAATTTGCATAGTTGCATACATAAACCACAGCCGTTACACATGGTTTCATCTATGGCTATGGTACCATCTTCATTTTTGGTAAGTGCCGGACATCCTGGTTTCAAGCATAGGCCACATTTTTTACATTGAATCGTATCTGCTTTGCATTTATATGGATATACATTTCCCTTTAGTAAAACACAAGGTGCTTTTGTAATGATCACCGATACGGCATCGCGATTTACTTCTTCTTTGATTACCGTTTCAAGTTTTTCTAAATCAAACGCTTCGATTTCAATCACGTGTTTAATACCCATAGCTTTGCACAGTTGATAAATATTGATTGCAGGCACTTCGTTTCCTTTTAGTGTTTTTCCAGTTGCGGCATTATCTTGATGTCCAGTCATACCCGTTGTGGAGTTATCAAGAATCATCACCGTTCCCGTTCCTTGGTTGTATACCATATTCATTAAGGAATTCACTCCGGTGTGCATAAACGTTGAATCTCCAATTACTGCAACCCAGTTTTTAATATAATCTGTTCCCTTTGCCATTTCCATCCCATGTAAGGAAGATATACTTGCCCCCATACAAATGGTCGTATCAATCACGTTTAGTGGTGCAACCGCACCTAATGTATAACAACCAATGTCTCCCGCTGCATGAATTTTTAACTTGTTTAATACGGAGAATACGCTTCGATGTGGACATCCCGGACATAGAATCGGCGGACGTGCGGCTACCTGGTGTGGTAACACTACATCTATGCTTTCATTTAATACGGCTTTTCGAAGTAAATTCGCACTATATTCCCCTTGTAGCGTAAAGATTTCTTTTCCAATTGCATGGATACCCCAGGATTTTATCTGCTCTTCCATCACAGGTTCCAGTTCCTCAAATACATATAAGGTATCGACTTTTGCTGCAAAATCCTCGATTAATCGTCTTGGTAATGGGTGAACCATACCTAGCTTTAAGATGGAGGCATTCGGACAAGCTTCTCTTACATACTGATAAGGAATACCACTTGTAATAAAACCAATGGAAGTATCCCGCATCTGTGTACGGTTAATCGAGAATTCACATCCATCTTCTTCCATTGCTTTCATTCGGCTTTCCACAAAAATGTGACGTCCTTTTGCATTCCCTGGCATCATAACAAATTTAGCCGGATTTCTTTCATATTTCTTATCTTCTGGCTCCATTCGATCTTCCAACGTTACTGGACCTTGTGAATGTGACAGACGTGTTGTCGTACGAACAATTACCGGAGTATCATATTTCTCACTCAGTTCGAATGCAAACTTTGTAAAATCTTTTGCTTCCTGACTATCCGATGGTTCTAATACAGGTACTTGAGCTGCTCTAGCAACGCACCTTGTATCCTGCTCGTTTTGTGAACTGTAAAGGCCTGGATCGTCTGCAGCAACAAGAACAAGACCACCATTTACTCCACTATAGGAAACCGTATAAAGGGGATCACTTGCTACATTCACTCCGACATGCTTCATTGACGCCATCGCTCGAACTCCGCTAATGGATGCACCGATTGCTACTTCCATGGCTACCTTTTCATTTGGAGACCATTCTGCATAAATTTCATCATACTCAACTATATTTTCACTAATCTCTGTACTTGGTGTCCCTGGATATGCGGCAGATACTTTTACCCCTGCTTCATATGCACCTCTTGCGATTGCTGCATTTCCTAACATTATCTTCTTTTCTATCACGTTTTTACGCTCCTTCTCTCAAGTCTCTTACTCGTTTTGCTTTCCCTTCAAATCGTTGCAGGGTATTTGGAGATTCTAACAAAATCTTGGCATCCAGCCCTAAAATTACTCGTAGTCGGTTTTTAATTTTCTTTTGAATATCCTCAAGTTCACGATAAGAATCGGTTTCTTTTAACAATTCCACTCGAATCGTCATAAAATCCGCATGGTTATTACGTTCCAGTATAATTTCATAGTGTGGTCCGATCTCCTGCGTTGCCAGAATGACTTCTTCAATCTGACTTGGAAATACATTCACTCCTCGAATTTTTATCATATCATCGGTACGTCCATCTAAATTTTCCATACGCACCGTGCATCTTCCACATTCACACGGCTCATAGATCAATCTGGTCACATCCTTTGTCCGGTAACGAATCAAAGGAATCCCCTCTTTTTTGATACAAGTAATGACAAGTTCCCCTTTTTCCCCTGGCGGCAATACTTCTTCGGTCTTTGGATCAATGATTTCTGGAAGAAAATAGTCTTCATTGATATGCATCCCGCATAAATACTCACATTCTCCCGAAACTCCAGGTCCCATAAGTTCACTCATTCCATAATTGGAAGTAACGATGATTTCATCTCCCCAAAGCTTATGCATTTCACTACGCATCGCATCCGTTAAAAGTTCACTTCCAACTAATCCAATCTTTATGTTCAAATCTTTTTTCGGGTCTATGCCCATTTCCTTTGCTACCTCAGCGATACGAAGTGCATACGATGGTGTTGCTACTAAAAGTGTCGTCTCAAAATCCTTCATATACATAATCTGCTTTTCGGTATTTCCAGAAGAGGACGGTACTATGACTGCTCCCATATTTTCAAGTCCGTAATGAAGACCAAGTGCTCCGGTAAACATTCCATATCCAAAGCAAATCTGTGCCACATCCTTTGAAGTTGCTCCACCCATTGCTGCAATTCGGGATACACATTCCGTCCAGACGTCAATATCGTTTTGGGTATATCCTACTACCGTAGGTTTTCCAGTAGTTCCGCTTGATGCATGAATGCGTACCAATTCTTCTTTTGGAACAGCAAACAAACCAAATGGGTAGTTGTCTCTCATGTCCTGCTTGGTCACAAAAGGAAGCTTTTTTAAATCTTCTAACGTCACGATATCCTCTGGTTTTACACCTGCTCTCTCCATTTTGTTCCGGTAAGAAGGAACTTTTTCATACACACGTTTTACGGTTTCTTGCAGCCGTGCAAGCTGTAAGGCTTCCATTTCTTCTCTTGACATTGTTTCTTCTTTTGCCCAGATCATTTTTCTACCTCTTTATTCTATGTATTATAAAACGTTCTGTTTATCATTGTAGCACATTTATGCGTTGACGCGCTACAGTATTTTAGAAAATATTTCAAATTTATCCAATTTTTGTTAATTAAAAAAGGGCGATTGATTTGCAATCACCCTCGTAAACTAATAAATGTATTATATAAATCTAAAATGCCAAATCCCCATTCCCTATTTGGATAAACTTTATCCGAATCTCGTTTCGCACCACGGATCAAATAATTCTTTATTTCTACGGTATCGAACTGCGTTTGACTTTCTTGCCTTATACCCCATTCTAATATCATCGCAACTGCACCCGTTGTAAACGCTGCTGATACACTAGTTCCGCTTAATACCGTATATTCATTATTTAGGGTGGGGCCTAAAAGGTTTACCCCTGGGGCTGCGAATGTCGGATTAATCTTACCTGCTCTGGTATATCCACGACTCGCATCAATATAAATGCTATCATTTCTGTGATTATATGCAGTCGCTATAATCGGAATCTCTGCGTTTGCCGGGGCAGTAAGTGTTATTTCAGGATCAGGCTTCGTAAAAAAAGTATCCGTGCCAAGAAAATTAGTAATTGGGAGCCAAACGTTAAATTGAGGATTAAAAGTAATGCTTGAATATACTCGAAAACGCCAGATTCCTTCCGTTGGATTTTGAAATCGAATTAATATCAGCTGATCCCCGGTTTGCGATTCTACAATTTCATAATCTACAAAAATAATGGTTCTTTCAAATATAAAATCTATTTTTCTTGTTTCCTTTAATCTTGCAGGAATTCTCGATATATATTCTCCGGTCGGCGATAGAATATCAATCGAGAATAAATTAGGACTATTTCCCCATAATTCCATTGAAAATCCCATATTATTAGGACCGACCTTTAACTCTACGGTATCATATCCTATAGCTGCATCAACCGTTCCAGAATAATGATGTCTTTTAGGCCCTTCATTTCCCGCAGCAATCGTAGCACCAACACCTTTTTCATCTGCTACCGTGGATATAAAACTCGAAAGTGAGTGGCGTCCATCGTGAGAGCCTTGCGAACTGCCAAGCCCAATACAGATTGATATCGGCTGATTCAATTTTCTAGAAACATCTAGTAAATATTTAATTCCAAACATAATATCATTTTCCTGATAGCAATCCGCTTCGAGTGGAATCGAAAAAAATTCTCGGATATATCGCTTTGCCTGCTTTAGTTTTACAACTACAATTTTAGCATCTGGAACGACACCAGAAAAATTCCTTATTTCATTTCGATTTCCAGCAGCAATCCCTGCCAAAAATGTGCCGTGACCATTGGTATCCATACTGGGAACAATCGATAAAGGATCCTCACTGGTTAGTGCCAGATTTATCTGTTCCTCGGTATATTCCGCACCATAATTAAGGCCCACTGGTTTTTGCGATGTATCATTTATTGTCTGGTCCCAGATAGAGACTATTTTTGTTGTAGCATCTGCATTTTTAAACGCTTCATGCGTATAGTCGATACCCGTGTCTACGATTCCGATTAGCACTCCTCGCCCTGTTAAATTCAGTGACGGTGCCCTTTGAATTTGCGAAATACCAGCCTCATCCAAACTATCGATTTGCATCAAGCCAAAGCAACTAGGAAAAATACTATAGGAATATTGCTGAATCATATTACTTGGCAAACTTGTGACTGGCACATAGGCGACCGAATACGTGTTGCTAATTGTCTCATGACAAAAATTAGGACTTGTTATAAAAGATTCCGGAAATCGCTCATTTTCAATGATAAAGTCGGCATAATCCTCACTTATGATTTGATCCACACAAGCAGTATCCAATATGATTACCTCCCATTTTCGTTTATGTCATCGAAGTTTACTACTTTGTTTACCCGATTCATCAATTAAGTAGACTTCCATTAGAATTTCTTTTGTTGCCCTATCGTCATAAATAATAGGCTTTCCTATCATTGCCAGATAGGCAGTTTCAACACCTATCTCGCCCATTTTAAACGGTTGTTGGGCAATTGTGCCTTGAACAATTCCTTGCTTTATTGCATCAATTACAGATGAATCCGCATCAAATCCAATTAGCATAATTTTACCTTTTTCCCCGGCCTCCTCGATTGCTTGCGCTGCACCTAGCGTCATATTGCCATTTTCACAAAATACGACTGCTAGATTATTCCGATAAGACTCCAAAATTTTTTTCATTTCTTCATATGCAATGCTTCTTTCCCCATTTGCAGATACTTCTGAAATAATTTGATAACCATTTTCCATCATAACGCGTTTAAAACCTTCTCCACGTCTTAACGCATACGTCGCAGTTTTTTCTGCCTTAATAATTGCTGCGTTCTGACATACAATTGAATATTTTCGAACTAGCGTTAATGCATATTCACCCGCTAATATTCCGCCCGCAAAGGAGTCTGAAACAATAAATGCTAATACATCCGCTCCATCTGTGCCTCCATCAATAATAACAACTGGTATTTCTTCTATATTAGCATTTGCAACTATGAACGGAATTTCTTTTGGATTAAAAGGAGAAATGAGTAAAGCATTAACCTGTTCGTTAATCAAATTTATACATCCTGTAACCATTTCGCTTGCGCTACTTTTTTGATCATGGGTAAGCAAATCAATATGAAGTTCTTTTGCTTTTGAGCGGACACCTTCTTCCATCGTATGGTAATATTCCCATGATTCATTATAAACAGACCAGCCAAAAGTGAATGATTCATTCGTTACCTCTTTTGTTGAAATAAGTTTCATAAATGATTGTGTATTATGGATGGAATTAATTGGAACTAATTTAAACCAACGCTTGGAACACTGATAAATACCATAAGTCATTGGTTTTATCTTAAGGTCAGGGATGGATGGACACATAAATCCAGTATTTGCATACTGACAGATTCCATCACTGACAGGAGATGTCGGCACATGCGTGTGCCCTGCAATAACAAGATTCACATCTTTTTCTTTCACATAGTTTGATGCAATATACGGTAGGTAAGATCCAGTGAATTCTGTTATCAAGGCAAATATCTGAATAGACTGCTTAGAAAGCGTCAATCCATTGTAAATTTTTTTTATATCATTGAGCGATAATGCTGTATTTTCATTTATCTGTATTTTTAAATTTAGAGGCATACCCGTTACATATGCAATCACATTAATGAATTCACTAATAAAATCAGGAGTATTTAAAATATATTGGAAGAATGCCTGATTCTTGAATAAAAAATTTGCAATACAATGGTTTCCATTGTCTATTAAGTTTGCAGCTGTTTGGCCCTTGGATTTCCCAAACTCTTTTTGCAAATAATAAGAAATTGCCCTGGATATAAAATACCCCAATGGAAGAGGCGCTAATTTACTTTCATAATATGGAGCATTTAATATTGTAAACTCATTCCCATGTGTAAATAGGATTCCTTTGTCATAAGAGGGAATATAGGCACCCTCATGAAACTTAATGGTATATCCGTCTTTGTTTCTTATTTTTCTCAAATCCGCTTCTGTAACACAAATATCGTGATCACCAGGTATAAAAACAACTCTGCCTTTGAGCGCAGAAATTACCTGATTTAGTTTTCCATCCGGTCCTAATACATTAGGATGTGCAGCAATAATATCATCTAATCTGGGAGGCACTTCATTTGGTAGATATGTCCAAAATTCGAATATATCCCCAAGCAGTACCAGTTCCCTAATATGATTGGCACAAGCAATAATATCATCTAAGATAGCAATAAGAAATGGTTCATGTACCTCTTTTCGATAACAAACCGTAGGTGAATTCGTTCCCATATGAATATCACTTAAAACAATGACAAATTCGTTCTGATCCATATACGCTCTCCTTCATCTATTACTACTTATTATATGGTTGTATTCGTAAATTCAGAAGATTATTTATCATTTCATCTTACATACAAATCTTATCTTTCTAATAGCTATAAGTACCTTGTAGCTTTTCCTTATTTTATAAGAATTTCAAAAAAGGGGGGCATATTGCGAAATCAGAAACCTTTATCCCAATTTGCAATCCAGGGCTCAAATCGCATACGTGAAAACCGAATTAACGATTATTTTAATAAGACAATAGTGAAAAACAGGTGTCAAATCACCCGTTTTTCGCTGTTTATGGCTTATTAAAATTGACAATCGTTTTGAGGTTTTTACGTATGCGATTTGAGCCCTAGATTGCAAATTGAACAAAACCTTCCGTTTTGCACATCCCTTTTTTAGGCTCTTATTTCCCATACGCCTCCACCTCAGGAACCCTCATTTCATTCACACGAGCCCATTCTTTGGTGCCTTCCACTTTTGCAACATCGCTTCTATTTTTTAATAAAAATCGAGTCAGATTGTAGCAATCAATCCATATTTCATTATTTCCCTCTTTTTGTGATTCATCAAAGATTAGTTGTACTCCGAAGTGAAGATGCACGGTATTGATGTTATTCACATTTTCTTTTGTGCTATATCCAGTATGTCCCATATAGCCTATAACATCCCCTGCGGTAACCACGCTTCCTTCTTCTAGTTTTTCCTGATACGGATAATTCTGTCTTAAATGAGCGTAGTAATAATATCTTTTTTTATCAAAGCTTCGAATACCAATTCGCCAACCACCATACTGATTCCATCCAAGTGCCTCCACATAGCCGGACTCTACCGCTATAATCGGTGTACCAATCTGTCCCATCATGTCATGTCCTAAATGCACTCTTTTATAGCCATAATTACGCGAGGAGCCAAAATCATCATAATCACTATAAGGAAAACTCTTTGCTATCGGTGAAAAAGCCTTGAGACCATACTTTTTCTCATATTGCTTCGTTCCACTTTCATCACATATCTCGACTTCATACTCACCAATGTAGCCGCCTAGGACTGCATCGTATGCCTCTAAGAAATACTTATAGTATTTCATGTCCTTTGTAAGTTCTTCCAACGTGGTTTCCTTACTGCAAAGCGATTTTTTCAGTGATTCTAGATCTCGTATTGACTTTTTTGAGAATTCTCCGCCATTTTTTGCTGCTACATAAGCCAAAAGTTCAATCCAAGATAAATGTACCTCTTCTTCATACGTACTTACATCTATTTCATATGCCTTACACAAGGCTTCGTAGGAAACATTAAAATCTACCCACTTGATATAATTCTGGCTGCTTACTGCAACATTCTCCAGGTTTTTATCGGATACTAACCTTGAAGAGCAAACAACGATTCCTATCGCTATGACTACAATCAGTTCAGCCAATATACCCCATCTTATTTTTTTTATGTACACCATATCACACCTAAAATTGCAGTTGTAAAAGTATATGATGTGCAAATGCATTTATGCCAGACTATTGTTCACGAATAGCTTGTTTCATGCTCGATACATACTCGAAAAGTGCCTGGTGTGCGTGATTTCCATATTTTTCAATTATCTTTACAATTGCGCTTCCCACAATGACGCCATCCGCTAATTTTGCCATCTGCTTTGCCTGGATTGTTGTATTTATACCAAATCCAATGGCACAAGGGATATCGGTCACCGCTTTGATCAAATCTATCATTGCTGCAAGGTCTGTATTAATTTCACTTCGAACTCCAGTCACTCCCATACTAGATACAACATACAAAAATCCACTGGACTCCTTGGCTATCATTTGAATACGCTGTCTGGAAGTCGGTGCTATCAAAGATATGACCTCTACCCCATGAGTGGTAGCAATGGGCAGCAATTCACTTCTTTCCTCATAGGGCATATCTGGAATAATGATTCCATCTACTCCTAATTCCTCACAACGAGCAAAGAATTTTTCGTAACCATAATGAAAAACCGGATTTATATAGGTCAAAAATACAAGAGGTATGTTTGATACCTGTCGTACGCTTGCTACGATATCAAATACCCCATCCGGAGTCATTCCCTTTGACAATGCTCGGATATTTGCATCTTGAATTACGACTCCTTCGGCTGTCGGATCAGAAAATGGTATCCCAATTTCAATCAGATCCGCACCTGCTCGTTCCATTTCAAGGATATATTCAATGGTCAACGAGGGGGTTGGATCACCGGCTGTCAAAAATCCGATAAATGCTTTTTTATGTTCAAATGCACTGCTAATTCTACTCATCGATTTTTACCCCCTTATATCTTGCTATGGCTGCAACATCTTTGTCTCCTCGACCAGAAAGGCAGATTATTATATTTTCATCTTTTCTCATTTTGCCTGCGATTTTTCTTGCATAAGATACCGCATGTGCACTTTCAATCGCGCAGATGATTCCCTCTGTCTTTGCCAAATACTCGAATGCATCCACGGCCTCATCATCTGTAACTGGTACATAAGTTGCACGCTCACTATCGTATAAATTTGCATGTTCTGGACCAATACCCGGATAGTCTAGACCTGCTGAAATCGAGTACACTGGTGCAATCTGTCCATTTTCATCCTGGCAAAAGTACGATTTCATTCCATGAAAAATACCGACTTCTCCTTTTGCGATCGTAGCAGCATGAAGCGCCGTATCGACGCCCTTACCTGCTGCCTCACAGCCAATCAGCTTCACATTCTCATCCTCTATAAAATGATAGAACATTCCCATCGCATTGCTGCCACCTCCAACACAAGCTAATACAGCAGATGGAAGTTTTCCCTCATATTCTAAAATCTGCTCCCTTGCTTCTAAACTGATAATACTTTGAAAATCACGAACAATCATCGGAAATGGGTGTGGTCCCATAACGGAGCCGAGTACGTAATGCGTATCACTCACACGATTGGTCCACTCCCTCATGGTTTCATTTACTGCATCTTTGAGCGTCATGGTTCCACTGGTAACTGGATGTACTTTTGCACCCAAAAGTTCCATACGGTAGACATTAAGTGCTTGCCGTATCGTATCTTCCTTTCCCATAAATATTTCACATTCAAGTCCTAGAAGTGCTGCTGCCGTTGCTGTTGCAACTCCATGCTGACCAGCACCTGTTTCAGCAATGACGCGAGTCTTTCCCATTTTTTTTGCCATTAACACCTGTCCGAGCACATTGTTTATTTTATGCGATCCAGTGTGATTTAGATCTTCTCGTTTTAGATAGATCCGGGCTCCTCCTAAATCTTTCGTCATATTTTTTGCGTAATAAAGAAGGGAAGGTCTTCCCGCATACTGATTCAGTAAATCCTCCAATTCTTTCTGAAACTCTTTATCGTTTTTATAACATTCATACGCATCTTCTAGTCTTATAATTTCATTCATTAGCGTTTCTGCAATATACTGCCCACCAAAGACTCCGTAACGTCCTTTTTCCATCTTTTATATCTCCTTTCCTGCTTTTATCAGTTGTTTCATTCTCTCCAGATTTTTATATCCTTCTACTTCAACACCACTACTGACATCAATACACATAGGCAGAAATGGCAGTACCGCATTGCAGGCTTCTTTCACATTTTCTGCGCTAAGTCCCCCAGCTAAAAAGAACGGTTTCATTTGAAATTCAGGATCCATATTTTTCAAAATCCCCCAGTCAAAGCTTTCGCCCGTTCCTTCTCCATTGTCGAGTAGCAAATAATCCGCTTTGGAATCCTGCCATCGAAGGATATCCTGTGTATCTCTTACTTTGATTGCTTTAATGACTGATTTTCCTGTTGCTTTTTTAATCTTAAAAATATCTTCTTCACTCTCACTTCCATGAAGCTGTGCAATATCAATAATTCCTTTTTTTAGTAAATCAATGATATTGTCGGACGGTTCATTTACAAAAACACCAACTGCCTGAATATCCTTTGAAAGTTTCGATTTTAGTATGAAGGCTTCCTCCGGTGATACCCTTCGTTTACTCTTTGCAAATACGAACCCGATATAATCTGGTTTGCATTCATTTGCATACTCTATATCTATCTCACGACGCAAGCCACATATTTTTGTTTTGATTATGTTATTTATCTTTTTACTACCTCTTAATTCATCCAGCATTTCTTTTTTATTTTCGCTTCTCATAAGCGTTTCTCCGATTAAAACCGCATTCACATGATTTTCCTTTAATGCAGCAATATCCTGTGCTGTCTTCATTCCACTTTCTGATACAAACAGAATGTCATTTGGAACAAGACTTCGTAATCGAATCGATGTTTGAATATCCACTTGAAAGGTCTTTAAGTCACGGTTATTGACGCCGATTACCCTTGCATTACATCGAATCGCCATAGCGACCTCTTCTTGTGTGTGAGCCTCAACCAATGCAGAAAGCCCTAGTGAATCTGCAATCTTTATATACTCGTTTAACTCTTCTTCCGAAAGTATCGAACAAATCAGTAGGACCGCATCTGCTCCGAGTACTTTTGCCTCATAAATCATGTACTTATCTACCGTAAAATCCTTTCGAAGCACTGGAATCGTTACCGCTTCCTTAATTTCTTTCAGATATTGATTGTCACCTAAGAAATAATTTGGTTCCGTTAGAACCGAAATGGCAGAAGCTCCTGCCTTCTCATATTGAGTCGCAATCGAAATATAGGGAAACGCTTCTGCGATGACTCCTTTTGAGGGAGATGCTTTCTTTACCTCGCAAATAAATTGGATATCCTGCCTTCTTAGGGCTTTCTCAAACGGAAACTTTTTCTCTCCTTGTGCTAGTTTATATGCTTGTTCCTTCATTTCATCATATGATATCTGCAGTTTTTGATTTGCGATTCGTTCTCGTGTTTTTTTTGCTATCTCATCTAAAATCATACGTTGATACCAGTCACAAACACAAAGGTTGGAACTTATGTGTTTGCATTTATCCTTTCATAAAAATTCTTTCGATCTTGGTCCAGTTTGAATATGTTTTGTATTATTCATTTTTGCACTCACATTTTCTACTCATTAGAGCATCGAATGAAGGATTCTAATTGCTTCTTTGCCATACCAGAATCGATGAGCTGTTCTGCCATACGAACTCCCTCTTCCAGTGTTTCACAACGCCCTGCAACATAAAATCCGGCGCCTGCATTTAAAAGCACTGCCTCCCGTTTTGGACCTTTTTCACCATTCAAAATAGCACAGGTGATATCCGCATTTTCTTCCGGTGTTCCTCCTACCAAATCTTCCCTGCTACATTTTGTAAATCCAAAGTCCTCCGGCTCAATCACATAAGAATGAATCTCACCATTTCTCACTTCACAAACACTCGTCTTTGCACTCATTGATATTTCATCCAGTTTATCCTGTCCATAAACGACCATCGCATTTTTGACGCCTAAATTTAAGAGTACATTGGCAAGTGGTAACAAAAGGGCTTCCTCATACACTCCCATTACCTGCATATTTGCTCCTGCCGGATTTGCTAATGGTCCTAGAATATTAAATATTGTCCGGATACCTAATTCTTTTCGAACGGGTCCCACATGCTTCATGGCAATATGATAATTTTGTGCAAACAAGAAGCAAATACCAATTTCCGTTAGCATCGCAGCACTTTTTTCTGGTGTCACTAATATATTTACTCCCAAAGCTTCCAGCACATCCGCTGCACCACTGCGACTGCTTGCCGCACGATTTCCATGTTTTGCTACTGGTACACCACCAGAGGAAACCACAATTGCCGAAGTCGTAGAGATATTAAAAGAATTGGAACCATCCCCACCAGTTCCCACAATTTCAAGTACATCCATGTCATGTAGTAATTTAATGCAATGATTTCTCATCTCAAACGCTGAGCCTGTGATTTCATCAATTGTTTCCCCTTTCATACTAAGTGCCGTAAGGTAAGCACTTTTTTGTACCTCACTGGCTGTTCCACTCATAATTTCATTCATAACTTCGCGAGCCATTTCATATCCTATATCTTGCTTTTTACTTAATGTTAAGATTGCTTCTTTTATCATAGCAATTCATCCTTTCCTGAAATATATCGTTTACTTTGTCCGTTACCTTCTTTTTCTCTATTTCACCCAGTATATTTTTAATAATTTGCACTCCGTCTTTGGTTAATACGGATTCTGGATGAAACTGAACCCCGAACACTGGATAACTTTCATGCTCTACTGCCATTACTTCACCCTCATCGGAAACAGCAACTACCTTTAACTCTTTTGGTATGGTCTTAGGGTCTGCAACTAAGGAATGATACCTTGCCGCTTGCATGGTATGCCCTTTTTCATTGATACCCTGAAAGAGCCGACTATCGTTTGATAGTTTGATGATACTGGATTTTCCATGCATGAGCTTCTTTGCATAAGTAATGGTTGCTCCAAATGCTTCGCAGATTGCCTGGTGTCCAAGGCAAACACCTAAGATTGGTACTTTTCCTGCAAAATATTGTACCGCCTCTATACAAATTCCAGCATCGGCTGGTCGTTTCGGTCCTGGTGAGAGGACAATAAGTTCTGGTTTCATCTGTTCAATTTCAGAAATGGTTTTTTCATCATTTCGTATAACTATAATGTCATCTCGAATACTTCCAATCAGCTGGTAGAGATTATAAGAAAAGCTGTCATAATTATCAATGAGCAATATCAAAGTCAATTCCTCCTTCCGCCATACCTAATGCGGTAACTACCGCCTGTGCTTTGTTGAGACATTCCTGGTATTCATTTTCTGGATTACTATCTGCAACAATTCCGGCACCGGAACGTACAAATACTTTTCCCTTCTTGTGATAAGCCAGACGGATCGCAATGCAGGTATCCAGCTCTCCCGTAAAGCTTAGATATCCGATTGCCCCTCCATAGATTCCCCGCTTTTTCCCTTCTAGTTCATTGATTATCTCGCAGGCTCGTAGTTTCGGTGCGCCAGAAAGTGTTCCTGCAGGTAGGATTGCATCGACAGCATCCAACGCGTCCTTATTTGGTGATATCTCTCCCGTAACCGTTGATCCAATATGAAAAACATGTGAAAAGCGTTCAATATTCGCATACTTTTCTACTTTTACACTTCCAATGTTGCTAATCTTTCCAATGTCATTTCTTCCTAGGTCTACCAACATGTTATGTTCTGCGAGTTCTTTTTCATCGGACAATAGTTCCTTCACCAAACGTTCATCTTCCTCGTTGTCCCTTCCCCGCGGTCTTGTTCCAGCAAGCGGATAAGTGAATAGCTTATTATCCTGAAGCTTTACCAGTGTTTCTGGAGAAGCCCCTGCTATCTCAATATCATCACTTGAAAAATAGAACATATAGGGCGAAGGATTTAGCGTTCGCAGCACGCGATACGTATCAAGCAGACTTCCCTCCACTTCTACTTCCAAACGGTTGGATAAAACCACCTGAAAAATGTCCCCTTCTATAATTAATTTTTTTGCTTTTTCTACCATTTCACAATACTGATCTTTATCAAAAAGTGCTTTCCATTGGCTTTTTAAAGAAAGTGGCTTATCTTGCGCCATTTGACCATGTGTCAATAGCTGTGCCATGCTCTGCAAGGTTGCTTTTGCATTTTCATAGTTTTCTTCCATATGATTCGTTTTCGCATTTGCAATGAGTAATATCTTTTGCCTTTCATTATCAAAAGCAATTACTTTATCAAACAACATTAAATCAACATCTTTAAAACCGTCTTCATCCTCGGCATCCAGTACAAGCTTGGGTTCACTATATTTGATATAATCATAGGAGAAATATCCAACAAGCCCTCCTGTAAAAGTCGGCAGATTCTCAAGTTTTGGGCTTTTATACTGCTTCAAAATAGTTTGAATTGCCTCTTTTGGATGTTCTACCACCTTTTTTTCTTCCATGCCTGACCGAAGCATCAGCTCATGATTGTGACAGGAAAGTTCTAGGATTGGGTCATACCCAAGGAAGGTATATCGTCCCCATTTTTTCTGTTCCTCCACACTCTCTAGCATGTAACAGTGTACACTTACCTTTTTTATGATTTTCATGACCGTTACCGGTGTCATTTTATCCGCATACAGCTCAAGACAGATTGGAATCACACCATATTGCTTTGTCTTGCTCAGCTTGAATGCTTCTTCTTTCGATGGATAAACGTTCATTTTTTTACTACCTCCTTTTAAAATCCAAGTCTTAAATTCCTAGTTTTCGTAAGGACTATATCCGACAATTCGAAAAAAGGGTAAAAAAATACCGTCCTTGCCAGATATACTCTGTCAAGGACGGGAAATAGTTGTATTAAAATACACCCGCGGTGCCACCTCGATTCACGAAACGTATGCTCGTGCACTTACTAGATACTAACATATCTATGACAACTAACGTATGTCTTACGTCGCAGAATACTAGGAGATTTCCGTTCACTGCGCCCTCAGCGGTCCATTTAATAGCCTGCGTTCTGTCGGTTCTCAGCATTCCCGACTCTCTGTAAGTGCACGTTCTATTTTTATCTCCGCTTCAACGGTTTAAAGGATTAAATTAAATTTTCTTCATTATAATTTATCTTCCGATGAAATGCAAGTGTTTTTTACCAGAATTTCTTTCGTTTTGAAATCCATAGGCTTATTATTACAATTATAATACTAATTAAAATGACAAATGGATATCCGTATCTCCATTGAAGCTCTGGCATATAAACAAAATTCATACCATACCATCCAGCGATCAGTGTCAATGGTAGGAAAATGGTTGTTACAATCGTCAGTACTTTCATTACATTATTCTGGCGAATTCCAATTTCTGATTGATAAACATCTTGTACCTGCATTGCATATTCTCTCAACACCTGTGTTTCTGCCTGAAGTCTGGCCGCACGTTCTGAAAATACACGAAAATGTGTTACATCCTCTTTCCCAAAAAAATCCATTTCATTTTCATATAGATTCTCCCCTAGGTTCGTAAGTTGACTATAATAGCGATGTAAACGAGAAATTTCTTTTTTTAAGTGTAGCATTCGATAATTAAATTTATGGACATTTCCGTTTATAATACTTTCTTCCATATTCGTAATTTCTTTTTCAAGAGCCGCCAGATATAATAAATCTTCGTCGATAAAAGAAAGTAAGAAATCATATAAAAAACGTTCCAGTGTATATCCTTTTCGTTGCTTACTTACCATTATTTTATCGATACTTTTCTTTACTATTTCAGAGTCATCAATAAAGATAAGTCTCTTTTCAAGTATATAAAACGCAAAACCCAAATTTTTCTCATGCTGTTCTTTCATCGGAATGTGTAAGGTTCCAAATAAATAGTTTCCGTGGATTTCTAATTTGCAAAAATGGATATTATCTTCTCTTTGGTTTAGAAGATAACTTGCTTTTATATCCATTTCTTTTTCCCATTCCTGACTGGTAAATACAGCTACTCCATCCTCCCACTGCTCCCATTTTTGTGTAGCCTCTACTTCCATTGTGTCATTGCTAATTCTGTAAAACATAAACCATTCCCTCTCTTTTTACTAACCTAAAATCTCAAGCAGGTTCTATATTCGGGCAGATCATTTAATTCATGAAATTTTTTAATTCCTGACGCTTTTGGCGATACTCAATAATAGGCAAATCCCCCTGAATTAAATTTTCACCCATTACAAGTTCACTTTTCTTAGGTTGTTGTGTTAATACAACCTTTCTATCCTGGTGTAAAATTATTTGATTTCCAATATTACTCATACGATTAAAAATCTGCTTTAGTATTGGTACTGTTACAAATTTTTGATAGAATCGCAGATATATTCTCGTGTTTTCTTCATCAATTGGAGCAAATGCTGCAACAATTCTAACCTTATCTGATATTCTATTTTGCCACAAATTCGGCATTTGCAGTTGTAAGGAAAATAACGTTTCATAATTTTCTATTTCCTCTGGTGTTTGAGGATTTTGTCCTTTATCCTGTTGGTTTTTCACATAAAAAGTCATTCGATTGCCATTCCATTTTACGACAGGTCCATGAACAAGCGTCTTATTTCCTTTTCCTATTGTTGTCTTGTGCACAAATGGTAAATGAACAACATCCAACTGGTTTTCAATTGCTCTTGTGTAATGTACTCCCCAATTTTCATGAAAACTTCCATAAGAAAAGCCTTGTTTTAGCTCCTCAAAAAATGGTATTTCAGGGATATTTTCTTTATGATCACTGTACCATACCCAGATAAACCCATTAGCTTCTTTTGCTACATAGGAATGAACTTTAAAATTGCGGGGTACTGTTTTGTCTTTTCCAATAGCAGGGATCAACGTCACGTTTCCAGTTGCATCATATTGAAACCCATGGAAAGGGCACTCTAAGTAATTATGTACCACTTTACCTAAACTTAAGCTAGCACCTCTATGGCAGCATTTATCATAAATACATCGAGTCTTTCCATGACTATCCCTCCAAAATACAAGCTTTTCCGAAAATCTTGTTACTCCGATTGGTTTATTTTTCTTCAATTCTTTCGCTTCTAATACAGCATACCATTGATTTTTAATCATACCTACCTCCATGCTTGCTATCAGTAACAACAATTCACTCATATTATAGCGCATTTCTGCTACAAATTCCATTAAATTACAAAATAATGAATTTTTCTCTTTTTTGTTTGAATATAAAATCAAACAAAAAAAAAGTCAGTAAATCTATCCATCCATAGATTCACTAACTTTTCTAATTTTCGAACGTATTATTTTCTTCTTGCTTTTCCTAGATATGCGGCTTTTACACTTTCATCACTTAAAAGTTCCATTCCGGTACCCTTCAGTGTAATATTTCCCGTTTCGCACACATAGCCAGTGTGCGCTATTTTTAAAGCAAGGTTCGCATTTTGCTCAACCAAAAGAATGGTAACACCCTCTTTATTGATTGTCTTTATAATCTCCATAATATCATTTACGATAATTGGTGCAAGACCAAGGGAAGGTTCATCCATCATGATAAGCTCTGGCTTGCTCATAAGTGCACGGCCAACTGCTAACATCTGCTGTTCTCCTCCAGATAAGGTACCTGCCATCTGCCAGGAACGTTCCTGTAGTCTTGGAAACAGCTTATAAATCCAATTGATATCCTCTTGTAAATTATCTTTTCGCAAATAAGCTCCGATTTTCAAATTCTCCAATACCGTTAAATCTGGAAATACGTGCCTTCCTTCTGGAACAAGCGTAATCCCTTTTTCTACAATCGAAGTTGTATTCTTACCAGTAATATCTTCCCCTTTATAAAAGATTTTACCACTTTCCGCTTTTACCAGACCTGAGATGGCACGAAGTATGGTACTCTTTCCCGCACCATTCGCACCAATCAAGGTTACAATCTCTCCTTTTGGTACAGTAAGACTGATTCCCTTAACTGCCTGAATACCACCATAGGATACATATAGATTGTCTAATTCTAATAAATTATTATTCTCCATCTTCTTGTACCCCCAAATATGCATCGATAACTCGTTGATTATTTTGTATTTCTTCTGGCGTTCCAGAAGCAATTAATTTTCCAAAATCAAGAACATAAATACGATCTGAAATATCCATAACTAAGTCCATATGATGCTCAATCATAAATACCGTTAGGTTAAACTTTTTACGAATATCATAAATAAACTTTGTCAGTTCATCGGTTTCTTGAGGATTCATACCTGCCGCAGGTTCATCAAGAAGCAGTAGCTGTGGGTTGGTCGCAAGTGCACGGGCTATCTCTAGATGGCGCTGCTGTCCATAAGGTAAGGAAGAAGCGATCTCATCCTTTACGTCAGTCAGCCCTAAAATATCAAGCAACTTCATCGTCTCTTCACGCATTGCCTTTTCTTCTTTTCGATTTAGGCATAAGGTTGCGGACAAAAAGTTGGATTTGTAGAGCATATGCTTTGCTATAAGAACATTCTCAAAGGCAGTAAGCTCTTTGAAAAGGCGGATATTTTGGAAGGTACGCGCTACACCAAGCTTTGTAATCTGATCCGGCGTCTTTCTCATAGTAGTGGTGTATTTTCCATTGTTTTCACCAGCATAAAGCTTTTTCATGGATGACTTTGGAAAATTGCTGGTAATCATGTTGTCTTTTACATAGACTGCACCATTCGTTGGTGCATAAACACCTGTAATTACATTGAAGGCCGTTGTCTTACCTGCACCATTTGGTCCAATCAGTGATACGATTTCATTTTCGTTCACCTCCAAAGTAAGGTTATTTACCGCTACAACTCCACCGAACTGCATGGTAATGTCATTTACACTTAAAATATGGTTAGGCATTCTTAGCACCTCCCCTTTTAAATAATTTCAAGAGCCTTTTTTCAAGGCGCGCCCAGGAGAATTCGTTCTTGCCCATAATTCCTCTCTGATAAAATAGTACGACAATTAGTAAAATCACAGAGAATATAACCATACGAAAACCAGTCCGGAATAATGGGATCTGAACACCACCGATAAATAATGGATTATCAAAGAAACGAAGCCACCATTCCTTGCTTGCTGTTACTAAAAGCGCTGCAATTACACTACCGGATACACTACCAATACCTCCGATTACTACGATTAGTAAGATATCATAAGTCAAGGATACACTAAATGACTTGGAATCAATGGAACGCATAAACATTGCAAGCATACCTCCGCTTATTGCAGAGAAGAACGAACCGATAATAAAAGACATCTGTTTGTGTTTTGCCAAGTTGATACCCATTGCTTCCGCTGCAATTTCATCCTCACGAATGGCTCGAAATGCGCGTCCATATGTACTACGAAGCAAAAGCACCATCAATAAAATACACACCACCATAATTCCAAATGGTTCAAATATAGAAGTAAAACCAGGAATTTTCTTCAGCCCATAGGAACCATTGGTAACACGATCCATTTGAGGGCTCGAAATAATCGCACGCATAATCTCAGAAAATCCAAGGGTTGCAATGGCAAGATAATCACTTTTTAGTCGAAGCACTGGATAGCCAATCACAGCAGCAAACAAAGCAGCTAACAAACCACCAATAATTAAAGCAAGGTATGGAATGATTGGTTGTAAAAATGCCGGACCTGATTCAAGCCAGTTTTTAAAGCTTGCGATTGCTGGATTCACACCACTGATGTAATAAACTTCTGAAATACTGTCAGATGGAATCAGAAAAATTCCTGTTACATAAGCGCCAATTGCCATAAAACCAGCCTGACCTAAGGAAAATAATCCAGTAAATCCAGTAACAAGGTTCATGGATACAGCTACTACTGCTAAAATCATACCTTTTTGTAAAATGGTATAAGCCATACCATATTGAAATTTATTTGCTTCCAAGAAGAAGAGAAGTAAAAGGATGATTACTCCAAATATTGCGGAATAGATCAAATTTTTAGACTTTTTCATGTTCGTTTCCCCCTATACCTTATCTATCATCTTCTCGCCAAACAATCCTGTCGGGCGGCACAGAAGGATAATAATCAATAATATAAATGTAAATGCATCGCTGTAAGTGGAGTATCCAAATGCTACAAGAAGCGTCTCACAGATTCCAATGATAAATCCTCCAACAACTGCACCTGGAATACTGCCAATACCACCAAGAACGGCAGCAATAAAACATTTTAAGCCAGGTAGCGTTCCACTAAAAGGCGTTACCGACATACGGTCTGTAAAGTAAAGAATGGAGCCAATGGCCGCCAAAAAGGAACCAATCACAAACGTAGTGCTTATGGTATTGTTGATTTTGATACCCATTAACTGCGCCGTTTCCATATCTTTGGATACCGCACGCATTGCCATTCCAATTTTGGTATGATTAATTAAAAACATAAGCCCCATAGCTAACAAAACAGTTAATACAGGTGTAACAAATGTAACCAACGAGGAAGATATACTTCCAATGTGGAATATTTTCTTAAGGATAGGAATTTCCGGATAAGCACGAGGAAGTGCAGTAAACAAATATGTAGCTAAATTCTGCAGTAAATAGGATACACCGATCGCAGAAATCATGATCGACATACGGGGTGCAGATCGAATCGGTTTATATGCCGCACGCTCTACCGTTACACCCAGAATTATTGTTAGGACGCATACCAATAGAATGGAAACCCACCATGGTACGACCGCCATCGAAAAAATCATAAAATAACCAGCCATCATAAATATATCGCCATGAGCAAAATTGATCATGCGAAGGATACCGTAAACCATGGTATAGCCGATTGCAATCAGTGCGTAGGCACCTCCAAGCGATATTCCGGTTAACGAGTGTTGTAAAAGAGTTGATAAAGTCATGAGATGTCCTCCAAACATTAATATAGTAAAGGCTGCCTAAAAAATGAAAGGCAACCTCTACAAAAGAAACACTTTATTTAGTAACGGTTACAGTCTTTAAGAATTTGAATTCACCATTTTCAACCGTTTTGATAAATGCCATATCTTTCTTTGCATCTCCATTTTCGTCAAATGAAATTGTGCCAGTAACCCCATCAATTTGTACGTTTACCATTGCATCGCGAATCTTTGCTGAATCAGTGGAAGCTGCGTCTTTAATTGCCTGTAATGCTACCAAATATGCATCATATCCAAGTGCAGATACTGCTGGGATAATCTCAGACTGATTATTCTTTTTAAGATAATCTTTGAATCCTTTTACAAAGGACTCTGCCTCTTTGTTTGCTGGTTCTGCATCATCAAAAAATGTGGATAATACAATACCTTCTGCTGATTCACCAGCATTTTCAACAATCGTTGAATTTTCCCAAGTATCACCAGCCATAATAGGACAGGTAATGCCAAGTTCACGTGCCTGCTTAATAATCAAAGGAGCCGTTGCAATCGAAGATGGAGCAAAAATTACATCTGGGTTTGCTGCTTTCACGTTCGTTAAGACTGCTTTAAAATCAGTCTGATTTGTCTGGAACTGTTCTTCGCTTACAATAGCGCTATCGCCTGCAAGTTCTTTGAATGCAGTTACAAAGAAACTACCAAGACCTGAGGAATAATCATCCCCTAACTGTGTAATAACTGCAGCTGTCTTTGCATTTTCCTGATAAGCATAGTTCGCCATAACCGTACCCTGGAATGGATCAAGGAAGCATACACGGAAATAAAAATCATTGCCAAGTGTAACCTGAGGGTTCGTGCAAGATGCTCCAATTGCAGGAATACCTGCTTCTTTGAAGAATTCACCTGCTGCGATAGATACACCAGAACCATAAGATCCTAATACCACTTTAACACCAGAACTAATTAAACTTTGAGCAGCACTAACTGCTTCTGTCTTATCACTTTTGTTATCAACTTCTACTAATTCGATGTCATATGTAACGCCGTCAATGTCAACCGTAGGGTAAACTTCATTTGCATAACGCATGCCAAGAACTTCCTGGAAACCTCCACCGCCATTCTCGCCAGTTAATGGCTCAAATACACCAATTTTGATTACCTTACTATCACTGTCTGATTTACTGCCACAGCCAGATAATACACTAGCAGCTAAACTAAGACAAAGTACAAATGCCAATAATTTCTTTTTCATAAATAATTACTCTCCTCTCAAAGTCTTTTCAGTAAAGACAATTGTCTTTCTATACTTTGACAGTATAACACGTTAATCATCTACATTCAAGAAAATCTTTATTGAACTATTTACCAATCTGACTCCAATATGGAAGGACAACTCTTATTTATAAATATCGTAAAAAAGTCAGTGTATCTACAGGTAGATTCACTGACTTTTCTTACATTTATAATAATCATAGTTCAATAATCAAGACATATCTAGATATGTAGCATTAGATTTCTGAAAATGAATCTTTATCTAATCCACATGTTGGACATGTCCAATCTTCTGGAACATCTTCCCAAGCTGTACCTGGAGCTACTCCATTATCTGGATCACCTAATTCGGGATCATAAACATAACCACAAGGGCATTCATACTTTTGCATATTACACCTCCTTCATTAAATTTGCTTTATTCTATCATTTATTTATATACTTTTCAATAGTTTTACATAAATATATTTTCTTTTATATATACTGACAATTAATGCGTATAATCTGTAATATTAAACATTTAAATCTCTTGAATACTATCGAAAGTGCTAAAATCAATACTTGAAACTTACTTATTTCGGGACCTAAGATAGGAAAAATATTTTGTATCGTCCTCCATCAGATGTCCAACCACAACATTATCAAGTAAAAAAGAAAATATTTCGGAAGGCTTCAGCATTCCATCTTCATAAATTTTTTTAATTTTTACCGCCTTTTCTAATAACTGTTGATGTAGTTGTATATGCTTCATATAGTCTGGGTATCCTGCATCTAACAATACCTTCTCTTCATATGCAAAGTGATCCGCTATATGATTAAGAAGCTTACTAAGTTGCTCTCCAATTTTTTCGTTGTTAACTTTTGAAAATGACATAAAAATAAGGCTATTTCCTATATTGAAAAGTTGTTTATGCTGTTCATCGATTACAATATTACTACATTCAAGATCACTACTCCATTCAAGATGTGCAAAAGCCATGAACGGCTGTGCATTCGTCATACTTTCGTAACTAACAACGCGATTTCTTCCACCCGCCTTCGCTAGATAGAGTGCTTCATCTACATGTTTATAGATATCTTCCGCAGATTCCCCTTTATTTCTTTCAGCTACACCAAAACTTGCTGTGACTTTTCCCGCAATCGGATGGTAGCTAACTTCTAACGTCTTACGAATATTTTCTGCTATATCAAAGGCAGTTACACTATCTGTCTGTGTCAATATTATCATAAATTCTTCGCCACCCATTCTGGCCAAAATATCTGATTTTCTTATTGATTTCTTTAATATCTCAGCTGTTTGTTTCAATACTTCATCACCAATAGGATGTCCATACGTATCATTAACACGCTTAAAATGATCCAAATCCAACATAATAGTAGAAAAAGGTTGGTTAAAGCGATTGGAACGTTCGATTTCGTTTTTTATGGCTTGATCAAAAAAAAGTCTATTTTTAAGTCCTGTTAGCGAATCTGTATTCGACAAATGCATAAGATTTTCTTCAATTTCTTTATATTTCGTAATATCATTCGCATAATAAAGAAAAATGTCTTCTCCAAGAGGAATCCACCAAATGCTCCATACCTTATCTTCATATATAGTCTCTTGATTTACGGTCTCTGTATTATGAGAAATAAGTTCTACGTTCAATAGTTTGTTTTTATTATCCATCGTGCTATCGTTTCCAACAAAGTCTCCTATTTTTTTCTCAAAAAGAAGTTCTGCGGATTTATTTTGATCTAGAATAATTAAGTCTTTTGATATAAGCCATGCCGGACTAGGAATTCCCTTCAGCATAAGTTGGAGTCTTTCTTGTTTGTATCTTTTTTCTAATTCTAATTGCACTTTCTCTGTGATATCATCTAAGATAATCTGTGCACCTACTACTTCTTCTCTTTCTAAACTAGGTTGTACATGAAGTCTTAAACTTACTATTTTACCCCACTTAGATTGATAGTTCATTTCATACATTCCACTTTTATTATGTTCCATACAATCAATCAGTTTTTCCGAAAATCCATGATTTACCAACAAAGGAAATGTAGTAAGATTAATCCTTTTTGTCTCTTCCAAACTATTTGAACCAAGTATCTCTAATGTTTTTGAATTTATATAAGTAATATTTCCATCTTTGTCACAACAGGTAATTCCAATTGGAGCATTTTCCATGAAATCAAAGTATTTCTTTTCCGTATTTTCAGCTTCATATAATTTTTGTTTGTACTGACTTATATCATGCAATAAAAGCACAATGCCAAAGTCACCTTTTATGTTAACAAGTGAACACGAAATTGTAACCTCAACGATTTTTCCATCTTTTCGCTTCACTACACTGTCATGTGGTTTTGAAAAAATATTATTTATATTCAATATTTCCAAATCACGAAATAATTTCATGCAACCCTCACAAGCATCCGTTCCTGGCACTAAAATACATTCTAATGTTTTTCCAATCATTTCTTCCTCGGAATATCCCATAAGATGTTTTGCCATTTCATTCCACAAAGTGATTTTTCCTGCAATATCAATCATAATAACCACATCATTTATGTCATACATATTAATATTGAATTCTTTTACTTCTTTTTGTATATCAGACACCTCCTGGACAACTTTTAATTCTTTATTCCTGCAAGGTATTACAAGCTATCTAGTTATATTTTACTTTACTTACTCTAAAAAGGAAAGCGCTTCCTACATTTGTTAACTGTTTATCATACACCCTGTTTTTCGTATTCTATACGAAAGATTATGATTGCATATTGTAACTATATCAAATATAATATGGTAAAATCTTACAGTATAAACTATGCCGTCTTAGACGGTGGAATGGGAGAAAATATGAAAAAATCATGTATTACTTTTATCCTTGCCTTAATGATGCTATTTACTTTACCAACAACTGCTTATGCCGCGAAACAGCCGGTTATTCATATTGCGGTTAATAATGAGCTTGTATGTTACCCTAAGGAAACACAACCATATATTGATAGCAAAAAAAATGCACGGATACCACTGTTTGCAACCAGTGAAAAACTTGGAGCTTTTGTAGAATGGAGCAAAAACTTAGATACCGTTATCATCAAACACGGCAAAGACACCATTAAAATTACACTGCCAAAGTCAGGCAAAGATAGTACTATTAAATTAAATAATAAGGTGATTAAAACATCGATTTCACCTATCCTGAAAAACAAAGAAATCTATGTGTCCCTGGAATTTCTCTCTACCTTCTTGCATTGCCAAACGAGCTGGGATAACAGAGTCCATACCGCCTTTGTGACATTACCCGGCTTCACAAAAAAGAATGAGACTCTTACAGGAAATACAACCACTTCTGAACTCTTAAAAATCAAGTCCTTTGACGGCTATACCCTAACCGGAAAGCTCGATTTGCCGGTTAACGCTTCAACTGTATCCACCTTAGTTATATTTGTTCCTGGTACAGGACCAAATACTTACGACAATCATAGGCTGGTCGGAGGCAAGGAATTTAATTATTATGATTTGTTTGCAAAAGAGCTTGGAAAGCGGCAGGTAGGATTTTTTCGATATAATACCCGCGGTGTTGATATCGGAACCAATCCACCAATGTATGATACCATCGACAAGAAGGAATATGTAAAATATACCCCTACAAATCAGGCACAAGATATCGAAGCTATGATCACGGAATTGAAAAAGAACGAAAAGCTAAAAGATGCAAAGATTGTTTTGCTTGGCTGGAGTGAAGGTACGATTATTGCCCCTCTGGTAGCAGAACGAAATAAGGTTGAGGTTTCTTCTTTAATGTTAGCGGGATATTGTAACGAAAAAATGCAGGATATTATCGAATGGCAGTTATCTGGTGCTTCTTCCATGATTTTTTACTGCAGGTATTTTGATGTTAATTTCGATGGAGTGATATCAAAGAAAGAATTTAACGCAGATCCAAACAGCTTAATAAACTCAACGCTCGGTGGCGTTACATTCGAGCAACTGGATATGAACAAGGATAAGAAGCTTACAAAAATTGATTTTGCCGCTCTTTTGGTTAATCAAAAAGATAACGTATTGACCGCTATAGAAAAGGGAGACGATGAATGGCTCTGGAATAATTATTTCCAGATTACTTCAGAATGGCTAACCGATCACGCAAAGCTGAAAGCCAACAAGGACACTCTAATGAAGTTAACTATACCTGTCAATATGTTTCATGGTGTTTACGACCAGAATGTGCCGCTTCAAGGTGTTTACGATATCTATGATGCATACCAGGCTAAGAGTAAGACAAACATGAAAGCCTTCATATTCGATCAAAACGATCATGACCTGAACTATATTCAATACCCATTTTATAATGTAATCCCTGAGGGCTTGGTTCGAATATTTGATGAATGTGCCAAAGTGAAGTAATTTAAAAAGACCTTGTAACCATACTAGTTACAGGGTCTTTCTTTGACCTAGAACCTATTTTGCCTTAAGTGCTGCCATAGTAATATAATTATATGGTTGATTAAAGTGTGGCAGGAAAAAGATATCCAACAATTTTAGTTTATCAATTGTTACTTTTTCTTCAATTGCAAGGGAAAACATATGAATTGCCATGGATACATCATAATCGGAAGCAAGTTGTGCACCAAGTATCACTCTTGTTTTTTTGTCATAAACAATACGGATTTTTACTGAATTATTCTTTTCAATAAAGGCTGGCTTTTGCAAGGCTTCATGATCCGTTACTTCTGCTTCGTATCCATTAGCAAGTGCTTTTTGAAGGGTTAAACCAGTTGAAATCAAATTAAGCCCCCAGATACTGATTGCATTGGAACCTTGTACTCCAACCGTTTCAAGCTTTGTTCCGCACACATTATGTGCTGCAATAATACCGGACCGTACTGCATTGGTTGCAAGTGCAATATAATTTACTGCATCTATTGTATTATCATACACCGTAGCACAGTCACCGATTGCATAAACATCTGGAATGCTGGTCTGCTGGCATTTATCTACCAAAAAAGCTCCATTTCTAAATAATTCAAGGCTACCATTTGCAATCTTTGAATTTGGAGAGAATCCAATCGCAAGTATTACCATATCTGCCTTGTATTCACCTTTATTTGTTATGACTCTTTCTACCCGATCAGTTCCTTCAAAGCGCTGTACCGATTGGTTACATTCCAATGAAACTTTATGACTTTTCAGCTGTTCTTCCATTAACTGCGTGAATTCTTTGTCATAATAGTTTGCAAGGCACGTATCCGCCATATCAATTATCGTTACATTTTTATTGCATCTTGCAAAAGCTTCTGCTAATTCTACCCCAATGTAACCAGCTCCCACGACTACTATATCTTTTATCGTATCATCCTTTAACTTTTCAATGACATCCTGTGCATTTTGGTACAGTTTTACTAACTGTATGTTTTTTAAATCTCCGCCTTCAATTTTAGGAACAATTGGAAGTGATCCGGTTGCCAAAATCAGCTTATCATAACTTTCCTTATATTCAGTCCCATCTTTTCCTTTTGCATACACCATTTTATTGCTAAAATCAATATCATAAACTGGCGTTTCCATGTAAATCCGAGCGCCCTTTTCTTCTAATAGCTCTTTGTTCGAATAAAAAAGTCCCTCTGGACCTGAAATCTGCCTTCCTATCCATAATGCCATTCCACAGCCTAAGAAACTGATATTAGAATTCGCATCAAAAACAATTACTTCATTACCAGAATAGTTATCTAAAATCGTGTTAATGGTTGCCGTTCCTGCATGATTTGCACCAATTACTATAATTTTACTCATACAACTTTCCTCCTTGATAATATTGTTTGGCCTTTTTTAATTACATTTTCATATTAGTTATATTACCAATTTTATCCGATAATTGCAATTTATAAGCTTCGTTATTTTGTGTTCTTTGCTCGTTTTTTACTTAAAGAAAATAGCGGTAATCAAAAAATTTGTTCCATACTTCTCATTCGTGATTAACCCATTTTTTGACCAGGTTCCAAATCCAGCTTCTACTGCCAAAGGCCTTAGATCTCCATAAAAAGAAAATACCCCTTTTCTCCATACCTTTTTATAACCAACCGATTTTATCACCTTTTTTATTTCTCTTATATTTCTATTTGCATCACAATTTACTTTTAATATCGATTTGGTAACATTAAAAAAATCTTTATAGAATAAGGTACTCTTACAAGGATGTGCAAATATCAGACAATTCACATTTCCACAAATTCTAAGATTACCCTTTAATATGACATTGTGTTTCTCACTAATCTTATAAGCCTTTTGAATAACTACTTCTCTTTTTTTCATGACAACCTCCTACTGATTTAATTACTATAATGACTCAATATTTTTCCATGCTAACCAACAAGTAGTATATCCATAATATATAACTATTAAAACTGCTATTTCAGAATATAATCCAAAAAACTTTATCCCAATTTGCCTACCAACGCACAAATAGCAGGCACTCTAACCGAATTATACGATTATTTTAATAAGACATAATGAAAATCAAGTGCCCCTTACTTGATTTTCATTGCTTATGGCTTATTAAAATTGGTAATCGTATTGAGGTTAGAGTGCCTGCTATTTGTGTGTTGGTAGGCAAATTGAACACAACCTATTTATTTTGCAACATTTTTTATAACCTACCCTTTTACATTATACTTGCTTTCATTCCCACTATTATTGTAATTTTTTCCATACCGATTATAGCTTGAACTATGACTGCTCTTATTATAACCTTCAATTTTATTGTCTGCATTGAGCTCAACAACGTTACTTTTTGTTGCTACTTTATCTGCAAACGAATTCTTCTTTCCAAATACAGTTTGCATTTTTGAAACATCCGCTGCTTTTAATGTTTTTAGATTTACACGAAGTGTTCCGTTCGCTTCCTGCGTAATACCAAGCACTTTTAAAGCCGTACGGTTTTCACTCACACAACTTTTTAGTTGCTTAATATACATATTGTTTAGTGAATTATTAACGCTGCTCATTTTACTTATCATGGTGTTGTAATCATCAATAAAAGCGGCTATTTCGTTTACTACATTTTCCTTGCTTTTTAGAAGTTCTGCCTCCGTAGCCGGAATTGTAGTATTCGTCCCTGTATTCGTTGTTGTATCTTTTGTCGTTGCATCTTTTGATGATACATCCTTTTCCTTATCCGGTATCGCTGCTCCAAACAAGGAATTTTGTGCCGTTGATAACAGTTTCGCTGCATGTCCTTGTAATGCATCTGCTGCATTTTTAATCGAAGTATAATTTGCTTTTAACTGTGCCTCACTTGTTTGCTTGGTCGTTTTACTTTTCGAAGACACGGACGACTTTTTATTCAACGAGTCAAGTATCGATCTTACAGTATCGCTGGATACTTTGGAAGATGCATTTTTAGCTGTTTTGCTCCTTGCTTTCATCTTTGCCTGGCTTACTAGCCTTGCTCTGGCTGATGCACTATAATTTGTAATTCTCATACTTTCTATCCCACCCATGGATTATTTTATACAAAATATGTATCGAATTCTACGCTGGGAAAAATTAGTAACTTGTAATGAATGGCCATTTTCTTGTAATGAAAAAGAGCCCACTAAGGGCTCAATCTAGGAAGCAATACTTTGATACATTTTTCTTCGTACCCTTATAAAATTGAAAGGTTGTACTTTCATAAACACCAAGTTTTTTCATTTTTTTATGCAACGTGTCCTTTGATACATTTTTTCCATCAGACTTATATTCATCTATATTTTCATTATACTGGTAACTGTGAATTTGTTTGAATTTTCCATTTTTCACACTATAGGTGGTTCCTCCTTCCTCAAATGCACTTGCATGCCAATAATCCGTAACAGTCCCCTTCTTTTTATTGATAAAAAGTGCACCACCGTTTCCGTCGTAGTAAAAAAGCTCATACAGTTTCTTCACTTTTCCGTTGTAATAAGTATAGAACAAGATTGTATTGCTCGCTGGGTTTTTATAGCTATTTTTCATCTTAGAAAAGGTATTTTCTTCCCCTCTACCACAGATATAATTTACGATACATTCATCGATTCCATCGTTATTTAAATCAAACAAGGTAAAATATTTGAAGTAATATCCTTCGCATATCACGTTGTCTAGTTGATTAATCGTCTCCGCATATGCCTTATGTGCCTTCTTATTGGTATCCTTTGCAAAGGCAAGATGGGTATTTCCCATAAATCCGATGACGATAATCGTCAACAAAATAGCCATTTGAAACTTCTTCATTAATATTGTTTTCATCATTGATTCCTTTCATAGTGGGTTTTAATAATATACTATCATTTCTTTTTTCAATTTTCTATCATTCCTTGTAACATAATGGACAAAACAAACTCGTTTTCGATCACATGGTATTCGACGCTTCCATAATACTTTTCTACACAATTCTTAATATTCTTGAATCCAAGCCCATGGTGCAACGTATCCTCTTTTATTGTACGAAGTACTTTCTTTGAAGGATCGTAAAACAAATTTCCATCAAAACTGTTTTTCACCTCAAGAAAAAACATATTACTTTTCCGATAAGAAGATACTTTGATATATGGAGCTTTCTCTACTTTTTTTGCTGCTTCGATTGCATTATCCAGTGAATTATTCAAAATAATACTTAGATCAAAGGCACTGATTTGCAGTACTTTTGGAAAAATAAAATCACAGTCAAATATTATCTTACTATTTTGTGCCTCTCTCATTTTTCTGCTAATCACGACATCAGTTACAGGATTGCCAGTGTTGCACTGCATATCCAGCTGTTCCACTGTAGTACATAGGCCATCCAGATAGCGCTTGATTTCCTCTTCACATAGTTGTTCACCTGCATTATGACCATATAATAAGGCTTCTAAATCAGCCACATAGTTTTTCATATCATGTTTCATGCCCCGTATACCATCATATAAATGCTCCACATCCTTCATATGTTCTTCCATATCCGAAATCCGATTTTGATAGGTACCAAGTATGACTTCTTCTTCACTATGTTTGACGAGTGACTTGAGTATTTTTGCACTTATTAAAATGGAGCTAATGCATAACGCAGCGATTAATGGAATTAATAAATAAGTTTCCGGATTGTCTACCATTAGAAACTGAACGTTATTACCCTTTACGGAATACATAATGCTGCGCAGTAAAATGACAAAACAAAATCCGATAATGCTTGGAACTGCTAAAAATACCATTTCTGTAGTTTTAAATTTTCTATCTCCCATCAGGAACTGCTTTTTTAACTGTTTTAAAATGAAAGAAAACAAAGATACAAATACACTCAAAAACAAAAGCTTCCATATCAGTTGTATGAGATTCATGCATTCATTCACATGACGAATCACAAAATCATTCCCTATCCTTACCATATGATTAAATATACCAATTAATCCATTCATCAAAAGCATAAATAAAGAATGTAATGTAAACCGCGTTAACTCGCTTAATGTATAATCTGTAAATACCAAATATAAAATTGTGCTTTTGGAACCATCATAAAGCAAAAAACAGATGAATATCGTAATACTCATACTAAAAATAATTACAACGATGCTAGCTTTACTGCTTACATGCATCATTTTTTCACCATAAAGGAATCGTTTTAAAGCAGGCAGATTATTCCATAGCATACGAATGACTGTAAACTGAACTACTACAATGAGAGATGTAAATTTTTTCGTAAGTTTGTTCCACTTATCTTTTGGTACTATACATCCATTTAGTAAATAAACGAACAAGCATCCACGTAACAGATACTCTGCCAAATCCAATACTATATACATCGCACCTTGCATCATTATCTCCGTAAAAAATTCATATATGCAGTAACAAATGCATGATACTTTCGCTTTGCCATATAAATTTCCTCTCCATTTTTTAGTTGAATCTTGTTCATATCATAAAGTCTGATTTCGTCCAGATTAACAAGATAACCACGATGGCATCGAAAAAACTGACTTCCCAAAGCAACTTCCAAATCACTCATTTTGGCATAGTATGCAATGTTTCCATGTAAGGTATGTAAAATTATCTTTCTTGCTTGATTTTCTGCAAAAAAAATCGTTTCCTTGCTAATATATTGATAACCCAGATCCGTTTTAATCATAAGTGGTTCTGTTTTCTTAGAAGCTTTCACTTCCTTTACTGCCCTACCAAAGATTTCGTTAAATTTACCCTCATCAACTGGCTTTAGAATATAATGAAAAGCTTCCACATCAAAGGCTTCAAAAACATATTCTTTTAACGCAGTTACAAAAATAATAATAGCATCTGAATTCTTACGTATTGTTTTTGCCGTTTCTATTCCATTTAATTCTTCCATCGCGATATCCAATAAAAGTATATCAAAATGGTTCTCCTCCAAAAGCAATTGGGAACCAGATGCAAACTTTTTGATCTGGCAACCTGTATACTCCAATTGAATTAACGCTTCTAAATAATCGCGCATTCTTTTTTCATCATCGCAAACTGCAATTTGTAACATTTATAACTCCACCCTTGTTTATAAAATGTCCTCCATAGCTTCTATGACTGACTCCTAACATATATCGGCATATTTATTCGAAATCTTTCCATCTTTTCATATTTAATTTGTAATTAATTCCCATTTTTTCATTAGTGTCAATATGAAATATCTAGTTCAAGGTTTTTTTACCAATGTTTTTTCTATTAATTCTTCCTCTTTTGTACCAACTAATGGAAATGTCAAGGATTTCATAGTCTAATAATATTTTTTGTGTTTGGAACAACATTAATTTAAGAATTCTTGTTAAAAAGAACCTGTAGATTACATGGTAAAAATATAATCTACAGGTTCTTTTTAAAACAATTTCTTATTCTACTTTTAAAGCAGCCAGATTTTTCATATCTTGATTTAGTTTTACGATCTGCTGCCCTACTTTATTAACAGTATCCAGATTATTTTCCGTTGTCTCAAACGTTTGTTGTGTATGCGAAGCAACTTCCTCACTTACTCCTGACAACGTCTGAATATTATCGACAATCTGCATATTGTTTTGTTCCAGTTGAAGCATAGTTTCTACGGACTGCGCCGAATTCTTAGACACCTTTAAAATACTTTTTTCTATCTCATCAAACGAATTTTTCACCAGGTAAACTAGATTATTCTGTTCTTTGTTGATTTGTATCAAGGTATCAACCACTTGCGTGGTTCCGGTTGCCTCTCTATTTAATTGATTCAGAATTTGCTCAATATTTTTGGTTGCATCATGCGTCTGATTTGCCAGACTGGTTATTTCCTCCGCTACCACTGCAAATCCTTTTCCTGCTTCTCCTGCTCTTGCTGCTTCAATCGATGCATTCAAAGCAAGTAAATTCGTCTGTTTTGCAATTCCTTGAATCAAGGAAATAATTCCGATTGCTTCCGCTGCTTTTGTGCTAAGTTCATTCATTTTTCTTTGGACTTCCAAGCTTTCATTCTCTGTATTTTCTGCACTCTTCTTCAAATTATCCACATGTTGAATTCCTTGCCCAATATTCTTTGTGGACTCATTGTTGAAGGCATTGATTTCATCTGAAATTTTCTTTGCTTCCAGAATTCGGTCATGAATAACACTGGTCATGTCGATTTGTTCCTGAAGCGCTTCTGCTGTCTGCGTGGTTCCTTTGGAAAGCTCTTTCATAGCAACACCAGTAGAATTGAGTGAATGAATTAAATCTTTTACGGACTCTTCCATCTGACTGGTATAGTTGTTTGCTAAATCCGTTGCCTCCATAATATTCTCTAACAAGATGCTCTGTTTCTGTTCTTTTTCGGATATCATCTCAATTTTTTCTCGATTGATCTTATCCGATACTTTCGATGCTATGGTTGCAAGTACCGTACACAAAATAACCCCAGCTAATTGGATTTCAACATTTTTAATCGTTTCTTCGCTGTTTTGCCCTAACAATACGATATGATAAATTACCGAAATTACATTTGCACTAATCGACACAGCCGAAAACCAATACATCAGCCTATAATTATTACAAATCATTAATACAGATAGCATCGGCAGTATGTATACAAAGCTTAACGGCGTATCGCCAGTAAATAATGCAAATACATACAAGGCCATATATCCAAATCCCGCCAGATAGGGGATGCTTTTCCTTCCCTGATCCTTTTTGTAGCATATCGTGGTAAATAGAAATGGTACTGCCCCAAGCACCACAAATACAATCATATATGGTACGGTTCGCTCACCTTTTAAAACTTGTAAACTGTAAGCAAGTAACAATACGATAAGGATGGTCAGCCATCCGCCCATAATTACTTTGTTAATTCTTTGATTCTCATTTCTCATACCTTCCTCCTTGAACCCTTTCCTCGTTTGTAGTAATAGCAAATTAACCCAATGAATTTTTTATATTTTACCAGTTATTTGACTATTCCGCAATGAGATTCTACTGTACAAATACACGAAAAAGAAAGGGGGCGTTGCAAAAAATGTAGGTTATGTTCAATATGCATCCTGGCGCACAAATAGCCGGTGCTCTAACCTCAATACGATTACCAATTTTAATAAGCCATAACCAATGAAAATCAAGTGATGGGCACTTGATTTTCATTATGTCTTATTAAAATAATCGTATAAATTCGGTCAGAGCACCGGCTATTTGTGCGCCAGGATGCATATTGGAATATCGTTTTCTATTTTTGTAACATTCGTTTTTTTATTTTATCTGAACTAGAATATAAAGGTCTGCATAATTGTATGTCTGATTAAAAGTGACGTTCATGTTTGCATCCTGTACGACAAGCGTAAGTTTGACCTCTTCATTTTCGGTGGTGAAAGTTGCCTCTTCATTGGATATTTGGGCCTTTTCTTGCGTGTAGTTTGCAAATCTTGAAAAGATTTCATCCAAAGGATAGCGTATCATTTCCTGGTTCTTGTCATCCATTAGAGTAATATCATAGTTATCTTTCACTTTTACTTTATTCAAGACATAATGTTTTCCTGCTGTTTCAATATCGCAGATTTTAGAGTCCGTTGTTTCATCGCTGTTAAAATAAGCATGGGTCATTACGTCATACCCAGCGATATCAATCGGTGATGCTGTATTTAAATATACATTTATATAACGGTTGGTTTTTTCAGGTACATCGTACTCGTTAAATCCAAATGTAGTATAAAAGTCTTCATATATAACAAAATCCTTTGGTAACCACTCAATGCTATCGGTATACTCCATCCTGCTCAGATACTCAGTCGAGGAAGCAATCTTCCTTTTGTCCTCATCTGAAATGGACGCGTTTGGTGTTATGGTGTTATTATTTAGCATATCGTTTTGCATCAGTACAGATTTCAGCCTTTTTTCCTGGCTTGCACGACTTACCGTGAACGCATCCACTGGTGGAATAATGGATACGATTGAAAATGCAATTACCATTGCAGCTATTATGCCATTTTTCTTAACTGGTACCAAACTCATTACGATACCCGATGCTGCTGCAAAAACACCAAATATAATGACAAAATAGCGGTTATGAGTAATTCCTGTGTTTCCAAGGCTTAGAACGGATGAGGCAATCTGAAACAGTACAATAGGAACAAGTACCTTTGGAAAAACCCGACGAAAAAAAACAGCAAATTTATTCTCCAGTCTGCTTGCCAGAATATATACTAAGATAACTGTAACTGCATAAGAAACCAGCATCGGCTCTAACAGATTATTGGTCCAAAACTCTCCTCTGATATTCTTTACAATATAAAGTAGAAGAATGATTGTAAAAACAGAAATCAGCGGAATAACAATATACGAAATAAGTACTTCCAGAAATTTTGGACAAAATGTCGCCTTATTAATTCGTTCTTCCCGCTCGTTGATTTCGTTTGATTCCATTTCTTCATTCTGCTTTCCTGGATATACCGGAATCAAGGAGAGAAAAAATAATGGAGCAAACAACACAAACACTATATTTGCTATATGTGCATATGCCTTGCTAGCTACATCCACAATCAACGTATCAATTGCCACGATAATAAGACTGGAACCACCATAAATTACAGCAGAATAAAGCAATGAGTGAAAGAAGGATTTAAACGCCGTCATAAAACTTTCGTTAAAGCTTATTCTGCTTCGAATGACTGGCACCCAAATGAAAGCGATGAATAGGGCAAAGAGTATGACGGAGGTTCTTATGCTGCTTTCGGTACTATAATCTGGTGCTGACAACAAAATCAGGTAATACCCCAGTGTTAACGTAACACTAAATCCCATTAAAATAAAACGCGTGGTCCATTTCGTAAAAAATCGTTCCCATGCCACTTCCAGCGATGCACTTAGAAGAGCACCAACCGCACAGGCCATTAGCTGTTTTGTATAATCCTTTTCTGCGTGTATTGCAACTGCTGCAATTATAGCGGCGGCTAACAAAAAAACCACCGTCAATGGATAGCGACCACTCGCTTTTGTCAGACCTTTTAATTTGTCTAATAAATTTTTAACCCATTTCATATGTGTTGTCCTTTCAATAAAAGAAATCCATTTTCAAAACAAAAGCAACTATCCTTTACATATTTTGGTTATTACTTGCACTATACCAAGTAGTATTTCCTTTTTCAATGGATTTATGTGCGCATGAGGAATGCGAACCATTCCTCCTAGTTATTACTACTTTTACGAACAGGAACAATTTCCCTCACAAGAAGACGCTGCTTTACCATTAAAGAATTTTTCAAGATTTTCAGGCAAACTATAAATAGTTTCTGTGGATGTCTGTTGAGGAATATAAATAGCCTTCAGAAGTTCATTCATAATCATTGCCTTTGGCGGTTGATTATATTCTTTCCCATCATATACAAACACTCTGCAGGCAACATCATCGCCACACAAATCGCCGCAATCCTTGCAGTTATTTTCTTTGACTTCTATACAGATATCCTTGCCATTGATTCGTATGGTAGGTGAGCTTATAAACTGAAATTGTTCCGCCATTTCAGGGGATACGATATTAATCTTGTTCAAAGCTATATTAACCCCAAGCGTATTCAATATTGGAGATAGTTCATCTACTGCCTCATTGAGCGTATCATCGGTAGCCATGCATCGCTCACAGGTATTTAAATCTAGGAAAAGAAAATCCACATTCAACTGCTTTTTATCTGTACTCGAACAACAAGCACATGATTCCTCAAAGTCTTGCTTGTTCCCATTTGGAGGATTCCAACCGGTATCATCTCCAACATATGTAATAGCCCCCTGTGGACATAAGTTTCCACAGCCATGGCAATGGTCTATGCAGCCATCTGGATTTATTACAACTGGAGATGGTGCTTTGGATTGATCGTACACACCATGCGTACATTTTTTTAAGCAAGAACCACATTCTTCACATTTCAAATAATCAATCACCGGATACCACAATTTCGCCATAATCATCCTCCATCTTCCACTATATAATGAATCGAATGCAAATAAAAACTTCACTCGATAGCCATTCAAATCGACATATATCAATATGTATTCTAGTATATATTTCATATCGATTATTGTCAATGCGTTTTATTTAAATAACATCCATCAACTTTCGATTAATCTTTAACCAATTTCTTTGCTCTTTATAATTAGGCAAAACCGTTTCCACGCGCGACCAGAATGCTTTACTATGATCCTTTTGTGTAATATGGCTCAACTCATGGACCACAACATAATCGATTACAGGTAGCGGACACATTATGAGCCTCCAGGAATAATTTATACTATTATCGGGACTGCAAGAACCCCAGCGTGTTTTTGCCTCACTTATTTTTACCGAATGTGGAACAACATCCATGCCCTGTGCATAGTATTGTGTTCGTTCTTTTAATAGCAACAATGCGTTCTTTTTTAACCAGTCTCGAAGTGATTTCACATTACTATTTTGGGGAATATACATTACCATGCCCTCCATTACGATATCAGAAACATCCGATGACACGAGCGTATAGTCTTTTCCAAGAAAGAATACTTTGTCACCAGCAGACATTGTAATTACCGCATATTTTTCATCATTTTTTTTGTATATGTCTGTTTTTTCTTTTATCCAAGCCTGCTTTCTTCCAACAAAGTTCATTATTTGAGCCTGACTCACAGCACGAGGTGCTCTTACGATTAATTCTCCTTTGTTATTGATTACGAGTGCTATTGATTTTCTATTTGAGCGTATTATTTGTTTTGGTTCAATCATGTTATCTCCATTTCTGTGTATGTAGTTCTCAATATTTATTGGAATATTTATAATACTTTTACTTTATTTTCCATATTTGCAAAAAACTGTCACAACAGACTAACTATTACTCGAATAATATTGAATTTTTACCAAATTATTGTAAAATAAATGAAAGATCGATATTAAAGGAAACGAAAGGACATTGTGCTTATGGAAGTTTCAAATTTTATTTCTTTAGAATTATTACAAACGATTCAAGATAATTTTTCAGATGCAACTGGATTGGCAGCAATTGCTGTCGATGCCGATGGTAATTATATCACGAATGGTAGTAATTTTACAGATTTTTGCATGAAATATACACGAGGAAGTCAAGAAGGGCTGAAACGCTGTATAAAATGCGACAAGGAGTGTAGCGGAACATATTTTTGTCATGCTGGCTTAATGGATTTTAGCGTAGATTTAATCTTTGGTGATAAAAAAATAGGAAAGATTATAGGCGGACAAGTGTTGCCTGAATCACCGGACACGGAAAAGTTTAGTAAAATCGCAGAAGAACTAAACATTCCTACAAATGAATATTTAGAAGCTCTAAAAAAAGTCCCGGTTCGATCTGAAAAATCCATTCGATCTTCTGCTAATCTTTTAGGTACGGTAGTAAATGCAATTTTAAATTTTGAATATGAAAAAGGAAAAAGTGGAGAAGCCCTCCACATCTTAAACGATGAAATTAGCAACGCCAACTCTTTGATTGAAGATATGAATTTAAAATCCAAAGAATTAGACAAAGTAGAAAACAAGCAAAAAATGCTTTCTTTGAATGCTTCCATTGAATCTGCACGTGCAGGTGAAGCAGGTAGAGGTTTTTCTATCGTTGCAAATGAATTTGGTCAGTTAGCAGCACTTTCTGGATCCATTAATAAATCAATTAAAACTTCTTTATCAAATATTACATCTTCCATCCAGAAATTATCGGATGCAAAAGAGCAACTAAACGATTTTTAAATATGGAAATGGGGTTGTGCAAAAGTCTATGATATGCTCACTAAGGAAACTAGACATTTGCTACAACCCCTATTTTATAGTACCCACAATCCATCTTTTGTACAGTAATAATACAATTTTCCACTATACTTGTGATTCAATTTTCCACCACTGAGTTTTGGCAAACGCACTGCTGCAGTTTGCTCTGGATAAAGTTTTACAAATAACACTCTGTCACTTGTGACATATGCCACAAAAGATAGAAAGTGCGTTTTACTCATTTCATGAGAAAATGTGATATAGTATTCCCCATCTATCTCCTCCACAGTGGCAGTGTGCATCTCATCCGCTGGTTTCGCAATGAGTGGTGACAACTTACGTCCACAACAAGATATACTTGCATCCCCTGTATTATTGATTACATTCCCGCAACTTGGACAAACATAAAACTTCATTCGTTTTAAGTTGCCAGTATCGATATTATTCACTTCCAATTCGCCCTCCAAAATTTTCTCAATATTTACTTTAAATATAGCAGAAAGCTCTCCAAGCAAGGATACATCGGGGCACCCTAAGCCACGCTCCCATTTTGAGATTGTTTTATCGCTAATATTCATCAAATCAGCGATTTGCTTTTGCGTCATTCCTTTTTCCTTGCGTAGACGAAATAACAAGGATCCTACTTTGTTACAATCCATTGTTTCACCTCCTTGTAATATATTAATAAATATGGATACAAGATACAATAAACGCTCCGTAGAGTACTATGAAAATATGAATTGCATTGCAAGGGCAACCCTTCTATGGTATCCATTATAACATGAACATATCCAATCCCAGATTCCCATTCTCAACCGCCTTTTTATCCATTCCCTTTATACCAACAGCTCCACCAAGATTATTACTCTGGTAGGAATATTTAATATTAACAAGATTCTTTCGTTTCTGTAATGGATTCTGCGATACCGTATAGCTTTGAAAAAATTTATTCTTAACGATAATAATTTTTTTACCAAATATACCTTTTGAAAAGACTCTTTTGTCCCCAGCAGCCTGTGTCCCTGCCTGCTGATGTGCCAGGTATCCACAAAGGATCATGAACACCACTACAATAAATGTCAAATAGCCGTACTTATACAAAACCGTTAACACGATGGCACCAATAAGAGGGAATATCGCATATCGAATAACATAGGAAAGCTTTGATCGCTTATCTGGTCTGATCCATTCTGCCTCCTGAGTCAGGAATTCTGGCAGGACTTCACGCAGAAGCTTATCAATCTTTTTCTTTTGGATGATTGGGAAAAGAATTGCTACCTCTCCTTTTTCATCTCCATAGCCGATATTCTCAATTTTTAATTCTCCTAGGCCAACCAGTCTGCCAAACAAGCTATAAGAAATATAGAGCGCTGTAATTTTATTAGCAGACAGCATAAAACTCTTCCTATCAATAAGTCCATAACTGATTTCTAGTTCCTTGCTCTGTCTTGATAGTGTGAATCCATAGTATTTTACAAAAGTTCGGATAACGGAAACTATAAAAGATACCACAAGATAAATCATTAATATCGTGATACTCAGTATAATCATGCTGCGAATCGGCAAATGCTCAAAGCCCATCTTATTAAATACCTTCTTCCAGCCATTCATATATTGTTCAAAGTGATCTCCAACCACTGGAATATCATTGATGAATTGGATCAGCGTCGATACCAAAACTATTCCCAGCAGTAGGTTACAGTTGGTCACTGCATATTTCATTAAATCTTTATAGTTGAGGCTATATACCCTCTGTGTTTTTTCTATCACCTTCGCATCTGTATTTATATTCTGACCCTTTGTGCTCATTTGCAAACGAAGCTGCTCCGCTTCATAATGGCTTATTGTCAGCTTGACTTCATTCCCTTTGGTCGCTGAGCCAGCATCTACTTTAAACGTTGCAAGTCCAAAGATTTTTTCAAGTAGCTCCTGGCTTTCATTCATTGTGGTAATCTTGTCAAATGCAATTGCCTGTTTTGACTTAGAAAATACGCCCTTTTCTATGATTAGCGTCTCATTTTCTATGTAATAGATACTATTTTTCCAGTTAAGTATTGCAAAGAATATTATCAAAACAAAAAGGATGACTGCGCCTATGATGAGTATTAGGGGTGTCACGTTCTTAAAGTTTGCAATCATAAGGAAAAAAATTGGAACGATGATTTGTTTGATAATCTGTATCATATGTTTTACTACATAGAGAGGATGATTTCGTTTACGCATTCTTTTCCACTTCCTCACTTAAAATCACTGCATTCAAACGTTCAATGATCTGCTTTGCTTGTTCACTTGGCAGTGCTTCAATCTTTTGCGTACCTGCGGCTGTAAAGATGGTCACATCCGAAATATCAAAGAATTTCTGAATCATGCCTTGCACAACTTTCAGATGCTGAATCCGATTAATCGGAATCACCGTTCTTTGCACAAGGAAGATTCCATGTATGATTTCAACCCGATCTTCCTCAATCAGATATTGCCACTGCCTGAATTCAACCGCCGGAAAGATATAGCAGTTTAATACTATCACTACCGGTATAATCGGAAGAATGTACCAGTGTCTGAACCAAACAAAATACACGACTAAGACCGCTGCTACCAAAAATGCGCTAAATATTGCACCGTTTATTTGCCAGCATCGGACCGCCTTTTCACTTATTTTTTCATATTTTTTTCCAAAATCATATCTTTTGTCCTCCTAACTCCCAATAAAGTTATATCGTATTAAACTCAGATTCCAACACTTTCCATCTAATATTTATTATAACATTTCGTTTCTTATAAGTATATCCTCTATATAAAGGGGATGTCGCACTAAAATCTGGTTAATGAAGGAAGGACGCGAGTTTTAACTTCGGAGTGACGCCAAGAAATACGGACTCGCTGGTTTTCTGGTATTCCATAGAAAAACCAAAATTAGGTGTGAATTTGGTAAAAACTCAAAGGCAGTTATCATAATAATCTATCTGCATTCTCTTTTTATTACTCCTATTTAAATTCTTGTATTCACTTTAACATTATAAACACAGTGGGACCGTTTCCCAAAATCAGCAAAATGCGCGGTGGTCATAGTCTTCATAATTCGAATGGAGCGCAGGGGCAGCCCTTGAAATCATTTTAGCATTATGAGGTAGAAACTCTAGTAAGAATGGGCTCCCATAAGAGCCCATTCTTACTTGCTTAGAGGTTCTGCCGAGTGTTTAATGCGGCTGATTTTAAGGGCTGCCCCTGCGCTCCATTCGAATTTCGAAAACCCTAAATCCACCGCACCTTTTGCGTGACTTCCCCAAAATCCACCGCGTCCGTCCCTCACCGGTAAACCAGAATTTAGTGCGACAACCCCTTCATGCGATTTGCGATATCAGGTGTCAACAAATGTGCAAATCAAGTACCACAAAATGTGCGATAACAAGTCAATACCTGTGGTACGACTGCGTATTCTTCTTGATCTGCAGTGTATGCGTATGGATGTTTGAGAACGTTAAGCAGGCGCTCCATTACATGGTAATCACCGTCCGTTACCGCAGCGTTTAGTGCTTCTTCTACCCTGTGATTTCGGGGAATGACAGCCGGATTGTTGTTTTTCATCAATTGATAGACTTGTTCTTTTGTCTCCTTCTGTCTACTTAGTCTTGCCTGCCAACGATCATACCATTTTAAAAATTCATCGACTTCCAAAAGAGTCGCGCCCTCTAACATTCCAGTTGTTAATATACGAAACGTATTGGTATAATCCGCACGGTACTTATTCATAATATTCAAAAGGTCCTCAATCAGGATTTTGTCCTCCGGTTCTTGATTAAATAAACCAAGCTTTGCTTGCATTCCATTCATCCAGTGACTTAGATACAACTCATAAAAATCAGATACTGCTTGCTTGGCAAGATGAATCGCTTCCTCCTCATTTTCGCTTAATAGCGGTAATAAAGCCTCTGCAAATCGTTCAAGATTCCATGCCGCCATAATTGGCTGATTGCCATAGGCATAACGACCCTTTGTATCAATCGAACTAAAAACGGTAGAAGGATCATACGTATCCATGAATGCACAAGGTCCATAGTCGATCGTTTCTCCGCTGATTACCATATTATCAGTGTTCATTACTCCATGTATAAATCCGACCAATTGCCACTTTGCAATTAAGCTAGCTTGGCGTTTTATTACTTCTTTTAGGAGGGAAAGATAAGTGTTTTCCTCCTTACAAGCGTCCGGAAAATGCCTTTGAAGCGTATAATTAGCTAAGTCTTTTAGTTCATTAATGGTACCCCATTTTGCAATATATTGAAACGTTCCTACTCGAATATGACTCGAAGCCACACGAGTCAATATAGCACCTGGCAACACCGTTTCACGATATACCAACTCACCTGTTGTTACAACAGCCAAACTTCGGGTTGTAGCGATACCCAATCCAAACATAGCTTCACTAATAATGTATTCACGAAGCATAGGTCCAAGTGCTGCTCTGCCGTCTCCGCTACGTGAGTAAGGCGTTACTCCAGATCCCTTAAGTTGAATGTCAAAGCGCTCCCCCTTAGGAGTAATATGTTCTCCTAGTAAAACAGCTCGCCCGTCTCCCAACATGGTAAAGTATCCAAATTGGTGTCCTGCATATGCCTGTGCAAGTGGAAACGCTCCCTCAGGAATCCGATTTCCAGCAAATACAGATACACCCTCTTCACGTTCTAGTACCTGTGTATTCAATTCCAAAGACTTCACCAGTGATTCATTCAAAACGACTAATTTGGGTGAACTTACTGGGGTTGGATATTGTTTTGAATAAAATATGGTTGGAAGATTCGCATAACTGTTGCTAAAGTTCCAACCTGCTTGTTCTATAATGCTGCTCTCTGCCATCTTTTCTCCATTCCTGCGCACGCATTTTGCGCATATAAAGTTTGCGCCGAGGACAACGCAGGCACAAACTTCTGAGGTTGAAAGCGATTTTCTTTCAACCTTATCTCCTCGATCAGTCCTCATCTAAAGCTTCTACTATTTCGTGTACCCAATTTAGTATATCCAATTTTGTATATTTGAATGAAACAAAAACAATAACCATAATGATGGAGATTTAAAGTTGTTACCACAATGATTCAAAAAATATCTTTAAATCACTCATATTGCAAAATATAAATTCCGGATTCATTTCTTGTAATTTTTCTAAGTCCACACTATCTGCCCAGGCAGCTGATAAACAGGTTACACCAACCTCACGGCAAGCCATTACATCAGTAGGAGCATCCCCTACATAATAAAACTCATCCCTCTTAACCGCGTATTTTTCTAGCAACTTTGAAATTGACTCTGCTTTATTATTCCGTGCTTTATCTCCTACCATGACCTCACTAAAACAATTTTCCAATCCCATCTTTTTCAAAGAAAATTCACAGCTTCTTTGTCCTTTTCCAGTAATTAAGGGAACGATAATATTTTTCCCTTTCAGCTCCTCAATCAAATTGCATATCCAAGGAAACGGTGTCCTACAGGTATCATGCATTTTCTCATAATAAAAATAGAAATCTTGCAGCGCCAACTTCCAATTGTCTTTTACGATTGCTTTCACCATTCCAATCTCATTAAGACCAAATGTTGCAAGAATCTCTTGGTTCGATAACGAATATCCTACGTAAGGTAACATCGCTTTTCTAAATGCTTCGATGCACATTGGAACCGTATCTGCTATTGTTCCGTCGAAATCAAATGCTACCATTTTAATCATGTTTGTAATCTCCATTTATTCTTCGAACTACTCGACATGGATTACCAACTGCGACACAATTTTTTGGAATATCCTTTGTTACAACGCTACCTGCCCCGATTACACTACCTGCCCCGATTTTTACTCCAGGCAAAATAATAACACCGCCTCCAATCCAACATCCATCACCAATCGTGACAGGAAGTGCATAAGTGCGACAAAAATACGCTCCACTTTCCGGATTCCAATCTGGGGTTAATCGCTCATCCAACTCAACTGGATGGGTTGCTGTATAGATTTGTACATTCGATGCAATTAGTACATTATTTCCTATTGTGATTTTGTTACAGTCCACAAAAGTACAATTCATATTGACAGAAACATTGTTACCCAAATAAGTATTGCATCCATAATCACAAATAAATGGTGAGCCAACGGATACATTCGTACCTATACTACCGAATAAACTTTTTAAAACTTCCCTTTTTTCTGTCTTTTGGTCATAAGAAAGGTTATTATATTTTGTAAGTAGCGCTCTTGTTTTGTTTTTATAGATCAAAAAAATCTCATCGTGACAGTTATAATATTCGCCTGCCAAGCATTTATCAAGTTCTGTTTTCATTTAGAATCCCCTTTTCGTTATTTATTTTAACAATAATATAAAAAACATCTTGTTACAATGCTAGTAACAAGATGTTTCAAAATTCATAATCTTCTTGCCAATGCTTCCATGAGAAACATGACCGGCACTTGCGTAGTGGCATTATATCCACCGTTAACACTCAGCATATCCATATTGTAAGAAATATTCCAGTCGGATATTTGCGCAATCGTACAATTTGATTCATTGGTGATACTTAATATATTACATTTGCTGATCTTAAACCGATTGATTAAATCTACAACCTCTTTCGTTTCTCCTGTGACCGAGAGTGCAATGATAACCGTATTTCTAAGCATATCTTTCGTTAATGGATAATAGGGATCTTCTAATCCTATCGAAAACTTACCCAAATTTGAAAAATATCTAGCTCCATATCTTGCAAGTGTTCCAGAAGATCCTTGGCCTACAAAAATAACCATTTCCGCCATTCTTATGAACTGGGCTCCCTGTTCAATTTTTTGCTCAAAGGAATTTGTATTTGTTCGATGGAAGTATTGCAGCAGTTCTGATAAATCGCTTTTGGGCGGCCTTTCCTGTATTTGATATAAATATTTACTAAGCCCTTTTTTTAATTCATTATAACCATCAAAATTCATCTTGTTACAAAATCGAAGTATTGTCGATGTTGACAGGTGTGTTTTGCTCGCTAATTCTCGAATTGTCATATAAGGAATTTTGTCACCATTATCTACAATGAATTTATATAGTTTCACTTCCGTTTCATTGAATTTTTGTATATCATCATAAGAAAACATTCTATTTTCCTTTCTATATTAAGGAGAAATAATTCCACTTTACGAACAGCACCACCATAATAAGAAATGCAATTACATATAGAACATGACGCTTTTTATAAAATATCTTATCCTTATTCTTAATTGCAAATTGCATTCTAAAGTAGAACAAAACAACAAACAGTATCGTTAGTATATAATTAATCCCTAATTGCAGATTAATCTGTAAGGTAGGTCCAAACTCTACCATAGATAGCATCCCAACTACTAAGACGAAAAAATTAATCGAAAGGAGTAAGCCACAGATACCGATACTTATTATAAAATGATGGTACTTATTCTCAGCTTCCGTGAATTGGATCCCTTTTTTCTTCCTGTACACAGCTTTTATCACATAAATAAAAGGAGCAATTAGGAATGTAAAAAAAGAAAGAAGAAAAAAAGCTGCTTGTAATATAAGCCCCACATTGGTATTTGGAAATTCACATCTTAGGTAGTCTCCTCCTGCGATTCCCCCCATATTTAATCCTGTTATTTCACCATCCTGAATTAAAAAATTAATTTTTGAATATACACATTTTACAATTAAATTATCTTTGTCGTCGGTCAGCTCATAAAAATAAGGTGCCGTTTGAACATAGGTTAATCCATTATATTCGATTGTTTGATCATCGATCGTTCTTACCTTTGTATTCCCCTCTAGGTAACTATAAAAGGACGTTACATCACTATAATTTCTCCTGGCATCTAAAAATTCCATACCATCTAGCGCATATGCGCTCGGTAAGTTTTTACCTGGTTCTACCTGAATCTTAGTACCATCTCCCATTATAAGCTGCAACAGCTCATAAATCATATTTACTTGGCTACCATTATTAGAAAGTACAATTAGACCATCTTTCGAATCTTTCGAAAATGCACAGATTGCTACAAACCCTCGTTGTGCCCCATCATGCATATAAAATTTTTCCGCACCGTCATATTCCCAAAATCCATGTGCGCAACCGGTAATATATTCGGTCGCTTTATGTGAGGTCGCAAATAAATCCTGCTTGGTCTGTTGATGTTCAAACACAGGACAATCTTTTTGCATATAGCCCTTTGCATATTTAGCCAAATCAAGTGCAGTTCCATTGATGGAACCATCCGGATAGGTGTTCACATATGCCCAGCCATTGTCTGAAAAACCTTCCCCATATCCGATTGCCTTATTATCTTTAATGTACGAAATATCATCGTATCTTGGATTGGCCGTAGCTGTTTCCATATCCAAAACACCAAATACATGCTCTTCTAAATAGTCATATAATTTTTGTCCTGTGATACACTCAACGATATATCCCGCTAGCGCTGCACCATAATTTGAATAGGAGGTCACGGTATCCGGCTCATAAACCTGCTGCGGCATTGCAACTAACAACGCCTCTTTCAGGCTATCCGATAAATCCTCCTGCCTTGTTACGTCTGTACTAAAGTATCGATCTTCAAATCCTGCTCTGTGATTCATTAAATCGATCACTCGGATAGCCTTATCATATTTCAGCTTTTTTTGCAACTGCAACATAAAATCTTTTGGTAAATAGGTAGAAATATCATCATTTAAATTAATTTTACCTTGTTCGACCATTTGCATAATCGCTGTCCAGGTGAATGTTTTACTTATCGAAGCATATTCAAATACCGTCTTTTCTGGGTCTACTTTGATTTTATTTTTTACATCTGCATAACCATATCCTTTTGAAAATGCAATCTGTCCATTATTGATATAAATTATAGCTGCTCCCATGTTCGATTTTTCAATATAGTCACTTATGTAAGTATCAATCGTACCTTCTAATTTGGATACTGGTATGCCAGATGGCGTCATATCCTCCGAAGCACTTACCGGTAATCCGTTACTTAATATGATCGTGAACATCAAAACTAATGTAACGATCGTCTTGGTTAATCTCCTCATTTTTCCCCCTCTTACTTTAAAGATAAACTATCTCTCTTAGTCTATCTCAAAACCTACATTATCCATCTGAATTTTACCCTCCTGCGCATGATCAAACTGAATCTGTACTTCCACTACTTTTGTCCAATCAAATGTTTCGCTCTCCAATTGAAACAAGGATTGTTTTAAGCTTACGGTCTGAAACGCATGTTTCATTTCATGGTCTCCAAATAAATAATCGCTTTTTCGTAGTTGCACAGGAAGAGATGGATAAACTATCGCACCATCTACTATTCTTGCGTCTGCTTTGTTTCCTGCGTTATCAATCAGTGTAACATCTCCATCAACCAACGTATTAAGCGAAGATACCTCTTCCCTCGCATCCGCCAAATCAAACTGAAGTGTTCTTCGGCTTATATCATAGTCTTCAAATGTATAAGATATTTTTGCTGTTTTCCCTTGATTCCATTCGACTTCCAATACATAGTTTTCTCCAGATTTGTCATTACCCATCGATCTTCTTAGCTCTTTCCATTTCTTGGTTCCAGTCACATGAATTGCTACACCCTCTTTTGTTCCCGTGGATAAGTTTGAATCTTCCTGAAAATCACAAAAACAATCAAAGCGAGATGATTGATATGTTTGTTGATATATTGTCTTTGGAAGAAATTTCGAATACTTTTGATAATCACTCAATAATGTTTCATTTGTTTTGTCATTTTTCAAGGTTACATCGAAAAATACTTTAGAAAACGTTTTTAAAATATCCTGTTGCTCTGATTGTGTAATTAAATTTTTCACATTGATCCATTGGTTTACTGGGAATGCCAAATCGTATCTTCCCCACTTTGTATTAAACTGTCCATGATTTGCTCTGGCAACATAAAGCATCAATTTTTGATAATCACCTTCACCGGAAAAAGAAATATTTTGATATTGTTTCTCTCCCATCGTCTTCGACACATCATGATCATTCGCTCCTTGTATCATCAGATAGTTGACATCTTGGATTGCCACCTCATGCTGCGCTGGTGTATACTGATCAACACAGGGAGCAATTGCAAGAATCGAGCGAATTTGGAAATGATACTGAAAAGGAATTGCTCCATTTTCTGGATATTGATTGTAATCATTAAACAAATATGCCAATGCAACCGCTTCTCCGCCTCTAGAATGGCCTGCAAGTCCAATCTGGTTCTCATCCATTTTATCAAAAATCACACTTTTTTCTTCTTTATTTTGCTGCAAGATGAACTTGATGTTTTCCAATAATAAGATTGCTCTTGCATCATTTTCTTTCTCCAGACTATTGCATGCATTCTCATCGATGGAAATTACCACATAACCATTCGAAGCAAGATATTTGCCAAGATAATCGTATCCTAAATAGGACTGCGTGGTATAGGTATGATTTCCGTGTATCATAAAAATCACAGGGCAATTTTTCTCGTTGACAGGAAACCATACTCTCCCTACAAGCGGAACTTCGGACAATTTGTATCCAAAATGTTTTTCCATCATAAAACCAGTCAAAAAATCTCGCTTTGCAAATGAAGAAATATCTATCGTTTTGGATTGGATATCCATTCCTTCTTCTAGCCCATAATCAAAATAGTCGACCTGTCTCGTCCCTTGTAAATCAAGCTTCGTAACTTCTTCTAGCTTCCGTTCATTTCCCAACTTTAAATAACGGCTCACATACTCATCGCTCCAGCCCGTTCCAAGTAAAAAAAGAAAACTTGCTACTAAAGTCATGGTTGATATCACAAATATTGTACCAGTCAGTACGGTATAATTCTTTCTTACAAACAATGCCCATGTACTTCGACCAAATAAGCCAATACCAACTGTTATTACAACAGCTAACAAGATCTGAGACATCATAAAACTAGCTTGTGATGAAACTATCCCACATAAAAGTACACAGATAAACATCAATGTCCAATGTATCACATTCCTTCTGCAACTACCAAACACCAATTTTACAGCGAGATATAAGAGATTGGAGCCTAAAAATATCAAAATCAGACTGACTATACAGACAATCCACGAAACGGTAGGAAAACCAGACAATATGATTCCTGTTATGACTAACCCACAGACGAAATAAGACACCAGCATTAACCCTATCTCAGAACCGGAAAAACTCCTACCAATATAAGCTTTCATACGTTCATAGATTCTTCTTATTTTTACAATCATTGCATTCTGCATTAATTTTTTCCATATAGCCTTCATAAACGCCGACTCCCCCTATAATGATGTGATTGACACTCTAATCAAGATTTATCTCATTATACATCTTTTTTTCAGTTATTTCTATATAGCGACATTGCCAACAATAAGAACGATAAAAAAGAGGCACTAAAATGCATTCTATTATATAACAATCGATTGTGCTTACAATATTGCTTTCGCAACCTTACAATTTTGAAAGGTTCTAGATATAGAGGATGAATGGTAGCAATAAGAAAATAAGTATTATCACTAAACCTTTTACAGTGATAATACTTATTATTAAAATCATATTAAGTTTAGGTCTTTCCATGAGGTATTCTCTTACTCAGTGCATTAACCAGCAGCAATCTTAACAAAGTACTCAACCATATCCGGGTCGAATTGAGTCCCACTGTTAGACACCAACTGTTCAATCGCTTCTTTTTCCGTGAGTGGCTGTTTTCGGTAAGGACGAGCCGAGGTCATCGCATCAAAAGCATCTGCTATCGCAATGATACGGGCTTCCCTTCTGATGCTAGTGCCCATGACTCCTTTCGGATAACCAGATCCATCATATCGTTCATGGTGCTGTAGCAAAATTTCCGCACAGTCTTTTAAAAATGGCACTTTCACAACAATAGAATATCCAAGTTCTGGATGTTTACAAATGTGCTGAAATTCATCCTTTGTCAATTGCCCCATTTTGTTGAGTATTTCGGTAGGTACACCAATTTTTCCTACATCGTGAAGCAGACTGGCATACTCGAGTGTCATCAATTGATCACTCGATAGCCCTAGAGCTTGCCCTAAAGCAATGGCATACTCCGTCACCCGTTCACAATGTCCCCTGGTATAAAGATCATTAGCTTCAATGGCATTGGATAAAGACAATATGGTCATCCGGTAGCTTTCCTGAAGTTGCATCGATAAATCACTCAACGTATCGTTCATGGCCTGCGTTTCTTCGTATAGCGCATTGATTTCCTCGTACTGCTGCCTGATTTCCTGGTTTTTTTCAATAATTCCTTGATTCTGAAGTTCGATAGCCTCCGCCATATGGTTAAAGTCAGCAGACAACATACCGATTTCATCTTTAGAATGGATTTCAATCCGATATCCAAAGTCGCCTCTTCCTATTCTATGTACTGCCTGCGCAAGCTTCTGCATATCCCGCACCATGAATTTACTGATGAACGTAATACCCAAAAGAAGAAGAAGAAAGATTCCCGCAGACAATTGAAATACTTTCATCATGATAGCCCGGATTGGGGCTAGAAGCTCTGATTCATAACCTACACTCCAAATAGTCCATCCCACTTTGGGGTAATACAGATAATTGAAAACTTCTGTATCTCCCTTGTTCTTTCGGGTATATGCACCACTTTTTTGAGAAATGGAAATATTCTTTATCGTTTCATCCGGAATTAAATCCCCTATTTGTGTTCCATACTGATAAATCAAGTATTGGGTTCCCATCGTCACAAATGTATACCCATGGTTTCCGATGATATTCGTCTTGTTTTCCTCTACCATCTGGTTCAGATCCAAGATGATACCCAATACCCCAATGAAGTTACCGCTACGATCCCGAAGCACCTTTACCATGGTTATGTTGGGTTTTCCAGTGTTAATATCTGCATATACTCCGGTATAATGTATATTGTCATCATCAGCCTCTGCTGCAAGACGATACCAAGGTCGTTCTCGGGGGTCATATCCTTTGGGAACACTATTTCGATTTGGATCAAAATAATACTGTCCGGTTTCTGTTCCAAGAGAGATCAGACGGATACCTTTATGAGAATCCTGAAAATCCGTGAGTTGAGCAATTACCATTTCCTTATATCGCTCGGGATCTGACACAACACCTCGTAGCGCATCGCTTCGAGTCATCTGGTCCAGTCCGTTCTCATACTCTTGAAAAAATCGGTCCAAGCTATTTGAATAATTCTGTAGGGTCTGCTGGACCACATTTCTTCTGGATTCCTTCAATTGTTGATAAACGGTACCATAAACAATAGCTCCGATAGCGACGAAATTGATAACTGCCGACAGGAACGCAATCAATATTATTTTATAACGATATGTATGTATTTTTGAAAAGAATCTGCTCTGCATATACTACTTGTATGATGTTATAGATGCCAAACATCACATTTCCTTTCCTCTAATATTGTGGTTATAATAATTCCTGTTTTCGAACTTTTATGTGTATAAATATGGAATCATTCTATCTAACGAGTCAAGGTTAACAGGTTACTTTTTTTATCCTTACGTACAATTATTCTAAATACTATTTTACCACCGAATATATAAATTATCAATTATTTACAGATTTCTAATCTAGTAGAGAAATTATCGTATTTTTTCCTTTGTACTACTCATAGCCACAATTTCAACAAAAAGGACTTCACTACGTACCTTGTCAATCTTCCACTACCTACTTTTTTTATCATATCTTTTGATAGCATTTCTTTAAGCGTATTAACCGCATGAGTCGTTATGAGAGAACGATTATTTTCGAATTTATCACCATCCGTCATTTTAATCATCATACGAATAGCATCCTCAGATGCAGGTGCAGCGGTCGTTCCACATCTAACATAGACTCCAGATGGTCTTAGTCCTTTGTCTGATAGATAATACGGTTTCTTACTCCCTTGATCAACTGTTAATTTGATAGTATTCTTATCATCTTTTTGAACTAGCTCGATATTCGTAAACATAGAGCATTCCCTCCATGAAAGACGCCATGACACTTGCGCGAAGCAAAAATCATGGTTAATAAAATGCGCTGGTGAGACAACTTCTATCTCAACCAACGCATTGAATCTGTTTTATATTAAGTTTTTTTTCCTTTGTTTATGATTAATTTCCCATGTACCTGTACAAGAATGTCACAATCTGAGCACGAGTGCAGTATCTCGATGGACTGAACGTCTTCGCAGAAGTTCCATGTGTGATACTCTTTTTGTCTGCCCATAGTATCGCTTCATAATAATAACTGTCCTTGGATACGTCGGTAAACGGATTTGCAGAGGTTACCGACGGCTTACCTGCCATACGCCACAAAAAGGTTACAGACTGGCCGCGAGTTAGCTTTTTATTAGGACTGAAGGTTGTAGGAGTAGTTCCTGAAGTAATACCATTATCCACTGCCCAAAGAACCGCCTTGTAATAGTAGGTGTCTTTGGAAACATCAATAAAAGGACAATTTGTTTTGGTTGGCTCTGGAGATCCCATTGCTTTCCACATGAAGGTGACCATCTGCGCTCTTGTACAAACCTTATCCGGGCTAAACGCTGTTTTGGACGTGCCTTTTGTGATATCCTTTTGAGTTGCCCACAATACCGCATCGTAGTAATATGCACTTTTGGATACATCCTTAAATGGATTTTTTATCTTTGTCCCTTTATCCGTCCACTTGGCATATATGGTAGTATTTTGGGTTAGCTTGACGCTGATTATCTTCTTGGTTAATTCCTTATCCGAATACCAACCGTCAAATTCATAACCCTCACGGGTTGGCTTGTAGTTTACAAGGTCAATATTTGTTCCGTTTTCCTTATAAATGTTGGAAATTTTAGTTCCGCTGTTGGTTTCAAAACTTAGCGTATAGCTGGCTGTGCCAATGTAACCGCCAGAGATTCCGCCAGAGTTGTCGCCAGGAGTTGTTGCCTTTCCAAAGCTTAATTGTCCAGTTACAGCACCCGCTAAAGTAACCGGTGAGCTGTTTTCATTTGTCACACTCAGGCTTTTGTCTACTGGTGTAAGGCTCCAGTATGTGTAGCCATAACTAGCATCTGTACCTTGTACAGACGCAATTTGTGTTCCACTTGGAATTCCTGCAAGTTGAAGAACGTCACTTTTTGACTTTGCAGAGGTTCTATCCACAATGCAAAATGGCGCAACCGAGCCGTTTGTAATCAGTTTGCTGCTATCGTCCATCGTAAGCTTGCCAACGATATCAATTCCGTTCTTCTGCCCACCTGTGATATAAACACCGTAATCACAGCCTGCTTTAAGGGTTGAGCCACCTGTAATACTAACACCTGTCAAGGCTTCTACGCCTATGCTATCATTGCCCTCTGCTTTAACACTCATTGATGCACCGTTTTGTACATTCACATTGTCGCACATAACCGCATAGCCCATCGAAGAAGATGCATTAAGAGTTGTTCCTGTTCCAGTGACATTCAGCGTGCCGTTTGCACCACCGCTACCACCTAAGAATATTGCTCCGTCAACCGTTACCTTTGCACCGCCTTGAACCGTTACAAGATCACCGTCTATTCCTCCATTAATCCAGCCCCCGATGGTCAAAGGCGCAGTACCTGTAAAAGTGATATCCAGTGCATAACCACTATTCGTGCCGATGTTGCCGTTGATGATGCTGTCCGTGGTAGAATTGATTACAACTGCTTTATTCGGCAGATACAGGCTACCGTCAATGCAGGTGTTTTTCAGTGCCAGTGTCCAAACCTCATCATTGCCCTCACCCGTTTTATTCCAAGTATAACCCTTATTATCGGATTCTAGAACCTCGGTTTGTGTCAGCATCAAAGTGCCACCCTCTACTACCGTAATTGGCAAGCCTTCATTGGTATAGGTATCCCACGTTTCAGGGTAGCCATGATTATCATATGCTGTAGTTACCCGCACCACACCGGAGCCGAAAAGTGGCAGTGCCTTAATCTGTTCCGGTGTTGTTCCCTGGGGCAGAGTGATATGCGTCTTATTCACAATGGATGCGCCAGCGCCGATGGTCATATCGTCAAGAGTTGTACCACTATGGAACTCCAGATTTCCTTTATCTCTAAGTGTGAAAACGGCACCAGGTAAAAGCACTAGCTTTTGGGATGACCCTACATAAAATCTTGAATCTTCACTCAACGTGTAGTTGCCGTATATTGTATTCGTTGTGATGTCGCTTTCCGTTGCATTATGCTTTGTATTGAGCGTTGCTCCGCTCTTCACCGTCAGTGTAGCGCTAGCGTTGCTGGATTTGAAATCATTTACATCCAACTTACCGCTACCTTCAACAATTATGGAGGCAGACGCTTTGATTGCCTCGATTGTATTTACACCCTCCAAATACAAAGTTAACGGAACATCCGGCAACGTGAAATCCCCAAAAAGATCCACATTGTGTAGGGTCAGCTTCGCTTGTGTATCGTCTGACGCAGGTGTAAAGAAAAAATATCCGTTTATTGTTTCGTAATAAGTGACCTCAGTAGGCGGGCTAGAAATTGAAAAATTGTAATCTACCATGCCGCCATAGCCATAAATATTACCATTCATATAAATTCTAGATTTGTTTTCTGCACTATCGCGCATCAATATTGTTCCTGTAAGATTTAATGCCTGTATTTGCTCCACTGTGTAATCATAAGGCAAAATGATTGTACCATGATTTACGATTTGTCCATTTATGGTTATCGAATCCGTCTCGTCCATCCAAAGGATTTGACCTTCGGGAACGGTCACAGTTGCTCCTTTTGCAATGATAGCATCGTAGTATAAATTTCTAAAATAGGTATTGACTGTCATATTACCGTATACCGTTTCGGTATTTTGAGATGTATTATCATTTCTTACCGACACTACACTGTTAAGGGTCACGTCAGCACCATCAGCAAAGGAAAAGGAGCCGTCATCTAACTTGATATCACCTGCATTTCCGTCTACAGTCAGTTCCCCACTACCCGCAAGCGTAACATGACTCCCACGATAACCTATACCGTCTCCATAAGAAGATGTTATCTTATTTGTTCCCTCTACCTTAAGGATAAGGTTACCATTCGGCACTGCAATCCCCTCGTTTATCATTCCGATTGTATTATTGCTAGGTGCAGTCCCATTGTGGATTGTAGCATTATGAAGCGTCAAGGTAGCTGGAGTTTCTCCAGAGGCAGGCTCGAAAATTGCATAGCCTTCCCCCGCCTTATAGTATGTGCTTTGAGTTGGGGTATTGGTATTCAGGTTCAGTCCGTAGGATGCATTAATGCCGTTCTTATCGGCATGTACCATACCTTCTGAAATAGCATTGGTGCCTTTGATATTAATTGGTCCTACAATTAATCCCTTGTCTCCAATCGTAACCGTGACATCTCCATTGATGCTGGAGGCGTTGATGGCATGTGTGGCATTGGATGCTGCTATTATCACAACCTTATCTGCCTTAATGTTCACATCTCGCCATGCATTAATAGCGTCCCTGTTACCTTGTCCTCCTGAAATAGACACCTCAGCGCAATTGCCTCCGCTAGGGCTTGTGATTGTCAGTGCCCCACCATTGAAACCATAACCAACTGTGGTATTTGCCACAGACACTTTATCAGCCTTAATTGTTGCAGTTCCGTAACCCTCTATTCCATATGGACCTTTTCCCTCAAGCTTTCCAGCTGCAGTAATGGCAAGGGTAAAATTATTACTTCCTGCTATGATGCTGTCTCTACTGGCATTCAGAAGCACATCTCCTGACGGTGCAGACAGCGTCACTGAGTTTCGGGCGCCTTCAATGGCTTTATAATAACCGTTGATGGTTAAGTTACCAGTCTGTGAGTTGATGGATACCTCCTTACTACTCACCGTTCCAGTCAGTGTTACATTGTTCTTTGCAGCAACATTGACCGAATAATCTGTGGCTTTAATTGCATATTCAACTCCTGAAATAGAAATTGCACCATTTGGAGCAGAAACTGTAACATCGCCGCTTGCTTGAATACCATATGAACCACTGCCAGTAGCGTGAATATCACCGTCTGTAGCAGTAAGGGATATATCATTTACCATAAAATAGTATCCCGCCGCTTCAATACTTTTCGCAGATACTGTAAGTTTTCCGCTGGTTTGAACCATCTGCCATTGAGACGCTAAGTTCAAATTCCCAGTCGTATGAATACTCACATCTGCGAGACCATTGACATTAATACCGTAGTATCCCTTTAGCGTAAGGTCTCCTTCCCCGGTTATTGTCACCTTGTTCTCAGTCGAGCTGTAAATCGCATACCCATATTCATTTGCTGTACCTACACCAATCTGATTTGCAGTGCCTTCTAGCACGATATTTAAGTCGTAGCCTTTCACTTTGATGCCATGCATATTGGAAGAATTTGTAATCGTTGCGTTTTTAAGAGTAACGGCAGCAGTAGTCGTACCACTAACGTCTCCTTTGACTACATGGATGTTAAAGTTATCTGAAGTTGCACCTTCGGTGGTCACTTTGCCGCTCGTGTCAGTTACTGCATACCAGTCATCGCTGACAACATTTACTCCTCCAATAAAAAAATCTCCTATTTCTACCCTGATCTGAGGCAAGCTTACACCATCCGCTAACATAATAATGTTTCCCTCACTATCCGTTGCAGGCAGTACAGGCACATAGGTATAGGTATTGCCTACACTTGAAGCAAAGACATTCGAGCTGCTCTGGGCTGCGTCAATCTCCCAAGTGACACCCGTTAGGTTATATGTTGGATCTACACTTATAGCAGATCCCGTGACCGTTTGAGTTGCATCTACCATATATACCTCACTTGATACGATAAGAGAATTCGGTAGATAAATATCTGATTCTACTGCACCTGTAAAAAGCTGTTGATTCGCAGCCCCTACTGAAATCGCCGTAAAGGCCTTGATAACATTCGCTTTACTCTCGTCCGCTGCACTGACATACTGCACTCCACTGTAGTCAATTGCAGTAGCAACGAGCACGATTGCCATCAAAGTTGCCAGCATTCGTTTTATTTTTCTTTTGGCAAAGGCATTCGTGTTTCTTAGTGTTCTTCTTTCCATTCTCATTCTTTCCTCCATTTATCACTTTGGTTCGATCATTGCAAAAATATCTCATGTATTATTCTGGATAATTTACAATTTTATGGAAATTTTACCACATGAATTTTCAAAAAGCCACTCCGTAAAAGGGTAGTTTAGGGTGTTTTTAATCGGTTTTTTTAAGTTTTTTCTATCTTTACCAAAATAAAAGCTTCAAGGAGTTCTGTCCAGCATCACCAGTTGCATATTCTACCAAAACTTTGACAAAAAAAGAAGACCACCTGTTAAAAAATCCTTTCCTTGGTTGCCAAGTATTTATAAAAAAGGAGTGTAAGATTCTCCCACACTCCTTGCCATTTATTTATTATTATATCGTAGACATCTAAATCACTTCTTTACTCTCGTAATTACCATGATATACTTAGCTATTGTTCCATCCTCTGCTATAACTTTTACATAGATTTTATTTTTTCCGCTTGATAGTGTTAGATACCCTTTTTCAATTTCTTTGGTACATGCAGAATCCTTATAAAGCTTCCATGACGCTTTTTTACTGACCGTGAGGTTCAATTTTACTTTCTTTACAGAACTGTCAACTGTAGCAGTTATTTTTTTACCAGAGATAACCGCCTTAGATGGCGTCAATACCTTTGCTATTTTACACAAGGAAGATTTTTCTTTCAACGCAGTGGATTGTAAAATAGTAAATGTACTGAACTTTTTAATACCAAATTTAATACCAAGAATTCCGTTGCCAAATGTAACAATATCACCTTTTACCAATTCCTTTGTACCGTCACTGTGTTCAATATAAACTCCTAGTGTATCGAAATACAGTTCTCTTTCTTTCTCTTTTGCTGGAAGTGTAACTCCGGTTAATGGCAGGATGATATCCACAGAAGAAGATGGCATATTAGTTTCTATGGTTATTGGTCTTCCTATGACAGAAACTTTACTTCCCTTGATAATATTTTGAATCAATGCCTCTGTTTTGGCTCTTTCTAGTATTTCCTTTTTTCCATCTTCCTTTTTTACCGGCACCAGATTAAAATACAAGTTGTCTTTTAGTAAACTGTCTGCTTTTTTTATAGACAATGCTGGTAGGCAGATTGCTGCATTTTTTGTCCAGATGTTTAAGTTGATCTTCTCTTCTGTCAATTGAGACAAACTATCCTGAGGTAACTTTACGGATGACTTTGATACTTCATCTTTTTCATCTGGTATCACAATTTCCGCTGTAGCCTTGCCCATCTTCTTTATTTCTTCCATCGATTGCTTTATGTTACTTGTTGAATAGATTAACGAATCCTCAATCACACCATCTGCGTTGCTAGTTCTTGTAAATTCTATGGTTGCTATGGTACTAGTTCCATCTTTTACAATAGCCTTTTGATTGCGGTTCGCATTATCGGCTTTTGTGGCACTAGGAAACCATCCTGTTGTATCCTGCACTTCCTTTTTTTGAATTGTAAGCAAGACATGATTTTTTGTTCCAATGGATGCCTCTCCCGTTACATTATTTAACGTAATTTCTACGGTTTTATTTTCCGATAGGTTCTTATTCAAATCCGTAATTGAAATAACTTTGGATTGTTCCCCTGCAGCAAAGGTCAAAGTTCCAGAAGATAGCTTATAATCTGTTCCAGAAACTGCAGTTCCACCTGTAACAGTATAGGCGGCTGTGGCAATTTCAGAAGTATTACCTGTTCTGGTAACAGTTATTCCAGCACTCTCAGCACCCTTACTGGCAATTACATTGTCTGTATCAAATTGTATTACCGAATCATTATCACGAATTGTCAGTATCGCTTTATTTGATGAACCGATTGATGCATCTCCAGTAACCTTAGTTAGCATTACTTCAACTGTCTCATTCGATTCCCTTAATGTATCATTTAGAATTGATATGGTAACATCCTTACTTGATTCTCCTGCAGCAAAAGACAAGGTTCCTGATGCCAATGTATAATCCGTTCCTGCTGTTGCGCTTCCACCGGTTACCTCATAATCTACAGTAACCGTTCCCTCTTTGTAACCCGTTCTGGTTACCGTAAGATTGGCAGACGCGTCCCCCTCTCCTATCATAACTGTTGCAGGATTCCATTCAATCATAGAATCATCATCCATGATGGTTACCATCGTTGTACTTAGTGCGCCAATAGAAACTCCATTGGAAGCATTACTCAAGGTAATAACTACATTTTCATGAGATTCGACCACCTTATCGTTGAGTATGGATAAAGGTATCGTCTTACTACATTCTTTATCAGCAAAGGATAAAGTTCCATTAGACAAAGTATAGTCAATACCATTTGATGCAGTTCCACTGACAGTATAATCGATTGCTACAATTCCATCGCTTCCACCTGTTCTGTTCACTGTGAGGTCGACACTTCCATCACTCTCCATGACGGTTTTTGATGCTTCACTGAATTCGATGGTTCCTGGTACTGGAATATCATTATCTGTTATTGTTAATATTGACTTATTATTCGAACTAAGTGTAGCCTCTCCACCTGGATTGCTTAAGGTTACCTCAACAGTCTCATCCCCTTCAATCAGGCTATCCTCTGCAATCGTAACAGGGATCTTCTTACTCATTTCCCCATGAGAAAATGTCAAGGTTCCAGCTGTTAATGTGTAATCCGTTCCTGCTGTTGCGCTTCCATCGGTTACCGCATAATCTACCGAAACCGTTTCCTTGGTGGAACCTGTTCTACTCACCGTGATATCTGTAGTGCCATCTCCTTCTCCTGCTGTGCATGTTGCGGATGCAAACTGAAGAACGGAATCATTATCCTCAATCGTTACCGTTGCCAAGCTGTCTGTCCCATGCAAGATACCAGAAGAAGCATTGCTTAATGCCACCTCTATCGTTTCATTGGATTCCATTGTTTTATCGTTTTTTATATTTATCGGAATCGTTTTGCTAGTTTCTCCATCCGCAAATGATAAGGTTCCATTTACAGTCTCATAATCAGAACCAGCCTCAGCTGTTCCTCCCGTCACCACATAATCTACCGTCACTGCACCCGTACTTCCGTTCGTTCTCGATACAGTAAGCGCTGTACTTCCTGCTCCTTCCCCAACAGTAATGGATGTAGGACTAAACTGAAAAGTTCCTGGCTTATCATCATCAATAATGTTTAGGGTCGCAACACTCGTTCCCAGAGACACACCTTCCAAGCCTTGTGGATTACTTAGCGTCAATTCTACCGTCTCGTCTGGTTCACTTACCATATTGTTTACGATATTCATGTCAATATTCTTTGCATACTCCCCATCTGCAAAATATAGGGTCCCTTTATCCAATGTATAATCTTCCAAAGCTGTAGCTGTTCCTCCTGTCACTTCGTAATCTACAGAAGCTGCTCCCACTGATCCTCCATCTCTTGTGACAGTAAATCCATACTTGAAAATATTTTCGGGGCAATAGTTATCTACCACATCGAATCCTATCGTTCCTGGAGTTGCTAACGCACCACCAGTGATTTTAAAGTAGCCAGTGTTGTTGTCATACGCACCAACTTTCAAGTAGTATTTTACATTCCTTTGAAGTGCATATGAAATCTGAAAGTTAAATCCATTTTCATCATCTCCCGAACATAATGGATTTACTGTGTCGGCCGCGTTATACAAATTACAATATGCATCAAAACCCGTCTCATATCCGGTAATTGTATATATTGTATCCTCTGCTGGAACAAAATAGAACCACTTATTATCTATAGCATCATAGGCGAAATCTATACTGGCACCTGCTTGCGAAACATACATTGCTGTAGCTGGGCTCGTACCACCATCTGCCTTTATGTATTGTGGTCCATATATAAACTGACCAAAAATCACTGTAATCACTAGCATAAATGCTAACCATTTTCTTTTTATGCTTATCTTCTTCATAATTTCCTCCTGCTTTATCCTATTAAATCAGCTTCCTCTTTCTTGCCTCCATCACAGTGGCCATTTTACTAAAACTCATATTTCGTTAATTCTTTCCCATATTTTGATTAAAATTCCAAATTTATAAAAATTTTACCATATACTTTTTTAGAAAGCCACTCCGTAAAAGGGTAGTTTGATGGTGTTTTTCGATGGTTTTTTCATATTAAATGACCAAAAGAACTCAAAATAAACAACCATAATAAACCAGTTAAAGCAAAATAAAGCCGAACCCATTATCGTTAGATATTGGTTCAGCTTTCATTTCTAATGTTCTCGTCCAACCTGTGCAAGCCAAATTTATTCATCTTTGCGTGACATCAATACGACTGTTTCCACGTGACAGACTCATGTACGCAGTTAATTGTATATTACTAATTTTATGACGTTAATAGGCTAATATCTCGTAGCCATTATTAGTGACTAGAACCATAACCTCCCATTGGGCAGATGGCATTCCATCTGCCGTATAAACTGTCCAACCATCATTATCATCTATAAAAATTTCATCAGTTCCCATGTTCACCATTGGCTCAATCGTAAACACCATACCTGGGACCAAAAGCATTTCTGTTCCTTTTTTTGAAACATAGCTTACCCACGGCTCCTCATGAAATTGCAATCCAATACCGTGTCCCCCAATTTCTTGTACAACCGTATATCCATTACTCATAGCATGTTCATGTACAGCTTGCCCCATATCTCCTAAAAATCCCCACGGCTTTATTTGTGCTAATCCTAATTCAATGCACTCCTCAACCACATCCACCAGTTTCTTTTTTTCAGGACTTACATAACCGATACAAAACATTCTTGATGAATCCGAAAAAAAACCATTGTATATAGTAGAAACATCAATGTTTATAATATCTCCGTCTTTCAACAAAACATCGCTTGATGGTATACCATGGCAAACTTGATTATTGATTGATGTACATACGCTTTTAGGATAACCTTCAAAATTTAATGTTGCTGGAATTCCACCTAAAGCCACCGTTCTTTCATAAATCAAAAGATCAATTTGTTCTGTTGTCATTCCTATATGTAGCTGTTTCGATATGAAATCTAAAACTGCTATATTGATTTTACCACTTTCTCTAAGTCCAATAATTTGTTCTGTATTTTTTATAATTTTTCTAGGTGGAATAATACAACCTTGGGCTTTGTACCATGATATCTTTTCGTCAAAAGACTCATGACATTTTTTATACTTAATTCCACTTCCACACCAACATAAATCATTTCTTCCAATTTTTTTTAACATAAAAAACACTCCTTACATTTACTGAGGAGTGTTCAAATATCTATCTTAGCTTTATCGAATATTAAGATTTCCGGCAACAACTTACGATATTGATAGGGTGTATAGCTATAAGTACGTACAAAAGCCCTTGTAAACGCTTCATGTGATGAAAATCCATATTGTATAGCAATATCAATAATACGATACTTCGTTTTTTGTAACGCCATTGCTGCCATACTTAACTGCCGACTCTGAACATAATCTTTGAATGAAACACCGACATATTCATGAAACTTCGTAGAGCAATAACAAGGTGAATACCCTACGAAAGCGGACATTCCTTCTAATGTTGGACATTCTTCTAAATGTTCTTCAACCCAATTTACCATACTTTCAATTGTTTTAACAGACAATCTTGTTCACTCCCTATCAATATATTATCTTATTTTTATTTTAAAACTTGATTACAGTTTCAATTTTTATTTTTCATGTTTTTTCTTGTAATCCACTTCAGCGGGATGTATATCTCCTTTTGATCACAGTGTTTTGGTAAAAGCAGAGGCATCAAGATTTATTTCGTGGATTAGAGATAGTGTTATTTTACTAATGGGAAAGGTATAATTATTATGACTTAGCATACCATTAATAAAACAGTATTTTAAGGGTAATGTATCAATATGAAAGAAATACAAGAGGGCAAGTGTCAACGAGAAATAGAACATTGTGTAAATTTATGTATAAAAAAAGGTGACCTTAATCCCAAAAGTATTGGCTACGGACGGTTTCCATTTGCAAATTGCAATTTAACCCACCATCCGTTTAGGAAGAAGAAATGGAACTATTGGGCAATTACTAGTCCTGATGCTATTTTTTCTGCAACAATAGCAAATGCTGATTATTTGGGACTTGTAGGTGTTTCTTTACTAGATATAGGAAGTCAAAAAGTGACAGAATGTGGAATCGCCACACCACTGGGAGTCGGATGCAATATGCCACAAAAAGCAAATCAATCTGTTGCATTTAAAATGCATGGGTTAAAAGTTTCTTTTATTGAGGAAAAAGGTTATACGTTAATAACTGTAGACAGTCTCAAGCTAAAAGCTGAACTCAAAGTGTTTATGCCAGTTGGATATCAAACATTAAATGTTGTTGTACCTTGGAGCAAACGACGATTTCAGTTTACCTCAAAACAAACTTGTTTACCTGTTGAAGGCTGGGTAAAAGCTGGAGATAAGGTGTATAATTTTAACCCATCCTCAAGTTTTGGCAGTTTGGATTTTGGACGTGGCATCTGGCCGTACCGCACCACATGGAATTGGGCTAATGCTTCCGGCATAGAAAATGGTCATATGATTGGACTTAATTTGGGTGGCTTATGGACCGACGGGACAGGTGCCAATGAAAATGGGTTGATTTTAGATGGTAAATTGATAAAGTATTGCGATGATGTTGTATTTAATTATGATCCCCATGATTTTATGAAAACATGGACCATCAAATCCGTGCAAACAGATTCAGTCGACCTTTTATTTACACCTTTTTATGAACGTAAAGCCAATGTCAACATCATTGTTTTAAAATCTGAAACACATCAATTGTTTGGCTATTTTTCTGGCACGATTAAGACGGAATGTGGAGAAGTTCTTGCCATCAACCACTTGTTGGGGTGGGCGGAAGAATATATAGGTCGGTGGTAAATTTGGCTTGCACAGATTCTCACGGAGGATAAAAAAATGTCGTCAATCGTAATAATTTTCTTTGGTTTTTCCATCCCAAGGAACTGTTTATGGCAAGACCATAGGTCAAAAAACAAACCAAAACTCTTCTGGCGTATTCTTGTTCTTGAGGTTATGAATTAAAATTGATTGATTGGCTATATATTAACTTTACCGTATCATTCAAAACTACTTCTTCCACAGCTTCCAGAAACTCATTTTTTCGACATTAAAACAACGGTTTCGACATGCACCGAATGCGCAAACATGTCACACGTTCTCACACGCCTCACCTGGTATCCATTATCCTCCAAATACCGCAAATCCCTCGCAAGCGTTGCCGGATCACAGCTTACATACACGATTCGTTCAGGCTCCATTTTAATAATAGTATTTAAAAGTGCCTCATCGCAGCCCTTTCTGGGTGGATCGACTACAATCACATCGGCACGCATTGCTCCATTGCTTTTTTCATACTTTTCAGGAAGGACATCTTCTGCTGCCCCTACGAAAAACTCAGCATTGTTAATTGCATTGATGTTTGCATTTGTTTTTGCATCTTCGATTGCTTCGGGTACAATTTCGACACCATATACCTGCTTTGCTTTTTGTGCCAGGAAGAGTGAAATGGTACCGATACCACAATAGATATCCCAGACGATCTCTTCACCGTGAAGGTCTGCATATTCCAGCGCTGTTTCATAAAGTTTCTTCGTTTGGATTGGATTGACCTGATAAAAAGAAAGTGGGGAAATCTGATATTTGATATCACCGATATAATCTGTAATATAATTTTGTCCCCATAAATTCAGGATTTTTTTACCTAATATCACATTTGTCTGCTCTTTATTCACATTGAGGGTAATACTTGTCATTCCCTCTACCTTGAGTAAACGTTCCACGAGCTTGTCCGCATGTGAAAGCTTCGTTCCATTTATAACAAGGCATACCATGATTTCACCTGTCTTATAGGCAACTCTGGTCAGGATGTGACGTACCAGACCTTTTCCAGTTGTCTCATCGTATGGCTCGATACCAAACTCTTCTAAGAAAGTTCGGATAATTTCAATCAAGACTTCATTTACCGGTGCTTGAATATAGCAATGAGACGTATCAATAATGGTATGTGAATGACCTGCATAAAATCCAATTACAATCTTACCATCTTTATCACGTCCGACTGGAAATTGAGCCTTGTTTCGATAATAATAGGGTTCTTCCATTCCCATAATTGGCTCCATTGGAATGTCCGTTAATTTACCGATACGTTCCAGGCAGTTTTTCACCTTATTTTGTTTATACTCGAGCTGTTTTTCATACGTACAGTGCTGGATCTGGCAGCCTCCGCATTTTCTGGAAAGTGCGCACTTTGGCTCCGTGCGAAATTCCGATGGCTCTATGATTTCGATGAGTCTTGCATATCCATAGGTTTTCTTCATTTTCAAAACCTTTACCTTTGCAATATCTCCCATAATGGCATCCTTAACAAAGAGGGCAAAGCCGTCTACACGCCCTATGCCCTCTCCATCTGATGTAATATCCTCTATGCGAATGATAAATTCATCATTTTTGTTCATATAATAAAACTCCTTTTTTACTTTGAGGTTGCACGAATGTTTGATTCAAACAAACGATTAAATCCAAGCCATTCTGTACTGTCGCCAGCACTATCTAAGATTTCGGTCATGGTCTGAATCTTTGCATCTGCATTATCTGCAAAGTTAAGTGCTACGGCCTCTACAATTGCTGGTTTCTTAGGTGAACCATATTCTAGTTCTCCGTGATGGGCTAAGATGCAGTGTTTGAGTTCACTTGCTAATTTGACTGGAAATCCTGGAATCGTACGAATCTTCATTCCAAGAATTTCAGTTCCTATATAGATATGTCCTAAAAGCTGTCCATCGTCCGTATAATCGTTTTGTGGAAACTGCGAAATTTCCTCTGTCTTTCCTACATCATGAAAAATAGCAGAGGTAATTAATAAATCACGATTTAAAACAGGGTAAGTAGATGCCATATAGTCGCACATCTTTGTAACTCCTAAAGTATGTTCTAATAAGCCACCGATAAAACCATGATGTACGCTTTTTGCAGCGGAGTGGTCTTTGAAGATTTTGATAAACTCTTTATCTTCTACAAAGAAAGCATCCAGTAATTTACGAAGATGTGGTTCTTTTACCGTCTGGATAAGTGAAAGTAATTCCTGAAACATCTCATTAATGTCTCGTTTTGATACCGGCATATAGTCTTTTGGGTCAAATTCCCCTTCTTGACATTTACGGATACGATTTACATTTAACTGTAACGCTCCCTGAAAACTGGTAATCTGTCCCTGAATATAGATATAATCCATCTGGTCAAAATTTTCGATTCCATTGGATAGTTCCCACACCTTTGCGTCTAGTGTACCGGTTTTATCCTGCAATACAAGGGAATAATAACTTTTTCCCATCTTTGTCTTTAATGTATTTTTTATCTTACAAAGATAAACTTCCGTAAGCATTTCGCCTTCTCTTAATTCATTGATATATCGCATGTTTTACTCCTATCTTCCCACTTATCGTTAAGCTGTTTTATTTTCTTGTTCTTCCATGTACTGCTCCATGATAGAAGCTGCCATGCCAACCAGATCCTCGCATGGTCTTTTTCATACTATCCTTTTTCTACCATGCTGCCTCCTGTTAGTAATTTAATACTCTGAGGCTATCGTATCATATTGTTTCAAAAGTTGCAATTATAACACTAAAAGTCCAAGGTGTTCGAGTAAAATTTTAAGACCAATTAATACAAGGATAATTCCACCTGCAAGTTCCGCTTTTGATTTGTATTTTGCACCAAAACGATTTCCTACCATGACACCAATCACAGACAACACAAAGGTGATTACGCCAATCATAAGTACTGGTATAACAATATCCATTTTCAGGAATGCAAACGTAATTCCAACTGCCAGAGCATCGATGCTCGTTGCAATTGCTAACATAAAGATATCCTTCAAATCATAGGTTACTTGACAGACCTCTCCTTCTTCTCCTTTAAATGCTTCCACCAACATCTTTCCACCAATAAATACAAGCAATAAAAAGGCAACCCAGTGATCAAAACTTGTAATATACTGTTCGAACTGTTTTCCTAGCACCCATCCTATGAGTGGCATTCCTGCTTGAAAAACACCAAAAAAAGCGGCAATCAGTGTTGCATACTTGTAATCGATCTTCTTCATTTTGAGGCCCTTACAAATGGATACAGCAAAGGCATCCATAGCGAGTCCCACCGCAATCAAAATAATTTGTACTAATCCCATTTCTTCTTCCTCCTAGGCAATAAAAGACTCATAGACAATGCCCCCCTTTTTATGGTTGGATTTCATTGTCTATGAGTCTCATTTTTTAAGATAATACCAGATTTTCATCATTATGTTGATATTATCACAGCTTTCTTTCTTGCTGCAAACTACTCCCTCACAGAGTGTATAATTATTCAGCTGACGACTATTCTAACATACGCAGTCATTAGCTGTCAATTCCTATCTTATCCTCATAACTACGGAAAAATTCGGTCAGACTGCTCAAGGTTCTTGTAAGCACGGGTAGTTCTCCTTCGCCTAAACTTGCCATTACCGCATCTACCATCTGCATATGGAAATCCTTATGATGCTTGAAGGCATGTTCTCCTTTTTCGGTTAATCGGATATATACTACTCGTCGATCCGATTCACTGCGCTCTCTTACCACATAACTTTTGTTGACAAGACTATTCATGGAGGTGGTAAGTGAACCCACGGTAATATTGAGTTTCTTGGCTATGGAAGACATATTCTTCGCATCGCCTAAGCCAATCGCTTCAATGATGTGCATATCATTGTTTGTAATATCTTTAAATTCTTCGGTTATGATCGCTTTTTCTTCTAGTTCCCAGATCTCATTAAATAGGTGAACCAATATTTCATTTATCGTTTCGTAAGTATTCACGTTATCTTCTCCTTCACTAGAATCATTCTTGTTTAATAACCATTATACATTATATCATTAAAGATTCAATGACTTCTTTTACGGTTTCCATTTTATTCTGTTTGTACGCATTCGCCCCGCAAAACAAAAGTGCATGATCCACATCACCCTTTGCTGCATTGATCAGTGCATCCGTGATACAATATGGAATTTCGAGTGGATTGCAACTTCTCAGGCACTGATGGCATAACTGAATCGGTGTCTTTTCGTCTGATTCCAGCTGCTCGATAAATTTATTTCGAATGGCGCGACCAGGCATGCCGACCGGACTTTTGACGATGATAATGTCCTCTTTACTCGCATTCAGATAAGCTTCTTTATAAATTGGACTTGCATCACATTCTACGGTCGTTACAAAACGGCTGGCTACCTGTACTCCATCTACTCCAAGCGCAAAGGCATGTTTTACTTCATCGGATGAATCAATTCCTCCGGCTAATACAACCGGTATCTTAGTCTGATATTTTTCCGCATATTCGGCTACCACGGAAATGATATCCAATACTTCCTGATCGTAAGATGCTTCTAAATAATCTTCTAGCTCTTCTTTATGAAAGCCTAAATGGCCTCCTGCTTTTGGTCCTTCGATTACAACAAGGTCTGGGCATCTTTGATATTTTTTATCCCAGTATTTTAAGATTACCTGTGCTGACTTTTTCGTGGAAACAATCGGTGCAATCTTGATGGAGTATCCCTTCACAAGTTCTGGAAGCATCGTAGGAAGACCTGCTCCCGATATGATTAGATCTGCTCCCATCCTTGCCGCACACTTAACGTATTCCTCGTAATGCTTCATTGCTACCATAATGTTAAAACCGATGACTCCTTCTGGTGCCATTTGTCTTGCTTTTTGATATTCCATTTCCATTGCTCTTAAGTTACTTTTCAATGGATTTTGATCAAAATCAGGCTCACGAAAGCCAATCTGGGCTGCCGAAATAATACCAACGCCGCCCTCCCTTGCAACTGCTCCTGCAAGGTTTGAAAGGCTGATTCCGATTCCCATTCCACCTTGAATGATGGGAAGCTTTGCTGTTACATTTCCTATCTTTAATGGTTTATATCCCATTGTCTTACCCCTATTTTTCTTTATCACGTATCATTTCTTATGTTTTTTGCTCAATTTACAGGTTACGGAATCTTTCATATCGATGATTTACTAAGGCTTCGGTATCCATTGACTGATAGGTCTTAAAAAATGTAAGTAACTGTTTTTCCAGTACCTTGCATACCTCGCCCATATTTTGGAGGGTATATTCTTCTGGTTCAGGTACAATGGTTTCAATCACATTAAGCTCTTTTAAGTCTTTTGCTGTCAATTTCATTACCTTTGCTGCTTCCTTTGCACGCTTACTATCTTTCCAGAGAATACTTGCATATCCTTCTGGAGATAAAATGGAATACACTGCATTTTGAAGCATCCAGACTTCATTAGCGACCGCCAATGCAAGCGCACCACCGCTTCCACCTTCACTAATCACAATTGATACAATCGGTGTCTTGATTCCAGATAGTTCAAACAGGTTTCGAGCAATTGCTTCGCCCTGTCCTCTCTCTTCTGCTTCCAGACCACAAAAAGCTCCTGGCGTATCCACAAGGCAGATAATCGGACGGCCAAATTTCTCCGCCTGCTTCATAAGACGCAGTGACTTACGATATCCTTCTGGAGATGGCATACCGAAATTGCGTTTTACATGCTCGGTTGTATTTCGTCCTTTCGCCTCGGCAATCACCGTTACTGGCATCCCATGAAAGAAGGTAAGTCCACCAATAATGGCTGCATCATCTTTGTAATAACGATCTCCATGCAGTTCGATAAAATCAGGAAATAGTTCGTTGATATAATCACCCGCAACCGGACGGTCTTTTTTTCTGGATAAAAGTACCGTTTCCCATGGACTTAAGGAATTTGCAGGTACATTCGTGTTTCCTTGCATCCTTTCTGGTATACCACTTCGAGATATGCTACTTTGAGGTATGCTACTTTGAGGTATGTCACTTTGAGGTATGCTGGTTTGAGTTATACTGGTTTGATTTATACTGGTTTGATTTATAGTTAACGTTTGCTGTTTTTTATCATGAAGTTTTAATAGCTTCGACAACGTATTTTTCAGGTCTTTTCGCTCCACAATTGCATCTACAAATCCATGTTCCAGTAAAAATTCCGCGCGTTGAAAGCCTTTTGGCAGTTGTTCTCCGATGGTTTGCTCAATGACACGAGGTCCAGCAAAACCGATTAAGGCGCCTGGTTCTGCGAGGATGATATCACCAAGCATTGCAAAGCTTGCGGTTACTCCTCCTGTGGTAGGATCGGTAAGTACTGAGATATAAAGATTTCCTGCATCACTGTGTCGCTTTAGGGCTTGCGAGGTTTTTGCCATTTGCATGAGTGACACGATTCCCTCTTGCATTCTGGCTCCACCAGAGCAAGCGAAAATAATCAGTGGTAACGACTCTTTGGTTGCACGCTCGATTGCGCGTGTGAGTTTTTCACCTACAACTTCACCCATACTTGCCATCATAAACCGTTCGTCCATCACACAAAGTACGGCTTTTTCTTCACCAATCCTTGCACTTCCAGTTACCACGGCTTCATCAAGCCCTGTTTTTTCCTTGAGTGCATCTATTTTTTGAAGATAACCTTTGTAATCCAATGGATTTCTCGTTTCTAATCCCGTATCCCACTCTTTAAAACTGCCTTCGTCTGCAACCATTTTTATACGGCTATAAGAATTCAAACGAAAGTACATTCCACATTTTGGGCAGATATACTGGTGATTCACCACTTCATGCGTTAATATGGCTGCATTGCAGTGATTGCATTTACGAAGAAGTCCGCTTGGCACCTCAGGTTTGTCTTCTCTTGGACTCAATGTAATATATGTCTTTCGTGGTGTTTTTTTAAACATGTTCTTTAAAATCATTCGTTTATTCCCCTTCCTCATTTTCCAGGTTCTGAATGAATTCAATGGTAATATCTCCCGATTGGTACTTCGGATGGCTCATGATATCGTACTGATAATCGACATTGGTATCAATTCCTTCAATAATAATTTCACCCAATGCGCTTTGCATCTTACTAATTGCTTCTTTACGGTTTTTTGCAAACACGATTAATTTTGCTAACATGGAATCATAATAGGGTGGAACCGTATATCCACTGTAGATTGCAGAATCAATACGAACTCCTTTGCCTCCTGGTAAATAGATTTCGGTAATCTTTCCAGGGGATGGGCGAAAATTCTTTTTCGGATTCTCGGCATTGATACGGCATTCAATAGCATGTCCTGTAATATGAATATCGGATTGCTGATAGCTTAATGGCTTACCGTCTGCAATCTTTATCTGTTCTTTAATAAGGTCGATTCCAGTTACCCACTCCGTTACCGGGTGTTCTACCTGAATACGTGTATTCATCTCCATAAAATAGAAGTTTTGATTTTCTTCCAAAAGAAATTCAATGGTTCCGGCATTTACGTAATTTGCTGCCTTTGCTGCTTTGATGGCTGCCTCTCCCATTTTCTGTCTAAGTTCTTCTGAGATTTTCGTGCAAGGAGCTTCCTCGATCATCTTTTGATGATTTCTTTGAATGGAGCAATCCCGCTCTCCTAGATGAATGACATTACCAAAGGAATCGGCTAAAATCTGAAACTCGATATGTTTTGGATTCACAACAAATCGCTCAATATACATGGAATCATCCCCGAATGCCATCTGTGTTTCTTTTTGAGCGGTTTGAAATGCCTGTTTAAAATCTTCTTGCTTTTGGGCTACACGCATACCTTTTCCACCACCACCAAGGCTTGCCTTGATAATGACTGGAAACCCTACTTTTTGTGCCACTAAGAAACCTTCTTCGGCGTTAAAAACAGGTGCATCACTTCCAGGAATAACAGGAACATTTGCTGCTACCATCGTATTTCTGGCTTGTGATTTATTACCCATTTTACCGATCACTTCGGATCCTGGACCGATAAAGGTTATCTTACATTGTTCACACATTTTTACAAACTTCTCATTTTCGGATAAAAAGCCAAATCCAGGATGAATCGCATCGGCTCCGGAGGTAATGGTAGCACTGATTATTTGTTCCATATTTAAATAACTCTCAGAAGACGCTGCAGGTCCAATACAGATAGCTTCATCTGCAAGCTGGGTATGAAGTGCTTCCCGATCTGCTTCAGAATATACCGCTACCGTTTCAATGCCCATTTCACGACAAGCACGAATAATACGTACGGCGATTTCTCCTCGATTGGCGATTAATATCTTATTTATCATGATTGCTCTCCATTCCTTACTTCGCAGAAATCATAAAGGTTAGTTCTGCACTTGCCACAACTTTACCGTCCACACTGGCAACTGCTTCTCCGATGCCGACTGGACCTTTTTGTTTGATGATTCTTGTCTCTAGTCGTAGTTTATCTCCAGGAAGTACTTTCCCTTTGAACTTACATTTATTAATCGCGCCAAAATAAGCGATTTTTCCTTTATTCTCTTCTTTACTTAAGATTGCCACTGCTCCGACTTGAGCCAGTGCCTCGATGGTCAAAACTCCTGGCATAACTGGTTCACTTGGAAAATGACCTTTGAAAAAATCCTCTCGAAACGTTACACATTTATAACCAATCGCAAATACGCCTGGTTCATAGTCCTCGATGGTATCAATTAGTAAAAAAGGATGTCTGTGAGGAATAATTGCTTCAATTTCTTTTACATTTAACATAATGCTCCCATCTGCCGCTTTAGCGGCATTTAAATAAGGGAGTGTGAAAATGTTTCTATTTCACACTTTACTCCTCGATTCTATTGAATGCGAAACAGCGGCTGTCCATATTCCACGCTTTGCGCATTTTCCACTAAAATCTCTGCTACCACTCCATCGTAGTCGCATTCGATTTCATTCATCAGCTTCATTGCTTCTACGATACCAATCGTCTGCCCTTTTGTTACGGTATCGCCTACCTTTACAAAAGGCTCTGCTTCTTCGGAAGGAGCAGCATAAAAAACACCGACCAATGGGGATTTTACAAGTTTTTGATCACTTGTAGTGCTCGTCTTGATTTCAGGACTTGTTACCATTTCATTGATTTGGCTTCGTTCAACCGGAGTGTTTTTCACCACACCTTCAACTACCTCTATTTTTTGACTCTTTGACTTCATCTTGATAAAGAGATTTTGTTCTTCATATTCAAAACTTGATAAACCGGAATCTGATACATGATGAATTAATTCTAAAAGCTGTTGAAACTCCATGATCATTTCCTCCTATTCTTCATATTTCTTCACTAATAAGGTCGCATTATGTCCGCCAAATCCAAGGGAATTCGTCAATGCATAAGTCACATCTTTTTGCATTCCTTTTCCGAATGCATAATTTAAATCACATTCTTCTTCTGCCTCTTTTGATCCAATGGTTTGATGAACGTATCCATCTAAGATAGACATAACACAGGTAATGAATTCTACGCCACCTGCTGCTCCAAGAAGATGCCCAATCATTGATTTTGTGGAATTGATTGCCACGGAATGCGCATTCTCTCCAAGGGCAAGTTTAATCGCACGTGTTTCAAACAAATCATTATGGTGGGTTCCGGTTCCATGCGCATTGATATAATCGATGCTATTTGCCTTAACTCCAGCTTCTTCCATTGCAAGTAACATTGCCTTTGCTGCGCCACTTCCATCTTCTGCTGGTGATGTGATATGAAATGCATCACAAGTGGATCCATAGCCTACGAGTTCCGCCAAAATAGTAGCACCACGTTTTTTGGCATGTTCCAATTCTTCCAGAACCACAACACCGGCACCTTCTCCGATGACAAATCCACCACGATCCTTATCAAATGGGATGCTGGCACGATTACGATCGGTTGCCTGCGTGAGTGCTGTCAAATTCGTAAATCCGGCAATTGCGGTAGGTGTTATGGAACTTTCGGTACCACCTGCAAGCATCACTTCGGCATCACCATACTGAATCGCACGAAATGCATCACCAATTGAGTTGCTACCAGTTGCACATGCGGTTACCACGTTGGTACATTTTCCCTTTAATCCTAAGTGAATTGCCACATTGCCTGCTGCCATATTGGAAATCATCATTGGGATTAATAAAGGATTTACCTTAGAAGGTCCCTTTTCTAATATTTTTTGATATTCCCGTTCTACGCTTTGAAGGCTTCCAATACCAGAACCAATAATTACACCGACACGATATGGATCTTCCTCCTCCATGTTAATTCCTGCCTGTAGAAATGCCTCTTTCGCAGCCACTACTGCATACTGAGAAAATGGTTCCATACGCTTTGCTTCTTTAAAATCCATATGTTCTTTTGCTTCAAAGTTTTTCACTTCGGCAGCTAGTTTTACTTTATAATCCGTCGTATCAAATTTTGTAATCTCTTCGATTCCGTTTCTGCCTTCTTTGGCTCCTTGCCAAAATTCATTGACCGAATTTCCGATTGGTGTAATTGCTCCCATTCCAGTTACTACTACTCTTCGCTTCATATTTTATCTCCTTATTCCCGCGCGTGCCTTTTGCGCATATCAAGTTTGTATACCCTATGACATTCCGCCGTCGACATGAATCACCTGACCGGTAATGTAGGATGCCTGATCCGATGCTAAAAATGCTGCAACTGCAGCAATATCTTCTGGTTTACCATAATGACCGAGTGGTATTTGCGTTATGGTAGCCTTTTTTATTTCCTCGGATAAGCAGTCCGTCATATCCGTTTCAATAAATCCAGGAGCAATCGCATTCACTGTAATATTTCTAGAAGCAAACTCTTTTGCACAAGCCTTTGTCAGACCAATAACGCCTGCTTTTGAAGCCGAGTAATTTGCCTGACCAATATTTCCTAATACTCCGGATACGGAGGAAAGGTTGATAATTCTTCCAGCATGTTGCTTCATCATCTGACGGGATACAAAACGAATACAGTTAAAACTTCCTTTTAGATTGGTATTCATTACCTGATCATAGTCTTCTTCTGACATTCGCATCATCAAACCGTCTTTTGTGATACCAGCATTGTTTACCCAGATATCAATCGTTTTATATTGTTGTATGATTTCTTTTACGAAGGCATCACAGGCTTTAAAATCGGAAACATCACAGCCATAGATTTCTGCCTTTCCGCCATTTTCTTCAATCCTTTGTTTTACTTCTTCTGCCGGTTGCTTTCCATGATTATAGTTTATAATCACAAAGGCGCCCTGTTTTGCCAATTCTATCGCGATGGCTCTGCCGATTCCTCTGGAGGCACCGGTTACCACTGCTACTTTCCCATTTAGCATACATACTCCTATCCATCTAACTAAGTTTTAAGCGTTTTCTGTGTTTTCTATATTTTCTGCAGTTTCTGCGGTTTCTGTAGTTTCGTCGATTTGAGCAGTTTCTGCAGTTTCTGCGTCATCTGCCTATACTGCCTTTATCTGATTTACAACATTTTCTGCATCTTCGAATGTTTCTATATTATAAACGCTGACTTCTTTATTTATTTTCTTCAAAAATCCCGAAAGTGTTTTGCCTGGTCCGATTTCTACAAAGGTATCTACGCCCTGCTGAATCATATTTTCAACACTTTGCTGCCACTTTACCGAAGCCGCTACCTGGGTCATTAACAAATCTTTTGTTTGGCTGATATCCGTCACATATTCTGCCGTCACATTTGTTACATAAGGGATCGCTAACTCATGAAATGCAACATCATCCAGTTCGTTACGAAGTTCCTTACCAGCTTCGCTTAAGAAAGGAGAATGGAAAGGTCCACTGACATTGAGTGGTATGACTTTCTTTGCTCCTGCTTCTTTTAGCTTACTACTAGCTTCTTCTACTGCAGCTTTCCGTCCTGTAATAACAATCTGTCCTGGGCAGTTATAGTTTGCGATACTAACGTCATCGATGGTAGACAGGACTTCTTCAATCGTTTCTGTATCTAAGGATAGCACTGCTGCCATTGCGCCAACACCGTCTGGAACTGCTTTTTCCATAAGGATTCCACGTTTCCTTACCAGACGGATGGCATCTTTCGCCTCAAGTCCTTTGCATACGGTAATTGCACTGTATTCACCAAGGCTTAATCCCGCACAAACATCTGGAACCAATCCCATTTTTTCTACCACTGTTGCCATTACAAGGCAGGTCGTCACGAGTGCGGGCTGCGTATACTCCGTTTTATGTAGCAGCTCATTTTCTGCAAAGCAAATCGCTTTCATGTCAAAGCCGAGTATCCTTGAGGCCATATCAAAGATTTCTCTTGCCTCCCTGTCCTTCTCGTAAAAATCAGCTCCCATGAAAGCTTTCTGCGCTCCCTGTCCTGGAAATAAAAATGCAATCTTACTCATAAAATTTCGTTCCTTCCATCAATTCCTTGGCTTCCTTTATAAGACGCAGTATCAATTCTTCGCAAGTCGATGCTTCCTTCACAAGTCCGGCAATCTGCCCTGCCATAATACTTCCTGTGATTACATCACCTTCTACCACCGCTTTTCTAAGGCCTCCAAGCGTCAGCATTTCTAATTCTTCAAAGCTGGCACCTTCTGCTTCCAAACGCTGATATTCTCTGGTCTGTTTATTTCGAAGTGTTCGAACCGGATGTCCGGTGCTTCTTCCCGTCACTTTGGAATCAATATCCTTTGCTTTCAGGATGGCTTGTTTGTAATTATCATGAACAATCGATTCCTTGGTTACCACAAAAGAGGTTCCAACCTGTACCGCCTTTGCTCCAAGCATAAAGGCCGCTGCCATTCCTCTGCCATCCGCGATTCCACCTGCAGCGATGACTGGTACACTTACTTCATCTACAACTTGAGGAACCAGTGCCATTGTTGTTGTCTCGCCAATATGACCACCTGATTCACAGCCTTCTGCGATTACCGCATCTGCACCGCAGCGTTCCATTCGTTTTGCCAGCGCAACCGAAGCTACCACAGGTATCACTTTGATACCTGCTTCTTTCCACATGGACATATATTTTTCTGGATTTCCAGCACCTGTTGTTACGACTTTTACGCCCTCTTCGGCTACCACTTTCGCTACTTCGTCTGCATATGGACTCATTAGCATAATATTGACACCAAACGGTTTGTCGGTCTTCTTTTTCACTTCTTGGATCTGAGTTCTTACCCATTCACTAGGCGCATTGGCCGCACCTATGATGCCTAAACCTCCCGCCATGGATACCGCTGCTGCAAGATGGCTTTCTGCCACCCATGCCATTCCACCTTGAATCACTGGATATTCAATTCCTAATAACTTCGTAATCTCTGTTTTCACGTCGGCAACCTCTCTTTAGATACGTTCCTCAATATATTTCATTACATCGCCTACTGTTGACATTTTTTCTAATTCTTCGGTAGGGATTTCTACACCAAATTCTTCTTCCAAGGACATAACCATTTCAAATAAGTCAAGAGAATCCGCTCCCAAATCTTCTTTGAATCTTGCTCCTTCTACTACTTCACTTGGATCTACTCCTAAACCTGCTACGATTAATTCTTTCATTTTTTCAAACATAATATTTTCTCCTTTTATACGATTCGTTTTTGTTTGTTTTTTAATTTATGTAATCCAAGGCGATTTACCTTAGTGATTACTTATTGTGTTATTACCTCTTATTTTTGTTTTATTGCTTATTATTTGCTTTTTATTAGTTGCTTTTTATTTTTGCTTTTTTATTTTTTTTATTTTTTTGCTATTTATTTTTTGCTACTTATTTTCACTTTATTATTACCACTTAAGATAAGTAGCTCCCCAGGAAAGACCTGCGCCAAATCCTGCAATTATAATATTCTGTCCCTTCTTAAGTTGTCCCATTTCCTGCATTTCATGTATTAGAATCGGAATACTTGCAGAAGAGGTATTTCCATATTCCATTAGATTCATTGGAAACTTATCAATATCCACAGAAAGTCGTTTTGCCACGGATTTAATAATGCGTTCGTTTGCCTGATGTAAGATGAAATAGTCAACGTCCTCTTTTTGAATCTCTGCATTTTTCAAAAGTTCTTCGATTGACTTTGGAACTTCTTTCACTGCAAACTGAAATACATCTTTGCCATCCATTTTTAAGAATGACTTAACTCGATTACTTTCCTCTTCGAAGCCTTTTTGATGGCGACTTTCACAGGTGAGTGCATCTCCTTTTTCACCATTGGAAAACATGACCGTTTGAAACTTGGCGTCTTTATCTTCACTTAAGATGACTGCTCCCGCACCATCTCCAAATAAGATACAAGTTCCTCGATCCGTCCAGTCTAAAAGATTGGATAAACTCTCTGCTCCAATGACCAGAACATGCTTGCAAATACCACTGGCGATATAGGCCTGTGCGGTATTATAAGCAAAAACAAAGCCGCTGCAGGCTGCATTTAAATCAAAGCAAACCGCATTATGAGCTCCAATCTCCTTTTGTACTTCACAGGCAGCACTTGGAAGAATCACATTGGAGGAAAAGGTTGCAAATAGTATCATATCCAGTTTCTCAGGTAGTATATTTGCATTTTTCATTGCTATCTTCGAAGCCTTTGCAGCCATCGAAACGGTCGTATCGTCGTCTATAATATGTCTACGTTCAATCCCAGTTCGTTCTTTGATCCATTCATCACTTGTATCCACCAGTTTTGACAAATCTTCATTACTCATCACTCTTTCCGGTCGATACATTCCTGTCCCAACAATCTGTCCAAACATTCAATTACTCCTGTCTTATTTAAATCATTTCATTTTTGTTCTGTTTTGTTTTGCTTTAAAATGATTTGATATTAAAACCATTTGATTTTAAAAGTATATAGTGGAATTATTTACTTGTCAAGTGAATTTATAAATTATTCCAATTCCTCCTTAATGGTTTTGTAGATCGCTTTGTAAAAGTCAGTCACATTTTCATTCACTACTTTGTTATTTTCATCCAGTATGCGAATATAGCGTTCCACTACATCAGATGTCTGCGTATCTTTATGCGCCTTTAGAAAGCTCACATATTCGTTATATGCTTTTTCCTCAATATGAACTTTATCCACATTTAAATAGAGATTTGGTTTTTTATTCACCTTATCATAACCACCTGTAATCGCGGCCGCTAATTCTTCAAAGTATAAATTTTTGGTATACGTATAGGTAAGGCCCTCTTCATATTTGTCCATATGATTTTCAAGCTCCTGACATCGAAGTAAGAGGTCCGTCAGTGAAATCTTAATATCACCTTCTATAATGGCGGGTTTTTTGGTCTCTTTCTTCATAATTACCACAAATTCCTTCACGTCTTCTGGCAGGGAATCTGATATATGCTCTAGTCTTTCATAATCGACTTGTCTTACATCATTTAAATATCCAAAAAGACCAAGGATAAGCTGCTGTGCTTCCTTAGGTGTTGCTTTATCTATATTATCTTCGATGAATTGATATACCGTTTCTACGTTTAGGGTCTGCTGAAGCAATTGATTGTACTTTGTGATCATGGTGTCTGCTTCTGGATTTGCATTGGCTTTTAGCAGTGTATTCGCTTCCGGAGTTTTGTTTTCTTTTGGAATTTCGTTTGTATTCAGAATTTCGTTTGCTTCAATGTCATAAACTCCGTCTCCAAATTCACTACCTTTTTTATTCACACGATCACATCCATTCAACAATACACATAGGCTAAGAATTGCAAATAATGCCAACCATATGCGATTTTGTTTCCACATGATTTACCTGACCTCCTATTCCTATGGCTATCTTCACTTTTTCTAAGATTTACGCTTATTATGTGCAAGATTTAAAATATCATTCTTTCTTTATTGAAATGCGATAGTATTCAAGTGCAATAATATACAAATGCGATAATATACAAATACGATAATTTTTAATGTGATAATTTAAATCCAATGTCAAATCTGGCACCTTTACATTTTTAATAACTGGCTATTTAAATACAGCCAATTGTTATGTATGATAGTAAAAAATAAATCTAGCACAAGGATTCACGTCATGTATGAGACGCACTGAAAAGGAGATTAGTGTGAAAGAAAGTAGAGGTCAGCCAAAAAGTGGCACACTTAACTAAGCTATTCAGAAAATAGCTCCTTAAGAAATTTGAATTTAGGTAATATAGTTAATAAGCTTCTAGCAAAGGTGGAATGATTCCTTCGCTTCTAAGAAGTTTTAAAGCTTGTTTAATTGCCTTTTCCTTTTGCTTTTCAACAAGAGGTTGCGGCATATCAATTTTATAAAGATCGCTTGGATTCCATGTCTCTCCGCTTGATAACATAAGGTAGATGGCAGTAAGTATCATTCGAGCGATAGCAATAATGGCACGTTTCTTACCACGACGTTTTAAAATTCGTTCGTATTTCGTTTTGTAATAAGGAGATATGTTAGATTTCACGGCTGCATGAGCACATTGTACCAATGCAGGTTTGAGGTAGACACCGGCACGTGTTATTCTAACAGATTTCTTCTTACCAGCAGATTCGTTATTTCCTGAAGTTAATCCAGCCCAACAACACAAACGTTTTGAGGAAGAGAACTGAGCCATATTAATACCTATTTCAGAGATAATAGTGATTGCACTATTACGATCAACACCTGGAATGGTACACAGTAACTGGACAGCATTTTCATATGGAGCAATCAATGTTTCAATCATAGTGTCTATATCATTTATTGTAGATATGATATAATCCATGTGTGCGCGGACGAGGCGCATCCGATATTTTTGGGAATCGGTCATCTGATACCCTTCAATGGACTCAATGACACTGTCAGACTTCTTCTTTAGAGAACGGAGCAGTCTGGAAGAAATTTCTTCGTGGTTGATGGAATTGTCAGTTTGCTCGATTAGGTAATCAATAACAGATGTAGCTGATTTCCCAAAGACATCGGAAACAACAGAATCTATTGCGACATTACAAACAGTAAGCGCATTCTGAAACCGATTCTTTTCACTAGATTTACAAGAAGTCAGCTTGTAACGATATCTAGTGTATTCACGAAGGATACGGATATCTTTGGAAGGGATAAAACTTCCCGGAACTAAACCTAATCGAAATAAATCACCAATCCATTTAGAATCTTTGGAATCATCCTTATTTCCTTTTACAGCTTTTACCCATTTAGGGTTGGCAATAGTAACGTTAATTACATCTTCTAAAAGGTTAAAAACAGGAACCCAGTATTTACCAGTAGATTCCATACAGATATCATAGCAATCATGTTCAATCAACCATTGCTTGAATTGCAGAATAGAATTGTTAAAGGTGGAAAAACGCTTCTTTTCATAAGAAGGTTCAACTCCAGAAGTGGTTTTGATAATTGTGGCAACGAGAAAAGATTTGTGAACATCGACGCCACAGCAGGTTTGATAAACAACTTTCATAGCAATGAACTCCTTTCGTTTTTATTAAGAAGCCATTGACTGCTCCATCACACATTTAACTGAGATGTTAAAACAATTCTTAGTGTACGGTCTTATAGAACCACTTATTTGTGCTTGAAAGATGGGGCTTACACTGATTATAATGCTGTCTAAAACGCGAAAGGTCTTTACGACTTCTCCTACCGTGCTTTGTAGTATGGCTTCTTGAAGCCATTGTATCAAGAAAGTAGAGGTAGTCAAAACCTTTCATTACTATTTGTGCCGCCGCTGTGCGGCGGAATGGAGATTATAATGAAACAGCAAACCGTACAAACAAAAGCTTTGGCTTCGACAAAAGAACTTACCATTACTGCAATGTTTATTGCACTTACCCTGATTTTTACCTACTTTGTTAATATTCGCTTGCCAATCGCAGGCAACGGCGGATTGATTCACCTTGGAAATGTTCCGCTTTTTATGGCCGCCATGCTGTATGGAAAGCGAACCGGTGCCATTACTGGTGCGGTCGGAATGGGACTTTTTGATGTATTATCCGGATGGGCTGCTTGGGCTCCATGTACTTTCGTTGTAGTTGGACTGATGGGTTATACCGTTGGTGCAATCACCGAAAAGAAAAAATCCATGTTCTATCGCATTCTTGCAATTATTGCTGCATTGGCAATAAAAGTAGTTGGATACTATGTATTTGAATCCGTTTTGTATCACAACTGGGTTGCACCACTTGGATCGATTCCTGGTAATATCATTCAGGTTGGTGTTGCTGGTATTGTGGTGCTTGTTTTAATCAAACCGTTTGAGGCAGGGTTGAAGCATTTATTATAGAATAGGAGTGAGATTATGATAAAGTTAATGACACCTGGACCAACCCAGGTACGCGAAAATGTAAGATTGGCAAGAAGTTTAGTAACCACAAATCCTGATCTTGATCTGGAATTTTACGATTATTATAAAGAAACTTGTGAGCTATTAAGTCGGCTCATGCACACAACAAATACATCCTATATAATGAGTGGCGAAGGCATCCTTGGTCTGGAGGCCGCCTGTGCTTCCTTAACGGAAGTAGGGGATCGTGTGCTCGTACTTGATAATGGAATTTTTGGAAAGGGGTTTGCTGATTTTGTAAGAATCTATGGTGGCAATCCGGTACTTTTTTCCTCTGATTATCAGGAAGAATTAGATGTGGAAGCAATTGCTTCTTATCTGGAGCAGGATCATAACTTTAAATATGCAACGCTTGTTCACTGCGACACTCCTAGTGGTATGTTAAACAATGTTGCTGCTATCTCCCCGCTATTAAAAAAGTATGGAATACTTACCATAGTCGATTCTGTTGCTGCTGCCTTTGGAAATGAAGTAAACGTCGATGAAAGTCAGATTGATATCCTTTGCTTAGGTTCTCAAAAGGCGCTGTCAGCACCGGTTGGACTTACGATGCTAACCGTTAGTCAAGATGCGATAAAAGCGATGGAAGAACGAAAAACTCCGATTGCCTCGTTTTACGGCAATATCCTTACCTTTAAGACTTATTATGAGGATAAGTGGTTTCCTTATACGATGCCAATTAGTGATATCTATGGGTTGCGAGCTGCGTTGGAAAATGTGGAGGCGGATACCGATATTTTAGGTCGCCATGAGAAACTTGCAAAGATGACGAGGGACTTTGTCTGTGGATTAGGGCTGGAGCTGTACAATAAGAGTGGGTATTCGAATACGGTAACGGTGTTTAAAGTGCCAGTAGGGATGAAGGCAAGTGCTATCCTGGAGAGGATGAGAAAGGTGCATGGCATTATGATTGCTGGCTCCTTTGATGTGTTGGCTGGAGAAGTGATCCGGATTGGGCATATGGGAGAGAATGCGAATGAGGCGGATGTAGTGGAAACGTTGGAGGCGTTGAAAGAAACGATTGAGGCACTAATTATATAGGAACTGATTCGACGA
>DIGJ01000014.1:211082-372838 GCA_002419585.1 Lachnoclostridium sp. UBA5725
TCGTCGAATCAGTTCCTATATAATTTGATGGCAATTAATTTATTTTGTGATAATCACACTCATTGCTTCATCTAACACAGGTACATATGAAATCTGGTTTTCTTTACAAAACTGTTCCACTGCTTCATGAACACCTGGCCATGTATTAGTTACTCCAAAATCATGAACGAAGATATATCCTCCATTTTCTAAACGTGGATAAAAATATTTAAGGCCTTCATAAGTTGGTTCATAAAGATCAGGATCAATGCTTACAAAACAAAAAGTATCTTCAATATTATTTGTTGTTTCTGGAAACCATCCCTTTTTAATAATTGCATTATCTGGAGTTGTCATTTTATTTAATACAATATCTATACTTGTTTCTTTAAAAAGTCCGCTTAATTCCTGTTTAACACAAGTATCTTTATCTGAAAAACCTTCAAATGTATCAAACAAATAAATTTTTTTAGTTGGTAGCATATAATTCAAATATGATGCTGTATCACCTCTGTAAACTCCAAGTTCTGCAATATTCCCTTTAATTTTTCTCTCTTTTATTTGATGAACACAATTTTTTATCATTGCCCATCTTGAATCTTTCCAAATAATACCTTTATAATTTGGTAAAAATGTCATTATTTTATTATTATCTATTTTCATTTCATTTAGTTGTTCAGTTAAAACTTTTTCATAACGGCCATTTGCTATAATGATATAGTCAAAATTGTAGTCTGTTATTTCTTTTGGCGCTATTACTTTTTTTCCAAAATATTCTTTCCCTTGCCACTCTTTCGAATTATCAGCAAAAGCTAGTATTTCATATTCCCTTTCATCTAAAAAATCATTTACTCTCTTCCCAATTCCTGCTGCACAAAAAATTATTACTTTTATCATTTATATCCTTTCCTCTCGTATCGTTCAAGGCCCAACTACTCTCCTTGTAATAATGTATAATATTTTACACCATATATATCGGTAAATACAGTAATCCACTGAAGTATCGTTACATATAACAGCATTTTCAGATGTCTCTCCATATTTACTTATCCTTTCACAACTATGACTTTGTATTAATAATCACTTTACCCTAACTTTGAATACAATATCTTCCCTGCTTCATTTCTTGGAATCTCATCGATTTGTACTACTTCAAATGCAGTTTTTGAAAGATGTGTTGTCTTTGTAACAAAAGAAAGAATGTCTGCCGCCTGTCCTTCTTTTGTATTATAGATCTTCATTTCATCGTCTTTTCCATCACAGACGCAGTCAAACCCTTCCCTTCGAAGAAGCCCTTCTACCTCATCTAGGTTAACTCGGTTACCAAAAATTTTCAGGAACCGTTTTTTTCTACCAACGATATAATAGAATCCATCTTCGTCTCTCTTAGCCATGTCTCCAGTAATCAGTTTTCCACCTCGTTCGTCCCCTTTACTCAAATCCTGATACTGCTCTGCATAACCAAGTGTCACATTTGGTCCATAATAAACGAGTTCTCCAACCACATCGGGTTCTTCAATTGCTTGTTCATTCACATCCCAAAGTTCGAAGCGCCCACCCGGAATTGCAATGCCCATACTTCCTGCTTTTTCTTCGGCACTTTCCCACGGAAGATATGACATTCTTGCGGTGGCTTCGGTCTGTCCATACATGATAATTAGTTTGATTTCTTTTTCTTTGCAGATAGCATTAAATTCTTCCGCCATTTCTTTGGATAGTTTACCACCTGCCTGTGTCATATAACGAAGACTTGGCAAATCCATGCGTCCAAAACGAAGTTTTTTTAGCATGTCATAAATGTAAGGAACTCCACCAAAGGTAGTAGCTTTTTCTTCTTTGAATAGCAACCAGAATTCTTTATTCATAAGCGTATAATCATTCATGATGATAGTAGCCCCCTGCAACAAGTGACTATTAATAATAGAAAGTCCATACGTATAACTCATCGGAAGCGTCATAATCGCTATATCATTTGATATAATTCCTAGATAATCGACGATTGAATTCGCGTTAGCCGTAATATTTTGATAAGACTGTCGTACAAGCTTTGGACTTCCTGTACTTCCAGAGGTTGTAAGAAGTAGGGCAAGGTCATCATGTAAGGAATAATCAGGTACCTCATTTCGCTGGAGCAACATATAATTTCGATTTTTAGTCAATACGGTTGCTCCCTTTAAGATGGCCAAGGAATCCATCTTTTCTTTTGCACCATACACATAGGCTGGCTCATACAACTTGAATAAATTTGAAAGCAAATCATCATCCACTGCTTCGTTTATTAAAACAGGTACAATTCGTTTTCTTAAAAATCCAATATATGCTTCCACGGCTTCTAATGTATTTGAACAAATTAAAAATGCAACCTTTCTAGGCATAGCAAGTAAAACTAATTCGTCTGCTTCTTTTACTAGCATTTTATAACTTATATTTTCTTGCTGCGGTGTTATAATCGCTACTTGTTCATCATAGCGTTCTAGATTATCATAAAAATTTTCCAATATAATTCCCCCTGTCAACCTTTGTATCGAATGAATTAAGTTCCATCATTTACTGAATCGCAACTACCCTGGACAACATGCTTATGATGTCATATCCATCCCAAGTGAGCGAAATATCTAACGTTTTTCCAAATGGTACGATTCGATCGATTCCACACCATTGATTATTTAGAACGATTTCCTGCATTTTGGATGGCGCAATCCCCGCTACTGCAAGTGTTTGTACCTTCTCATCAATCAAAGGAGCTAGATCTTCCCATGAATCAATCTCGGTTTCAAAAAACAAACCAAATTTCCCGCGATATCTAATATCATCTTTGGATTTAGCTTTCGATTCTGCTTCCATTAAGGATTTAAGCGTAATTACATATAGTAGATTCTCATAGCGTTTCACCAATTCAATATTTTTCATAGAAGTTGTCATCTCACATAACATCGAATATTTTTCACTTACCTTAATATCCGCTAATTCATATTTTTTAGTAGCTTCAAATACTTGTTGCCAAAATCGCTCCTTTGCCTTTAAAAACTCATCTTTTGACATCGCAGTTTCTTTTTTCCAAAGAATGAGGTGAGGCGAAGAACAGGCGTTTTGATCCATTAAATACGTATCATTATAAAATCCGTTTGCTAAACGATTTAATTCTTCTTCGGTCAAAGAAAGAATATATTCTGGTGAAATCACTCCAATCGAATAGCGATCAGCAAACGTAAGTTCCACGCTTCTTGGAGGAAGTGGAGATTTTCTAATCTCTTCAATAGTCTGATCACCGCCCCAGATCACTCTGCTCTGGCAAATCGAAGAATACCAGTCTGTTATCTCTTTCTTTCTCGCATACTCTACGATAAGTGTATGCTCTTTTATCATTTGATGCTTGTTATCCTCAAAAATTTCATTCATGATATCACCTAACAGGTATACCTGTGGAAACTGTTTCGAAGAGACTCGTACAACATTCGAATTTCCTGCTAAAAGTCCAAATACATACGAATATGCAAAATTGATCGGCACATTCGAAGGTGCAATATGAAATACAACTCCTCTTCCTAACCGATTCGCAAGGTTATCATACTTACTTTTTTGACTTTCGATATTTGCCCTGCGGCAAAAGAACCCAAACGTCATCACATCCGGGTACAGAGATGCCTCTTTGTTTTTACGAATCCGCTTTGAAAGTTCATCTAAAAATAAAATTACTTCACCGGAAAAGGGCTGCATCGCCATTCTGTTAATGGTTTCACTTCCGGCTAAAATGGTAACATCATTTCTGTTCATAAGTATCACTGCACCCCCTAACTTCTGCATTTTTGATACGTCCTGTAATCTCAAAATACTTACCGAGTCTTCCACAAGCGCAATCATCCTCACCTAGTATGACACCTTCGTCCTCCGTCAAAATAGAATGTCCAGGATAAGACTTTGGCAGCAAGGATACTACCTGTATCACTCCTTTTTGACCGATATCACAGACCGAAAAATCCTTCATTCGTCGTGTGATTACATCCGAAAATATACTTGCGTGCAAATGGCCACATTCACACTCCATATAAATACACCCCGTCTGCTCCACCATTCCATAATAATCGTAGACCTTTTCAATGCCACAAAGTTCCTTAAGACTTTTTTTGAAGTGCTGTTTTGATACTGCTTCATGGGTAAGCTTCTTCCAACCACCACCATGAATGAGGATTCCATTTGATAAATCTAAGGATTCCTCCGACTTTAAAAGTTCCTGATAAAAATGCTGCCATATCATAAAAGTAAACCCAAATAAAAGAATGTTTTCTCCTTTATGCTCATCCAGAAACTGCTTGATTCCAGCAAGGTTTAGTTTCATATCGTCATCTAACGCATAAATCTTCTTGGAGCCAAAAATAGAGAACCCTAATATCCCGGCACCTCTTGCAGAAAACATGGCTCGGTCCTTGATTACCGAAGGACAGTCTATGATAATCATTGGCATTCTCTGTGAACCAGTAAAATTTGCTACAATCTTTGCTAAGGTCTTTTGCTGATTGGATGACGTATCACGATCTAGGAAAATCTTAGATACCTGCTGCCCGGTTGTTCCGGAAGATGTCATTGTTTTTACCACTTCTTCCTTTGGAACACTGATCAGCTCTAGCTTTTTAAATAAGCTTACCGACAAAAAAGGGAACTCGTAATAGGAATCTGCCATTTTAAGCGTTTCCTTTCCCCCCCATAGCTTATCCACAATATTTTTATATTCGAAGGAATGATCCACATGAAAGCAGGATAACTCCTTTAGATAGTCGGTCATTACCTTTTGTTTTTCTTCTTTATCCAAAGAATAAGGTGGTATCAATAAAATTTCTTCGTAATTCACAATTTCACCTCATATTGTAAAGTATATTCCTACATTTTATATTCTTACTTTTGAGCATTCTTCTTAGTATTTCGACCATTTACACTCCTTTCATTAACTTAATCTACTTTTATTTGTAATAACTAATACGTTCGGTTACAATAGACGATATAAATAGCAGAAAACTTGTGAAAGGAGAACTTTCAATGAAAGGAATAATTCTAGCCGGAGGCTCCGGAACAAGACTTTACCCCATTACAAAGTCCGTTTCAAAGCAAATTCTTCCGGTTTACGATAAACCCATGATTTATTATCCCCTATCAGTCCTTATGTTAGCAGGAATTCGTGATATATTAATCATTTCAACCAAACGAGATTTGCCCGCCTTCGAAGAACTTTTTGGCAATGGTTCGCAATTAGGTCTTCACTTTTCCTATGCTGTTCAGGAACAGCCAAACGGTCTTGCCGAGGCTTTTATCATAGGAGAAAAATTCATCGGAAATGATAGTGTTGCTTTAATCCTTGGAGATAATATCTTCTATGGACAAGGTCTGGTATTCGTATTACAGGCAGCTGCAAAGCGAACCGTTGGTGCAACCATCTTTGGATATTATGTGCGTGATCCAAAAGCCTATGGTGTTGTTGAATTTGATAAATCCAAACGCGTACTTAGTTTGGAAGAAAAGCCTTTGCATCCAAAATCGAATTATGCAGTTCCAGGGTTATATTTTTATGATAACCAGGTCGTAGAAATCGCCAAAACCATAAAACCCTCCGAAAGAGGTGAATTGGAAATAACAGCCGTGAACAATGTTTATCTGCAAAAAGAAAAGTTACATACAGAAGTTCTTGGTCGTGGTATGGCCTGGCTCGATACTGGAAGTCATGACTCACTCCTTGATGCTGCAAACTACGTCGCAACCGTTCAAAAACGTCAGGGACTCTATGTTTCCTGTATTGAAGAAATTGCCGCAAGGCAAGGCTTTATTAATAAGGAACAACTACTAGAACTTGCAAAGCCTATGCTAAAGACGGATTATGGTCAATATTTAAGTGACCTTGCTGAATCCATAGCTTGGTAAATATAAAAGGAGCACTTTTGAATGAAAACTTATCTTGTTACGGGTGGAGCCGGCTTTATCGGTTCAAACTATATTCACTATATGTATCAAAAATACGGCAAAACGATTTGTATCATAAATTTTGATTCCCTTACTTATGCCGGTAATCTCGAGAATCTAAACGATATCGAAGACTACGAAAACTATGTCTTCATCCATGGAGATATTTGTAATAAAGACGAGTTGCAACATGTCTTTGAACAGTATGATATTGACTATGTGATACATTTTGCTGCGGAAAGTCATGTTGACCGAAGCATTACAAATCCTGAAATCTTCGCAAATACCAATATTCTTGGTACACTTAATCTACTTCATACAGCAAGTAATGCATGGCAAACAGAAGATGGGTATTTATCAGGAAAAAAGTATCTTCAAGTATCTACTGATGAAGTATATGGTTCCCTAGAAAATACGGAGGATTATTTTCATGAGACTACCCCTCTCGATCCACACAGCCCTTATTCTGCCAGCAAAGCTTCTGCGGATTTACTTGTAAAATCCTTTATCGATACCTATCACTTTCCGGCAAACATTACTCGTTGCAGCAATAACTACGGAGCATATCAGTTCCCAGAAAAGCTGATTCCACTTATGATTCACAATGCTTTATCTGGCAAATCATTACCCATCTATGGAGATGGCAAAAACATACGTGATTGGTTATATGTAATGGACCATGCTAAAGCAATTGATATGGTCTGTGAAAAAGGAAAATTTGGAGAAGTCTACAATGTAGGTGGGCATAATGAAAAAGAAAATATTGACATCGTTAAGATAATTCTAAAGACCTTACAGCAATTACTTCCAGAATCAGACGCACGAAGAACTTTTATTTCAGAAGATTTAATTACCTATGTTGGTGACAGAAAAGGGCATGACCGAAGGTATGCGATTGCTCCAGATAAAATACGAAGTGAAATTGGTTGGGAGCCGGAAACGATGTTTGAGGATGGTATTCGTCTCACTATTCAGTGGTATTTAAATCATGATGATTGGTTGTGTCATGTAACCGATTTGAGTTACCAGAAGTATTACGAAGAGATGTATCAGACAAAATAATTTACTGTACATAATTCAAATCGCATTTGAAAACAAATAACTTATGAATTTTTGTGCATCATTTCCTATGAAAATTCTTGGCGGGTAATTAGATGTTTTGATTTCCCGCCTTATTTCCACTATTTGTTTTAGATAGTATGCAAGTAAAATCATAAAATTTGATTATAGAATCGCTACTCAATTATTATATCATATTTTTTTAGTAATTCCTTTCCCTTCTCATAAGAATCTAAGTCAATTATATCATCAGTTTCCATCATGATTTCAAATGTATCTTCTAATTCTCCAATAAGTCCCATATGACCGACTGAGTCCCAGTTATCTATACTTTGATAGGTAAGTTCTAAACCAAGTTGATTTTCTGTTATTTCAAAAATTTCAATATAAGCTTTATTGTATTTTTCTAAATTTGTCATTGTTTATCTCCTTTATTATTCATTTAGTTTTTTATATTCTTCAAATGATATATTATCTCGTCTCCAATCAATATGTCTACGATTTACCTTAGCTGGTACACCTAATGCTGTACAATGTGATTCTATTTTCCCTTTAACAAGAGCTTGCGCTCCGATGACGCTATTACTTCCTATTTCTGAGTTATTCAGAATGGTTGTCCCCATACCTATCCAGACATGATTATCAATTTTAATAAAGTTTTCACTTATTGTAGAAAGATTATCTTCCGTTTCTAATGAATATATTCCATGTCCATTTCCCGATCTAATTTTCACAAAATCAGAAAACATACAATCTGCTCCAGTTTCAATGGTAGTATCTCCTTCATTAGATATAAATAAATCTCTTCCAAATGTATTCCTATTTCCTATCATTAGTTTTGAATTTGTATAACTTTTTATATATGCATTCTTCTCAATATAACACAAATCCCCAAAACATATAGTTGATTTTAACCCTGCTATTATAGTAATATTATCATCTATATGACAATTAGATCCTATGATCAGTTTGGCATATGAACCTAATATTATTGTGACATTCTTTCCAAAATAACAATTTTTTCCGATTGTAAGCTCTGATTTACCTCCAAATTGCACCTGTACATTTTTTAAACTGCCTGTTAAAACATTACCATAAATGTCATTATAATAATTAGCTTCTTGTAATTTTATTTGACTATAAAAATAAAAAAAATCTTCGATTTCTTTGTATCCATATTCTAATAACTGATCATAAATATCTTGATGGTATATGACTGATAAACAAATATAGTAAGAATCCTTTTGGCCTTCTAGTATTTCTTTCGAATATACTTTTCTTTTATTATAATAAGTTCCAGTTTTTGCTCTGTCAATATACCCAGCGATTTCGATATCTTCTGTTTGCAATATACTTTCAATCTCATTTGTAAGTTCCCAAACGCCCCAAATAAAGACTTTTCTCTGTCCAATATTTTGTTTCAAAATATCCAATTGTTGTCTCATTCTTACACTTTTCCTTTCACGCAAGACACCCACCGCTAATAACTTATCACTACCAAGGTCGGTCCCAAACACTTATTATTACTTTATCATATCAAGTATAATCTTACAAATGCGGCTTACCTGCTCCAACGCTAAATCTGCGTAAATCGGAAGTGTTAGTATATGGTTGGATACATATTCTGTTACCGGGAGCTTACAGTTTTCATATTTCTCTTTGTAACATTCTGTCTTATGAACGGAAGGATAAAAGTACTTTCTAGCATAAATATTGCAATCTTTCAACCTCTCATATACCAAATCTCTGGTAATTCCCAATTTCTCTTCTTGAAACAGAACTGGAAAATAGGCATAGTTTTCTTTTACGCCTGCTTGCACTTTTAATAGTTTTATTCCATCAATATCCTGTAATAGCATTCTATAATGCTCAGCTACTTTCTTTCTTTTTTCGATTTCATCTTCTATGTGTAAAAGATTGCAAATTCCCATGGCTGCACGAAATTCATCCAGTTTTGCATTGGAACCAATTTCATCAATAATTTCTTCTGATCGAATACCAAAGTTCTTTAGTCCATATAGCAAGTTTCCATATTCTTCTTCCTTGTAAATAACAGCACCGCCCTCAATGGTGTTAAATACCTTTGTTGCATGAAAACTTAGTATCGAAGCATCGCCATAGCTTGCTACACTTTTTTCATAATATCTTTCACCAAACGTATGAGCAGCATCGTAGATAACCTTTAATCCATACTTCTTCGCCAATGCGTCAATGGCTTCAATATTGCAAACCTGTCCAAATGAATGAACGGGAACGATTGCAGAGGTACTTTCCGTTATTAGTTCTTCTATCTTTTCTACATCCATGGTGTAATTATCCATCGATATATCACAAAACACTGGTGTCAATCCATTCCTTACTATTGCATGAACCGTAGAAACAAAGGTAAAAGGTGTTGTGATAACCTCCCCAGAAAGATGCATCGCCTGTATGGCAAGTTCCAATGCCATATGCCCATTCGTCATAAGAGAAAGATTTTGCACTTTCATATATTCTTTTAACTGTTTTTCAAACTCCTGATGATACGTTCCATTATTTGTCAGCCATGCAGACTCCCATAAAGGTTTAATCATCTCGGTGTATTCTTCATAGGGTGGCATTGAAGAACGCGTTACTAAAATTTTATCATCCATCTTTGAAAACTTCTTTCCTTTTACTTTTTTGCTACTACTTGTTTCGTTTTAATCTATCTTAATTGGCCGATCTTCCCCAAATATCTTACGATAATACAGTTTTTGTAACATTGCTCGAAGAGATAAAACAAACATCCGAAAAGGTGTTCCACTTACATGAATCATACCTGTTACCACCTTAAAATTCTCCATATTCCAATGGTTCAGCAAGACAACTGCAGCACATACCATCTTATCTTTTTTTACATAAGACAAATCCACCGGTTTTTTCATAACTTCTTTTCCATATTTCTCAATTGCACATATATATGCAAACTCCTCGTATCTTCGGTTTGTCTTTCTTGCCAATGACTGCCAGTTATCTGCTGTTTTTTTCTCTACATATCGATAATTACCCATCTTTTCATTCATAAAATAGAAATTCCCCTGCGCAGCTAAAAACAATAAGGTCGTTCGATCTGCAATCAATTTATGTACTTTATAAACAATCGAGTAATCATATTTTTTTTCGATAAAAATATTTCGGTATACCCAAGTATTACACTGTCCCGGATATTTTCCTTGATTGAAATCTTCTAACGTATATTTATTTTTTTCAAAATACCAAAACGTTTTTACATCGTTTTTATTTCGATCTGGTATTGGCTCGTTATTTTCATTCACAACCAAACATTCATGGCTACAGCCAATATACCCTTTATTCCGTTCCAAAAAATCAACCTGCTTTTGAAGCTTAAAAGGATCTGTCCAATAGTCATCGCCCTCAAGCTGAGCAATGTATTTTCCTCTCGCACGCTGTTCCAAGCAGTAAACGTTCTTTGTTCCACCTACATTTTTCTTTCTTAAAAATATGCGAAACTTATCCGGATACTTGGCTTTGTATTCGCGAATGATATCCTGCGAATGATCTGTTGAACAATCATCTATTACTAAAATTTCATATAAAAAATCCGTATTCTGCATCAAAACACTATCTAATGATTGTCTTAAATAAGTCTCGTGGTTATATACAACCACCATTACACTCAGCATAATTTCGTTATCCATCACAATTTATTCCTTTATAATCATATAATTATCAAGCATCTTAATAATCTCATCCGGTTTACAAAACATCATAGCATCAATAATTGACAACCCTTCTTGAAAATTTCCATTTCGCTGCACATATGGTTGTAGCTGAATTTTTAAAAATTGCAAATCAATGTTATGTTCTTTGTATAACTCAGTTCGAAAAAACGACATTCCTCCGGGTGGATTTACATATGTTTCATATCCAAGGGCTTTTGTTATATATAACGCCCATTCGTCTGGTTGCTCAACTGTTGTTATATCTATCTGCATTTTAGAAAAAAAATCAATCTGCCTCTTTATATCTAAATAATCACAGACCTTTTTTATACTTCTTCCAGCTAGCTCACAGATACTATCTCCCTGATAATTAAGTACATCCGCAACCACACTCATCGTCTGTTCGTAATAAGGTGCCTTTTTTTTATATACTAGTAGCTGACCTTCTATCTTTTGCTTCCAGTTAACCGTATTACTAATCTTGGTATATAAAATGCTTCTTTCCCGTTCTGCTTTTTCCACCGGAACAGTAAAATAGCAAGGTTCCCCTTTCGCGTCTAAAATACGATTCCGATTAATCCAACCCTTACGTATATATTGTGGCGTATCAAATAGTACAAAATAATCTGTGTATTGAATCAACGCATAATATCCCAAATAGGGAAATAAATAGGGTTGCATAATCCCAATTCGATTCATTTATTGCTCCCCCCTCTTTCGCATTTATCTATTTAAATATTGATTTATTTCATCTGCAATAATCTGCATTTCCATTTCCCCATATCTTTGATCAATCGGCAACGGCAGCACGTATTTTGTAAATTCTGCTTCACATGAATCTTTTCCAACTCTTGAAAGGGTCTCTTTCCAATACATGGGAATATAAATTCCTACATCAATTAGTTTTTCTCTTAAGCCTTCCAAAGGATTATAATACGGATATACAAAACTTTTTTCTGCTCCTTCAAATGCTCCAATATCCAACTGGTTACTGCCTTTGAGCAAAGAATGAAGGCGTGCAAAATTTTTAGTACGAATTTGATGAACCCTATCATAATTAATACTTTTTAATATGTTTTTTGTATATTCGGACATTTTCTTTATTGGCTGATACTCTAATTCTTTTTCATTCATACAAAAGTCACGATATGCTAAGTTCGCGCCAACCTCTAATCTCTTTATACAATAGTTTCTTTCATAAGAAAAATCTTGCAGTCCTACATTTTCTTCCAAGTTTGATATTAGATAAGCACCATCTGTCACTCCAAAAAACTTACGAAGCGAATATACCGTATCCACATCCTGAAGAGCCTTCGAAAAGAACGCCTGCGTATTATCAACTATGATATTTTTATATATTTTATCAAATGAAGGTATCTTACCTGTCAATAGACCAAAATAATTGATTATGATAATGCAATCATCTCCAACTAGTTTCGGCTCCACAATAGGCTCCATATGCTTATCAACTGCATAGTATTCGTAGGGAATATCTAGTTTTATGCATGGTTCCAGCATACAATCGCAGCTCCAACTAGGTAGCCACACTTTTTTAAACTTTCGTTGTGAAAGGACATACTCCATGGCATTTCTTGCTGTATTCAGTGCAAGTGCACCTTCATGATATTCATTACCATGATAATGCTCCATTGACGGGAACCCGCCAATTTCATACTTTTTTCCCATTGTATCACTCCCTATATAAAATCCCTGTGGAGTAGACATTCAATTGCATCTACATCAAATACCGGAATACCACAGTCTTCCTGCACTCGTTTCCTTTCCGGAAAATAATTATCTATAAAAATGGATTTTTTATCTTTTATATACTCCGCTTTTGACTCTGTTCCGGATAATAAAATGATTTCTTCGAATAAATTGGGATCTATTTTTAGATTTTTTAGTGTCACTTGAGGTTGGCCATCATGTTTTGTCAGTAATATAACTGATTTATTATCATTTTCCCATTGGTATATCAGCTGCATTAAAACAGTATTCACTCGATTTTCAACGATTAATGTATCATCCAAATCCAGATATATGGTATCATATTCATACTCCAAATTATATGAGTTAGTTAATCTTCGTTCAAGTTGGATATTCTGACTATTCTGTAAAATGGAAACTTCATATCCCATCCAATCAAATACGGATAATAAAGCAAAATTTACGCCAAGTTGACGGTAAAGTCCCATGGTTCCTGCCTGTCGCACAGAAAATTCCATAAGTTTAAATTTCCCATTTTTATCTTTCTTTACTTGGAAAAACCAGGCTCCACGGAATACAAATTTTTTATTTAAGGTCTCAGCTATATCACGCACTTCCATAGGTGTAGAAACGTTCTTTGAGCAAAATGATATTCCCATCGTAATACGTTCTCTTGTCCTAGCTCCGGCAAACAGCAAATTACGCTTGCTATCGGTAAAACAATCTACCGTTAGTTCCTCCCCCGGAAGGTACTCACAAATCAAGGAATCTGGATTTTCGGTAAGAGCTTGCTTTGCTTCTTCTTGATTCCTTAAAAGCTTTGTCCCTTTTGCACCCTCTCCAATATCCGGTTTCATAAATACCGGATACTCCGAAATTTCATTCACGCAGCAAGTTGTCCAAGGTATAAATGAATATTCTTTCAAATTTTCATATATCTTCTTTTTACTACGTGCAATCTTTGCTGTTTCATAAGGAGAACATATTATCTGTGCTATAAAATTCATTTCGTTTTCTTTTAAATATAAGGCAATCGTATCATGTGCTGGAATGACATAATCAATCGAAAATTGCTGCAATACCTGATTAAATTTCTCATTAAAATCCGAATCATTAATATAAAGATCACCTTCGAAATAGTGATTCGCTGGATAAGCATATCTTGCATAATCCGATTTCCCAGATGCGCCATATACTTGAATATGCACATTATACTTTAGTGAATCATAAATTTCTAAGGCATTTTCTGCTCCTGCCGGAAATATCAGTACATTTTTTTTCGTTGTCATCGTATCATCCTATCAAATTACAGTATGGCACCAATTCACCTTTATAGTTTCGGAATCGTAAATCTCGTTCAATATTTTCTAAAAATACATAGTTCGATACAATCATAAAATCAGTCGCTTCTGGCTTAAAATCATCCATCTTTTGCACATTTAATCCACAAAACTCATCTACTTTTGCATAACGATCCACAAAGGTTGTTACTTCTATTTCCGTACCTTTTAATAAATTAAATAAAGCTTCTGACATATCATTCACACCATAAATTGCTACTTTATTATACCCGCGATTTTTGATTGCCTTTTCTAGCGCTTGTTTTGGATTTTCCTCTTTTAGTATTTTTGCAAATCCATCAAAGTAAGTCTTATAACTGGTCGCTGGATGATCTTTTTCTTCATGGATATTGTCACCGCCCCAGAAAAATACTTTTGGAGCTTTTAAAATTGGATCTTTTAGAATCTCCATATATTCCTTGAAGTATGGATGTCTTGGATTGAGTATATCCTTAAACCAATATTCTTCCTGTGTTAGTGCAAACCAGTAAAAAATTGGCTTAATGATTACACTATCACACTCAAACTCTTCCAAGCAGCGATGAACAAATTCCGGTAGTTCCCGATAGTTTCTATCTTGAACAACAATTGATAGTACCAATCTTTTAACTTTTCCTGCTTTTCTTAATTCGCTGATAAAGTGCAGGTTTTCAATCATTGTATCTACGTTGTCATGTCCACCGCTTAAATATTTGTAAGTCAAACGATCAAAACTATTTGGTGTTACAGAGACACTTATATTTTTATCTTGCAAATGTTTCAGTTTACCCCAATTCTTTTCGTTAAATAAAACTCCATTTGTCTGAATGGCGAGCTGAAATTCCGAATCAGTTGGCTGCAAGCGTTCGATTAAATCCATTACATATGGGCTCGCAAATAAATCACCATTTCCATTTAATGATACTACCCTTGCCTGATTTAAAATTGGATATAGTACCTCTTGCATTTTCTTAATTCTCTTAATATATTCCTCGTCCACTTTAAACATCTCATGGCGGCAAGAAGGACAGGAATGATTGCAAATATAATCATAAGCCGCATCAATCTCTTTTGGTAAATTCACAACTGTTGTACGCTTTTTAAATTCTTCTTCGTCCAATTCTTCATGCTTGTCATTTGCGCAGAATTGGCAAGCAACCTGATTGCATAATCGAAATGAACCGTCACGTATAGAATCTCGTATTTTTTCTGCTTTTTTCCCATACCATATGCTTTCAAAATCTTCTTCTAATATATTTCCGATACACTCATATGTCCAACCACAGACTCTGACATCTCCATTTGGATAAACATATAATCCTTCAAATGGATATTTACAATATTTCATATAATTCTCTCCCCTTATCTTCTTTATCTTCCAATGCTTTCGTATTTAATTCCACTTTCTTTCATAACGAGAGGCTGATAACAGTTTCTTCCATCCAATACAATTGGATTTCTCATCTTTATCAAAAAGGTCTCTGGATCAATATCTTTTATTTGTTGCCATTCTGTAAAAACAAAACAGATATCCGAATCCTTCAGTGCATCTTCAATTGATTCGCAGTACTCTATTTCATTTGGATAAATTTTTTTAAAATTATTCATGCCTATAGGATCCCAAGCTTTAACCTTAGCTCCGTCTTCTAAGAATATTGGTATATTAATTAGTGAGGGTGCTTCCCTTAAATCATCGGTTTCCGGCTTGAAAGTTAATCCTAATACCGCAATAGTCAGACCACTAAATGACGAATAATATTTTTTTGATTTCTTGATTAATCTTAGTTTTTGTTGCTCATTTACTTCGATTGCAGCTTTTACTGTCTTTAACTCTTTGTCATTAAAGCTTGCTAGCCATGACAAAGCCTTTGTGTCTTTTGGGAAACAACTTCCTCCATAACCAATGCCAGCTTTCAAAAATTTATTTCCAATTCTATTATCAAGGCCCATGCCTAGAGTAACATCTTCAATGTCGGCACCTACAGTTTCACATAAATTAGCAATTTCATTAATGTATGATATCTTCAATGCTAAAAAATCATTACTTGCATACTTTACCATCTCAGCTGATTTTCGGTTCATAACAAGTAATGGCGCTGGAAAATTTTCATATACTGTTCTTAACCTTTTTTCTGCGAATTCATCTTCTACACCAATGACAATTCTGGATGGACAAAGTGTATCTTTTACCGCTGTTCCTTGTGCTAAAAACTCTGGATTGGAAGCAACCGACACTCTTACATCATGTTTCAAATGATTCTTAAAGTATGACTCTACCTTATCATTTGTACCAATTGGAACCGTTGATTTTACTACTACAACACAATCTTTTTCCACTACGTTAGCAATCTGTTCAACCACGTCAAATACAAAGCTTAAATTGGCAGAACCATCTTTTTTTTCCGGAGTACCAACCCCGATAAAAATGATGTCTGCATCTGAAAAGGCTTTTTTATAATCCGATGTAAAGTCAAGTCTTTCCATGTTTTTATGTAGCAGTTCTTCCAAATTTGGTTCATAGATTGGATTTTTCCCTTTGGAAAGCATTTCTAATTTCATTTTGTCAATATCGACACAGGTAACTGAAAATCCGACTTCTGCTAGGCATACACCGGTAACTAAACCCACATATCCAGTTCCCACGATTGCAATTTTTAAATCATCTGATATAGGCAAAAAATCACCCCTCAATTAATCATATTTTTTTGAACGTACTTGAATTTCATAAGTATAGAAATCATAAGGTTTTGCTTCTATAAAATCAGTTAGATACTTGTCTGGAATATAGATGCCACAGTTATTATTATCAAAAACATAAAAATTCTCAAATAATTCATTCATTCCATCTTTGATTCCTGTTAAAACTTCCATATTTAGTTCTCCAATTTTGCGGCAGTCGTGCCAAACAATAAAAGTATCACTTAAATCTACTATATCAAAAATATTTATCGTATCAGATAATACTCCTTCATAAGAGTGATCACCATCGATAAAAACTAGATCTATTTTGTCTGGAATTGACCTATAATTAAATAGTCTCGAATCACATTGAATTGAAATCATATTGTTTTCATCTATGAGCCTCCCAGAATAATCTTGCATACCTTTTTTTTCACACCAGTACTTCATATGTGCAGGATGATCCTCTGGAACAGAAATACTATAACACTTCTGGCATATGTCTGATAAGTTTTTTAAACTATCGCCAATATAAGTTCCAATTTCTAAATAATTTTTAAGTTTATATTTTATAGCAAGTTGCCGTAAAAGAGCGTAATCAAGGACACCGGAGCCTCCCCAGGTAAAGGAAAGTGTTCTGAATGTAAGAGGTTCATCCCCTAGAAATTTCCCGAGACTTAATACCCTTTTGCTAAGTTCCATCCTAATATTACCAGTCCATACCTTCTCCTCATTAGCTGAAAAAATATAAACATTAACGGCTCCCATATTTTGTAATTGTTCACTAATTTCCCTGCTCCATGAACTTGATATAATTATTTTTTTATCTAAAAGTTCTCCCTTTATCATATCCGGTGCAATAACTTTGATTCCACAGAAATCTTTATTCCATTTATTTTTATCATTATCTAAAAAACAGAGTATTTCACATTCATTCTTATAAAAATTATAAGCTTTTTTTCCGTAATTTGATGCTCCAAAAATTATTATCTGTTCCATACTTTTTCCTTTACTGTTATATATTATCTTTCTATAATCATTATTTAGGATATACTCTCAACATGGTTTCCCATCTTTTTTTTACATCATCCATATAGCATTCTTTTCTAGTATTTATGTCATATTCGTGTTTTATCTCTTTAAAATCTTCTATTGTTTCTTTTTTTATATTATAAAAATCATATAAAGAAATTTCTTTTGACTGCAAATCATTCCATAAGTCACTATTTTTTTTAACGTAAATTTTTTTCCCCATCTCATTTAATAGTGATATTGTGGTAACTCCCCCAGCATATTCATAACCAAAAACTGCTATGTCAATCTGATTTAAAAATTGTACATAAACTTCATAATTCATAAAGTCAAACACAGGCACAAATCTTTCTGAAAAATATCGATTTCCAACCTCGCAAATTTTATGTGAAGTTCCCCCATCACAATAAGATAATGGACAGTATATCATAATATCCTCTTCTCTAAATTTTTTTAATTCTTCTAACACTTCCATATGATTTCCATTTATTGTTCCACTATTATTTAATAAAATATTTAGGGAGTGTCTTTTTTGATCTTTCTTATAATTTTGTGGTATATATAGATAAGCACATACATTTCCCTCTAATGCCACAAAATCGTCTAGTCCAAAATTCTTATGAATATAATCAAAGTTCGTTTTCGTACTCATGATTTGCTTAACATTTTTCACTACATCTATCTTGTTCTGAAATGGTGGATTTACTACATCTCCACCCCAAACTAACAAAACTGATTTTTCTTTAAGTTCTATTTCTTTACTACTCAAATATTTACTTATATAATCTGTAAAAAAGGCACTTTCCAAAATAATTTTAACCGAATTTGTAATAAAAAAATCTATTTCTTTCATAAAATTATTGTTATTTCTACTTTTTATGTTACAAAAATCATCGATTAAAATAATATTACCAAACTTTTCACCTTTATCTTCATAAAGTTTCCAAAGATTATAACAATCATTTTTGTTGGCACGATTTATTCCATAAATAATATACAAATGTTCTTTTATATTGAATTCATTTTCTATTATAATAAAACTATTAATAAAAAATTTCTCTTCTGGGATTATGTGAATATACTTATAATCTCTGCGAACTAATTTTTCATTAATTTCCAAAACTAAATCCATTCTTCCAAATTTATTAATATATTTAATATCCTCTTGATTCGCAAAATAGTATTCTTTTATATTCAATTCACCAAATTGCATCCTTAAATTTCCAAAATCATTTAGTATTGTAATCAGAACAAAATCTTCCTTTTCATTCAATAGTACATCCGGATTCTTAACTGGATATCCAAAAAAGGACTTTCCCCACAAATGACTATTATTATCACATATATAAGAAACCTCCAATTCAAAATCCTCAATTAATTTTTGATTGCGAGTAGATGCTCCAAACAACACTATTTTCTTATTTTTCAACTTTTTCTGTAAAATTTTTTTTTCCAAATAGTTCCAATTTTCATCATAAATATTCATTAATTTTACCTTTTCATATTTATTTTCATTACTATGTCTCTAGATTCTCACTAATAATTATATTGTGGCATAACGAACAAGTTTATTTCAATTTCTTCAAATATTGATATGTTGTATTTGGCACAATTAGTTTAATTTCATCATACTGTTTATTCTTTAATAGTCTACGCACATGAGATGCACTAATAACTATATTATTATTACCTTTTTTTCTTGGTATTTCTATGAGTTCTATTCCGTATTTTGGTAATATTCTTTTCATGCTTTCATTATATTGCCTTGTTACTAGATCAAAAGGTTCCTCACCAACAAATCTTTTCTTAATATATAGCATTGGAGCAATATATTGAGCAAATATTTCAACATCTAAAGAAGTATCTACTTGGACTTTATTGGGTTCGTCTTTTATAAAATACTCTGGAAAAGTTACCGTACTAATAATTAAATTACCACTTGGTAGTACCACAACATTTTTAAGATGTGCAACTCCTTGCTTTACTAATTTTATACGATCAATAAATTTAAAAAAAGATTTATCCTCCTCCACCACGAATATATATAATAAATCAACTTTTTGAGATGCAACTTCGATTAAATACTGATGCCCTAACGTAAATGGATTACAATTCATCACAATTCCACCTACCAAATGTTCTTTTTCCCATCCAAGTGGAAGGAGTTTATTTATCCTTTTCATATATTGCTCTATTTGCCTATGATAGGTTTCATTGCCCTCTCCCTTCTCATTAATAATCCTATCCAAATAAAAATATTGTTCCTCTTTTTTTTCTTGTTCTAAATCATCTTTCAATATATTAAATAATTCTTTCGCTAATAGTTGATATCCTTTATGATTTGGATGAACAATGCCATTAAAGTAAAATTCCTTCAATAAGCAAGATTTTTCTAAGGCTTTACTAATGTCATATTTTTGAAATGAATCTCCCAAAGGCATATAACCAGAATAATTTACAACAACAATATCCCCTTTCTTAAATCGTATATTATATAAGTTCTTATAGGTTTGATCAATATTACCACCCCAAGTTCCCATATTAACTACTTTCCATGTTCGTTGATTTACATTACTGTTAAGTTCTTGTTGTAAACAGCTTGCTATCGTATGTCCATCTTCTACTGCATATCCAAAAAAAGTACACCCACCTAATAGATAGATTGTATTATCATAATTCTCTGGTTGCCCTACGGTAAGTCTTTCTCCATTCGCCACATTTAAGTATTTACTTTTCTTATCTTGATGACGTACATACCCATTTTTAGTTACATATTTAGAAGGAATATCCATTATATTTTTCACATAATTCTCTGAATAATGATCTTCATAAATTTCTTTCAAAAATTGTTCATATTTATCCAAATTTGACAATATATTAGATATTTCATATTGTAGTCGATTCTCAATCATAAGCGATGTTACTTTTTTTCGAGGGTAAATTAGATTATTTATTCCCCAATATGTATTTGTAACATACATCGCAACTTCTTTGTTGTTTAAGATATTCTTGAAATGTTTCACTATTTCTTCCATAATCCAGGCTCGAAATACTACAATATATCTAAGTCGCTCGATACGATAACAATCTTTGTATTTTTCATAAAATAAATTGGTTTCTTCTTCATTTCCATTTTGAACTATAATTATCTTGTCCACACTTTTATTGTCCCACTCACTTAAATACCATTGTTTTATTTCATTATGATTAGAATCACAAACTCTCTTTATAATCAATTTTGATAGATTTGTTTTTCGAGAAAACAAGATTGTCCAATTCTCTTTTAGGGATATATTAATAAAGTTCGATGCAAACTCTATAATCTGGTCTAGATTAATTTTATCTACAAATTCCATAGGAATCTTTGAAACCACTTCAAGTTCATATAAAAATTGGCGTATTCCTAGCGTTTCTGCATGACTAGGTATAGCATCGCTAATACTATCCAAATACTCTGTAACATATAGTGTAAAATCATCGGATCTATCAAACTCAAACTCGGATATAATTGAATTTGAAATACTTCCAAGCATGTCTTGCATTCTTCTACTAAATTGATTACTACCTACAAAGCAAATATTATTATATCCAAATAATTTTAAATAGTTTTTTATTACTTCCTCATTAACACTTTTAAGCTGCTGATTCATAAACTTATAATACTCTTCTACGATAATAATTCTTGTTTTTTGTTTTACCTCTTTTAATTTCTTTCCATTGTCTTCATCGTATAAACATAGTATGGCTGTATTTTTGTTTCCTAGGTTTTCCGTTATGCTTTTATCACATCCAATTTCTACATATATATTAATAAATACTCCTGTTTTCAAACAATGTAGTTCCTCATTTAATAGAATTAATTTATCAAATCCCGCACTTAATAACCTACTTTCAATATACTTCCTATTCTTCTTGATTAATCGAATCGTTTCCTGAATAATTGACTTATTAAATACGCCATGATTTTTTAACATACCTTCTCCCCCCCATAATTAATGAATCAATTTTTCTTCTAAATTTCCAATGACTTCTTGCATACCGTATAGACCTTTTTTATCTACAATAAATTTTGCAGCTATTAGTGCACCATTTGCAAACGCTTGTCTTGAAAAGGACTCATGAATAATGCTGATTCTCTCATAATCGCTAGCTGCTGTCACCTCATGTACGCCAACGTAACCTCCTACTCGAATAGAGGAAATAGGGGTATCTCCTCTATTAATAACATTAGAAATAAGCCTAGCAGTTGTTGTTGGTCTAGGCTTTGATTTTCCATGGCGCTCAATAATTTCAAAATCAAAATCTATCAGTATTCTAGATATCTTTTCTACAAATTCCATAAGCAGATTTATTCCTATAGTTAAATTAGGAGCATAAACCATACCTATCGTTCCCAAATTTCCAATTTCCCTTAGTCTACACTGTTCTTTTTCATCAAAATTTGTTGTACAAATAACCAAATGTATACCCAACTCTTTACAGATATCTGCCAATTTTAGAGAAGTTGATGGATGTGAAAAATCAATTATTACATCCACCTTTACGTATTTTGAATATTCACGTATTTCACTTAATTTAATAATTGTCACACCGATTTCAGGTAGCTCTAGTAATTCTCCTAATTCTCTACCTGCAGTGCTACTTTCTTCTCGACAAACAGCCATCACCAATTGGTCTTCTTTTAATTTCATAATCATCCGAACCATTTCTTTTCCGGCTCTTCCAAGACCACATACACCAATATTCATATAAACCTTGCATGATATTTATAAATTCTTTTTATCATACTTACCTTTCTTTCATATTTGTGATTAAAATACATTCAGATATAGTTAACTTTTGGTTTCTAGTTACTAGTTACTGGTTTTTTCACATATTTGTTTATTATAAATGCAATTAGTTTAGTAGAGAGCGTACCATTAAATTAGTCAACGAAACAATGTCAAAGACTGGAATTTGCACCACTTTCTGTATATCCTTTAAATAAGGTGACATATTCGTACACTCAAGGACTATTGCCCCTATTTCTGGATGAGTATTTCTCATAAATACTGCTTTTTCTATCAATTCTTTGCAGCATTGCTCTGTATCAACTTGTTCCCAATTCTCAACCGTAAACTTTGTAAATACTTTTTCATCTTGTAACCCTAAGATAATGCTTGGAATATGATCTGCACCCACCGCTTTTAAATGTTCCTTCGTAAGGGTATTGCTATTAGCAGTTAAAATACCAACTTTTTTATCTTGTTTTAACATACGATATACCATAGGGACCATTAACAAAGCTGATGTAAATACAGGTACATTAACAGAATCTGCTAATTCTTTTTGAAATAATGACAAGAAACCGCAGGAAGTAGTTATAACCTTTACACCTTGACGTTCCAATTCTTTCGCCGCCATGATAAATGGTTCTATATCATTATGCGTCAACTCCAAAACAACTTTTTGGGGAGTACCTCCTGTAACTACTTTATAAAGAACTGGAAAATCCCATGTTTTTGCGTTTCCAATATCACCAATGACTCTTGGAAATTTAGAATCTAGCATGATAATTCCAATATCGTACCCATATATATTATTACCACCATATACTATATTGCCCATTCTTTCTCTCCTCACCATATTATTTGACTTACTAGCTTTCCATTCTTAACCGATATTTTCAAACATTCTCTCACTTGTTTAATTATCTCATAACAGTCTTCTCTAGAGGTTCCACAAATCAATATCGGCCCGTGTTTTCCTGTATCATCCTTGAGTTGTTCTACCTTTTTTCCTACAAATAATTCATCAAGAAAAACTTTTTTTACTCCTTTAATTTTTTTTAGTTCCTCTATATTTTCAATGCTAATTATTGTACCAGGGAGTAATTCAAAACAAATCCATGCTGATACCTTATGATCTAGATTCAAACTTGATATCGAAATTTTCTTGTTTTCTAATACATAATCAATGATAATATCATTGGTATCAATCCCTGTTGCCCAAGGAGTCAAGTCGGAGGATAGGTATACTCCACCTCCCCTAGCCGCAATCTCTACCAAATACACTTTTTTATCTTTGTCGCTAACAATGTATTCCCCGTGAGTAATTCCAAACTTCAATTTCAGCCCTTGAACCAGTTTTTTGTTAGTTTCCAAAACGCATAATTCGCTAATATCTGTAACCACATTTGCAGACGAAAACATACACATTTTCGATATATATAATGCTTCTTTATTAAAATACTCTTTTATTCCTAAATCCAGATTAATATATTCATCATCCAATGCTAGACCGTCCACAATATATTCTTTCCCCTCAATATACTCTTCTATTATAATAGTATGATTTTTTGAATAGGTAAAACAATCATCTAAATGTTTTTGAAATTCATGCATATCATTAATGCGAAATACACCTCTGCTTCCACTGCTATCAGTGGGTTTAATCATAACAGGAAAGTTAAAATCAACTATCCTTTTACTTGCATCATCAACATCCATTGCTCTCTCAAATTTTGGAACAAGAATCCCTGCTCGTTTAGCTTCACTTCTCATTATATATTTATCAGTGAACTTTAATGCTGTATCATATCCTATACCACAAAGATTAAGTTTTTCTGCAACATAAGCCACAGTTGGTACAGATACATCTGTCTGATCTGTTAGTATTCCATCTATCTTCTCCCTAATAGCAATATCCAAAATTTTTTCTTTGTCCCTTGTATCTACATAGTAAGACTTGTCAGCTAACTCAAATCCAGGATATACCCCTTGCACACTTACAACAATTACCTTATATCCTTTTGCCTTACACTTTCTGATAAAGGTTAGCTGTCCATTTCCGGCACCTAAAATCATAACTTTTTTACTCATATTATTACCTATAGTCCAATTATCTCAGATGGTAATTGGAGTACTTCCTTTCTCCCAGAAATTTCTGGGTAGTCTTTTCCATCTCTGATATATTTTGAAAAGGCACTGTGGATCTGTAGCTATATTTTTCAGCATTGAATGTTACGAGGCGACTCAGACCACAGCTTTTCGTCTATTACTGTTAATAAGTTTGTTATCGCATAGAACCCTAGGTTCTTTAGACGTTTTTATTTACGTGTTTACACAGCCGAATTCTCTGTGGAAGACAACAATGCTCAAAATATTCAAATCAGGAGGTATTTCTCTATGTCAATATACTTCGTAGGAATTGATATTTCCTAGTACAAACATTATTGCTGAATTATATCTGCAGTTAATCAAAAAGTCATTTCAAAGTTCACTTTCAAAAACAATAAAGACGGCTTTAAAGAATTACATACTATCCTCAACTCTCTCTCCAATCCTGAGAACATACGAATAGGGTCTGAATCAGCTGCCCACTATGCTCTTAATCTTGAACTCTTCCTCGAAAACGCCCACCACAGCTATATTGAAATTCCCAAATTAACATTGTTAATGAAAACTATGTACACTACTAAGAAAAATAGGAACTTATTTTTTCAATTACATAGTCCACATCTTTTTCTTTCAGCCGATAATATATTGGTAATCGTATTAATCGTTCACTTTCTATAGTAGTATATTTATCGTTTCCTACAAACTCACCATATATTCGTCCTGCAGGTGAAGAATGTAGTGGTACAAAATGAAATACAGTATTGATGCCCTGTTGTTTCAAGTAAAACATCAATTTTGTTCGTTCTTCTATGTCTTTTACTCGAATATAAAAAATATGCCCATTCTGAGTACATCCATCTGGTACATTGGGCAAATCTAGCAACCCTTTCTCCTTCAAGTGATTTAAACCTTTGTAATATCTCTCCCATAACGCAATCCGCTTTTGATTGATAGCATCTGCCATTTCTAATTGAGCATACAAAAATGCCACATTTATTTCGCTAGGAAGATAAGACGATCCAATATCACACCAAGAATATTTATCAACCATTCCTCGGAAGAATTGTGACCGATTTGTTCCTTTTTCGCGGATTATCTCTGCCTTTTCTAAAAATTCAGCATTTTGTATCGCAATAGCTCCTCCTTCTCCCATGCTATAATTCTTAGTTTCATGAAAACTATAGCATCCCATATCTCCAATCGTACCAAGCGCCTGTCCCTTATAGCTACTCATCATTCCTTGAGCAGCATCTTCAACAACATATAATTTGTGTTTTCGTGCAATCTCCATAATAGTATCCATCTCACACCCAATCCCTGCATAGTGTACTGGACAAATTAATTTCGTTTTATATGTAATAGCTGCTTCTAATAGATTTTCATCGATGTTTAAAGTATCTGGCCGGATATCTACAAACTTGATCTTTGCACCTCTTAAAACAAATGCATTAGCAGTAGATACAAATGTAAAAGATGGCATTATTACTTCGTCACCTGGATGAATGTTTGTTAAAATAGCAGCCATCTCTAATGCATGAGTACCTGATGTAGTAAACAAATTCTTTTTAATAGAAAATCGTTGTTCCATCCACTGCGAAGCTAGTTTTGTGTATTTTCCATCCCCACTAATTTTCTTCTCTTTAAACACATCTTTTATATACCTCTCTCCGTTTAACAAATCTTCTAAAATAATTGGCATATTAAAACCTATCATAGCTTATTTCACCTCTACCTCATTGCGATTGTAATCACAATTCTTTTTATAAACTCAAAACCTTATATATTATATTTTAATTCATGGACCTCATTTTAAATAAATTATATAGGCAATTTTATAGTCTAAATAATCCTGTCTATACTCTGGGTATAGTTCATCCATGTCTAATATTTCAAACTCAACATTCATTCTTTCTTTGCATTTATTCAGTTCCTCCAAAACCATTTCTTTTGTTATAAAATTAAGTTCATCATAAATTGTAGTATCGAATTTGTGTTCCATCAGATACTGTCGAAATTCTTCTTTATTATCTACTAATGGTTTTCCAAAATCGATAAGGTAATGTTCTTCAAATCTATTCCTATAATCAGGTCCGTTTATAATAATTACTCCGTTCTTTTTTACCACACGAAACATTTCTTGTACGCATTTTGTGTAGTCATTAACATGTTCAAGTACATACCAGCTAGTAACAGCATCAAAACTGTTATCCTCAAATGGTAATTCTTCACCATAGGCAAAATGTATGTTATCTTTCCAACGCTGAGGAAATCCCAGATCATCAATTTTTTGATTACAAAACTCCAATTTCCATTCACAAATTTCAATTCCGTGTGCTTCATAACCTTTACACAGCCAATTAAATAATTGCTTGCCACAACCTGATCCCACATCCAAAATTGTATGTACTTTTTGCAACGCTTTTTTATACTCTATGGCTTCATAATTTCCCAATATATGATTCATCCATCCATTTTTTGTTTCTAATTTATCTACATTGGCACTCATTATATCCATGCATTTATATTCTTTATCATAGAATATTTCTTTAATATACACATAATTTAAAATATTCATGTTTTGTAGTTGTATTTCAATCTCTTCAAAATATTGAGAAGATATAACGATTTTTGCCTTACTATCTATATGCTCTAATTCATCAACTGGCTTTATCCAATATCCATAAAATTTTGTATTCCATTTATTCTTATCATTATCAACAAAAAACAAAATATTAGCATGATATTTCAAACAGTCAATTGCTACTTTTCCAAATTCAGATGCCCCAAACAATATAATATTTTCCATTTATTCCCTTTCCTTGTAGCATGCTATATCAATTTCTGTTAGTTATAAAACTACATTTTGCACAAATAGTAGTATTCAATTGACTTTCTTGTAATGCAATTCTTGCTTTTACATATTCGCTGGAAACCATTGCTTCATGAATTTCAATGTCACGTATATTCATTTTAGGAATTCCCTCTGAATCAAAACAACAAAGTGCATAGTCTCCATTACTCATTATACATAACTCTTGCTTTAGCATCCCACAAACATAATGTTTGATTTTATTATTATTTTTCTCAACTACCATCGTCGTTTCTTTGATACCCTCATTTAACCATTCGCCCTTTTTCATTATGCGCGTTTTGATTCCCTTTTTTCTCCAATAACTTTCAAAAAACTGCGTATTATCGTGCGATACATCATCTTCCACAAATGAAATCGTGATATCAAGTTTCCTATCTTCTTCATCACATCTTTTCACTAATAATTCAATATTCTGTATCGTTTTTTCTAAAGATAAGCTGCTATTTCCCATTACCTTTCCATACTCAGCTTCATTAATTGCATTTAAACTTATGACTATAAATGTTTGCTTGCTAGCAATTAATTTTTCTATGATTTCTGGCGTTGCTAATGAAAAATTAGTAGTATATCCAATTTCACTATTGGGAAATTCTTGCTTTATTCGATCAATTCTTTCAAACAATTGAGGGTCTATCAAAGGTTCTCCCAAAAGATGAAGGCGAAAACAATCTGGTACAAACTTTTCATTCTTGAGGCGCTGTAATATACATTCTAAAATATCGTCTTCCATTACAGTTTTCATTCTTTTCATAGTAGAGTTTACACAAAATTTGCATTTAGCATTACAATGGTTTGTGGTCTCTATTATTACCGTTTTAATATCAAAGGATTTATTATCTGTCATCGTTTGTATGTCTACTTTTTGCATGACATAAGGAAGAGATATCCACTTGATATTTGCCATTCCTTGTAATTGTTCAGAAATAGATTTATCATAATCACTTGTGATTATGATGATTGCATTGTCAAAGTTCATATTAATAATCATACAAGGATTATTTACGATATGACCCTCAATAAGACTACCCCATTTTAAGGGATCATTGTCAAAGACACCTTTTATCTTTAGAGATGTTTCAATTGCAAATTCTCTTCCCAGTAAGGACATACCAAATAAATAAATTTCCTCTGCCTTACCCTGTGTTTCCGAAATTAGTTTATCTATTTCCTTAATATTTTTCATTTGAATTTTTTCTCTCTTTCACAAATTTCATAATTTTTAAAATCAGCAATAATCAACATTCACCAAGCTACCCATGATTTTTTGAGCTTCCTCGGTTAAGTAATAGATTCTTCCACACATTGGCGTAAAAGTAAGTTCACCCACATAGATTTTTCCATTCGTATAATATAAATCTACTCTTACAAATGGAAATGGTTTCGCTAATTTTTCTGCTATCGCTATCATTTCATTCAGCCTATCCGGCTTTTCCATTACCTTACCCCTAAGTTTTTCAATCTCATAGTGTATCGGATTCCAAGAGGTGTCATAATAATTCAGTTTTAATCCTATTGAACGTTCTGTACAGGTTAAAATAGTATGTACCTTTCCAGAAAAACAATGGAATTTAAAATCAATAATATCATTTCCTTGTCCATAATCGATGTATTCTTCGCATAGTATTCTAGGTTCGATTCTGGCATAATGGAATTCTAATCCGCGCTTTCCATACTCTTCCTCTAACCAGCGTTTTAATTCTTTTCGACATACCGCGTAACTAATTTTTTTCTTATCTTTACAGATGATATTGTATCCGGCACCATTGTTTACTTTTAATACAAATTGTTCGGGCAGAAAATTAAAGTTAACTTCCTCTGCCTTATTGTAAGTAGCATATAGTTTAGGAAGATGTTCTTCCATACCCATTCCTATAATAAAGTCTCTCGCCTTAATCTTATCGGTACAATTTGCTTCCATTTGCCCATATCGATATAACTGTAAGTATTGGATCTTTTCATCAAAAGTTTCCGGTTTCTCTAATTTTAAAGTTTTTCCACTGTACTCACGGTATAACTTTTTTACTGCTTTTTCTCTTGGAAGGCTCCATAACATTTCCATCTTTAACTGTTTTAATATCATTTCTTTTACAATTTTCTTACTATATTGATAAGAGTACAATCTTATATATTCATCCCTTATAAAATCTATATATTCCATCTCCATGCAAGTACAGCGAATTTTATCAGAGTTAACACCTAAATCCTCTAACTGTCTTGTAATTTCATTAAAATAAGAGCTTGCAATTACAATATAGTCATATGTATATTCATTAATCCGATTTGGTGGAATGATTTCTGTTTTTTCAAACAGTTTCCCCCATTTATCACAATTGTTATCTATAAATGCTTTTACTTTTATCTCTTGCTTGTTCCGCATTTTGAAAAAATCAGCAGCACCTTTTCCTGTCCCAAAAATAAGCATTTCATACATATTGATTTATCCTCTCATACTAATACTAAATAATATGTCCATATAGCTTTAACAATTTTTCTGTCAAGCGTTCTTCACTACAGTTATTAACAGCAAAGTTTTTCGCATGCTTCATTAGCTGGGTCATCTCAACCTTATGATTCATGGCATATTCAATTTTTTCCGCTAAATCATCCGAATTTCCCTGTTGATACAATAGACCTCTTTGATTATTTCCAATCAGTTCTTTTGTACCACCGCTATTTGCGCCAATAACTAGTAATTCAGAAAGCATGGATTCCACTGTTACCCTTCCAAACCCTTCTCTTTTCGAACACACAAGAGCGATATCCGCATTTTTTCTTAAAGTACGTAAGTCTTTTGTGTAGTCGATTACCTGAATATAATCATTTAAATTTTTACTGGATATATAGTTCTTTACTGAAAGAACATAACTTTTTTGTCCACTTCCTACAATCTTCAAATGAATATTACGAATGCCGTTATTTATAAGTTTGTCTACTGCATCAATGGCTTCCATCTGCCCTTTATTAGGTAAGATTCCCCCACATAGCAAAAGCTGTACCACTTCGTTATCAAAATAAGTTTCACGACTTTGTATATAGTCCTCAATTGATACTCCATTATAAACAGTGACCACATTATGTTTCTTCAAAATCATGTCATATTTTTTCTTTATATCCTTCGAAACAGCAACCAATACGGTAGAATGCTTCATTAGCCAATGGGTCTTTTTTTCAAAGTTGAAGTCTAGGTTAAAATCTTCTTTTGTATATTCTCTAATGTGCCATACATGCGGTTTATGTGCAATTAACGCTGCCTCTGCACCAATGTCAACACGGGCATTGTTCGTGTGTACAATATCAATTTTCCAATGCTTAATGTAGTAAACCAATTTTAATACAGAGATAAAATTAATTATGGAATCACCGATGATTGCCTGTCTAGATGGATTGGTCAAGTTGCAATTATAGCGAATTGGAAAACTTACATATTCGATTCCTTTACTTTTTAACTGCTGTTTAAATGTATCATCCTCTTCTGAAACGGCAACATACACAGTAAGCCCTTTCTTTTTTAACCCAGAGGCTACATTCAGCAAACTATGTCCTGCCCCGTAAGCAGCAACTCCATCCGCTACTAATAGAATATTCATTTCCTTTTCCTTCCTCTATACGTTATAGATCACATCTTCTAAAGAAATGGTGTTTAGAGTCTCATCGGCCTCTTCTAAATCTTCCACGATGGAATCATAATCAAATACTGGTGTGACTATAACTGCATCTACTTTTTCTTGTTCTTTTATATCTGTTAAACCAACAACTGGTAGATTATCCATTCCACAATAAAGTTCTTCTGCATTTTTGTCGATGAAATATTTTACCGATACATCCGTTTTTTTGATATCTTCATAGAACATTTCTCCTAGTGTTCCCATTCCATATACTGCAATTGATTGTATATCGTTTGTCTCAAAAAACGTTTTGATGTTTTTATCATCATTTTTATTAGCTAGCCATCGATTGGTCAGTTCATAGTATGCGCGGTATCTCTTTTGTAAATCACTCTCTTTCTTAATAGACTTTTGAGCAAAATATACCGTTCCGCCAATCGTTCCAACGAGAGCCGCTATTGCAACTCCTGCTTTAACAATAGTTCCAATTATTTTTGATGTTTTCATCTAGGTATCCTCCCTATTACGTTTCATTCATAAAAACTTACTTATTTCATCTTTTATCTGTTCAGCAGTCAGTAGCGCATCTGTCATCAAATCTTTATAATCTCCACCATGTCCATAAGCATCTTTCAGCCCCATAACCTTAAGTTCCGGTGTATTCCTTATCCCTGCCATCACTTCTGCAACAGCAGTGCCAAGTCCTCCGATAACGTTATGTTCTTCCACTGTCACAATCAGTCTGGACTTTTCACAAGCATTTTTAATTGCATCTATATCAATAGGTTTAATTGTATGCATATTTAAAACTTCCGTGCAAATTCCCTTTTCTTCTAACAGTATAGATGCATTGATTGCTTCATTTACCATTGTTCCCGATGCAAAAATGGTCACGATATCTTTTTCATTTTCCAGGGCTTTTTTAACGGTAACTGCCTTTCCGATTGCAAAGGAATAATCCTCCTGATAAATGGCAGGGCAGTTTGCTCCACCCATTAAACGAATATATACCGAATGTGAATACTTAACGGCTGCCTCTAATGCTTTTCCTACTTCGATACAATCCGCTGGTGAAACAATCGCAATATTTGGTATCGAACGTAATACTCCAATATCCTCAAAGCAGCAGTGGGTATTACCTAAGGTTCCAAGCACCATACCACTTGCTAACCCTACCATTGTAACTTTACCGCCCATATATCCAAGATTCACTCGTATCTGTTCTAAGCATCTCATACTCTGGAACGGTGCAAAGGTGGCAGTAACAACATCAAAGCCTTCACTTGCAAATCCCGCTGCAATTCCCATCATATTTTGCTCAGCAATTCCTACATCCAGATACTGCTCTGGGTAATTCTTTTTCATCCTCTCTAGCCCTGCTGAAGTAGATACATCTGCAGTTAATGTAATAAATTTTTGATTTTCTTTTGCGATTTCAACAGCTGCCAATCCAAACGCAGCTCTTTGTCCCACCATAGACCATCGTCGGGCAAGTGATTTGGTTACTTCTATCATAGCATGCCCTCCTTCGCATCTTCTTCTATATTAGATTCTCCGTGCAACTCACGGATTACCATATCATACCGATCCTTTGTAAGGACTGCATGATGCCATTCATTGTTATTTTCCATAAAGGAACAGCCTTTTCCTTTTAAGGTATGTGCTACGATTGCTCTTGGTTTTCCATCTATCTTCGGTGCCGTAAAAGCTTCATAGAGTGCCTCAATATCATGTCCGTTAACCTCCATGACTTCCCATCCAAACATAGAAAGCTTACCTGCTATATCACCTACATCCATTACCTCTTTTGTTTCGCCACCTAGCTGAAAACTATTACGATCGATAATAGCCACCACATTATCTAGGCAAAACTGTGGTGCTGACATAAAAGCTTCCCAAACCGAACCCTCGTTACATTCACCATCACCCATTAAAACATAAACGTCATTTAATGTAGTTCTTTCTCCTTGCTCCATCTGCTTCCTCATAGCAAGGGCAACACCAATTCCAAGGGATAATCCCATCCCTAGGCTTCCTGTTGTAAATTCAATTCCCTTTTTGCGGTTTTGTACCGGATGTCCTAATAGAAAACTACCACTTTTTTCAAATGTTGCTAACTCCTCTTTTGTAATGTATCCAATTTCAGTAAGTGCTGCATAGAAGCCTAGTACTCCGTGCCCCTTGCTTAAGATAAAACGATCTCTATCCGTCCATTCTGGGTTGTTTTTATCAAGTCTCATAACCCCACCATATAAAGTTGCTACGATATCAACGAGTGATAAACCTCCACCTATGTGAGCTGCAAAAGCACCTGCACTATATGCCATAAACATCGCATGTTCTCTCATACGATCAGCCATACCCGATATCTGTTGCTTTAATGTATTATCCATTGGTATTGTCTCGCTTTCCCAATTCAAATTCGAAATATATTTTTTTCTGATAAGCACTAATGTTCTTGCATTATTTTTTTCATCATCAATATTAATTTTATTAATTTAACATTCCACCATCTACCCGAATTGTTTGCCCAGTAATAAAAGAAGCCATATCCGAAGCTAAAAATACCACGGCATCTGCTACTTCCTCCGGTTTTGCTTTTCGTTTAAATATCAAATGACTTAATGTATCTCGTTCCAATTCTTCCTTCATCTGATTTCCCATATCGGTTTCGGTAAGCCCCGGTGCTACTGAATTTACACGTATATTCGCCGTACCAAGCTCAATGGCAAGTCGTTTCGTCGCACCTATCATCGCCGCTTTGCTTGACACATATTGAAGCATTCCGGTATTTCCATCGAGTCCAGCACAGGAAGATATATTAACAATACTGCCTTTTCTTTTTCGCATCATGATTCTGGAGATATACTGTGTTAATAGCATCTGTGAAAAGAAGTTTATTTCAAATTCATCTCGCATTTCCTGTATTTTTGTCATCTGAAAGAGGTTTGTAGATTGAACCACTCCGATGTTATTCACCAGAATATCGATATCTTTTGTAACAGCCGTTATTTCTTTGACTACTTCCTTCATCGCTTCTTCATCCAAAGTATCAAAATAAACCGGAACAATGGTTACGCCATATGATTCTTCCAGTTCTTTGCATTCAGTCTCAAACTTCTCCGTGCAAATTCTCGCATGAGCAAATACATTTGCCCCTTCTTGTGCAAATCTGGTTAATATGGCCTTTCCAATTCCCCGGTTTGTTCCAGTTACAATTGCTGTTTTATTCTGTAATAACATCGTTTTGCCTCCTTGCTCGCCGTGTTATCTTATATATCGACATATTGTGCCAACAATATAAGTCTCTTATCAACAATACCCCTACTTAATAATACTCATTTTAGGAAAATTACTCAAACAAAAAATGTGTATATACAATATTTTCCTTTAAACAATTCCATTCCTGTTTGAGAATCCCTCGTACTACTACATCATGATAAATCCCATTTTTTAGTACATGATTTCGGAGTACCCCTTCTTTTTTACTTCCACACATATCAAGGATACGAATAACGGCCTTGTTTTCTGAAAAGATTTCTTCGCATACCTTTTCCATATGTAAGACTTCAAAGGCATATTCATAAAGATTCCACTGTAGTTCCATCGTAAGTTGTAAGGATCGTTTTTTCTTTTCTGCTATATATACTCCAGTATGTATCCTTTTTGCCGTTTCATCCAGATTAACTAGACTTGCAATACCTGACGCAACACCATCCACTTCTACAACCCAGTAAAAGTCCTGCTTACTTTGACAAATGTTATCATACCATCTCTTTTGCCCCGCAAGGGTAAGTTGTGGATCTGTGTTCATATATTTTGTAATTTCAGGCATCATACGCCATTTCATTATCATTTCAAGATCCGACTCTTGTATGGAGCGACATCTTACATCCAGACTTTCCTTCATTTGCATTGTTTTCTGCTACCTCTCTATTTCTCAAGCATAAGTTTATATTTCATTTCTGCAATCTTCCAATCGGCTTCATTGTCAATATCCTGAACTTCTAATTCAGGCAGTATCATCGGCACAATCTCTTTTGTAAATCTACCACTGCAAGCATAGAATTTCTTAACATCATAACAATAAAATTGTCCGCAGTCATGATAGAAAGCCTCCAAATCCTGTGAACGGCTATTGTAATACTCTGGCCATTTTGATTCTAAGAAATCACCGTGCTTCACCATACTTCTTTGTGGCGGATAAGAATACTTCACAACCGGCATCAAAATACTGCCCTCTTTTTTTATTAAAAGTTCCATACCTTCTCTTAATTTATCCACAGTAACAAAGGGCGCCGTCGGGTAAATGCAGGAGGCATAATCAAATACTTTATTCTGATTCTTATACCAGTCAAAAACTTCAAATAATACTTCAGCCGTCGTAGCAAAATCCCCAGAGGTTTGCTCACTTCGCATGAACGGAATGTTCGCACCGGCTTTTCTTGATATTTCTGCTATCGTCTCGTCATCTGTTGAGACCATTACTTCATCATAAACCCTCGCATTTAAGGCTGCTTCTATAGAATACTCTATTATTGGTCTACCACAAAACTCCTTAATATTTTTTCTCGGAATTCGTTTGCTTCCACCACGTGCTGTTATAATTGCAATCTTTTTACCTTGATTCATACTGTCCTCCATTGCTTCGCATATGGAAAATGGAGTGTTCCATTCACTCCATTCTTTTTCCTATCCAATTTATTCTAGTATCAAATTTTCTTTAACTGTTCTTTCAAATCCTCGATACTAAGCCATTGTTTGTTGTTTGCTGAACTATATTCAAATCCTTCTTCTACTAGTTTTCCGCCTTTTGTAAAGTACTCTTTGTAATCCCACCATTCATAGCTTGGATAGATAATATAATGCTTCTCATACTCATAAGTCATTCTGGAATCGTCCTTCGTCACCATAACCTCATGTAATTTCTCACCCTCACGAATTCCGATTTCTTTTATCGTGCATCCTGGAAGCATGGCTTCAGCCAAATCATCGATATGAAAAGATGGTATTTTGGATATATAGGTCTCCCCACCTTTAGCTTCTTCCAATGCCTTAAACACAAGTTCCACACCCTGATCAAGTGTAATCCAGAAACGAGTCATACGGGAATCCGTAACTGGAAGTTCTTGTTCTCCTTTTTCAATCAATTTCTGAAAAATAGGGATAACAGACCCACGGCTTCCTGCAACATTACCATATCGCACCACTGAAAACGTTGTTCCATTGGTTCCACTATATGCATTTGCTGCCGTAAATAATTTATCTGATACAAGTTTTGTTCCACCATATAAGTTAATCGGATTTACGGCTTTATCCGTAGATAATGCAACTACCTTTTTAACCCCACAGTCAAGAGCAGCTTCAATTACATTCTGCGCACCATATATATTTGTTTTCACGGCCTCCATTGGATTGTATTCACAAGTTGGAACCTGTTTCATAGCTGCTGCATGCACAACATAGTCAACTCCACGCAAAGCACGGTAGAGGCGGTCCTTATCCCTCACATCACCAATAAAGAAACGTACTTTTTTCATATCAATCTTATCCTGATAGTATGCCCTCACTACACTCTGCTTATATTCATCTCTTGAATAGATAATTACTTTTTGGGGATTATACCTTTCAAATACCATCTCTAGAAATTTTTTACCAAAAGAACCGGTTCCCCCAGTTACAAGTATTACTTTATCATTCAGCATTCTGCTATCCTCCGTATTTCTACAATTCTATATACATTTCGACAAAATACACTGATTATAGTATAGCATTTTTTATGTTTTCTTGTCTAGGTATTGGTATTGGCAAAAAAAGACTCGTTTCTGTAAAAACGAGCCTTCATTTTAACTAATATTATAATTCATTACAAATCCTTTAGATTTTCTTTGATATCATATAAAAGAACATCCGCCATTACACCATAATCCTTTATTCCAAAAGCATTTTGAATTTTCAGAAGTTCCTCATCCATAATTATGGAATAACCTGCATTTTGCATATCTTCTATAAATACAAGTACTTCATTTAATAAAGTCTCGAATTTCTTATTAATATTTTTCTGTTCTACGGTATAGATTTCATCCACCAAATCATCAATTACTGGAAATAATTTTTCTGTCATCTTAGCTCTCCTTTTCAGTCATCGTCTTATTAATTTCTGCAATCATTTCACGAAAACTTTCTTCTGTCTTAATCGATGTTATTTCGATCATATGCATAAGATTCACCTGAACAACCCAGTTTTGATATACGTTATTCGCCGTCAATTCATTTCCTATACCCTTTACTTTCACTATGGCTGCTTTTATAATTTGATGATAGTAAGTCAATAAATCTGTTTTTTCATTCAAAATATACTGAACAAGGCTATTTCCAGCCTCCATTTGAATTACAATATCATATAATTTTTTTTCACTTGCATGCGTAAAATCAAAGTCTTTATACTGCATCAGAGTGTTATAATGTGAGATTGCCCTACTTTTTATTTCGTGCAAAGCTTCAATTAACTCTTGAATTGCTCCAATAATTTCAATGCATTTCTGCTTGATATCTTGCTTTGTAACCACTGGCTTTACAAGACAATCTGAAAAACTGTATTTCAACTCTTCTGTACAATAAGTATCGATTGCCTCCCGAAAAGTCATAACTTTACTACCCTTAATTTTCGCCCCACCTTCTGTTGCATCAATTAAAAGCTGGCCGGTCTCTGATACATTGATTTCAAAAAATTCACGGAATAAATTGAATACATAACTTGTTCGCACCAAATTTCCATTAATATCTTCTGTAAAAAAATCTCTGCCATAATACTTCGTAATTACATTATCATCTAAATTAAATACATTCTTCCTTACTTCATCACTATGAAACTTATCATCTGTATAAGCCAAATCCTGTCCTATCATTATAATAGGACCACATCCAATCCTCTGAGCTATTGCATAAGCTGCTCCAGAACAAGAATGTCCCTGTGGAAGGAACTCAATATTTGGAAAAAAGTCTGCCCACCATTTTTCAAGACCATGTGGATCCTTTGATGTTAATATCATCTTTCCCTGAATCGTTTTAAACGTTTCTGGCCACATAAGTGATGGTCCCAATAATACAACATTCTCAGGAATAAGTTTATCTTTATAAAAATAACTATATGTTGATTCTATTCGTTCCATACTCGCGACAGCATCCGGAGTTACTCCATGCTTTATACATAGTGAATAACTTGCATCACATGCTATTATCAAAGCTTTCCCCTTTGCCTCTTTGAGTAAATGAATATTTTTATCCAGTGAAGGCCCGGCACACACAATGATTGCAGGGACATTTCTATAATATTTCTCCAACCCATGCATCGAACTGCTCTCTAGGCATGGTACAATGTTCATGGCATGCTGTTTTGCACCAATTAAAACATCACCCAAATCATTACCTATGCTCTTTACGCCGGCTTCTAATATCCTGCGTATGGATTTGATGCACTCCAAGCAAAAATCAGAATATTTATGATAATTAGGAAGCATTAGTACATGAAGATTATACACTAAATTTTCCCATTTAAGAGACATGTAGTGATTAATTACTAACTCAACCTGTTCAAATCCACCAATTGCAAATACTATTTTTTCTGTTTTCAAGATATTCTTAAAGTCCTCTGTTTCAAACATATAGCGTGCAACAGATGCATTAGGTTCAATCACCATAATGCGACTTCCATCTGATGTATCTTTCACAATATCTTTTATTAATTCCATGTTTCCCATGCCAAAGAGAACTAATAGATTGTCTCTGGTTTTTTCCAGGTTTCTTCGTAATAAATTCGACTCTTTTTTTGCATTGCGGCTGCATATTTGATATGCCTGTTGCTCTATATTAAGAAAACGTCCCTCATCTGTCGTAACAACTTGTGTTTCCCAGTCTTGTACGTTCTCGATATTTTCCATACCATTAACAATTAATGAGTTATATCTCATTAGATTTTTCTTATTTTCCATCCAATAGCTCATAATTTTGTACCAGTCACTTTCTTAGTTAATACATAGCTCTATGTTTGAAAACCAAACTCACTCGAAATATATTTATAATATACAAATATCCTTATAAAAAAATGGGGACTGTTTATAACAGCCCCATTTTAATAACTATAACTTTTTAATCAATCAGTGATTACTGAAGAAGTGATAACGCTCCCTGTGTTGACTGATTAGCCTGTGCTAACATAGACTGACCTGCCTGCATCAAGATGTTGTTCTTGCTGTATTGAGTCATTTCATTAGCCATATCAACGTCACGAATACGAGATTCAGCAGCCTGTAAGTTCTCAGAAGATGTATCTAAGTTAGTGATTGTATGCTCTAATCTGTTCTGCATAGCTCCCATCTTAGCTCTTTCTGTAGAAACTTTCTGTAAAGCTTTGTCATAAGCTTCAACCGCCATAGAAGCATTTCCCTGAGTTGTTACATCTAGTGCTTCTCCTTCGCCTTCTGCTGCAGTCTTACCAGCTTCTAAATCACGTGTTTTTGTTTGTACAATACCAAGAGCACTTGCTCTCATATCTCCGATTCCAAGATTGATTTCCTGTCCTGTATTTGCTCCAACCTGAAGAGTTAAGGACTCTTTACCTGTTACAGCTGCTTTAGACTGGGTTCTAGAAGTCAATGAGATCGTGATAACATCACCAGCTTTTAGCTTGTCTGCGTTAGATACTGTAATATTTAAATCTGATTTAGCAGTAGATGCAAGAGCTGAAATTGCAGTTGTTTGATCAGTACCAGATGCAATTGCACCAGCAGAAATTGCAATTGTCAATTTGTCTGTAGCTAATGTAAGCTTACAATGATCAGATCCACCAATGTTTGCTGCAGGTGATGAAAGATTTCCACTAGTTGTTCCATTTAAAGAACTCATGGTTGCGCTAGAAACTTTACCATCTTCTTGAATCGTAATACGGATAACATCATCTTTAATAGATGTTGCTGCAGTAGTAGAGCCAATGCTGTCAACAGAAACTACACCATTAGTGAAAGTTCCTTCTGCCTTTGCATTACCATTTTTGTACTGGGTAGCACCTGCAAGATCTCCGTTTAAAAGTTTCTTTGTATTGAACTCAGAAGTATTTGCAATACGGTCAACTTCTTGTGTTAACTGTGTGATTTCGTTCTGAATCTGTGTTCTGTCGTCGTCTGTATTGGTATCATTGGATGCCTGTACAGCTAATTCTCTCATTCTTTGAACGATGCTTTGAGTTTCCTGAAGAGCACCTTCAGCTGTCTGTACTAAAGAGATACTGTCTTCTGAGTTAGAAGAAGCCTGATCAAGACCACGAATCTGTCCACGCATTTTTTCAGAAATAGCAAGTCCAGCTGCATCATCGCCTGCACGATTGATTCTGTAACCAGAGCTTAATTTTTCAGTTGATTTTGCTAATGAACCTGTAGAGATTCCTAAATTTCTGTTTGCGTTAGCCGCTGACATATTATGTTGAATTACCATATTATTTCCTCCTTGAATGTATAGTGACATCCTTGCCACTAGTGCTAATTAATTGGTTATCTCTACGCATCGGCCGTACGCTCCGATTTGCTTTGATAACAAGTAATGTTCTTACTTGTTATTTATATCGACCGAACTTTTTAATTACATTAGTTCGAATGGATATTTTTTTTATTTTTTTTTGTCCATAAAATAAGACTGTCCCTGGTGGGTGTTTGCCATACTCTTGTAATAGCTGGTTACCGTGCGATGATTCACATGGTAGTCTTTGATTTCTTTTCTTCGACCTGCAAAAAAAGCTTCCATACTACTTTGATTTCGCTTCTCCGCTGTCTGGAGCGTAACACTCTTATCGGTTATTTTACCAATCAGATTCTGCATTTCTATAATTTCATCTTTAAACAAGGCCCCATGTGTTGTAAGTTCTTGCTTTACCCGCTCATAGATTGCTTCGAATCCCTCGTCTAAACGATTCAGCTCCTGTATCAAACTATCTTTCCTAGAAAGAAAGGATTCAAATACATCGGTACTTACATCACCCTTATCAATCATTTCTTTTTGTTGATCCGTAAGTATAATTAATTCATTCAATACCGAATCTTTTTTTCGTAGTGTTGCAACGAGTATTGATACATAAGTCTGGTTTTCCATATGCATTCCTCTCTTTAAGCAGAAGCCGTTTTGCTTTTTTTCATAACTTCTTTCCAAGTATCCCGCATCTCACGGATACGTCCTAAACCTTCTTCTAACAAAGCTTTATCCTTTTTCACATTTGCATCTGTGAGTACCCAATATATATAATCATAGACCCGATCAAAATCGTTTGCCACTTCATATCGAAAGTCCAAAGTGGATCGAAATTCAACGATTATCTTTTTTGCTTTTTTAATATTTTCATTGCATTTTTCAAGGTCACCTTTTTCGAGTGCCATAATTGCTATATTGCAAAATTTGATTGCCCCATCATAAAGCATAAGTGTAAGTTCTGCTGGAGATGCAGTTGCGATGTTGGTCTGCTTGTAAGCATTCGCTGCATTCATTGCCATGATAATATCCTCCGTTCTGCTCTACTGTTCTTTTTATCTAGATGTACCTAATAGCGAGGAAAGTGAACTACTTTGGTTTTGCAACTTACTCATAGCCTTTTCCATCGCTGTAAACTGTTTGTAATATCTTGATTCCATATCTTCTAATTTATCTTCCCATACTGAAATTTGCTTTTTATATGTAGTATCCAGCGTCGTCATTGATTTGTCATTATAAAAAGTCAAAGCACTACTAATCGATGAACTTTCCATCTTCTTTGTCATCGTAGCATAAAGATTTTGTGAAATGGCGGACAAGACCTCCATAACTGCATCTGGATCCGACTCCAATGCTTTTTTCAAATCATTTGTTTTTGCAGAATATGTATCATCATCTGCATCTCCAAAGATATGAAGTTTTCCATCTTCTGTATAATCCGATGATGTCTTTATTCCAAAGCTTGCAAGAGAGTACTTCTTTCCATCTACCGTAACCTGTCCCATAAGACTAGACCTCATAGAAGAAGTTATTGTACTTATTGTATTATCCCTTCGTAATAAGGAATCCTTAATTTTAGTTTCCCATTTTTCTACTTCATCATCCGTCATTGATTCTTTTTCATCGGCAGATAAAGGCTCATATCCTTTTGCTGTTTTCGCATCATAAAGTTTATTCATTTCTGCTAATAAGGTATTATAATCTTTTACAAACGTCTTAATCATATCGTATGTTTGATCTGTATTGTCAGAAACAGTAAATGAAACGGATTCATTCGTGCCCGTTACACCCTTTAAAGCAAATGTCATATAGTTAACTGTCATATCATTCGAGCTGCTTTCCATTGTTGCACCATCTAGAACAATTCGTGCATTAGTAGCTTTTACAACCGTTAATCCACTGACATTTCCACTCGCCGTCGTTGAAACTGCATCTCCGGTGATTTCACCTAATCCAATATTGGTAAGTAGGCTATTTCCATCCGAGGTATCCGAAGGAAGCTCTGCACTGTTTGTTACATAAGTAGTAACGGTAGTTCCTAAAGTAGTTACTGCTGTATTAATTGCATCGGTACGATTCGCAGCAATGGTAGCGGCAGCTTCCGTACGATAAGATTCATAGGAAGCATCTTCTTTAATCGCTGTAAGCGTCGTTGCTTTTTGCGCTGCATATGCCGCTGTATAGGCTGCTGTCTTCTCTTCCTCCGTAGCGGTAGGATTCGCTGTTGACCATGCAAGTCCATCCGCACTTGCAAGCCAAGCGGTCTGATCCTCATAACCACTTCCGGCTGTCGTTAACACCGCATCTGCCTTTTGGTCATAGAGCGCAGCTAGGTCAGTTGCCGCTTGCGTTGTGTCATACGTAGTTCCCGCATAGGTTTGCGTATATGAAGTAAGCGTAGCAAGTGCTGTATTGTAATCATCTGAACCTACAGCATTTGTTTTTAATGTTGTATATGCAGCATCAATTTCTGCTTTCTGTGTAGTGGTCAGACTTGAATATCCTGTTAATTCATTTAACTTTTCTCCTGCAGTAATGTAATCTTCCGCTACTGCAGATGTTGTAATCGTAAAGCCTTTATCTACACCGCTATCCTTCGAACTAATAAATATTCGACCTTGTGTTTTATCATAACTTGCATTCAGTCCTGCATCCTGACATGACGTAATAAAATCACTGATCTTGGTCGTGGAACCAACCGTCAATTTTTGTTGTTTCGTAGCATCAGCACCTGTAATTGTAATTACGGTATTTGCAGTAATCCCTAGACTGGATAATGTAGTGGAATCAGTTGCTTTCGTTCCGCTAGCACCTGTAGTAACTACACCACCTGTCAAGTACTGTGCACTTGCAAGCTGCTCAACCTTAAGTGTATGTGCACCTTTTGCTGCACTATTGGTTGCCGTAATGGTAGCCCTCGTTTCATCCGATGTTGAAACCTTTTTGGTCTGGTAATTACCTTGTGTTCTCATTTTATTAACAGCACCTGTATAGAAAGAATAAATCTTTGTATTTAACTCTTTCCATATTTCCTGGGTCCAATTCAGTTTTGTTCTTTTATTTTCAATTTTGGTTTTTTTCATGCTCTGAGCCGACATTAATTCTTTTACGATAGAATCTGTATCTAGTCCAGACACCATACCTGATAATCTAACTGCCATAGATGTTTCCTCCTATCTTCTCTCGTCGACTAATATTCCTGCAAGCTCCCACATCTTTTGGAGCATATCAAGACTTTTTTCTGGTGGTATTTCTCGGATGATTTCCCTCGTATTCTTGTCCACAACTTGAATAGATACCCGCTGGGTTGCTTCATGATAGGAAAACTCAAGGCTAGTTCCATCTACGCGCTTGATTTTCTGATTTGCTTGTGAGATTGCATTTATAATTTGCTTTTCACTTGCCTGTCCATCCTTGTTTTCATTTGATTCGTCTTTTTCTTTCTCTTCTTGTATTTGCTTTAGTGTAATGTTTGACGAAACCCTCATGTCTGCTATTCCATAATCTTGTGGGCTTTTTGCTGCATTTTTCTGAGCTGACGCAGGATTCTCTGCATAAGCCATAGCAGAACCTCCGGTAATTGATTCGATCTTCATCCTTGAACACCTCCAAATTTCCAAAAAACGTTACATAAGTTACCTTTGTTTTTATTATCGTCACGGATTTTAAAAAAGTTAATACGTAAATTCCTGTTATTTGAACAAGTTGTTTATATCATCGATACTACTTTCATTTTTCGCTGCTTCCTGATTGGATTCCTGAATTTGAATATAAAGTTCTTTTCGATAAACAGGAACCGATTTGGGTGCTGTAATACCTATTTTGATTTGCTCCCCTTTTATTTCTAAGACTGTAATTTCAATATCGTTTCCAATCACAATCGATTCATTTATTCTTCTTGATAGGGCCAGCATTTATTCGTCCCCCTTTTTTGCATTTTGTAAAACCTCGTATACGTTATACTTAATTGGGTAATCCTGATTTTCAACAATGATTTGGCAGCCTTTTCTTGTATCGGAATTCACAATGATTGGCGCCTTTAAATTTACTGTCATTTTCTCGATGTCAGATGGAATTGTCATCACTAAAAAAATCGCTATATTTTCATCATTAAGTTCACCTAGCGGCTTTAAAAGCTCATCTTCTACAACTGGATCATAATCACTTTTCACTAAAAATGGATTGATAACCGGAAGTGCCAGGTTTGTTTCATCTAAGCTTTGAAGCCATGAAATGTTTGGTCGATCTTCTTTCTCAGAGTCATAGAGCAGCGTAAATTTTTTGAAATTTTCAAAACCCATAATGCCATTTTCAAAAGATATTATCTTATCTTCGGTTAAATCTATCTCTCCAAAGTGTTTTGTTTGAATCATCATAACTGCAGCTTCCTTTCTTTTCTCCTTAAAGTCTTATTTACAGTTTACCTGTATTCCTATAAGTAATCAAGTAATGTCTTCGTTATTACTGTGGACGCACAAGATAAAGAAGCATCATAAACCACCTGTGCCTGTTTGTAGTTGATTACGGAATCCTCCAATTCTACCTGATCATTCTTATCTAATAGTTCAGTGAAACTGGTTTTTTGATCTTTTAGTCTGGATTCTGTTAATTCTAGGCGTTGATATCTGCTACCATGATTTGCAAGCGCAATGCTTACGGTATTTTGAGCATTTTTTGTCATTGTTAAACCAGAGGAAAAATTTTCTCGAAGGATTGTCTTCTTTAATGTCTTTTCCGTTTCTAGCTGAGATTTTAATTCCGTTAAGTCTGTAATTTTTGTTGCATCTGTCTGGGTAGCAATCAACTTTTGCACCTCAGAAATCTTATCATCCATATTATATACGTCATTGACTGCACGAATAATCTCGTCTATCTTTGTGGAGATCGTGGTTGGTACTGCGTCTTTTGCTAAGGTATTAACGGTTAGTTTCTGACTAAAATTAATCTCATAATTGATTTTCTGTGTTTCAGGATTTCTGTAATTTGTTTTATCTTCATTATATCCAGTCGATTGGGAAGCATCCACTACAATCCTACTTGCGCTACACTCAAAATAATGCTCTGGAATGATATCGTCTGCTTCAAAATTCGTTTTTGTATATTCCGCGGTATAATTGGATCTGGTTTGTGCCATCGCATAAGCCTCAGAGCCAAAAACCAGTTCTCCTGTTTCTGGAATAAAGATAATTTCTTTTGCCGTTGGGTTATAGCATTCTCCTTGCGGTTGAGTACTTAGTGATACTGTCTTGATGGTATATCCACCAGTTGCCGCCGTTCCATCACCGGCTACGGTTACGGTATCGGCTGGATTGGATGGATTTGTAAACGTGATACTACGTATTCCAGTATCTCGAGTTACCGTTCCTGGCGTTGCTGGTCCTGCTACATCTGTTCTGGATTGATCCTTGTCAAGATTCGTGTACGAAAGCTGAAGTCTGTTTGCGGTTGATGTAGAAGCTGCCTTTGCTGCATAGCCATCGGCTGTTGTTGTCCCATCCGTATATTTAGCTCCACCCTTTACATAGGTTTTACTCGTTATATCGGAAAAAGACAATTCTTCTTTTATCGTATAAACCGTTTTCGTTGAGGTTTCCTTTGCTAATGAAGTATTATCATATAAAAGAGGTGTGTCGGTGCGATATCCAGTAAATAAATATCTTCCGGCATAGTCTGAATTTGCTTCTTTATATATTTGGCTCTTATATTCTTCCAATGTTTCGATAATGGTGCTTCGGTCGGTTGTTTCCAATGTATCATTCGCACCTTGGTTGCAATAGGTGTTCATTTTTTCCAGTACTTCCGTAATGGAATCCATTGCACTTTCGGTGGTATCCATCCAGTTTGTGGCGTCCGGAATATTTTTTTCAAGATACTGTGTAAGTTCCGTTATCTGTGTACGGAATTTCAAAGAACGCACAGCAACAACCGGGTCATCCGATGGTTTTTGAATCTTTTGCTGGGTAGCATATTGATATCCCAATGTATTTACATTATTCTTATTCCGATTGATATTATTCAACATATTTGTTGTCATCATTTGATTGGTAACTCGCATCTATCTTACTTCCCTTCTATGCATACTTCCATACGATTTATTAAACACCGGTACTATTGATTAATTTATCATATATTTCATTCATTATAGAAATAACCTTTGAACATAGATCATAGGCATTTTTATACTTAACCAAGTCAATGGCTTCCTCGTCACTATCCACACCAGAAACAGATGCTCTCTGGGTTTCTATCACTTTTATGATATTTTCCTGTCCTGCGGCAAAGTTGGTTGATGTTTTGGCATCAATCGCCACCTCGGCAACCACTGTCTGTAAAAACATATCCGGTGTTCCTTGCTTAAACATCGACATGTCATCTTTCAGAGCAATGAGTTTATTCAATATCGTTTTATCCTCTACCCCGGTATCGGTATTTGCGTTATATTCCGCACAGGCTATTTTTTTCGGATCGTCTGTAATTGCATGATTCACTTTTAAGTTACCAGCTGTCACCTGATAGTAAGATGCTTTTACATAACCATTTACACTAGTGGATGCATCTGGCAAAGAGGTTAAACTAGTTAGCGTGTTACTAAAAGAATATTCATCGCCACTAGCTGCCAGCGTCGCTGTAAAAAAGTCAAGTCCTTGATTGCCATATAAGTCCTCGCCTTCACGGTGGATATCGTTGAAGCTGCTTGCCATGGTGCGGGCAAACTTGTTTAACTGCGCCTGAAAATAAGGAATACCTTTGCAATCAATCGAGTTTCCAATCGTTACACCCTGGTTCGTCACAGCTTGCGCTAACGCTTCTTTTAGTTTAAACGTATAGGTGTAGGTTCCGTCTGCATTCACGGTAGCGCTAAAACTATCATATGCATACTCACGATTACCAACAAGAATGCTTCCGTCACTATCTGGAATATTTAAATTAATCTCATCATTTATATTGGCTTTCGTTACAGTCAATGTGGTACTCCCATTAGCACCATTACCTGTTCCGGTAAAGTTTACCTTGTTATTTCCATCTCGCATTTCAAACAATCCCTGCAATTTTCCGCCCAATGTCTTACTCGTCGAGTCAAAATTCTGTCCATCATCCCATGAAAGGGTGTACAAACCATCTACATCATTTTGATTCACACTGGTATCTTGCGGAGTTGCTTTCAACGTCGAATAATCATAGGTATCGACTAATATCTTGCCATTGAGACGAACAATGTATTGATTCACTCCAATATCATCTCCAATTGGCGCTTCCGTTACCGTTGTATTCGCCAGTTCGGAAAGTTCATCGATTAAAAGATTTCTTGAATCTCTTAAATCATTTGCTGTTACACCTTTTACCTCAATCGTATTAATCTGAAATGTTAGAGAAGAAATACGCTGTGCAATCGAGTTTATCTGATCTGCTGTATTTTTAATTTCTGTATTACATTCCTTTTGCAGCGTTTGAATCCTGTTATATAGCGTATTAATGGTTTCGGTAAGACTAACTGCAGTTTCGGAAACTTGCGTGCGATTCGTTCCATCCTTGACACTATTGGAAAGAGTACTCATCACATTAAAAAAATCATCGAGTGCTGCTGTTGATCCTTTGGAACTTACTTCACTAAAATAGCTTTGAATATCATCCAGATAGTAAGCTTTTGTATTATAATTTCCATGAATGGAACAGTTTTTCCAGTATTTCGTATCATAATAACTATCTCTGATTTGCTCCACTCCGTTAACATCTACACCAGTACCTTGCATTCCATAAGCATTATTTACCGAAATTGCTCTAGAAGCAGATTGTATTACTGTTTGTCTTGTATACCCTTTCGTATCCGCATTGGAGGCATTATGCGCTGACGTGTTAAGTGCTGCCTGGTAGGTATATAAGCCTGATTTTCCAATACTAAGTCCAAAAAATGTATTCGCCATTTGGATCACCTCTTCTCATTTTATCCAAGTTTTTCTATCACATGTCCCAGCATTTCATTTATTACATTAATATAACGTGAAGATGCATTATAAGCATGTTGATACTTGATTAAATTCGTTAATTCATCATCGGAGGAAACTCCCGCTACCTCTTGTCTTTGATTATCTATACTCTCTACCATATCACTTTGATTCTCAACTATACTGTTATAGGTACTTCCACGATATGCGATATCCCCCGTCATTGCAGAATAATAATCCTGGAAATTATTCACGGTTAGTGTGTTTGGATCTAATTTTAACACCTCAGCATCCCATGCATCCGTTAACGCGGAGCAAATATCCTGATTGAAAGAACCGGAAAGTCCAGAGTACTTATTGTTACTTAACGGTATTTTATTATAATCATTTAATATGTCTTCGTTTATTTCCATTTGTCCAATGGTGAATAAGCTGTAATTATCGGAGGCATATTCCTCGTTATATACCCATACATCAATATCAGTATCTACCCCATCAATTTCTACTGTTAAGGTTCCTTTTGTATAACGCTCTAAATTCTTACGTTCAAATAAAGCTTCTCTCTGTGTCTGGTCTTCATCCATACCACAAGCCGCACTAATCTTATCAAAGATTTTAACATCACTCGCTTTTACCGTTGTGCCATCTGCAAACTTAATGTTAGCATTTGTCAGAACGACCGATGATGATGCTACAGTAGTACCAGTTTCTTTCGTACGTAACTCGCTGATTTTATCAGCCGTAACCTTAGTATTTGGACTGAGTATATCATTAATCGTCGTTACGATTCCATGAATCAATTGATCAAATTGAGCCTGCGTAGACATGAGTACCGAAGTATCCACATAACGGTTATACTCTTTTACTGCTGATTCATACTCTGCTGTCGTTGCATAATTTGCTTCGACTGGAATATCTGTATAATTTGCACTGTAAGCACCACGCGATACCAACAGTCCCTTCAAAGAACCAACATCCGTATTTGATTCGGAAGAATATACTCCATTTAATCGAAATACATTTCCAAATCCATTTCCTTCCCATACAACGTTCAGTAAATCCGACTGCTCTGGTAAAACATCGCTGGTTGTATTATCACTTTTCATTACCGTATAATCGTTATACTTTAGTTCTCCAGTACTTGTATAGGTAATGTTTCCATATTTTGAAAGCCCTGCCCATGCAGCCGAAGCTTTCACCGCATCGTTTATTTGTGCAGGGGTACTCGATGCCATTGTTGTAATTAATGTAGCGATATCATCTACATAGCCATTAATCGTATCGACTCTGTCTTGTTCTTCTTCCGTAATGATTTTCTGTGTTTTCATATGGTATACCGAATCATCTGTTACAAACTGTACACCTTCAGCGCTTACATTTACCATACCGTAAGCATCTTCTCTATAAGTAATACTCACTAATCCACCAAGCTCATCCAGTAATGCATTCCGCTCATCACGATAATCATTTGCATTCTGTCCACTGCTTTCATTGGAACGTATCGCCTTGTTCAAGGATTTGATGGAATCTCCAATTTCATTGATCCGATTCACTTTTGCCTGAATCTGCGTGTTTAAGTTCGTCTGGTATGAAGATAACTGTTTACTGATAATTTCTGCTTTTTCTAAAAAGCTACTTGCCGTCGTTACCACAACACCTCGATTAACCGTATTATCCGGATCATTTGCAAGTCCTGATATTGCTGTCCACAAATCAGAAAGAGAGGATTTAAATGCTTCTCCATCTAATTCACCAAATACACTTTCAATTTCTTCGACTGTTTCACACTGAGCTTCGTAAAAGCTCTCTCTACCAAGCTCTAAGCGGTAGCTTTTATCCAAAAACACATCTCTTACCTGGCGAATCGCAGCCATATCCGTTCCTAATCCTACCTGCATATAGGCATTTGCGGATTCCCCTATTTTATTGTAGGAAAAATCGGAAGAAAGAATTTGCTGTCTTGTATAACCAGGTGTATTTACATTGGAAATGTTGTGCGCCGTAGTATTAATCGATGTCTGGTTTACAATAAGACCAGACACACCGGTATACATACTTGTCATCAGATTACCCATAATATCACCCTGCCTTCATAAATAGTCTTCGCATCACTGTTTTGCATCAAATGTCCGTATCGGCTCATATGGTGTTCCTATTTCTGATGCGTCTTTATTGTAATTATTCCCTGGTGACATCCGTGTACTCTGAATAAAATTCATATTGAATTCTATTAGTTCAAGGGATTGTTCGATTAAAGATTGATTTTGATGGTTAAGTTCCATTAACCGTTCGATGGTTCTTCTTAGATTGTCATGAATATGACTGAGTCTTTTTTGTTCTTCCGGCTGTTTTTCTAACAGCTTTACCATAGTTTTTAAATCTAGCGTACTTGGATTTCTGTTAATAACGGTACCAATATTTACAATGACCTCTTGCCGTTTATGCTCTAATGCATTAATCTTAAGAATCATATTCTGTTCCTGATCCGTAATCTTTTGCAAGGCTTCGAGGTCATTGTCAATAATTATCTTTGTTTTTTTCACATTAATCGGAATGAGTGAATTATAAATCGCTTCTTCTTCCTCTAGGGTCATTATTAACTCTTCAATTAAACTCGCCAATTGTTTTCCCCCATTTAAATAATTCCGTTAAAATAGTTATTTACCAGTTTATCAGCAATTTCTTCTCCACTTACGTTGTAGGTTCCTGATGCAAGTTTTGATTTAATCTCATTTACTCTGTCTTCTCTAACATCTGGTGCATCTTTGACCGCCTGTTTGGCCACTTGCATATCCTTACCAGTTTGAGAAAGTTGTAATGCATCTGAAAAAGCAGAAGTTTTTTCAGTTTTCCCCGCTGTGGTTTTCGCCTTATTTGTCTGATAGATCTGTGCTACTTGATTATAAGCATCAATTCTCATAATTCCACCACCTTAATTTACTCGTTGTTTCGTGTTATATGTTATTTATCGGACGTATTACCAAATACTTTAGGCAATTTTAAAACTTTTCATAAATAAAAAAATATTAATTTAATTTTTTATTACGAAAAAATCAAGACACCCTGCCTCAAAATCAATACGTAAATTTAGATTATGGAGTAAGCCAAAACTGGTCTTCCAAAATCGATTTTACGATTATTTTATAAAGACAATAACAAAAATGGAGTGCCTAATCACTCCATTTTTGTTGTTTATGGCTTTATAAAATGTTTAATCGTACTGAGATTTTGGAAGACCAGTTTTGGCTTACTCCATAATCTTTCAAAGCAAATATTTTGAAACAGTTGCTTGATTTTTACACTGTTTTACGTTTCGGATTAAATTCTTCCACTAAATGATTTGCGCGTTCCATTTTTAGTGAAGCATCTCCTTCTAATTCCAACTCAGAAGCCACCAATGTATCGATTGCAGGCATTAGCGCTTCTAATCGAACCATAAAACCTGCTAAAGATTCCACATAATTTTCTAATGCTGTATCTAACTCATCCTTGTTATCATTTAGGAGAAGCGTTTCGATCTGTAAGCACTCTTGCATCAAGCTTTCCGCACCGATATTATTAAGTAGCTGCATCAAGGTATGAACGATGATACTAAGTCCCTCATACTCATTTTCTTCCACCATCATAAGAATCAATGGAAGCTTAAACTTAATACTCTTAAGAACCATATATAACGATTTTCGATAGTTTCTAACGTTATTAACGGAAAATCGAAGTCCACGCTCTGCGTTGATTTCCGGTAAGTCGCATAATGTTTCTTTCAGTCGTTCCACTTTCAAAGTATTCCCCCTTTGTAACAAATCCCTACATTTATTCGTATTTTAACACACTAAATTTGCAATGTAAATACAAATGAATCTATTTCAGCTGGGCATTTTGACCTTTTGCTCCACGCTTACGATTTCTTATTTTCTTTGCATTTAATACCTGCCCGTTGTATTCAAACTCTTCGGTATCTACAGATACGCAGGATGCAAAGGCTACCTTATCACCGTTTTCTAAGGCAATTCCCTTTACGCCTCGGCTTGTCTTTTTTAGTTCGCTCACTTCAGCCAAATCAAAACCTAAGGATAAGTGCTTATCTGTGAGCAAAATCACTTTCATGGTTTGTGACAGCATTTCGTGTGCAGACAATTTTGTTATATTGACAACCAAATCTCCTGCATCCAACTTGGTTGCTGCAATCATAGAACGGCTCGTTTCAAACTCAGCTCCCGATACCAGCTTGACATATCCATCCTTTGTTGCAAACAAAAGCTGTGATTCAAATAATTCTTCAAATGAGGAATACAAAATGATGTCTTCTTTATCTACTTTACACAAGGTATGGATTAACGTACCTTTATCCTTCATCTTACACCTTGGAATTTTCTCTACCTTAACCTGATACATGTTTCCCTGTGCAGTAAACAAGCATAGCTTGTCCGTATTTTGCATTTGTATGATATAGGAATATTCCTTTTTTGATTCCTCTGACGCACGGGAAAAGCTTGCGCTGTCAAGGGACTTCGTATATCCAAAGCGATCAATTAAAACGACAATATCTTCTACCTTAAACTCTTCTACATAATCCATATTCTGCACATTTTCCAGTGCGGTTCTTCGCTCTCTCGCAAACAACTTCTTAAATTCGCGAAGACGTGCTTTTATTACTTTATATAATTCCTTGCTGTCACCAAGAACCTTTTCATACTCTTTGATATTATTTCTGAGTGTATCTCCCTCGTCATGCAGCTTTAAAATTTCAAGACCGATTAATTTACTGAGAGGCATGCTCAATATAGCATCTGCCTGGCGTTCCGTAAAGTCAAAGCGAGTTGCTTCCATTTTTGATTCTATGGTTTTAAAGGTGATATCTTTGATATCTCCATTGATCAGACAGTTCTTTGCCTGCTTAATGGAGGAACTACCACGAAGCACTTCGATAATAAAATCGATGACATCCGTCGCCTTGATTAAGCCATCCACAATCTCAAGCCTTTGATTTGCTTTACTTAAAAGATGTTTATACTCTTTCGTGTAAAGCTCCTCCTGAAAATGGACGAACTCCATGATTAATGATTTTAATGTAAAGGTGATTGGCTGTTGCTCTTTTACTGCTAAGAGGTTTACACCATAGGTGTCTTCCATTGTGGTCTTTTTATAAAGACCATTCAAAAGGTTGTCAACGTCCCTGTCTTTCTTTACTTCAATGACAATTCGAATTCCTTCTTTGGAGGATTCATCCCGTACGTCATATATTTCGTCAAAAACCTTTTCCTTCATGAGCATAGCCAGACTCTCTACTAATTTTGTCTTATTTCCTGCTACAGTATAAGGAATTTCAGTAATGATAATATTTTGTCTGCCATTTTCGCCTTTTTCAATCTCTGTCTTTGCACGGATTCGAAGTCTTCCTTCTCCCGTCTCGTAGATGTTAAGAAGATCTGCCTGATTGGTAATCATTCCTCCAGTTGGAAAATCCGGCGCTATGATATATTCCATAAGTCCAGCCGTCGTAATCGATGGCCGATCCATATAGGCAATAACACCATCAATTACCTCTCCTGGATTATGTGGTGGTATGTTCGTCGCCATACCAACTGCAATTCCAGTTGTACCATTGATCAAAAGATTTGGAATCATAGCCGGTAACACGACTGGTTCTTTTTCACTTTCATCAAAGTTTGGTGCAAAGTCTACCAATCCTTTATCCAGATGGGATAACAGTGTCATTGCACCATTGGATAACCTGGCTTCCGTATAACGCATTGCAGCCGCTCCATCCCCATCGATCGAACCAAAGTTTCCGTGTCCATCCACCAGGGGAATAGAAAGGGAATACTCTTCTGACATATGAACCAATGCATCATAAATGGAAGAATCACCATGTGGGTGATATTTACCCATGGTATCACCAACAATACGCGCACTTTTACGATGAGGTTTTTGTGGGTCCAGTCCCAATTCATTCATTGCATATAAGATTCTTCGTTGTACTGGCTTTAATCCGTCTCTGACATCCGGAAGGGCACGAGAGATGATAACACTCATCGCATAATCACGATAAGAATTTTTCATTTCTTCCGAAAAATCCAATTGTATAATAGTTTCTCCGTTTTTGCTCATTTCATAAACTCCTTCTATCCTCTAACAATTAAATATCCAATTTTGCATATTTTGCTTCTTCCATGATGAACTCTCTTCTTGGAGGCACGTTACTACTCATAAGCGTTGTGGTGATTTCATCTGCTTCCACCGTATCGCTAATAGAAACCTGCGCCAAAATACGAGTTTCTGGATTTAATGTGGTTTCCCACAGCTGATCAGCATCCATTTCGCCAAGACCTTTGTATCGTTGAATATTTAATATTTTATTTTCTGTAATCTTTCGAAACTTTTCCAACTCAAAATCATTAAAAATATAGGTGGATTCCTTCTTTTTCTTCGCTTTTCCCGTTACTTCATACTCTACCTTATACAGTGGTGGAAGCCCTCTGTAGATCTTTCCTTCATTGATCAGTTCTGGCATAAACCGGTAGAAAAAGGTCAACAACAAGGTACTGATGTGAGCACCATCCACGTCGGCATCGGTTAAAATGATGATTTTATCAAACCGTAATTTTGTAATATCAAACTCATCTCCAATCCCGCAACCAAATGAAGCAATCATGGATTTTATTTCATTGTTTACTAATATCTTTTCTAAGGTTGCTTTTTCTACATTCAGAATTTTTCCACGTAGTGGTAGAACCGCCTGTGTCTTACGGTTTCTTGCCGTCTTAACCGTTCCACCCGCAGAATCTCCTTCGACAATATAAACTTCGCACTCTTCTGGTTTTTTGGAAGAACAGGAAGCCAGCTTACTTCTGGTATCTACGTCGTTTAATTGTTTTAACACGGCTGTTCGCGCCTTGTCTCCTGCTTTTCTCGCATTATAGGACTTCATGGAATTATCTAAGATTTTCTTTAACTGCTCTACATTTTTATCAAAATAGCGCTGTACTTCTGCCGTAAACACTTCGTCTACCGCACTCTTGGCATCCGTATTTCCAAGTTTCGTCTTTGTTTGTCCTTCAAACTGTGGATCTGGATGTTTTATCGAAATAATGGCAACCAGACCATTTCGAATATCCTTGCCATCAAAATTTTCATCTTTGTCTTTTAATACCCCAAGTTCTCTGGCATATTGATTCATCACACGTGTAAGTGCCATCTTAAATCCAGTGACCAGCGTTCCACCATCTACAACATTAATACGATTACAGTATGCATTAATTTGTTCAGAGTAACTATTTGTGTATTGAAATGCCAGCTCTACCTCGATATCTCCGCTCGTTCCTTCCGCATACACTACCTCATCATGAATCGGTATCATATCACGCACTAAATAACTTACAAAACTTTTAATACCAAACTCCTCACAGTAGATTCTCTCGGTACCGCTCATCTCATCTACAAATCGGATTTCTAAGTTTTTATTTAAAAAGGCGATTTCTTTTAACTTCTTTTTGATGGTTTCCGCCTTGAATTCCGTTGTTTCAAAAATCGTTTCGTCTGGATAAAAGGTAACCGTCGTACCGGTATCGGATTTATTGCACTTGCCAACGACCGGCAAAAGTCCATTCACTAATTCCGTCACCGGTACTCCACCATTTTTATACTCATCCCGGTAAACTTCCCCGTTTCTTCGAACCTCTACAATCATTTTCGAAGACAATGCATTCACTACAGATGCACCTACTCCATGGAGCCCTCCTGATACTTTATAGACCGAGCCTCCAAATTTTCCTCCTGCATGCAAAATCGTGTATACGACACGAACCGTTGGTATCTTCTTCGTTGGATGCATATCGACTGGAACGCCTCGTCCATTATCTTTAATCATTAGACCGCCGTCTTTTTTCAGTATGATATCAATGTGATTGCAAAAGCCTGCTAAATGTTCATCAATTCCGTTATCTAATATTTCCCATATCAGATGATGCAATCCTCTGGTTCCAGTACTACCAATGTACATACCCGGACGCTTTCTAACTGCTTCCAAACCCTCCAAAACAACTATTTGACTTCCATTATATTGCTCCATACCCTAACTCCTTTATCTCTATAAACAAACTGCATTTGCAGTTTACATCTTTCTTAGCGGTTAAGTATATCATAAATTACTATAAATTGCCATGCCAAAGTTATTTTCCATTTCATAGAAGATTTAACAGATTTTTCACTGAATGGTCACACATATTTTAGATAATAGAATCAAGAATATGATATGATAGCAACATCTTCCAGAAAGGAGAACTACAATGAGAAAAAAATTACTAGCTGCCCTTCTAATGTTTGCTGTAATCTTGACTTCTATTAGCATTCCTAGTCAGAAAGCGCAGGCAACAAACACATCTTCCTCAGCTTATAAAGAAGAAACCTTGCTATTAAGTGGTATTATGGAGGGCTTCACTCTGTCCAAATTAAAAAGTTCCAGTACCGTAAGCCGCCAGCAATTTGCCAAGATGCTTGTGAATGCTTCGAATTATCAAGGCCAGGTCGAGGCTTCCTTAAAAACATCCTTATACAAAGATGTATCCCATAAAAATACATATGCGGGGTATATAAAAATCGTAGCAAGTGAGGGTTGGATGAGTGCAAGCGTTTCAGGAAAGTTCAATCCAACTGCCAAACTAACCACAAAGGATGCTGCAAAGGCAGTTTTAGCTTTGCTTGGCTACACAAATACTGATTTTTCAGGTAATCTTGTGACTGCACAAATGGCAAAATTCAATGTTCTTGGATTAAATGACAATGTAGGGAAAACCAAGAATCAAACCCTTACCTTTCAGAATTGTACGGATATCTTTTATAACCTGCTTACTACGAAGACAACGCAAGGAACCGTATATGGTACTGCCCTGAGTGTAAACATGGATTCCGATGGAAATGTAGATTATCTATCCCTCTTAAAATCTACCTTAAAAGGGCCTGAGCTTCTAACTTCCTCTCTCTCCTCAATCTTACCATTTAGCACAAAGAAGGCTACGGTATACCGAAATGAAGTATTGAGCAGCACCTCTAGCATTAACCAATATGATGTAATTTATTATTCTGAGAAATTAAATACCGTATGGGCATACAACACAAAGGTCTCTGGTACTTTATTAAGTGTATCCCCAAGCCGAACCTCTCCAACATCCATTACCATTGGCTCTGATACCTATACCCTTGGTACAAAAGATATGATTTACGCCTTTTCCAGCCTTGGAAATTTTAGCTTAAACAGCGCCGTTACTCTATTCCTTGGAATGGATGGTGAGGTAGTAGCCGCTCTTGATTCCTCCAACTATGCAATTGATACCTATGGTGTCGTATTGTCAAGTGATGCTTATGTTAATTCCAGTTTGGATACCGATACAAATAATCGTTCTATGACCTTAGTAACCGCAAATGGCAATACATCAACCTATTATTATGACTCAAGTGATCTTACCGTTTCCGTAGGAAATCTGATTCATGTCACTTATACAAATGGAGTACAAAAACTCGAAAAGATTACTACAACCTATACCAAACTTGCAAATTACAGTGTAAGTGCAACCTCTGGAAAGATAGGTTCCTATCCGGTTGCAGATGATGCTGTTATTGTTGATACGAATGAAGGCAGCTACCAAAAAATTAGTTTAAAGAGCATTGATGGTGTTACCTTGACCTATTCCAATATTCTCTATTACGAATTCAATGGTGCGGATGAAATTTCTTCCCTCATTTTGAAAGGTGTGACCAGTGAAGACTACAGTTATGGCATCATCACCGGAATAAATGTTCCTGATAGCGGCGCTACTACTTATTCCTATTTAGTCAATGGAACTACAAAAAACGTTTCCTCCAAACTCACTGGTGGAAGTATTGTCGCCGGAGTCGGTCTTCGTATCGAAACGTACTATGATGCATACAAAAACATATCGCTCGTAAACTTTACCAAATTAGCAAGTGCGGATGTCACATCCATTACATCGAGTAGCGTAACATGTGCTGACTGGACCAAATCCGTTGCCACAAGCGCTTCCGTTTACTACAAAGATAGTACTGGAATCTATCATGCCACAACGCTTTCAAAAATAACGAACCTAAATAAATACTCACTCACCGCATATTACGACAATACCACCGGTGTTTCGAAACAAGTATGCATGATTGTTGCAGCTGACAAATAAATGGAAGGATTGAAACGATGAAGCTATTTTTAAAAAATTTATTTTCGAAAAATAAACGTGTATTAACGAAAAAACAAAAAATGATTCGACGTATTATTTCCATTGTCGTTATCGTAGCACTGGTGCTTATTGGGCTTCGGTTTGCATTGAAAGAGACCATTATTAACATGATGAACAAAAGCAAAGAAACGGTCGAGTACGACACAAAAACGGTAGAGCGAAGAACCATTGAAAACTACTTGTCCTCTTCTGGTACAGTGGAGCCCCTAAATACCTATTCGGTTACGACCGTCTCCTCCGTAGAAGGTACGATTATTTCAGCCGATTTTGAAGAAGGGGATCTCGTAAACAAAGGCGATGTCTTATATCAGATTTCAACCGATAGTATGGAGTCAAGTTTGAGCAGCGCGCAAAAGTCCTTGGAACGTGCAGAAAAGAAATATAAGAAGGCAGTTAAAAAATACAAGGAATCAAAAAGCGATACTTCCGATCTGACTGTAGAAGCCACTACCGATGGCTATGTGAAATCTTTAAAAGTAGAGGTTGGCGATAGTATCCAAAACAATGGCGAAGTTGCACAGCTTTACAACAACAAATACATGCTGCTAAGCGTACCGTTTAACTCCTCGGATGTCAAACGCTCTCTAGTCGGAAAAACGGCTACAGTAACCCTTTCCGATACGGACGAAAGCTTAAGCGGAACCGTCTCAGCGATAGGAAGTGTGGATGAGACTCTTAGCGGTAACCGAGTTGTTCGTTATGTCACCATTAAAATAAAGAATCCAGGCGGTATTACAACCACTACAACCGCTACCGCAAAAATCGGTAGCCTCTACTGCAACCAAGAAGGTACCTTCTCGATTACCGATGACAAAACCGTAACGTCAAGTGTTGCTGGTGATATTACAAACATTTATGTATCCGTTGGTGATTGGGTAAATAAAGGCGATATCCTCGTACGGCTTACCAGCGATACCGTGGATGACCAATTAGATACCTTATCGGATCAAGTAGATTCTGCCAAACAATCACTCGAAGATGCACAGACGAAACTGGATGAAGTGCTTGATACCTACACGGATTACACGATAACTTCACCAATCACAGGAACCATCATTCAAAAGAATTCAAAAGTAGGCGATACCTTAAGTGCTTCTAACCAAAATACTGCATTGTGTCTGATCTATGACTTATCCGCCATGACGTTTGACATGTATGTAGATGAACTGGATGTACATTCCGTAAAAACAGGTCAGACCGTAAATATTACGGCCGATGCCATTGAGGGAGAAACCTTTGAAGGTACCATTACAAATGTTTCTCTTGTAAGTACAACGAGTGGTGGTGTCACCCAGTATCCGGTTACGGTTCGCATTGATGAAACTGGAGATCTGTTACCGGGTATGAATATTACCGGTGAGATTGTGATCGAATCCGTTGATAATGCACTTTCCATTCCAGCCGATGCACTCATGCGTAATAATGTGGTCTATGTAAAGGATGATAGTGTAACGGAAGAAATTGATGATGTGCCAGTTGGTTTTCGGTCCGTTGAAGTCACAACCGGTATCAGCAGTGATGAATACATCGAAATTACCGAAGGACTCTCCGAAGGGGATGTAGTCTATGTACCCGCTAGAGAAACTGCGATTGACACTGGCATGATGATGGGCGGCCCTGATCAAGGCGGTGGCCAGCCACCTAGTGGTGGTGGTGGCGGTGGTGCACCAAGCGGCGGCGGTGGCAGTACCGGTGGCGGTCCAAGCAAGTAGATGGGAGGCATTATGGAACAAGGAAAAATAGAAGAAAAACCTCTAATTGAATTAATTGATTTATGCAAAATCTATGTAACCGGCGATGAAGAGGTTCGTGCAAATGACGGCATTAACTTAAAGATTATGAATGGAGAGTTTGTCGCTATTATTGGTAAATCTGGTAGTGGAAAATCAACTACAATGAATATTATCGGTGCTTTGGACGTCCCAACCAGTGGTAAGTATATCCTTGGAGGTATTGACGTAAGTCAAATGAAAGATGATGAACTTGCCAGTATCCGGAATAAAATGATTGGTTTTATCTTTCAGCAATATCATCTGCTGCCAAAATTAAATATTTTGGAAAATGTAGAATTGCCACTTTTGTATGCTGGAAAAGGAAAAGCCGCAAGAAAAGAGGCCGCAATGGCTGCCCTTGATCAAGTTGGCATCAAACATAAGTGGCACAATTTCCCGAATCAGTTATCCGGTGGTCAGCAGCAGCGTGTATCCATTGCACGTGCGCTTGCTGGAAATCCGTCCCTTATTCTTGCAGATGAACCAACGGGTGCACTGGATTCCAAGACGAGTAAAGAAGTCCTTGCTTTCTTAAAGAAATTGCATGATGGAGGAACCACGGTTGTACTCATCACGCATGATCACTCCGTTGCACTGCAGGCAAACCGTATCGTCCGCTTGTACGATGGAAAAATCATCTTTGATGGTCCTACGGACGAATACATCGAATTTGAATCAAAGCTGGATAATAATCTATATGGCTAGAAGGAGGCTTTAAATTATGAATCTATTTCAAGGCTTTCGCTTAGCCTTTAAGAGCATTGTTTCGAATAAAATGCGCTCCATTCTCACAATGCTTGGTATGATAATCGGGGTGGGTTCTGTTATTATCATTGTTGGTCTGATGCAAGGTGTTACCAATTATATTGTTGACAGCTTTTCTGATATGGGAATTAATATGATATCCGTTCGTGTTACAAACACGGGCACCAGACATGTAGATGAGGCGGATATGTTTGAGTTTGTATCCAACAACCCTGATGTATTTGATTCGGTGACTCCCCTTGTTACCTCTAGTTTTACGATAAAAAATGGAACTGCTTCCATCGAAAATGAAACCATAACAGGAACAGCCGAAACTTACGAAAAAATGAACAACCTTACGTTATCAACTGGACGTTATATTAATTATGCTGATATCAAAAACCGTAAGGCAGTCTGCGTGGTAGGAACCTATGTTGTCAGTGAATTATTTGAAACTAACAATGTACTGGGTAAAACCATAAAAATCAACGGAGAACCCTTTACCATTGTTGGCATTATAGAAGAATCCGAAGATAGTGAAGAAGGTTCTGCGGATGATTGCGTCTATGCACCGTATACAAAGATTGCAAGAATGTCTTATACTGGAACGATCTCCAACTATAGCTTTGCTACCTATGGACGTGAATATGTAGAAGATGGTGAAAAACTTTTGGATGACTTCCTGTACGAGAAACTTCTTGATGAGGATCTGATCAAAATCAGCAGTATGACTTCTTTACTGACTACCATTGATAAAATGACGAGTACGCTCTCCGCAGTTCTTGGTGGTATAGCAGGCATTTCTTTATTGGTTGCAGGTATTGGTATCATGAATATTATGCTGGTATCCGTAACGGAACGAACACAGGAAATCGGTATTCGAAAATCTCTTGGTGCAAGAAGAAAAGATATCCTTTCTCAGTTCATTATTGAGGCAGGTTCTATCAGTGCGTTTGGTGGTACGATTGGTATTTTATTTGGTGCCAGTCTCGTTATCTTCATTGGAAATATCGTTGGCGTTAATGCTGCGCCTACGGTTGGATCGATTATCCTATCCTTTTCCATTTCCGTAGGGATTGGACTTATCTTTGGGTATATGCCTGCGAAAAAGGCGGCTGGATTGAATCCGATTGATGCGTTGCGGAGTGAATAAAGGGCAAAATTTGTTGTTGGCTGTTAAGGGCTTCTAATTCATTTACCGCCTTGCAGTCGAACGGCCGATTCAAAATTCAATGCGATTGTCAATTTTAGCAAGACAAGATCGATAATCTCGTGGTAGGCACTCCATTATCGATCTTGTCTTGCTAAAATAATCGCATCATTCATTTTGAATCGGCCGTTCGACTGCAAGGCTCCGTTATTTAAAGTTGGAAGTTATAATGGCAGTAACAACCAATTTGTATTGCAAGATCTCCTGCAATTGCTATGAAATAAATAGTATGTTGTAATATCAATCGCTTAGTTCTCAGCGTTCTAATGCATCTCCACAATCTAAAAAACATAAAAGATACCTAGTAGCGTTGTACTTGTACTACTAGGCATCTTTACATTTTAGTATTTAATATCTTTTAATATGTCACAATAATCAAAGGTCGCGAAGTAATCTTGTGGGGTTTCGGCACGACGGATAAGCTTTGTGCTTCCATCTTCTTTTAAGAGAACTTCTGCGGATTTTAGCTTTCCATTGTAATTGTAGCCCATTGCGAAACCATGGGCTCCGGTATCATGGATGAAGAGATAATCGCCTAGTTGAATTTCTGGGAGCATGCGGTCGATTGCAAACTTATCATTGTTTTCACAAAGAGAACCGGTAATGTCATATTTGTGATCTTCGGTACTATTCTCTTTTCCTAATACGGTAATGTGATGATATGCACCGTACATTGCAGGTCTCATTAAATTTACGGCGCAGGCATCCACACCAATGTATTCTTTGTGGGTATGTTTTGCATGGATTGCTTGCGTAATAAGTGCTCCATAAGGGCCCATCATAAAACGGCCAAGCTCGGTCATAAGGGAAATATTTTGAAGTCCGGCAGGTATCAGCACTTCCTCATATACCTTTCTAACCTTATCACCAATAACTAAGATATCATTGCCTTCCTGATCTGGATAATATGGAATACCGATTCCTCCAGACAGGTTAATATAGTTGATTTCAACGCCAACCTTTTCTTTGATTTCAACGGCCAAATCAAACATAATCTTTGCAAGCATTGGATAATAGTCATTGGTTACGGTATTACTTGCAAGGAAGGAATGGATACCAAATTTCTTTGCGCCCATTTCCTTTAAGCGACGAAAACCTTCGATAATCTGATCATGTGTAAATCCATATTTTGCATCTCCAGGATTGTCCATGATATCCGTACCAAGAGCAAATACACCACCTGGATTATAACGACAGAAAATAGTTTCTGGAATACCTACTAAATTATTTAAATAATCGATGTGTGTGAAATCATCCAGATTAATAATTGCTCCTAGTTTATTTGCTTTCAGATATTCTTCTGCTGGTGTTACATTGGATGAAAACATGATTTCATCCCCCTGAAAACCAACTGCTTCAGAAAGCATAAGTTCTGTTAAGGAGGAACAATCCGATCCACATCCTTCTTCTTTTAATATCTTTAATAAAAATGGGTTTGGGGTAGCTTTCACTGCAAAATATTCCTTAAACCCTTTATTCCAGGAAAATGCCTGATTTAACTTTCGAGCATTTTCTCGAATTCCTTTTTCATCATAAATGTGAAATGGTGTTGGATACAATTTTACCATCTCTTCAACCTGCTCCAATGTTACAAATGGGGTCTTCATCCGATCATCTCCTATGTTTTCTAATAATAAAAGTCATATTAAAGGAATACTTTAACTTTGTCAAGTAATAAACCACTGTTATTCGATAATTGAATGGCTATCATTCGATTATGAAATTAATGATTTCTTACATCACATTTCGACTCGAAAGCAGATGTAATTTGCTTCATTCATCTGTTCCATACTGACTGTTAGTTCCCCTTGGCAACGCTTCGTGATTGTCTGTGCATTATATAAACCAAGCCCTCGGTTTCCGCCTTTTGTCTTTGTAGAATAGCCCTTTTCAAAGAAGTGACTGATTTCTTCTACCGATATAGCCGGATGCATATTCCATATTTCAAATATCAATTTATCATTCTTTGAACCAACCACCATTTTTATTTTATTATTTCCTTCCGCGCTAGCCTCCATTGCATTATCAATCAAGGTTCCGACTACTTCAATCATATCGTGTTCACTTGCTTGCGTCAGAATCGTTTTTCCTTCTACATGAATATCAAATTGCAAATACGGTGGCGACTCTAATATTTTACTATATAAGAAACCTGCCAATACCTTATCACTAATTTTCAACAAATTAATAAACTGACGGCTATGGTCATCATAGATCTCCTTCACATATTTTGACTGCTCCTTAACTAACTCATTATAATTATCAATCGTTAGGTGCATATTTAAAATTGCATTCATGTGGTTATCAAATTCATGCTGTTTGGCACGAATCTCTTTTACCAGTTCTTCCAGTGGTTTGGTATAAAGGCGGTACATTTGCAGTTCCTTTTCCTGTTTCGCTAAAATATCGTAGTTTTTCTTCCGTTCGATTGCAACAAAGATCAGCGTAATGAGTGATAACAAGAAAAACAATAAGATTTTACTATCAATCAATTCACCATAGCTCCAACAAGAAAATATGGTATACAATGTAAAAATCAGCAGCAAAAAGCACAAAAAACGATAGACACCTTTATTCATTGATCCACTCCTTCGCTTTTACCTTGTAGGTAATACCAATTTCAATTAACTCATTGCATCCGAGCATTTTAATGACTCGATTCACCGTATCCACATATTCGATATATTTTCTGTTTATGATAAACATGCGATGACATTGAAAAAAATTCTTTTCCGACAGCTTTGGTAGAATTTGCTTCAGGGTAAGATATTTTACATCCACCGCCTCATTCTTCAAATAGATTCTCATTCCCCTGGTAACCGCCTGAATAAATATAATATCATCACAGGAAATCTTATAATTAATTCCATTCTTTTTTATCAGAATGGATTCTTTTTCTTCGTGGTTGGCATGTGTCATTATCTTTCGAATAATCTCTAGTACCTTTTCTTTTTCAAATGGTTTTGTAATATATTGATAGCATTGAATTTCTCGATAAGAGGTAAGTTCCATCGATAAAATAGAGGTGATAAAAACAATGGGTACAAATTCATATTCATACCTTGCTCTTACTTCTTTTGCAAAATCCATCCCCCCCACATCTTCCACTTTTTTCGCATTTAAATTAATATCCAATAGAAAGAGTGAAAGATTCTTTTGCAGGTTTACTATTTCTCTTGCTTCCTCGATTGTTTTTGCTGGATATACTTCCATTTCATCTGAGATTTCTGCTACGATTTTTGTGAGTGCGGTAAGGCTGTCCAAATTGTCTTCTAAGATTAAAATTTTCATTTCTACTCCTGTTTGAATATGGTTGCGATGGGGGTAGGTGGCGTGAACGCTTGATTGGATGGGATGCTTGTGTGGTACGAGTCAGACATGCTGAACATTACATCGAGCCATAAGCAGTGAGAATCTCGCGTCTGGCGCTCCATTCTCACTATTGTCTCGATTCCATAGCATGCAATTCCTCGTACCACACAAGCATCCCATCAAATCAAACGTTCACGAATCTACACTTTGCAACCGTTTTTATTAACCAAAATATTTCAAATTTAATTGTATAATACTGTATTACCCAATTAGTATTATCTTATTTCAATTTATCTTATCAGAAAAAAAGAGAATTGGAAACTACATTGTTAAGGCACTCTCACTTAAAATGTGTTACATATATATAAATTGCAATACCTTATCTAATAATGCAAGCAATATGCTCAAAATAGAAAACCTTCTTACAATTAAACTAAGTACTATAGCCAAAATTAATACTCGAATTCCTTTTTCCTTCTTATTTCCAATAGAGAATAGTATGAGTAATACGAGAGCGAAAATCATATCAAGTACATGCACTGCAGATAACGTATAATAAAAACGATACCCCGATTGAAATAATACTGCAATTGGTAATGAAGCAAATATATCGGATACCCATCCATTACCCTTCCCATACCATACAATGCACGCACATATAGTAGATGCAAGTGCAAATACTGTCCAGTATAAAATTACTCTAGCTGAATAAAAACCACATATGAATATGCTATAAAGATAATACGCGAATAACATAGCAAGAAAAAACCCCAAAGAATTTATCATTGCAAACTTAGGCTTACTACTATACATGGCTATAATAGAAGCCAGAAAGACCCAAATCCCCATCTGTGTAGTAACTTCTGAAATGCAATGAATTACAACTCCATATATTCCATTATTACTTGAAATCGTGTCGCTATATTTTGATATAACACCCATAGTAAACCCAAATAATACTATTATCACAAACATAAGTAAAACAGAGCTTTTCTTGCAATACTGATTCGGTTTTCTAATTGCATTTAATTTCTCTTTCATTTTTTCCCCCTATAATTTTTATACCCTTTAACTCAATATCTTTCTTAATCTTGATATCCAACAACTTTTACCGCAATGCCTTTTTATATTTCTTATTTTTATTCTAACATAAAACAGGGCGGTTGCCTTTTTAACCTTCCACTTTATTTACACTAGCCTAACGTTAAAAATTCCCGTTTCAAAACGAATTTGCACGATTATTTTAGTGAGACTAAGCGATAATGGAGTGTCTACCACGAGATTATCGCTGTTATAGGCTCACTAAAATTGAAAATCGTGCCTGAGTTTTGAAACGGGAATTTTTAATGTTAGGCGGCAAATAAATTAGAAATCTATCATCTGCAACCGCCCTATATTAATGCCTCATTATTTGCTTGATCCTACTTCGGTCAAAGATTTTACCAACCCAGCCATTCCCTGAATCTCAGATGGAATGATTATCTTCGTTGCCTGGCCATCAGCTGCTTTTGCAAAAGCTTCTAAGCTCTTTAATTGGATGACTGCTGCCTGTGGATTGGATTCATTCAAGAACCGAATACCCTCTGCATTGGCCTGCTGTACTTTAAGAATAGCTTCTGCCTGACCTTCTGCTTCTCGAATCGTTGCTTCTTTTTTTGCCTCTGCGCGAAGGATCGCTGCTGATTTTTCTGCTTCTGCTTCTAAGATTGCGGAAGCTTTCTTACCTTCTGCAACAAGAATAGAGGAAGTTTTTTGACCTTCTGCAATCAAAATAGATTCTCTTCGTTCACGTTCTGCCTTCATCTGTTTTTCCATCGCATCCTGAATGGCAGCTGGTGGAATGATATTCTTTAATTCTACACGGGTTACTTTAATTCCCCATGGGTCAGTTGCAAGATCAAGGGAAGCTCTCATCTTGGTATTAATTACTTCTCTGGAAGTAAGGGTTTCATCCAATTCCAAATCACCAATGATGTTACGAAGTGTCGTTGCTGTTAAGTTCTCGATTGCCATGATCGGATTATCTACTCCATAAGCATAGAGCTTTGGATCTGTAATCTGAAAGTATACAACCGTATCAATTCTCATGGTTACGTTATCTTTCGTGATAACTGGCTGTGGTGCAAAGTCTACTACCTGCTCTTTTAAAAGAACTCTCTTTGCTACTCGATCAATAATAGGTATCTTGAAGTGAAGTCCTACACTCCAGGTAGTCTGGTATCCACCCAAACGCTCGATTACACAAGCGTATGCCTGTGGTACAATCTTGATACAAGATGTAATTAAAATAAGTGCAATTAATACTAGAATTACTGTTAAAATTGGTCCTAATGTTCCCATTTTTTTATTCCTCCTCAGAATATGGTTTTACAATTAATTTAACTCCGGCAATATTTGTGATGGTTGCCCGATCACCGGGATTTAAAATAATGCCCTCTTGTTCCGTTCGAACCGTCCACTCCTGTCCATTCACAAGCGCGGTTCCTGTCTGATTAAAATTATCCACAGTTTCGGTAATTTTAATCGTCTTTCCTATCAGTCCCTCATAATTCGTCTTCGATCGTTGACTATTTAAGTAACGAACCGCTATTGGTCTGGTGAATACTAATAGGACAATGGATACTACCAAAAATACAACAATCTGTATCGGAAGTCCCAATCCCACAAGTGCAGTTATGGTCGCTGCTAATGCTCCACCAGCAAACCAAATGGTAGTAAGTCCCAAGGTAAATATCTCAATTACTAATAAGATTGCTAACAATATCAGCCAATATACCGACTCCATAAGCATGACTCCTTTCTTAAAAAATATACCAATTTAAGTATATTTTCTTTGATAGGCTAACTGTAATCCATTCTCATTTCAAATGCAATACCTTCTGCGTGAATCATGTTTTTTTCTGCGTGAATTTAATTCACCCTTTGTGAATCAAACACAAAGGGCGAACGTTGCATGTATTCATTTACCTTTTATTATAATTCTTTGATACCTATTCGAAATTATATCGTTTATTTCTTTCCCATGACGATCGTCAATGTTTTTTCTTTATTTTCTGCTTGTGTTGTACGTAGTACTTTTACAAGAACTTCTTCTTTTGGTTTTAAAGACAAAAGTGCACCATTAAAATTTGAAATAGACGAAATCTCCGTATCATTGATATCGGTAATAATATCACCTACTTGAATTCCTGCATCCAGTGCTGGTGAATCATTGACTACTTCCATAACATAGATGCCATGCTTTGCTCCTAAGCTTTTTTTATATTTTTCTGGAATATTGCTTGCAACAACACCAAAATATGCACGCGGCGTTCCATTAATTATTCTTTCAATCGTGGATTTTACCCGATTTACAGCAATGGCTGTGCACATAGAATTTTTAATTTCTCCGTCGAATTGATGTGTTATGAATCCAATAATATTTCCCTCAAGATCCACAATCACTCCAGCACCTTCATCCACTGCATCAATATCCATTGAAAACAATTCCACCATGGTATCTGTAATATACTGCTCCATTTCATCCCCTGTAATCATACCTATTTCCATAGAATACATATAACCAGTAGGATTACCCAAAGCTAAAATAGGAGTGCCCTTTTGTGCATAATAAGAATCTCCTATCACTGCTACCTGTAATTTTTTCTGGATTTCTTTTGATAGATTCTCTTGATCGACTGCTATTACTGCAATATTCGTATCCTTATCTTTTCCTTGTAGTGTAGCTTCAACCGTTTCATTATTTTCAAAGGTTACTTGAATGTGATTCACCTGTGAAATCTTTTTATAACTCGTGAGTATAAATAATTCCTTTCCATTATCTGCAATGATAACACCACAGTCTGCATCGCTTGCTTCCGCTGGATTATCAAACCAGTCCACACCACTTTGTACTCCAGAAACAGTAACGATGGAATGATTGAACTCATCTGCAATATCCTTCATTAACTGGTACGCTTCTTTATAAGAATCCAAATCAAATACAGCTTGAACCGGTTCTTGTACTTTACTGTCATCTTCTTCCACTGGTTTTGTTGTTGCAGCTGGTGATTGCGTTGGTTGGACAAATACCACCGTATCCTCCTCTTCTTTCCCTAAAACCTCATCAAAATAAGGGCTCATCGCACAAAAAGCAAAGCTCCCCACTACACCAAATATTATGGCGAGAACGGAGGTTTTCCATGCAGACCCCATAAAACGTTTCAAAGCGCTACGACGTTTTGGTACGATTTGTTCCCGAATAAAAGCGCGCTTTTCATCATTCATTTGTAATTCTTGCTTTTCTTCATTAGACATGTCCATTACCTCACATCAATTACTATGTTTTCTTTATTCCGATACCACGCATATTTGTACTAATTATAACATTTACTTGTGAACATTATATGAATGAAGTGTAAACAATAGAAACCCAAAAATTAGGTTCCATTTTTAGGATGAATCGGTTAAAATAAGAAAAGAAACACTAGATAGTATAGCATAGAGGTAAACAAAAATGAATGAAAAAGTACTAAAAACTTTAGAATATAATAAAATAATCATCCAATTAGTGGAAATTGCACAGTCAACACTCGGAAAAGACTTATGTCGCCATCTTCTACCCATGCAAACAAAAAGTGAAATTGAAGCAGCGCAAGCTGAAACTTCGGACGCACTTACAAGACTCCTTCAAAAAGGCAGTCTTTCCTTTTCTGGGATAAAAGATATCCGTCCTTCCCTTATGCGTCTGGAGGTCGGATCGAGTCTAAATGCAAGTGAACTTTTGCAGCTTAGCTCCTTACTAAATGCGGCTTTGCGTGTCAAGACCTATGGAAGAAGTGAAGGTTTAGAGGAAGACCGTCATTGCGATTCCTTATCCGAACAATTTTCAGCATTAGAGCCTTTGTCTCTTTTCAACAATGAAATCAAGCGTTGCATTTTATCCGAAGAAGAGATTGCGGATGATGCAAGCAGTGAACTTCATCACATACGACGGACCATAAAAAATACAAACAACAAAATACACGAACAGCTAAATTCCATTGTCAATTCGCAAACCACACAAAGTATGCTGCAAGATAATCTTGTAACCATGCGAAATGGAAGATATTGTCTCCCAATCAAATCAGAATACAAGAATCATTTTAATGGTATGGTGCACGATCAATCCTCCTCTGGTTCCACTTTATTCATTGAACCAATGGCAATTGTGAAATTAAACAATGAACTCCGTGAATTAGCAATCAAAGAATCCGAGGAAATCGAAAAAATACTTGCAAATTTGAGCAACGAAGCAGCTACCTATACGGAAGAATTAAAACTCAATCTTCAAATATTGACAAATCTGGACTTTGCATTTGCAAAAGCTTCCCTATCAAAGAAATTCAAAGCAAGCGAACCAATTTTCAATGAAAATGGTTATATCAATATCAAAAAAGGACGTCACCCTTTGATCGATGCAAAAGAAGTCGTTCCAATTGATATTTACTTGGGTAAAGATTTCCATTTACTGATTGTAACTGGACCTAATACAGGTGGTAAGACAGTTTCTTTAAAAACCGTCGGACTGTTTACCCTAATGGGGCAGGCAGGGCTTCATATTCCAGCTTTTGATAACTCCGAATTGAGTATTTTCGAAGAAGTATATGCAGACATTGGTGACGAACAAAGCATTGAACAAAGCTTAAGTACCTTCTCATCTCATATGGTAAATACCGTTTCCATCCTTGAAAAGGCAAATTACAAATCCTTGGTATTATTTGATGAGTTAGGCGCTGGTACAGACCCAACCGAGGGCGCAGCTTTGGCTATCTCGATTCTCTCTCATCTTCACAAGCAAAAAATAAGAACCATGGCAACGACCCATTATAGCGAACTAAAAATCTTTGCACTTTCCACCGAAGGCGTTGAAAATGCATGTTGCGAATTTGATGTTGAAACGCTCCGCCCTACGTACCGTCTATTGATCGGTATTCCAGGAAAAAGCAATGCCTTTGCGATTTCTAGTAAGCTTGGTCTTCCAGATTATATCATTGACGAAGCAAAAAAATTGATTGGTTCCAAGGATAAAAGCTTTGAAGATGTCATTAGTGATTTAGAGGCAAGCCGTGTAACCATTGAAAAAGAAGAGCTGGAAATTCTTCGCTATAAAGCAGAAATCGAATCATTAAAGCAAAAATTTGAACAAAAAAATCAAAAAATCGATGATGCAAAAGACCGAATTCTTCGTAATGCAAACGAAGAAGCAAAAGAAATTATTCAAAAAGCCAAGGATTTTGCAGATGAATCCATTCGTAAATATAATAAATGGTCTACCGATGGGAACATGAACCGTGAAATGGAACAAGAACGTGCCGCACTTCGAGAAAAGCTTGGTGAAAAAGAAGAAAAACTTGCCCTAAAGAAAAAGAAAAATCGAAACTTCCATAAGGCATCTGACTTTAAACTTGGTGATAGTGTCCAGGTAAATAGCCTAAACCTAAGGGGAACGGTTAGCTCACTTCCAAATGATAAGGGTGATCTATTTGTCCAAATGGGTATCTTGCGCTCACAGGTAAATATTTCTGATTTAACACTGATTGATGAACCAGAAGTAGCCACTACAAAAAAATATGCTAGTAGTGGTCAAAACAAGATGTCTAAGTCCTCCACGATAAAAACGGACATAAACCTAATCGGAAAGACCGTTGATGAAGCGCTTCCATTACTTGATAAATATTTGGATGATGCTTACCTGTCCCATTTACCTCAGGTAACCGTAATTCACGGGCGTGGAACCGGTGCATTAAAAAATGCCGTTCATTCCCACCTAAAGAAAACGAAGTATGTAAAGTCCTTCCGTATCGGAACCTTCGGTGAAGGTGACCAGGGTGTAACCATTGTTGAATTTAAGGATTGATAAAAAGGAGATGTACTCTTGATTGGAAAGCAAAAAATACTAATTATTGATGATGATGCAAACATTGCAGAACTCATTTCGCTCTACCTGATTAAAGAATGCTTTGACACTCTCATTGTAAATGACGGAGAAGAAGCACTAAAACAATTTAAAGAATATCAGCCAAACCTGCTTTTACTTGATCTAATGCTACCTGGCATTGATGGTTATGAAGTATGCCGTGAAGTTAGAAAAACATCGAAGGTGCCTATTATTATGCTTTCTGCCAAAGGTGAGGTTTTTGACAAGGTATTAGGGCTTGAACTTGGAGCAGATGATTATATGATAAAACCATTCGACTCCAAAGAATTGGTCGCACGTGTCAAGGCGGTACTACGTCGCTTCAATGTGCAGCCTCAGCCAACGGTGGAAGTGCCAAAGCAGGCTGGTGACTATGTTGAATATCCAGATCTTATCATTAACCAATCCAATTATTCTGTCTTATATTTTGATGAAACAATTGAAATGCCCCCGAAAGAATTGGAGTTATTTTATTTTTTAGCCTCTCATCCAAATCAGGTATTTACCAGAGAGCAACTCCTTGATCATATATGGGGCTACGAATACATCGGAGATACCAGAACGGTTGACGTTCATATCAAACGATTGAGAGAAAAGATAAAAGATCACGCTGCCTGGAGTTTATCTACCGTTTGGGGCATCGGATACAAATTTGAAGTAAAGAAACAAGGTTAGAGTGAAGAAAAAGCACTTCACTCGGCAAGTTTGTGTATACGCTGCGCACACAAACTTGATTATATGCATAGTCTCGCAAGCGAGACATTTAAAAAGCAGCGCGAAAATGGGGTGATAGAGTGAAACGTTCTTTGATTCTAAAATTCATTGTTTGCTATATCCTGGTGGGATTCTCTTTGTTTTCCATTATGAATACATATGGCATCTCTCGAATCCAACACAGCCTGATTGAGGACAAAGAGAACGTTCTTTATGAGGAAGCCACTTTGATTGCAACGGAATATATGAACAATTATTTTATGGATAATTTAACCTTGATGGATTTGCGTACGCAGCTTAGTACGATTGATACCTTTCTAGATACGCGTATTTGGTTTGTTCGAACGGATAGCACGATTTTGCTCGATACGCGCGATAACTTTATTTCAGGCAAAGAAATTAATCTAAACGAAGTGAGCAAGGGGCTTTTAGATAATGTTTTCAATGAAAATGTTACGATTCCAAATTTAATAACCGAACCCATGTTAACCGTTGTTTATCCCATAAGTTATAACTATTCCTTTAAAGGTTACATCGTAATGCACACTCCCATTGAAGCAATTAAAAGTGACAGTGTTTACTATACCGATATTATTAATATGTGTTTCCTTATCTTCCTGCTTCTTTTGTTCGCCGTGTTCGTATATATTTACTTCTTAACGATACGTCCTTTGCACATTATAAGCCAGGCAGCAAAGCAATATACCGACGGGAATTACGAATATCCCCTTACCATACATTCGCATGATGAATACTTTCATCTTGCAAACTCGATTACTTATATGGCAGGGGAATTAAGTAGTCTTGACGATTACCAAAAGAAATTCGTAGCAAATATTTCTCACGATTTTCGATCACCACTTACTTCAATCAAGGGTTATGCTGAAGCAATCCAAGATGGAACGATTCCCTACGAAATGCAAGGAAAATACTTGGATATTATTCTTTTTGAGACAGAACGTTTGAATAAATTAACGGCGAATCTGTTGGAACTGAATAGTTTTAAAAACAAGGGGATTCTTCTTGATATTACTACATTTGATATCAATCAAGTCATCAAACATACTGCACAGGCGTTTGAGGGTGGATGTCATAAAAAGAACATTCAGCTGGATTTAATGTTCTCCGACAAAGAGACCTTTGTGGATGCGGACTTTGGTAAAATTCAGCAGGTCCTTTATAATTTGATTGATAATGCGATTAAATTTAGTCACCATGACTCAAGGATTATCATATCTTCCGAAGACCAGGGGGAAAAGGTATTTATTTCGGTAAAAGATTTCGGTTTGGGAATTCCAAAAGATAGTTTAAAGAAGGTATGGGATCGGTTTTATAAGATTGATACTTCCAGAGGTAAAGATAAAAAAGGTACTGGACTTGGGTTATCCATTACAAAAGAAATAATAAACGCCCACGGCCAGAACATCAATCTGATTAGCACCGAGGGCGTTGGTAGTGAATTTATATTTACACTTGCGAAGGGAAAGGCTCCATCACCAAGATAAGCGATGCAATTGGCCTTCTAGATTCATATTGGAAAAAGAATTCTGACGTAGTGCTTCGTATAGTACAATTGCTACTGAATTCGACAAATTAAGCGAACGAATATCTCCTATCATAGGAATACGTATGCAGGTATCTGGATGTTCCACTAAGATTTCTTCCGGTATGCCTGCACTTTCTTTGCCAAACATAATAAAACAATCCGGTTCATAGTTCACATCAGAATATACATGCTTTGCTTTCGTGGTTGCCATATATATCTTAGCTCCTGGATTTTTCATAAGAAAATCTTCGTAACTATCGTAAACAGTAACATCTAATTTATCCCAGTAATCAAGCCCTGCCCGCTTTACTTCTTTTTCTGATATTTGAAATCCCATCGGTTCAATTAAGTGAAGTCTTGCGCCAGCAGCAACACAACTTCTTCCTATATTTCCTGTATTTGCCGGAATCTCCGGTTCATGTAAAACAATGTTAATCATGTAGCAAATCACCTTTCTTAATCCTGCGTAATTGCAAGATTGAATTCTATTACTTTATCGCCTTCATAAGAAAGAGGTATACACATATTTTTAGCAAAACTCGTCGTAAATTGAACATCTCCGCTACACGTTGTGGGTGGCGTAATATCGATTCCGATTCCTTTGGTCGAAAAAATAGTAGCTGTATTTCCCATAATCATATTGCCAAGCTCACTAAGTGCACTTTTGGAAAGGTCATCCAAATGAGCCACCGGCATCATACACATTTTCGAAGCAATATCACAGGCTACCGAATTTTCGAAAACAATCATAACTTGTCCTCTCATTTCTCCGGTTACACCAATAATGATAATAAACGAATTGCTTGTATATTTGGTATCTTTCAAGTACGGCTTACCGATTGTTGTCTCAACAAAACACATTTGGTTTAGCACCTGCGTAGCCGCCATTAAAAAGGGATTAATATGCTCTGCTTTAATTCCTGCCATGTAAAAAGCCCTCCCTTCAATTCATAGGTATATCCTACCACATTTTGTGTAATATGTAAAATTCTTTTACATTACCAAAATATGGCTTATTATTTTTCAAGTGTTTTTATAAATTCTTCGATTCTTACAAGTGCGATTTTTAGATTGTCGATGGAATACGCATAAGAAATACGCAGGAAACCTTCTCCCGAATCTCCAAATGCAGTACCAGGTACCACTGCCACCTTCTGCTCTTGTAACAACCTTGTTGCAAATTCTTCCGACGACATTCCAAATTTTTGAATGCTAGGGAATACATAAAACGCCCCAAATGGTTCAAAACATTCTAGACCCATACGTTTAAATGATTCAACTAAAAATCTTCTTCTTTGATCATAGGCAGTACTCATTCTCTCCACATCAGCATCACCGTTTCGAAGTGCTTCAATTGCAGCATACTGACTGGTTGTTGGCGCACACATGATTGCAAATTGATGTACCTTTATCATTTGTTTGATAATTTCACTAGGTCCTGTTGCATAGCCAAGACGCCATCCAGTCATTGCATAAGATTTTGAAAAACCGTTGATTACAATGGTTCTTTCCCTCATTCCAGGTAAAGATGCAATCGAAGTATGTCTTTGTCCATAGGTTAATTCCGCATAAATTTCATCGGAAAGGACAAAAATATCCTTTTCAACACAAACCTCGGCAATTTCTTGTAAATCTTCCTTTGTCATCACTGCTCCGGTCGGATTGTTTGGAAATGGTAGAACCAAAATTTTAGTTTTTTCTGTTATATTATCTAATACTTCTTGCTTCGTCAGTTTAAACTGATTTTTTTCCTGCAATGGAATACCAACTGGTACGCCATAAGCTAATTGTACACAAGGCAAATAAGATACATAACATGGCTCTGGTATCAGTACTTCATCCCCTGGATCAATCATAACACGCATTGCAGCATCAATTGCCTCGCTACCACCTACGGTTACTAAAGTTTCATCTTCATAATTGTATTCTAAGTCAAACCGTCTCTTTAAATATCGGCAAATTTCTATTTTCAGCTCTTTTAATCCTGCATTCGAAGTGTAAAAGGTTCTACCTTTTTCCAGCGAATAAATACCTTCCTCACGAATGTGCCAAGGTGTATCAAAATCCGGTTCACCTACCCCCAAAGAAATTGCATCTTTCATTTCACTTACAATGTCAAAAAATTTACGAATACCGGATGGTTTTATTTCTTCAATTGTTTTTGATAATGGATTTCTCACGGTGTAATCAACATCCTTTCATCTTCACTCACGCCATTGACAAGTGCCAGACCATGTTCTTTGTATTTCTTGAGAACGAAGTAAGTTGCAGTACTGGTTACCGATTCCAGTGGTGCAAGTTTGTTCCATACAAAGTTAGAGATTTCCTGCATGTTTTTACCAACGATCATAACGGTTAAGTCAAATCCACCAGACATTAAGTAAACGGTCTCAACTTCATCAAACTTATAAATACGTTCTGCGATTTTTTCAAATCCTTGTCCTCTTTGAGGTGTTACTTTGACTTCGATTAAAGCAGTTACCTTTTCACAGTTCACATTATCCCAGTTAATTAAAGTCGGGTATCCGCAAATAATCCCTTCCTCTTCCATTTCTTTAATTTCTTGTTCTATTCTAATTTCGTCATATCCAAGCATTATCGCTAGGTCTTCTTTTGATATTTTACTATTCTTTGCAATTGCATTTAAAATCTTTTCTTTCATGATTGGTGCTCCTTTTCTTTATTTATATGCTTTTGATAACTCGTCCTCTTTGGGTGGTTCTAAAAAACGTGTCTCGTCATCATTTATGACTACTTTATCCTGATTCGCAGTGATTCTTCCAATAACTGCTGCATGAATGCCTGCAATCGATAGTTTGGAAACCAATTCATTTCCATGCTCTGTTACAAACAAAAGGCATCCTCTTGAAGTAAGTAGATATGGATTTAGTTCAAAAAATTCACTTATTTCGACCGTTTCCTGGCGGATTGGTATTTTCTTTAAATCAACCGAAAATCCAACATGGTATGCACTGGCAATCTCCCATAATGCTCCAAAGATTCCACCACTTGTGACATCATGCATTGCTTTTACACCATGCTCCATTCCTATCTTCGCCGCTTCCCGCACCGAAATATTTTTTGTTTCTTCTTCTATATTATCCAAAAAATCAGTGGCGTAGCGTTCGCTTAATAACATTCTATTGTCTTTGGCAAGAATTACGGCTCCTTCCCAACCAGCCCACTGAGTCATAACCAGCTCTTGTGAAGGTTTCAAACCTTCGTCTAATCGATACATGTCCTTTATCTTTCCAACGCCGGTTATTGACAAAACGGGCTGGTTAATGGCGACTGCTACCTCTGTATGTCCACCGATAATTTCTATGTCTAGTTCATCACACGCTTTCTCAAGTCCTTGCATAAGAGATCTTAGATCTTCTTCTTTGCTATCTGGCGGCAACAAAATTGTTGGTAAAATCCCAATTGGCTTTGCACCTTTTACGACAATATTATTCATTGCAATATGTACTGCCTTTTCCGGCGTATCACAAAAAGATGCAATCACTGGATTAGTTGAAAGTACCATCGTTTCATCTTTTCCAACTTTTATAAAGGAAGCATCCAAACCACTTCCCAATCCAACTTGCACCTCTGCCCTACGGTGTTTTTTTTGTTTTAATACCGAACGTTTTAAAATCATTTCTGGTATTTTACCAATTTTCATTTCCATTTGCAACTCCTATTTTCCAAAAGGGATTGCATTTACTGCAATCCCTTTCCTATCCATTATTCTGTTATTACATCATCTTCTATATTCTCCGGAGACTGACTTGGAGAAATTGTTGGAGATGGTGATTGAGATGGTGATGGTGATAGGGAGGCCATTGGATCCGGACTTGTTGTTTCCTTATCCTCGTTCTTAGCTTCCTCTTCTTTCTCTTTCTTCGTCCCTATTGTTACGTAAGCAGGCTCCGCAGCATATGAACTATGATTTACACGTTCACGGCTCGTTTCTACACCATTTACATACACAATTTTCCAAAGTTCTGCCTTATAACCTACATGCGCTGACTGTGTTACCTTGCGGTATGTTGTTGGCAGTGTCTTATCTTCTGTAATCTTTTCTTTCCCTGGCTGAATTACTTTTAATACTTTTGATTCATATTTTACCACACGATTTTCAATATCTCTTGTTTCATGTCCGTAAATGGTAAATGTAATCGTTCTTCCAGCAGTCGTCGCATCAATGTATACTGGAACTTCTGTATTATTCTTAATCTTTAAGTCTTTATAATCACCTGCAATGGCAGCATCCATAGATGGTTCCACATAGCCAACAATCATCGAATGATTGCTTCGCTCAACCACTTCTAATTCTGCCTTCAATGTCGCATTGTACAGTGTTGTTGCAACCTGGCATACACCACCGCCTACACTGTCCACTACCTGTCCATTTTCATAAGCACTTGCAATGGAATAACCATTTTCAACGGTAATCGGTTGTAAGGTTTTTCCAGTAGAAAATGTTTCGCCTGGCCAAATAATAGAGCCATTTATTAGTCTTGCACCGTTAGCCAAGTTGTTTGCTCTTGATTGAGAAGATGTTGCATACGTTGTAGAAAAGGTTCCTAATACATCTTTACATAATGCAAGTGTCTCCCTCGTATATTCTGGATTATCATCTACCACAACTGCATCAATGGTAGTATCTTCAAAATTCCATCCATTACCAATCGTATTTTCAATGATATCAACCGTATCACTCACATTTACTTTTCTTCCTACGATATGGTCTGTAACTACAAACGCTCCATTGACCCTGGAAAGCGTTGCATTTTCAGCAGGGATATCGAAAGCAACGCATTTATCCATAACAAAATCATTCACTAATACATCATCTAATGTCACTGTGATCGGAAGTACAATGGCTTTTTTCTCTATTTGTTTTATTTCTTTGTATCGTTTAATAAAATTTCCAGTCTTACCAATATTTAAAGCGCTATCCACTGTTTCTTCCATTTGTGTCTCAATGCCAAATTCAGAAACCGGAGTCACTACCTGATTACCATCCACAAGAACTGTAATCTTTGTACTCTTTACAGTCTCCATATATTGCGAAAGAGCTTGTATCGCCTCTTCCCTTGTCATACCACTAACGTCAACCGTATTAATAAATACTCCTTTACAAATCGTATTACGATTTGAACCATTAAAAATGGTGATTCCTGCAATTATACAAACCAAGACAACGCAAACTACAGTCACAATAATAGCAATCGTCTTTTTCTTTTTCATAATTCCATTTCCCTTCAATGTAAATCTACATTTTACGCTATTGTTCATTGTAACACAACAGGCAAATATATCAAGCATTAATTTCTTTTGACTTTTCCATTTACATTATGTATATTTTAAATATAGTTACATCATTGCGCTAAGTGCCATCGGAAGTACCATGGCAATTACAAGTATTATAATAATAACGGTTGAAATTATTTTCTGAGTTTTTTTACTATTAAAATTCATTGTTTTCACCTCTTTTAGTTTTTTTTATCTTTATGCCTATTATATATAAGAAAGGATGTTATTTCATGCCTGTTTTTTTAATACTCTCCATCGTCTTTGTTCTCTGGCTCGGCTTTGAAATCAAAAAACACAGTAAACCAAACAACACACTCTCCGATGAATTTTGGAAACGAGAAGGGGATGCTAATTTCGTACGACCAAAAGATATCTCTTCCCTTGATTATCTAAACGTACCTATCGAATCACTTCCATTTAAGGATAACACAACGGAGGCTATCTTAGAAGTCCAAAATCAAATCCTTAAATTATCTCAAAAGAAGCTATTAAACCTGAATGGTCTAAGTAATACCGATTTAAAATATCAGTATGGTGCAAGAAATTTTGATGAGCTGGCTTTATGTGATCAAAATTACCTTATTTTTATTCGAACGCTTAACAAATGGGCACATCTATTGCAAACAGAAGGTTTTACCGAAGATGTCAAGACAATTCTTGAATACTGTATACAGTTAAGAACCGACATAAGCAGCACATATACCTTGCTTGCCGAGATTTATGCGAAAGAAGGTAATTATAGCAAAATCAACGATCTCATTTTGAAGGCACAAGATTTGAATACACTGATGAAAGATTCTATCTTGCAAGCGCTTCATTCCTACCAAAATCAATAAATATACCACTTATACATTTATATACTTTACCAACAGCCTAATCAATATGCAAGTGTTTTTTACTGAGAGGAAGTGTTTTTCTTTCTCTCTTTCTTATTTTTCACATCTTTACATAGTTCATTTAAAAAACAAGCATTACACTGTGGATTTCTAGCCGTACATAGGCCTCGTCCATGCGTAATAATCTGGATATTATATAATATCCAATGATCCTTTGGTAATACTTTCATCAAGTCATATTCTATCTTTTCTGGATCTTCTTCCTTTGTAAACCCAAGCTTTTTTGAAATACGTTTCACATGGGTATCTACTACAATACTAGGTTCATTGTAGATGTTTCCACGGATGACATTGGCTGTTTTTCGACCAACTCCAGCAAGTGTAAGCAAATCCTCTAGCTTGCTCGGTACTTCTCCCCCATACACTTCTACTAATCGTTTTGCACATAATATAATGTTCTTTGCTTTGTTTTGATAAAAACCGGTTGAATGAATATCTTGTTCCAGTTCTTTTTGATTGGCATAGGCAAAGTCATCCAGCGTTTTATATTTTTGAAACAAGTCTTTTGTAACAATATTAACTCTCGCATCCGTACACTGCGCACTCAGGATGACTGCAATTAAAAGCTGCCATGGAGTTTCGTGATTTAAATAACACTTAAATTCCGTCGTATAGTGTTCATCAAGAAGAGACAAGACCGCGTGAATTCGCTCTCTTTCTTGTTTTGTAATCCTCTTTACCATAGTTAGACCTCCCAAACGCGCGCCTGGTGACTTAATGGGTTTCTATTTTCATAATCAAATAATAGTCTATTTCTTCCTTCGATTCGTTTTCCTTGCTTCACTGTTTCCATTATATCAAAATCAAAAAGTTCCAGATGCGTCATACGTCGTATCTGTTTCACATTATAATTCGTATAGGTTGGAAGATACCTTCGAAGCGTTTCCTCGTCCTGATAAAATTGATGTATTTCCTCTTTTGGCAACTCGATTTCTGGGGCAAAATCTGGCCTGCTTTTTAGATTCTCCCTCAAATATAAGTCATATAGAAGAATTGCTTCAAATATAGGTAAATCCCGACCGATTGTTTTCTGATAGAAATCACGTATAATTGAATAGCGACTCATTCTAGTATGACTTAGATCGAACAGGTGATGTTCTTCATAATAATTCCCCAACGCTTCGTAAAGTTCATACGGTCGTTTATAAAAATGCTCCAAATACAGAATCGTATTTACAAATTGTCCGCTATTATAATGAATTTCGACCATTTCTTCCACCTGTTTTAGCTTCAATACCTGTTCATAAGATAGCCACGTGGTAGAAAGGACTTCAAATGGAGGAACGGTTCGAAATTGAATGTTGTATTCCTCCTTACACTCAAACATGTAGGAGCCCTTTAGCACCTTGAGAAATCCTAACTGAAGCTGATCTGGCTTTAATCGATAGACATAATCAAACGAATCTTGAAAGGATTCTAAATTTTCATAAGGAAGTCCGGCAATCAAATCAAGATGCTGGTGAATATTGTTTCCTTCTTTAATTTGCTTTACTGCTGCTTTAAGTTTATTTAGATCCATTTTACGTCGGATTGCTTCTATCGTCCTTGGATTGATTGTCTGAACTCCGATTTCAAACTGTATCAATCCTGGTCGAAATTTCTTAACAAGTGCAAGTTCATCGCCTCTTAATAGGTCTGCCGATATTTCAAAGTGGAAATTCGTATACCCCTCATCCTTTTCATAAATGTATTGCCAGATAGCCATCGCATGGTCATGATTAGCATTAAATGTCCGATCTATGAACTTAATTAAAGGGATGCGCTTGTCTATAAAAAGCGCAAGCTCTTTCTTTACCAATTCGATATCTCGAAGGCGTATTCCTCGTTCAATGGAGGAGAGGCAGTAACTGCAAGAATATGGGCAGCCTCTGCTGCTTTCATAGTATACCAGCTTGTTTTTAAACTCCTCCATATTATCATATGGAAATGGAATTTCGCTTAATTTTAACGGTGTGCGTAGTTCGGTACTTAAGATTTTATCCCCTTTTCTATAATATAATCCTTTGATATCCGCTAACGAACCCTTATTCTCTATATAATAGGAAGAAAGTTCCAAAAAAGTTTGTTCTCCTTCTCCTACCATTACCCCTGCTAACCAATCCTTTTGTTCCAGTTGCTCTACTGGATTATACGACACTTCGGGTCCCCCCACCCAAATCGGTACATGTGGAAGTACTTTTTTTAATTCTCTTGCTACTTCATCCACAAGTGAAATATTCCAGATATATGAAGAGAATGCAACAACATCTGGTTTTTCTTTAAAAATCCCTTGTAAAATATCCTCTCCATAATGATTAATCGTATATTCTGATATCTTAATTTGGTCACCAAATTTACCTGCATATTTTTTCAAGCTATACACTGCTAAGTTAGAATGAATATACTTCGCATTAATTGCTACCAATAATATTTTCACACTTTTTTCTTTCACACTGCTCCAATCTGTCGCTTTAGCGACACTCAAAATAAGGGGGGTGCGAAAGTGCTTTTCTTTCACACTGCTCCAATCTGTCGCTTTAAGCAACGTACCTATTTTAGGGTACACAAAAAGCGGGTGATGGGAATCGAACCCACGTATCTAGCTTGGAAGGCTAGTGTTCTACCATTGAACTACACCCGCATGTAATATAAAAATATTTTGTTAAATGCCCAGAACCGGAATCGAACCAGTGACACGAGGATTTTCAGTCCTCTGCTCTACCGACTGAGCTATCTGGGCCAATCACTTATACAATGTTTTCATGCATTGTCGATTGTATAATATTTTAGCCTACTTGTCAAGTATTCTGGTAGATTTTTATCTTTTTTTTCTGTTAGAATTTTATCTTTTTCTCTGTTAAAAATTTTATCTTTTTTTCGTAACAGTTCGGCCTCCGGCTGAACTGTTACTTTTTTCTGCTCCACATTTGATAATTTTACTATTATCAATGAAAACATTATATTTCTTATTTGATAATCTCATAAGGAATATCATTGGTCTTTGCATATTTTTGTGCATACGAGTTTTTCGGACAATAAATCGTCAGACTTGTGCACGCTCTAAAAGCACCTTCTCCTATAAATGTGGTATCTTTTGTTAGCGTTATGCTTTTTAGGTTATAACAATCACTAAAAGCACCATCCTCTATACTCGTAACTGTATTAGAGATACTTACACTTCTTAAATTCTCACACATCATAAATGCGATATTTCCGATCTTTTCCACACCTTCTGGTATTGTAACACTCTCTATCCCCGTCCAATAATTAAAGGAGGCCTGATTGACTATCTTAACACCCTTTGGAATAATAAGCTCTTCGGTTTGTTTTTTACTGTCTGCTCCGAGCAATACCCCGTTCACAATCAAAAACATATCATTTTCCATACGATTATTCGACCATTTTGTATCAAAAAAAGGGTGCGCTCCAAAGCTTTTTAGTGTCTTTGGAATCGAAATTTTTGCTAGATTCTTGCAGCCAGAAAAGGCTCCATCTCCAACACTTTTAACGGTCTTTGGAATCACCACACTTGTGATATACTCGCAATTATAAAACGCCCTATCTCCTATACTTTTAACCGATTTTGGAATAGTAACTTTTTTACTTTTTCCTTTATACTGCGTTAATACACCTTTTACAATTACAAAATCACTGCTTTTGGCTTGTGCATACTGTCCAAATCTATCTCCAAGGAAAATAGAACAAAGACAGAGCATCACTATTAATCTATAAAACTTGTTTCTACTCATAAGCAATCTCCTTGGCTAATTTATTTTACATATTTTACTTTTATTATTCCTTCATCTGAACTTAAGGTATCTTCATTTCTAATCGATTCCGCTAATTTTGAACCCTTTTTAACGATAATTTGATTTCCTTTAAACCCCTTCCACTGATATAAGTGAAATTCTTCTACTTTTGATTTTGAAAAATCAACACTCTCTAGCCCTTCCACTGCCCCAAACGCACCTCCAGAGACACGGTAGATGTTACTAGGCACCGTATATACACCGTTATCAAGTGTTACCTCTCCAAGCAGGACAAATAATTCACGATAATTTTTATAGGTACTATATAGCACTCCCTTTTTTTGAAGCATATAAGGGTTTTTCTTATCAAGCTTTACTTTTTTAAGAGTAGTGCAGCCAACAAATGCACTATCCATACCAGAAATATCGGCTGATATATTTACCTGTTTTAAAGATGTACAATTGGCAAACGCTTTATAACCTAAGTATTTTATTCCCCCACTTTTAATATCCACCGTAGTCAAGCTGGTACAACCATCAAATGCATTTGGATACATCTCTTTGCAGGTTTTTGGAATCGTGATTTTGCTTAGATTTACTGCTCCAAAAAAAGATTGTTCTCCTATTTGGGTGACTTTTTTGGGTATAGTATAGCTTCCTTTTCTTCCTCCTGGATAGGCTGCAAGCGATACACCAGTTGGATACTTACCAATCAACACCCCGTCAATTGTGTAAAATTTCTTGTTTTTCTTTGCAACGGTAAATTTTTCAAGACTATGACAAGATACAAATGCATTTGAAACCGATTCCAACGAAGCTGGAATCATAATTTGCGTTACCTGGGAACAGTTTCCAAATGCCTCATTACCAAGCGACACAACACCTTCTCCAATGGTAATCTTTGTAATGGTATCATTATTCATAAATCCACTAATGCTTTTTACTTTTTTCCCATTAATTTTCCCAGGAATGGTAATCTCTCCGCCTTCTCCTTGATATCCTGTGATACTATATGCATCACCCTCCCAATGCTCGGTATATACATACCCATCACTAGTAATCTGTTCTTCTGCCTCCACCACCTTGGAAAAAAGAGGTGACACTGCAAATAGAAGTAATACAACTCGAAAATAATATCCCATTTTCTTTTTCATGTCTCTATCCTTTCTCTAAATACATTGTATACGTACACGTGTAAGTAAATGTTACCATTTGGATTAAGAATTGTCAATAAGGGATACCTTCTAGCAGTGTATTATGGTAGATTTTTATCTTTTTTATGATACATTTTTATCCTTTTTTCTGTTTAAAAAAGCACACAATTCAAATCATATTGTCCATTTTGGGAAATATATCATACCTAACCCTGAAATTCCAGCAAAAACTCCAACCATAATTAGTGGATACAAAATATTGTAAACGAGTAGTTGCCGTTCAAAAACAATCGAAGCAATTACTTGAATACATAAAAAGCACAAACCTAGTTTTCGAATGTACTTGAATAAATACTTACAGCGTACTTTTGAAATATCAAAATGGCTAACTGGAAGGTAACTTAGCTTTTTATTGATAGTGACTGTCTTTCCCGCTTCTTTTATCAGCAAATAAGGTTGCAAATAAAAGGATACAACAATTAATAAAAATATAGAAATCAAAATAACTATTTGTCTATCTTCTTTTTTTAATTCTTGCAATGGCATAGCAAATAATAAATACAAGAATGCCTCAAAAAAATAACGAACAGCCTTGATGAGTACTATGTTATTATATTCATAATTCAAAAGTTTACAATCAAACGCTTCAACAGTATGGAATTTCTTCATATTTCGATACCAAGTCTCAAGCGAACCTGTTAGCATGTTCATTTGAGACGCAGCAAACACAGAGGGTGAAAGTTATGTGCTTGCATTCATCCTTTCATTAATTTTTTGTACACTTAACAAACAACCTCTCCAAATGAAATCAGCTTTCCCTGTTCCAGAATCCCAGCATAATCCACTTTCAATTCAAGTTCCTCCTGTATATGAGTAACGAGAACAATGGAAGCCTCCTCAGTTACTATAATTTCTCTGAGTATCTGAAAAAATTCTTTTCGAAATACCGGATCCATTCCACCAGTCACCTCATCTAATAGGTATAATTTAGAACGATGAGCCATAGCAAATGCCATCTTAAATTTTGATAGTTCCCCTCGTGACATCTTTCCTACGATTTTATTTACAGATAATTCCATACGCTTCATTGCTTCGATAAAGCGTTCTTCCTCCCATTCGGAATAAAATTCACCCAAAAGTTTTGCATTTTGTATTGCACTATACTGATAAAAAAAACTATTTTCTTCCGATACAAATCCAATTTCATTTAAACTTTTTGAATGATTTTCACGAATATCTTTTCCATTCAAATAAATTTTCCCTTTATACGCAATGCGATCATCCATTATGTAATGCAATAAGGTCGATTTACCTGCGCCGTTTTTTCCTGCAATTCCAAGTATATATCCAGGCTCTAACCCGAAACTTATCTCTTCCAAATGAAATTTTTTTGATAATCCAGTCACCTGTTTCATTTCAAGTAACATTGTCATATCCCCTTTTCTTTATCTTTTTCCTAATTATTTTCTCGATATAAGACTCTGGTCATTTCGACTACATCTTCTTCCAAAAGCCCTGCTCTCTTGCAATCTAAAATAATTTCACCAAATCTTTTTTCCAGCATTATCAACTGCTTTTCCCTAAGATAGTCGGTATTGTATTCACTCACATAAAATCCCTTGCCCGCAACAGAGTAAATCAATCCTTCTTTTTCTAATTCTTCATATGCACGCTTTGTGGTAATAACACTAACTTCTAACTCACTGGCAAGGGATCTGATGGAGGGTAAGGCCTCTTTTGCATGCAGCTGACCAGTCACAATCGCATTTTTTAGTTGATTTACTATTTGCTCATATATCGCAAGTGTTCCCTGCGTTTTTATATTGATTTTCATGCTTACTCCTCTTTGCCAGAACCGACTAAACTCATTTCATAGTCTATCGCTATCCTCATAACCTTTTCCCAATATCCAAGCACCACTTTAATTGTGATAGCAAACTGTACCACTAGTAAAAAAAATATGATTGCAAAATTCATCGATTGAAATGGAACATTCAAATCTCCTGCAAAACTTATACAGACTACCATAAAAAACAATCCAAAAATTTGTGCAACAATCTGCCAAAAGGTATATCCAGAAAGATTATGTTTCTTTTCATAGTCAGGTTTTTGATAAGCGGCTTCCAGATACAAATTCGAGGCAATAAAGTACATTGTTTCACTTACAACTAAAATTAGAAATGATTTCATAGATATATTGTGAGTACCCACTAAAACAGTTCCAATCAGTATAAATAAAAAGGTTGGTACGATTACTCGTAACCAATATGCACTTACTAAATATCGTTTTCGTTCTTCTTTTTCTAGCGGACACAAAAACATTGTTTTATTTATACCATTGGAATACATTCTAGAAAGAAGCAACCCTATCATAATTGGAAATAATATGCCATAGTACGTCATTACTTCGCTTATCTTATCTGCATAATCAAATAAATTTACTGGAACAATCATTAGGTACAAATAAATAAACCAAGAACCATTTTTAAAAACACTTTGAATTCCCTCTTTCCAATGCATTCGGTAATCTCTAAAAACGATTCCTACCATTTTTTTCATCTCCTTTTATAATGTAATACATGATATCCGAGGTAGTAGGTCTCGAAACCATAAGTTCCCTGTCATAATGATAGTATTTTCCATGTTTTACAAGTGCCTTTGTGGCATAGGTTCCTTTTTCTTTATAAATTATTTGCTCTTTCGAAAGCAAATTTACTTTATAATTTTCACCGCTTACCATCCGATATGAATCAAGCATGGTTTCCTTATCCAAACTAAATACCAAGTTTCCTTTATGAATAAAAGTAATATAATCTGCAATTCGGTCTAGTTCCTCGGTTAAATGTGTCGCCAATAATACACTATGCTCTCCATCTCGTACAAATTCTGTTACAATTTGTATAAACTCTTCTCTAAATTCAGGGTCAAAACTTTCCGTAGGTTCATCTAAGATTAATAATTCCGGGTTATGAGAAAGTGCAAAAGCAAACTGAAATTTAAGTTTTTCCCCCTTGGAATAGTGTTTTAGTTTTCGATTCATTTGTAGCCCGAAGCGTTCACAGTAATGTTCAAATATCTCAAAATCAAAGGAATTATAGTAATTCCCATAAAGCCTTGCATTTTCTTCTAATGATATCCCTTTCGTAAAAAGTTCCTCATTCAACACAAATCCTATCTTATTCTTAACTTCTTTTTCCTGTTCATGAGCATTTCGTTCATTGAAAGTTACAGTACCCGTCTGTACGGAATACAATCCCATAATAATGTGAAGAAGCGTTGTTTTACCCGAACCATTTTGTCCTATTAACCCCATAATATACCCCTTGGGTAAATCAAAGGTAATATTACTGAGTTGAAAGCTATCAAAACGCTTTGTTACATTTTCTAAGTGTAACATTCTATATCCCCTCCCAAAAAAAATGTGCATATACTGTATATATCTATATATACAGTATATGCACAATTTTGTCAATTACCATTTTACTAATTAATACGAATCATATCACCCAAAAGACCTGGATAAGTACCCGCTTCCACTTTTTCCGTTTGAGAAGGATGTACAATTAAATATTTGTTTCTCTTGGTACAAATTCCTTTTGGTTGATCAAATTCTACATTGGTACCTTTTAATAGTAATACAATTGTCATAAAGTAATCCTCCACTTTACAAGGTGTATAATGAAGGGTTGTACCATATAGTTCAACTACTTGGCCTTTTTCCACAAAAAAGAGTTCCGCTTTTTCACCTTGATAGTCATATCCTTGCATATCCTGACGTTTTCCCAGAATAATTACACAGTCTGTGACTGCAATGATAACTTCACTTCCTTGATGGTATTCAAATCCTGTTAAGGCTTTATTATGTCCGACGCATGCCCCTGCTTGTACACTAAGACCACCAAACAAATCTTTTGATATGGTTTGAACGACTGGTATGCTTTCTAATCCGTCATGCGTTGCCTGATAGAAATCACCCGATTTTGGTACTTCAACATTTTCCAACGCATAATTTATTACTTCCTCCACATTATACTCATAAACCGTTCCATAGTCATTAAATGCCTGACTTGCTACGCTATGGATTTTTTTGTTTGGATTTCTTTTTACAACCTCTTCATACTTCATGTTTCATTGTTTCCTTTCTTATTATGTTTATGTTATTTAAATATGCTACTCATTTCTACTACTTTCTCGCGAAACTAAGTCAACTGGAATCAATATATGCCGATCTTCAATTTCCTTTTCTGATAATAATGTAATCATTTTTTCAGCTGCAGCTTTTGCCATTTGGTCGTTATACTGATGAACCGTAGTCACAGAAGGCGTAAATAAAGAAGCGATTTCAACATCATCAAATCCCGTAACTTTGATATCCTCCGGCACACGAAGACCTCTTGCCTTAGCGCCAAGAATCGCACCAATTGCCAGATTATCGGTAGCGCATACAAAGCCATCCACTCTTATTCCCTCATCTATGGCTTTTTTTACAACTCGCTCACCTTCACTGATTACGACGGAATTTACTCGAAGTGTCATCGAAGGATCAAGAAATAATCCTGCTTCTAAAATTGCTTTACAATATCCTTCATATCGTTTTGTTTTCGTACTCTCACCAATTTTATCGGTCACGAAAGCAATCCGTTTACATCCATTGTTGATGAGTTCTTGTGTTGCTACGTAACCACCAAACAAATTATCGGATTCGATTACGATAAATTCCTCTTTTTCCTCTTCACTTGGCACTCGGTCAATGTAAATGACAGGAACGCCCTTTATATCTGTTTTTCTTGTTCTCCCAGAAATAAGAATCAGTCCACTGATATTTTGTGCCAGCAGTGCTAACACTTCTTGCTTTTCCAGTTCATCCGATTCATTTACATTACAAACCATGGTAAGATATCCTGCTTGAAACAAAGCCGTTTGTAGTTCTAGTATCATTTTCGAATAAAAGGTATTCACAATATCCGGAACGATCACTCCGATAATTGGTGTCTTTTTGGTTCTTAATCCCTTTGCAACCAAATTTGGTGTAAAGTTGTATTTTTCTATGGCATCTAATATTTTAATCTCTGTCTCTTTGGAATATCCCCCTTTTTGATTCATAACCCTTGAGACGGTTGCCGTCGAAACATTGCATAATTTTGCAAATTCACTAATGGATAGGTTCTTCTTCATTCATCTTCTCCCCTAAAGAGTAATCGATTTCTTACTTTATATTTTATCATTTTACGGAACAATTGCAACAAAATTGCTAATTTTATACAAAAACAAATACAGCCTGCTTCAAATAGAATCGTTGCATTCGAAGCAGGCTTTTTAAAAGGGGGGTATTTAGTAATATAGAATATCCTTATTTTTGTTTTTCTTCGATTGCAGCAATCATATCAACACGTCTTTGATGACGTTCACCTTCAAATTCTGCATTTAACCATTCATCTACAATCATTTTAGCCAATTCAATACCAATCACTCTTGCTCCAAAGGCTAATATATTTGTATTATTGTGTTGTTTCGAAAGTCTTGCAGAATATGGCTCACTACAAACAACTGCACGTATGCCTTTTACTTTATTTGCAGAAAGGGAAATTCCCACTCCGGTACCACAGATTAGGATTCCACAATCTGCCTCGCCCTTTGCTACTGCATTTGCAACTGCTTCTCCATAAACTGGATAATCGCAACGTTCGCTTGAGTCCGTGCCATAATTCACTACTTCGATACCTTTTTCCTGTAAATATTGTGTAATCTGCTGCTTCATTTCAACTGCAACATGATCATTTCCAATTGCTATTTTCATTTAAGATTGTCTCCTTTTGCGTCTAATCTGCTTCATTCCATATATTCCAGCACCAATTACACCATTTTCTTGCAAAGGTTCCGAGTAGGAAAAGCTCAAATTCTGTTCTGGATATGGCTTTCTCGCAAATTCATGAATTGCATCCTCCAATTGTTTTTTGGGGAAACCATCCATTTGAGGAAGGCCACCTCCAATAATGATGTAATCCGGGTCAAGTATGTTTATCTCGGTTGCAACTGGGATTGCAAGATCGTGTATAAATTTCTTAATGACCAAATCCTGTGCATGTTCTTTAAAAATATCACCGATAAAACTATCTGGAAAATGAGTATCACATAAATATTTCAACTGTTTTCCAGAAGCAAACAGTTCCACACAGGATTTATTGCCACATCCGCAAATGCCATCCACATCCCGGGAAGGAATATGTCCCAATTCCGCAGAGGCTCCATTCTTACCAATCAGCAATTCACCATCAATACAAATCGCATTCCCAAGTCCCGTACCTAGGTAAAAACCTACGGTCACTCCATTGTCCGGAATACTGCCATTGTACATATCACAAAGCATCAGCATATTCACATCTTTATCAATAAAAGTGCTAATACCCAATTTTTCTTCTAATACATCCACTACTTCAACGTTATCTAAGCCTTTAATATTTGGAGTAGATAAAACGGTTTTTCGCGCCTTATCGATTGTAGAAGGGAATCCAATTGAAATTCCGATTACCTTCTTTTCTCTCGCATGTGCTTTCAGGTAGTTTTTTACAAATTCGGTCAAGTTGTCGGTAGCATCCTGTTTATCCACAATCTGAGCACTACTTTCAATCACAAATTCAGTTAATTGATACGACTCGTCTACAAGGCCCGCTCGAATATTTGTTCCACCGACGTCAATACCCAGTATATATTCTTTTTCCATTCCAAACCTCCAAACTACTTCGTCGCTTCTTCAAAGTCCATAAACATTTGATCGCAAGCTTTATTCAAATCTTCGTTCAATCCGAACAATCCGGAAGAACCTACGATAAATACTTCTACGCCTGCTTCAGCCAATCGTTTGAATGTGTTTTTGTTACAAGAACCATCGATCTGGATTTTATAAGAATAACCTTTTTCTTCTCTTAACCGTTTTGCCTCTTTGATCTTATCAATCATTTCTTCAATAAACGGTTGTCCTGCAAATCCTACATCAACGGACATGATTGTTAATAAATCTATTCTGTCTAAATAGTGCTCAATATAGCTTAATGGAGTTGCTGGATTTAGTACAACACCCGTTTTGCATCCCAAACTCTTTATCAAATTCATGACACGAAAGGCATTGGTATTGATCGTCTCACAATGTGGTGAAATGTAAGTTGCACCCGCTTTCGCAACGATTTCAATCCAATCTATTGGATCGGTCGTCATCAAATGAACATCCATCGGTTTGGTTGCGATTTGACTAAACACTTTGATTAAGTCTGGTGAAAGTGTAATATTTTTGCAAAAATGTCCATCCATGATATCTACATGATACATATCAATTCTGTCATTTAAAATCTCAAATTGTTCTTTCATTTTTAAAAAGTCCATACACATAAGTGATGGGGCAAATTCTGCTTTCATATCCTTATCCTCATTTCTTCTTATTCTGTTATGTTCAAAAAGTATGTCGATTATTTGTTTTTACTAGCACCAAAGAAACGATCCAGGGTAACTGCTAAAATAATTAATACACCCATTGCAATCTGCTGATAGTAAGAAGAAAGTCCTACCATGTTAAGACCATTGTTAATGGTTCCAATAATCAAACCACCAATTACAACTTTCCAAATAACGCCCTGTCCACCAAAGAAAGAGGTACCACCAATGATAACGGCTGCGATTGCATAGGTTTCATATCCGGTTCCTGCATTTGGCTCTGCGGAACCAAGACGAGCAATATTAACCATACCAGCTAAAGATGCACAGATTCCAGAGATGACAAAGCATAATAACTGGTGTCTTTTGGTTGTAATTCCTGCAAAATAAGCAGAGATTGGGTTGCCACCTAGTGCGTAGATATTACGTCCTGCTCTTGTTTTTGTTGTAAAGAAGATTAATACAATCGCTACTACCAACGCGATAATAATTGGCATAGGGACAACACCGCCGATTTTTCCACCAACAAATTTCATAAATCCAATGTTAATGCCAGAAACCGAGCGAGCATCGCTTAAAATATAGGTTAAACCACGAAAGATTGCCTGTGTTCCAAGTGTTATGATAAATGGTGGCAAATTCGTAACGTTAATCAGCATACCATTGATTGCACCTGCTGCGGCACCAAACAAAATAATTCCAACAAGTACTGCTAATACTGGATGCCATCCTGCAACCATCAGTTTTGCACAAACAACACCGGAAAGTGCCATTACAGAACTAACAGACAAGTCGATACCACCAAGGATGATTCCAAAAAATTCGCCACATGCCAACAAAATAGTAATGGCACTTTGTTCAATAATTTTTACATAGTTTCCACTGCTTAAGAATGCACCCGGTTTCAAGGCACTAAATACGGAAAGCATTAAAAATAGAATTGCAACTGTACTATATGAACTCCAGTAGTCGCTAAAGGTCTTTTTTGATTTTACTAATTGTGTAGTTTTACTCATGATTTCACTCCTATATCTGTTCTCTTACTTTGTAGTTGCAGCACGAACAAGTTCTTCTTCCGTTGCTTCTGTTGATAAAAATTCTCCATTGCTTCTTCCATCATTGAATACAATAATTCGATCACACGTTGATAACAACTCTGGCAATTCTGAAGAAACAACCAATACCCCAATTCCTTTATCTGCAAGTCCTCGCATCAGCTTATAGATCTCTGATTTCGTACCAACATCAATACCTTTGGTAGGCTCATCAAATATAATTAATTTAGGATTTGATGCCATCCATCTGCCAAGGATAACTTTTTGCTGATTACCTCCGGACAACTGGGTAATAACCTGATTTGTAGTTGCACATTTAATCTGCATAGCAACTCTTTGTTCTTCTGAAACTCTTTCTTCTTCTGCATTATTAATCAGGCCAGTCATACCACCAAATTTACTTTCCTTTAAATTTTTAGCCTGATTCAGATTCTGTTTAATACTAAAATATGGAGAAAATCCAGTCTCACGTCTATTCTCCGTTACCAGTGCAATTCCTTCTTTGAGTGCATCATATGGTTTCTTGATATGCAAGGTCTTGCCGAGTAACGTAATCGTTCCCGCTTTTATTGGCGCTGCACCGTAGATTGCTTCCATAAGTTCGGTACGTCCTGCACCTACAAGGCCTGAGAATCCCAAAATTTCTCCTCGCTTCAATTTGAAACTGATCTCTTTGACATACTCATCTTTTCTTGTTAATCCGTTTACTTCAAAGATCACTTCATTTTTATATTCTTTATCTGGATCTTTTAAATATGTTCCTTTTATTTCACGTCCGACCATCAGTTTTACCAAACGGTCTTCATCCATTTCAGAAATTGGATAAGTTCCTACATATTGACCATCTTTCAAAATAGTAACACGGTCACCAATTGCCAGAACTTCGTCTAACTTATGAGAAATAAATACGATTCCTTTTCCTTGTTTTTTTAATCTATTGACAATTTCAAATAAATGATTGATTTCCTCTGTTGTCAAGGATGAAGTAGGCTCATCCATTATTATCACTTTTGCATCGAAAGCCACTGCTTTCGCTATCTCTACCATTTGTTTTTCCGAGATTGACAGACTACCCACTGTTGTTTCTGGGGATCGTTTCAGTCCGATTTCATCTAATACTTCCTGTGTTCTTTTTCTCATTGCCTTATTGTCTACTACTTTAAGGCCTAACACCGATTTCTCTGCTAATTTTCCAACAAATATATTTTCCTGAATACTGATTTCATTAATTACACTTAATTCCTGATAAATAATACTAATTCCATTATCCTGTGATATCTTTGGAGTAAATCTTGGAAATTCCTTTCCATTTGCAACCATTACCCCTTCCGTTGGTTCATATGCACCACTTAGCATTTTCATAAGGGTTGACTTGCCGGCACCATTTTCTCCTAACAAAATATGAACTTCTCCTGGCTTGACATCAAAGTTAACTCCACTTAGTGCAGTTACACCCGGAAATTTTTTTGTAATGTTTCTCATTTCAACTAAACTCGTCATACGCACCATCTTTTCCTTTTTCAAACTCTGGATTTCCTTTTATTAGAGGCCAAGTCAGACTTGGCCTCACATTACTTACAAATCATTAATCTTGTTTAATAAGAATTGGATTAATTCTTTCATCTACTTTATCTTTGTCACCAGGTTTATCTCCATTGCGATAAGCTTCTACAAGAAGTTCTAATGCTCTTCCACCAACAGTTCCTGGATCTTGAGCAATCGTTGCTGTTAAGTTTCCTGCTTGTACAGATGCAATTGCATCACTGTTTCCATCGGTACCAACAACAAGAATATCTTTTCCTGAATTTGCTACTGCTTCCTGAGCTCCCATTGCCATGGTATCATTACAGCAATAAATTGCTTTTAAGTTTTCGTTTTTGCTAATTAAGTTTGTTGCTAAGTCATAAGCTTTTGTTTTATCCCAGTCAGCTGGCTGGCTATCAACAATTTTAAGACCTGCTGCTTCAAACGCTTCTTGGCATCCTGCTTTTCTGTCTTCTCCGGAAACAGCACCAGCTTTTCCTTCGATAATTGCTACTTCATCACCAGATTTTAATAAAGAAGCAATGTAATCTCCAGCTGTTTTTCCAACAACTTTATTATCTGTTGTTACGAAACATACTACAGAACCACCCTGTGCTGCTAAGGTATCTGGATTAATCTGTTCGTCAATGTTTGCTACTAAATATCCAGCCTGATTTGCTTCTGCTACTGTGTTTACTAAGTTGGAATCAGAAAGTGGTGCAACACCAAATCCACAATATTCACCGGACTGAATCATAGACTCAAATACAGTAACCTGTCCTTCTACATCATCCTCAGAATTTGCAGCAAGTACTTCTACTTCAACTCCAAGTTCTTTTGCCTTATTTTCAATTCCTGTTTTCATAGACTGCCAAAATTCAGAACTTAAAACCTTGATAACAATACCGTACTTTTCTGGCTTTTGTGTCTCATCCGTTGTTGCTTCTTCTGTCGTTCCTTCTGTTGCTTCCTTTGTTGAATTCTGTGTTGTAGAATTTTTTCCGCATCCAACAAGTAATGTAGCTACCATGGATACTGCTAATAATGCTCCCAATGCTCTTTTTTTCATGTGTTTCCTCCTTAAAGATAATAATGAATATAGTTTTTGCTCTATACAACTTTATATGCAATAAGTAATCGTTTACCCATTTCAAGTTATATAGATTCAGGATACCCTCTACCAAACAAATTTGTAAGCTATTGACTTACTTTTGTTGAGTAATCGTTTACCCATTTCGTAACTTTATCTTACTTCTTTTTTGTAAATATGTCAATCAGTTTTTGTATTTTTGTATAAAATCATCAATTATATATTACGTTTTTTATACACAATGTATATATTACGTTGTTTTACGTTCAATCAGTGTAACAGGAAGCATATATTCTTTACGTACTATTTTCTCTTTTGCAATCATTGCCAATATGTTTTCAACCCCTAAACGTCCCATTTCTTCAATTGGCTGCCGTATGGTAGTAATCGGGATTCTCGTTGATTGTGACAAGGTAGTATCGTCATATCCCACAATGCGCATTTCAAGTGGAACTTTCACTCTTTTTGCTTCTAAATATTTCATAACACCTGCTGCAATTTCATCTGAGGTACAAAAAATCCCATCAATTTTCGATTTTTTTTCTAACAAGGAATCAACTGCCTGACAAGCTTGCGTCATGGTCGTTTTGGATACGGTTGCAAAATATTCTTTTGCATATGGTAAACCAAATTCCTTTAATGCCATTTCACATCCATTTACACGGTCTTCATGGGTAGAGACTTTAGAAGCCAATGAAATACAGGCAATTTGCTTTGCATTACTTTCAATCAGGCATTTCGTAGCCAGGTATCCACCTTGTTTATTATCACTTTCGATAATTACGGATTGCATTTTTGCTTTTTCACCTTTTGGCTTACGATCAATATATACGGAGGGTATCGACAACAATTCCATCTCTTCTTCATAATTTCCAGAGATATAAATAACCCCACTTACTTGTTGTGCATTCAACATTTTTATATACTGATTTTCAATGTATCGATCTTCATTGGTATTGCAAATAATGGAGGCATATCCACTCTGAAACAATCCCATTTGTAATTCAAGCGATATCTTTGCAAAAAATTCATTTGTAATGTCCGGAATAATAATGCCAATAGCATCTACTTTCTTGGTACGCAGTCCCCTTGCCACCAAATTCGGTTGATAATTGCAATCTTCCATTATTTTTCGCACTCGATCTTCGGTCTGTGCGGAATATCTTCCATTTTCATTTATAATTCGAGAAACAGTAGCCACTGAGACTCCTGCCATATCCGCTATATCCTTGATTGATACTTTTTCTGTTTCTTTTATATCGAAACTCATTACAAGCTCCACCTGCTTTCCCATACACATATAAAAATACCCGGAAGATGTGACTTCTCCCGGTGTATTTCAATTCATTGAAAATGATCGAATTGCATATCCTATTGCCTTTTCAAGTTCTTTTACTAATTCAAATTGCTTCTCTTGAATACACCATTCATATATAGTTCCGCGAAAAACTAAAAAAAGAAAATTATTCATTTCTTCTGCTTCAAAATCATTTCTTAATTCTCCCGTTTCCTGCGCCTTTTTAATCAATTCAATCATACCTCTATATAGTTCATTTTCTGTTGTACTATGAATACGCATTTCAAACATACGGTACCTTGTAAAATCAACACCGTCTTTCATTACTTTATTTGCTAAGACAGAGCAGAAAAATTCTACAATTTTTTCGCAATACACAGTTTTTGATAACCCAGTCTTAAATATATTTTCAAACTCTTTATCCGCTGAATGATACACTTTATCAAGTATATCATTCTTACTTTTAAAGTAGTAATAAAATGTACCAGTTGTAACATTTGCTTTTTCAGCAATATCACGTACCCCTACTTCATTGATTTTATACTGCTGAAAGAGTTCCGCTGCGGCATTCATTAAATCCTGAACTGTTTTCTCCGATTTTATCTGTTGATTCGTCTTCCGATTTAAACTCAACTTTTCCCCTCCTTCCAATCAATTTATTTTAACAATCTTTTAAATTACTGTCAATGAAACGCATAAGGTATTATAAAATCCTATAAAAACAAGAATCGAGTGTCACATTGAACTCGATTCTTGTTTTTATACCTTTATAAAATGATATATTTTTCTAGTAGTAAATACTTATATGTTATTCATTAGCATACCAGTGTAAATCCTAACGTAGTAAACAATCCTGCAAATATCGCACAAGGAATTACACCTGCCCATATATTCCCATATTTACGATAGATATAAGTCACTACACCTGTAGTCCCACCCATCATATAACAATATCCAAAAGCAAAATCAAGTGCTCCTACGCTTGTGCCTCCTTTAACACCCGGTATCGTCATTTGTGCAAACACTGGTTGACCAGTGCCAATTGCCAAACTTCCTCCGTATTGGATCGTCAATAATACAGCCAAAGCTAAGGCAGTCAAAATAGTATTAACTGCAACCGCAGCCACCATATCTTTCCTTTCGCTGCCGAAAGAAGGAAGGGTTCGCTGATTTGTATTTCCAACAAACATAACAGTAAAAATAATAATCATATATGGAATTGATCGAATAATTCTAGTTGCACTTGGTTTTAAATAGGTAGCTATGTTCCATAACTGATAGTTGATACCAAAATAGTCTTCTAATGCTGTCATGATTAATCCAAAAATACAAGTTACCACAATTCCAAGAAGCAAGGATTTAGCAACATTACTCCATTTTATTGATTTTTCATGTTCTGCTCCCAATGCAAAATCTGAAATACGTATTTTTTCACCATTTTTTCTACGCTTATTTACCCTGATTAATGATCTTATTATACCAATAATTGCAAGAGCCACTAACCAAAGCATGATTCCATTAAGATTCGTCGATGTCAAAATTTTTGAATTTGCAAACCATCCCATTCCATAGGCAGATACAGGAATAAAGATCAATGCAGGAATTAAGAAGGAGAATAAAATATCAATTGCCCATGCTTTTATGCCTTTTTGTTCTTTTTTAACCGGTCTTTCATTTTTAATACTTGCAAAGAATTCATTTTCCAAAAAGAGAGAAATTAACGCTGCAAGTAAGAACATCATATCAACAGCCGCTATCCCGGAAAAAATCTGCTGACCAATCCAAGCTTGATCGGATATTTCGCGTTCTATAGGCGCCTTTGCTACGTCTCCAGTATATTGAATAATTTTGTCAATTGCTTCTCCGCTAATATTACCGGTTTGATGCAAAGCTCCTGTTACCTCCATATAACGGAATAGTTTTCCATTTATTTCATAATCCTTATCTGCTTCAACCTTAGAATCAACGCCGAAGATTTGTACCATTTTATCAAGACAGGCTTCAGGATTTCCAATAAAATTGAAATCATATTGATCGGCCATTGCTTTAATAATTCCAACATTTGCCGTCATGTTAGGATAGCAGCCTTCTTCTAATTGTTCCTCTGTCATAGATACCATAAAAGGTCCGAAAACATACAATACAGAATTGATTTTTTCTGACATTGCCTGATAAACAAATCCAACCGTATTACATCCTAATGAATATCCAATAATATTAATCTTATCTGGGATTACAATATCCAAAGAATTTGCATACTTCGCTACATCAATCGCCTGCGGTGTCCGATCGTTAACGTCTGATTCTCCTCCTCCAGACAAATCAGGTGAAAAAACAACGTAACCACGTCTTGCAAGTTCCATCGACCAAGTATCATTACTATGACCTTGGTTGGAACGTCCATGATATATGATTGTACATGGTGCAGGATTATCGGAAGTCGCAGTTTTCGGAATATAAACCAATGTGCTGATTTTTGTCCCATTATCTCCCATTAATGTTAATCGCTTGATTGTTACATCTCCCCAACTCGTCTGAAATCCCCAAATGCAAATAGAACTAAACATTAGGATCGCCAGCGTCAGACAAAAAAAGCGGATAGACTTTTTTCTTGTTGCTGTTTGATTTTTCATACTAATACCTCCAAAATGATTGTTTGTTAAATTATAAACGATGTTTATACCACGTATTATAACATGTTATATATCACAGTACAATCTGATATTAAGAAAAACATTATCGTTAGTTGTAGAATATTACATGGCTTTTTTATACACTTTTACCAAATCTCTCCAAACACAGTCTTATACGTTCATAATTCAAACACAAAAAAAGACGGAAGTAAAACAATATAATGTTTTGCATCCGTCTCTTATATTATCTTTCATATGTCAGGAATAAGTTTTTACTTTCTTGTTTTCCCTGACAAGCTCCACCTACTTACCACAATTTGCTTCCAGTCAGATATCCCATTCCATATAGTCCCGCGAGATTACCTAACCTTGTCTTACAAATCTTAATGTCTTTATAGCATTCCATAACCCCATTCTTTACACTTTTTTCAACTTCGCGAACGATGAAATCCTGTTCCATGATCCCCCCTCCAAGTATGATCTGTTTTGGATCAAATAGATGTATTAATGTAATCAGACCAATGGATATTTCTTGTATCCATGCGTTTATTAATTTTTCTACAGCCTCTTCGTTCATTCTTTTACAGATATCGCGTCCACTTTGAAGCGCCTCATCTATTTTTTTAGCCTCTGCTATAAGGGCACTGACTGATGCATATCGTTCATAGCATCCGCTAAATATATCCCTCTTATTTCGAGCTTCTGGGTGCACAAGAATTCCACCAAATTCCCCTGCAGCATAATGGGTTCCCCGCAGTAACTGACCATTTAGGATAATTGCACCACCGATACCGGTTCCATAAGTAAGACATAAGAAATCATTTACTCCAACGCCTGCACCAAACTGCCCTTCACCTATAGCAGCTGCATTCACATCATTTTCTACTGTTACTGGAATGCCGAATCTTTCTACTAAGTTCTTCTTTATCTCTAACCCTTGATAACCCGGAATATTTGGGCCTGCAAAACTTACCCTTCCCTTGTCCACATCGACTTGTCCGGTTGTGCATATTCCGATTGCATCCGCTCCTTTATAAGATTCTATTATTGTTTGAACGGTAGTTAAAACTTCTTTTGCACCATCCTTTGCATTAGTTAGATGATTCTTTATCTGTGTCACGTTTCCATTCGTAAACATGCCTGACTTAATTTCTGTACCACCAATATCTACTACAATTATGCTCATTCAAATTATTCTCCTTCTTAATCTTATGTTGATATATTTTTAAACAAACTATTTTTCTTACCTTAAGAGTATCATAATAAAAGTAGAAAACACTGGCTAAGATTGTGCTTTTTTATCTTGAATTGTTCATCTTAATCGCACATATTGTATATCTCTTTTTGAACTGTTAGCATAATTAAGAGACTATTTTTCTTAATTCGGAGGAGAAATTTATGAATGTGATTGAGGCAAAAGATTATCAAGATATGAGTCGAAAAGCTGCGAACATAATTTCCGCGCAGATCATAATGAAACCAAACTGTGTACTTGGTTTGGCTACTGGTTCTACACCATTAGGTACTTACAATCAACTGATTGATTGGTATAATAAAGGAGACTTGGACTTTTCCGAAGTTTCCAGTGTGAACCTCGATGAGTACATCGGTCTTTCTCATGATAATCATCAAAGCTATTATTATTTTATGCAACATAACTTATTTGAACATATAAACATCCAGCCACATAATACATACATACCAAACGGAATGGATGCCGATATTTTACACGCCTGCAACGCACATAACCAGGTTATCCATCGCTTAGGTGGTATCGACTTACAACTGTTGGGCCTTGGACTAAATGGACACATTGGTTTTAATGAACCTGGGGCGTCCTTTGAAAAGGAGACCCACTGTGTTGCTTTATCGCAAAGCACGATAGAAGCGAATTCTAGATTCTTTGCACAAAAAAGTGATGTTCCAACGCATGCCTATACCATGGGAATCAAGTCGATTATGCAGGCAAAGAAAATTGTCATTATTGTCAATGGAGCTGCCAAAGCAGATATCGTTGCCAAAGCATTCTGGGGACCCGTAACACCACAAATACCAGCTTCCATCTTACAAATGCATCCGGATGTTACCCTTGTTGCAGATAAAGCAGCGCTTTTAGCCTCCCCTTATCATAAAAATAAGAATACGTAAAGAAAATGAACACAAGGAAGATGGAAAGGCATTTATTAAAAGAATTTTAATGAAAGGATAAACGCAAACACACAACCTTTGTGTTTGCGTCTCAAAGGAATGTGCTTGCATGTTTGGTTGAGACTAGGTTCAATTTATGAAAATAAAAAATGCAAATGTTTTTACAATAAAGGAAGGATTTATTCAAACGGATGTTTTTATAAAAGATGGGCTTTTTTCCAAGGATACCGACGACAATAACGTACTGGATGCAAATCAAAGTTTATTAATCCCTGGATTGATTGACATTCATTTCCACGGATGCGCCGGTTATGATTTTTGTGACACAAACGATGTCGCTTTTGCTAAAATTGCTGAGTATGAGTTACATAATGGAATTACTTCCATATGTCCCGCATCAATGACGTTGCCAGAAGAAGACTTGATTTATATTTTAGAACGTACGGCTTCGTTTGCATCTATTCCTCAAATAAAGCCAACTGCCAGGCTCTGTGGTGTTCACCTTGAGGGTCCTTTTATTTCCTATGACAAAAAAGGAGCGCAGAATTCGGATTTTATCAAATCCCCGGATTTCGCACTCTTTGAGCGTCTATTGTCAGTAGCTCCTGACCTTGTTAAACTAATTACGATTGCGCCCGAACTAGAAGGCGCCCTTCCTTTAATAGAGCAAATTTCCTCTCGTGTTCATGTTTCTTTAGGTCATACGAACTGTGATTATAAGACTGCGATGGAAGCATTTTCTCTCGGCGCCGATCACATGACTCATCTTTACAATGCCATGCCTTCTTTTACCCACCGCTCACCTGGACCAATCGGTGCTGCTGCCGATTCTAGTAATGTAATGGTTGAATTAATCTGTGACGGAATCCATATCGATCCATCTGCAGTTCGCTCTACGTTTAAACTGTTTGGAGATGACCGCATCATCCTAGTCAGCGATAGTATGATGGCAACCGGAATGAAAGATGGCACCTACTCACTTGGCGGCCAGGTGGTAACCGTCAAGGGCAACCTTGCAACTTTAAAGAATGGAACCCTTGCTGGTTCGGTCACAAATCTTATGGATTGCTTACGAGTTGCTGTATCTATGGGAATTTCTCTGGAAAGTGCTGTTAAATGTGCCACCTTCAATCCCGCCAAATCAATCGGCATAGATGCTGCTTATGGTAGCATTGCGCCAGGTAAGGTAGCCGATTGCCTTTTATTAGATAAACACACACTCGTCCTCCAAAAAGTAATCCTTGGTGGTCATGTAATCTACACCTTCTAAATCAGATCACCTGATTTCCTAACACTTTATTACGGTATTCATTGGCAGATATGTTTTCCTGCTTTTTAAATACACGTGAAAAATGAGCTAAGTCTAGAAATCCAACACTTTCTGAAATATCTCCAATTCGTAGCGTTGGATTTTCTAATAGCTTCTTAGCTTCTTCAATTCGAATATGATTTAGTATCTCTGAAAAGCTTTGTCCAGTCTGTCCATTTAAAAGCTTGCTTAAATGCCACTGGCTAACATATGTTTTCTCTGCGACTTCACTTAATGTTAACTTCTGTTGGTAGTTTTCCTGTATGTACTTAAGTGCATTCTTCACAATAAAATTTCCACAGGTGCTCTCATGTGCCTGTGCTATATTGGATGCTTCATTCATTGGAATATGTTTTTTCTCTAGGTTTTTACACATGGTATCGATCGCTTCCTTGATTTCCTCCATGTTGGACGGTTTCAAAAGGAAACGAGTCACTCCAAGGCAAATTGCTTGCTGTGCGTATTCAAAATCGCGAAAGCCAGTCAGTATACTAACTTCCATATCCGGGTACTGTGATTTCATTGCTGCCATCATTTGTAACCCATCCATTTCTGGCATGCAAATATCCATGAATACAATGTTTGGTGAATGCTCTTCGATCATTGCCTTGCCTTCGATTCCATCATGCGCAGTAGCAACTACTTCACAGTTCCAGTTCTCCCATGGTACGCTTCTTGATAACCCTTCAACGATAATTGGTTCATCGTCCACAAGCAATACTTTATACATAAGCTACCCCTCTTTCACACCCTAATATACGCTATAATCCCCTCAAACTCTTGATTTTAAACTAGTTTACCCTTTGATTGCTCCGGCTGTCAATCCCTTCACAATATTCTTTTGAAGGAAGATATATACGATAACTACCGGTATAATGATGATTGCAACGGAAGCCGCCATCAAACCAAAATCCGTCCCATATAAGGAGCTAATCTGTTGCAATAAGGTGGATATCGGAAATTTCGTATTATCCCGTATCATAATATTTTGAACAAATAAATCATTATAAGACCAAAGGAAACTAAAGATCGCTACCGTGGAAAGGGATGGTTTACAAAGTGGTACAATTATCCTTCCAAACACCTGAAAGACGTTCGCTCCCTCCATATAGGCTGCCTCTTCCATTTCAATTGGTACATTTTGCATGAAACCGGTCACAACAACGGTTGCGAAACTTAGATTCCCTGCTATTTGTGGAAGAATTACTGCAATATTTTTGTTTAGTAATCCCCAGGATACTATCATTCGAAAAACAGGAATAATCGTTGAAAATACCGGAAACATAAGACTTGCAATAATAAGGCTTTGAATCATCTTTTTCCCTTTGAACTGATATCTGGTTAATCCAAATGACATCAATGCGGATAACACCATTACACCCGCTGTTACACTGCATGAAATCAATAAACTATTTTTATATGCATTTAATACATTTAATCTGCTAAATGCAGTAATGTAATTGTCCCCTGAAAACGCTTTTGGAAGTGAAAAGGATGATGTTAGCACTTCCGAAGAAGGTTTAAAGGAATTTATAATCACCCAGACAAAAGGAAAAATAGTAGTGATTGCCCAAAGAATTAATACGGTATAAATGATAACTCTACTCGGTTTTATTTTCTTATTTCTCTTCGTTACCATAGCGATTACCTCCCCTCTTCCTTTTCCTTCGTAAATAATCCAACCAGCCTAGATATTACTATACCAAGTATTACGATGAGAAATGCCAGTGTTGAGCCATAGTCAAAGTTGCTAAGCCCAAACGTCACCTGATACATATAGGTACCAAGGAAATGGGTGACTCCCTGCGGTGCTCCATTTGGAACCATTACCCATGGAAGATCAAATACTTTCAGGGCACCAGTTAACGCTAGTGTTACACAAGTAAAGAATACTGGTTTCATTAATGGAAGTGTTATGTGGAATACCTGCTTAAAATGACCGCATCCGTCAATGGATGCTGCCTCATATATATCATCTGATATATCACTAAGTCCGGTCAGTAATATAACAAAGTAAAATCCGATATAACTCCAAAGGGTAGGAATACAGACCATGATAAAAGCGAGCTCTGGACTCAGCCAGTTAATTGCATCTTTCCCAAAATGTTCCAATATTTGATTTAGCATACCTCCATCGTAGTTATAAAATAATTTGAATAACAATCCAATTGCGGTAGCCGAAATGACAACCGGAAAAAAGTAAACGGTACGAAATACCTGTTGAAGCTTCTTGATCTGGGATACCATGACGGCTAAAACAAATGCAATTCCAACTTCAAAAACAACGGTTAGGACCATCATTTTCATGGAATTGAAAATCGCCGTTTTTACATCCTGATCCACAAATAGCTTTTTATAATTTTCGAGTCCAATAAATTTCCACTTTGTTCCTGGCATTTCGATAATAGCGGTCATATCAAAAAAACTATTTTTTATATTTTCAACAAATGGTATGTAAAGAAAGACAAACATGAATAGCAAACCCGGTACAATAAATAAAAGCAATGGCCATTTTCTCTTATATAACATCTTTCTTACGCCTTTCTATCATTTAGAAACCCCTTGGTTCCTAATTTTTTGTACAAAAATAGAGGGAGCAATGAAGGTCATGACCCCCTCTATTTCATTTTTAATTGCCTGATTTATTTACTATCTATTCGTTTCTTTGTGCATATAAACTCAATGCTTCATTTAAAACATCTTCTACAGAAACTGCTCCCGTCGAAATCTTTACAATATTAGAGGTAATAATTGCATATGGCTCCTGTCCAAGTCTAGAATCCGTAGGTGCATTAATGCTAGTTGCAGCATTGGTATATTCCAATGCGGAGTATGCTAAGTTTGTCATACCATCAATTGCATCCACTTGAACTGCTGCTTTGGAAATCGCACCACCAGCTTCCCAATATCTTTGAACTGCACTTTTACAAGTATGAGCTTCCACAAACTTAACGGCTGCATCTCTCTTGTCTGGATCTTCCCAAGCTTTCTTTGTAATATAGAATCCACTAGAGATACCACCTACCATTGCGCCAGCTTCTGCTTTCTGTTCCTCGATACCAGGGAATGCAATAACTACTGTATTCTCCGTGTCTGTCACTCCACCTGCAAACCAGGATCCATCCAACTGCATTGCGGCTTTCTTATCTCTAAATAGCTGTCCGATATAAGCATCATCGACCGTATCGGTATCTTCTGGGAATGCTCCCATGTCTCTTAATGTCTTAAATGTTTCCAATCCTTTTACCCATTCTGCTGGCGCTTTATCCGGAACGGAGGTATAGTTTTCACTTCCGGATGCATAAAGCATTAAATACTCTACCCAGTAATGAGGAACATTATTGAGTGAACATGCGATTGGAATAATTCCATTTTCTTTAAACGCATTGATTGCCGTTACAAAAGAATCCCAGTCCGTAGGCAATGCAACCCCATATTTATCGAATAAATCTTTGTTGCAATATAGCCCTTCCCAATATCCAGTAGTAGGTACTGCTCTTTTTACTCCATCCGGATTTGTTACTGCATCAAGTGCAGAATCCATCGTATCTTGTGCATACTCTGGATATTCGGCACGAATTTCATCTAATGTTACAAATTTATCGGTTGCCAAAATCGTGTTTGCCGTTGCATCCGTGAAAAATTGAATTACATCTGGCTCATTACCAACTGCAAAATCAGCAGCAACAGAAGCCTTCCAATCTTCATCGGAAGATTGTGAGTTATCTTCAATTGTTATATAGTCATATTCTTTCGCAAACTCCTCGTTGACCGCTTCGTAAACAACCGCATTTGGATCCGTTCCTCCAAACATGGATACTGTTTTTATGGTTACCGGATTTTTCTTCGAAGTGTCTTCTGTTGTTGCAACCTGTCCCTCATTCGTATCCCCCGTGTTTGAAGCCTCATTTGTTTTGGATGATCCACATCCTGCAAGCAATGAGGTCGACATTACTCCTACAAGCAGTAATGACAGAAATTTCTTTTTCATAATACATATCCTCCTTCATATGGTTTAGTAACGATTAACATTTACTATACTCATATTATAAGTGCAATAGTTCCAAAAAACATTAGACTTACTTGACATTATTTGTTCATTCTTGCTATCTATTTGCAAAAATGTGCAATCCCCTTTACAGGCATTGCACAATACAAAAATTCATTCCAATTGCAGATTTACTTTTTTACTTTTCTAAATTGCTTTAATTCATCTTCCACAAGACTTCGCTCAGCCATGGACGACTTCATATCTCGCCCATTATATGGAATTACTATGGTTGAGACTGTGATTCCGTCCTCGTTTTGCTCAATACGTAATCCATACTCATTTCCATATACGAGTTTGATTCTTAAATTTACATTTCGAATGCCAATTGAGGTATGCTTTCCTTGCCTCGTTGGGATTACTTCATCATTTCCTTCTAGCAACAACTGAATTCGCTCCATTTCCTCTTCGCTAATCTTCTTACCACTGTTTTGAACTTGTAAATATACTTTATCCCCTTCATGGTAGACCTTTACCAAAATGCTTCCATTTTTGACGGTCTCGATTCCGTGAACAATTGCATTTTCTACAATTGGCTGTAATATAAGTGGTGGCACAAAGATATCCAAAAGGCTCTCATCAATCTCTTTTTCGATATAGAGGCGCTGTCCAAATCGCATGGACATAATATAGAAATACGCATCGGTGCACTGTAACTCTTCTGCTAAATGGATTTCTTTTACATCTGCACGGTTCATCCGATAATCAAGTACCGTACCCAAGGCTTCTATCATTTTTGAAATGACTGGATCGTCCGACATTCTCGCCTGCCAGTTCATCATCTCCAAGGTGTTATTTAGAAAATGTGGATTGATCTGCGCTTGAAGTGCTTGAATCTGTGCATCCTTTCTTGCCAGCTTTTCATCATATACATAATCAAATAAATACTTTACCTGAGAAGACATACTATTAAAGCTCTCCATCAAATAAGTAAACTCGGCATTTGGCATACTCTCCCCTTGTACTTCGATACCAATCTGTCCTTCCTCCATTCGCTTTGATGCCTTGATTAACCTTGCAATCGGCAATCGTATTTCTTTCTTTAAAAAGAAAATACCATACGTAATGAGCGGAATAAATAAGGCTAACATAATTGCAACGATAAAGTACAAATCATATAAACTCGAATAGACTTCGGTTCGCTTTACTAAAAACACAACGCCAATATTGTAGTTATCATACTTTTCCTGAAATAAATATCCGTTGTATTCTCCTTTATGTAATTTCGTCAGCTTGTGAGGGCTTACTCCGTCATAGCTTTCTAATAACGTTTTTACAAGTGTATCTTTTGTTTTGTCTACGTTTGAATCATTGCTGTCAAACGTAATTTTTCCGCTATTATCATCGATACAGACAATCATATGATTAAGAAGTTCACGAGGAACATCTTGAAATACTTGTTTTTTATTCAGCTCTACTACTAAGGTTCCAAATTTTTTATAGTCATTCGTCGTATAGAGATTTCGAATGATAAAAATACGGTCTTTGATGACTTTAACATAGGTATACGAAGTATCCATATCCTTGATTTTCATAACCTGCGGCTGAATCATTTCAACATACGTGTTATAGGAAGCACCAGCTCTGGAAGAATAGCAACTAGGAATCAAATCATCGCATAGATAAAATGCATACAAATTAAATCGCTCATCCAAATAGAATTTTCCTTTTAGGCTACTATTTACATCCTGCAAATACTCGGATAACGGGGTGGTTCCCTTCTTATAATTCTTCCATGCATTCTCCCATGTTTTTTCATAGGAAGGCCGTTGGCAAAGGCTTACCGCATCATCAATCCGAATGGATGTAAATGCTGCCACATTGGAAAGCTGGTCCGACATAAGCCCTTCCGCTTTCTCAATGATTCCATCTCGATAGGAAAAGGTCGTAAATGCGAAAAAGACTGCGATTGGTACAACCCAACACAGAATCATAAAAAGTAACAATCTCTTATTTAACGACTTCGGCATTACCATATTTTCCTTTTGCTTTTTCATACCGTTCCCCCATGATACAAATAGAACCCCACCTCTAGAATGAATCGCCTTGCAGTAGCCTAATAGCGGTCTTTTAGCAATAGCATTCTAGAGTGCGGCATTAACCATCTATATTGTTTTGAAATCCTTTATTTTAAATCTAGAAACTCTTCATACAGATTACAGATTTTATTCGCCGTCTCCATATCCGGCATTTCACAAAAGATACGAAGCAATGGCTCTGTGCCAGAAAATCTTGCGATGATCCATCCTCCATTTTTAAAGTATACCTTACTTCCATCTAGATAGGAAACCTTTTCCACTTCATTTGGAAGGTCTGGAATTTTCTTATCCGTCATTAAGGTTTGAAATATTTCCGCTTTCTTATCCTGCGAAAACTTATAATCTCGTTCCTCCATAAAAATATATCCGCATTCTAGATGAATATCTTCCATGATCTGCGAAAGTTTTTTCCCCGTAACCGCAATCATCTCAATCAATAAAACAGCTGCATAGATACCGTCTTTTCCATTGATATGACCCCGAACGGTAAGGCCACCCGAGGATTCTCCCCCAATAATTGCTCCTGTTTTTTGCATCTTTGCTGAAATATGCTTAAAGCCTACCGGAACTTCATAACAGGCCTCCCCAAACTGTTCGGCGACTTTATCTAGCATATGGGTCGTCGCAATATTACGCACCACCGAACCTCTCCAGCCTTTAAACTTCACCAAGTAGTAATAGAGCAAAACTAAAATATCATTTGGATGAAGAAAATTTCCTTTATCATCAATTACTCCAATGCGGTCAGCATCCCCATCCGTTGCAATACCAATGTCGCATTTTTTATCCAATACCGAGTTTTGTAGTGAATGAAGTGTCGCTGCTGACGGGGCAGGAAGTTTACCACCAAAAAGGGTGTCATGCCGCTCGTGAATGGTATTCACTTCGCAGCGTGCCGTTAAGAGGATGGTCTTTAATGAAGTCTCACTTACTCCATACATTGGATCCAATACAACTTTAAGACCTGCATTTTTAATTGCTTCCATATCAACCGTTTCAATGATATTGTCTAAGTATTCATTGAGTGGATAAATTTCTTCGATGTATCCACTTTTTATTCCTTCGTCATACTCCACCTGTTTTACCTGATCTGGATTTAAATCTAATATATATGCTTCGATGTCTTTTGTCTGTAGTTCATCCGCATCACGACCACCTTCGGTAAATACCTTAACTCCATTATAAATGGCGGGATTGTGACTTGCTGTAATCATCATTCCATACGGATATTCATGCTTCGTAACATAATACATGACAAGTGGCGTAGGGGAAGATTTATTAATCAAAAAGGCTTTTATGTTTGCTGCTGCAAATACTTGTGCTGCCCATTGCATTGCTTCCTTTGAAAGAAACCTTCGGTCATAACCGATTACAATGCCTTTATTGGCAACACCTTCATTCTGCATTTTATTTGCAAGTGCCTGCGACAAAAGTTGTATGTTTTCGCGTGTAAATTCATCCCCTATTACCGCTCTCCAGCCACCGGTTCCAAATTTAATCATTGTGCGCCTCCCATGACTACTCTGACTGTATGTAGAGATTTCACTTCTTGTTTATAAATGTGTTCTACCCTTATGCCATCCAAATAGAGTTCTTTGACACCCTTCATCACACCGTCTGGATTCTCAACCTCAATTTCATAGGTTGCATCTCTCCATTTTCTTGTTACATGGAATGAGTTCCAATCCGATGGAATACAAGGATCAATGAAAAGTTCATCAAACTGTGGACGAATTCCTAACATATACCGAGTAGCAGAAAAATATGCCCAACCTCCGCTTCCAGTCATAAACGGATGACGCGCCCTTCCAAAACCAGTATGATCCTTACCCATAACAAATTGGCAGTAGGAATATGGCTCCGCTTCTCTTACTTCAATGTTATCATTCTGATAAAAAGGACATAATGCATCGTAAAATTTCATCGCCTTATCACCTCGTCCAAGCTTACATTCTGCTGCCCATGCCCAAGGGTTTGGATGCGAAAAGATTGCCCCATTTTCTTTGAGTCCGGGATAGACTCTAGTAACAAATCCTATTTCGTCATCTGGTTTTGTATATGAAGGCGCATTTAACATAATTCCATAAGGAGTATACAAATATTTTTCTACACTATCCATGGCTTTAACACCTTTTTCATTGGAAACAGCACCAGAAAGTACTGCCCAAGCGTTGGATTCCAAATGTACTTTTCCTTCTACATCCTGTGATGTTCCAATTTTTTTGCCACTCTTTGTGATTCCTCGTATGAACCATTCTTGATCCCATAACGTTTCCTCACAAACCGTTTGAAGGTTCCTAAGCATCTGCGTGTACGTTTCCACTTCCGTTGTCCGGTTCAAATAAGTAGCTAGTTCAAGAAAATTACTGATCGCCCAATAGTGCAGAAAAGAAACCATTGCGCTTTCCCCACCACCTAAGTTGAGGCAATCATTCCAATCCGCACGAAGACCCTTGCAAACACCATGCTCACCCACCTGATTCGCAGAAAAATCAAGAATACGCATCATGTGCTCGTAAACGCTTCCTTCTCCCCCGTCTGCATATGTAATAATCTGGTCGATAAACTCCCACTCTCCCGTTTCCTTTACATACTCAACAATGGATGGAACAAGCCAAAGTGCATCATCCGAGCAAGCATCTTCGATTCCATGTATCATATCTTTTGCGCGAAAGGAGGGAACTACGGTTGGTGATTTAAATATTGATTTCTTTTCTTCTGGTTCAAACCATTCCGGCTGAAATAAATGGAGCCCATATCCTTGTTTGGTGAGGCCTCGTAAAAGTTCAACCATTCGTTGTTTACACTTTTGTGGATTGGAATGTGGTATCGTCATCGCATCCTGCGCCGTATCCCGGTAACCAAGTCCTGTTCGTCCTCCGACTTCAATAAAAGACGCAAACCTAGAAAACATAACATTAATTTCAGCCTGATATAGATTCCACGTGTTTATCATGGTATTCATGCCGATATTAGGTGTCTGTATTTGAAGCTGTGAAAATTTATCATTCCAGTAATTCTTTAAATCTTGATAGACCTTATCCACATTTGAAAAGTCAGCGTATTTCTCTTTCATTTTTTTGCCAGCTTCCCGATTGCCCTCTCCTAGAAGGAAAACAAGACGAATTTCTTCTCCTGGATTTAGTGTCATATTCTTTTGAAGGCTTGCACAGTGATTATTCCCAAGTTCCTGTGAACTGAAACATTTACCACGCAAAACCGCAGTCGGATTATCTTCTGTATGATATAGCCCTAAAAATGTATCACGCAAGCAATCATAACCATCCGGTTCAAAACTACTTGCAAAATACTGGTATCCGTTCTCTTCATAATACAAATCATGCTCAATGATACCATCTTCATAGGAAGATCCTGCTGCATACAAACTCATCTGGAAGTTTTGGTTATCCATTAAGATATGATGAAAGGAAAATTCGGCATAGGTAAAAAGTTGTACCCTCCTTATTCTATCCGATGTGTTCTTTACAGTAACATCCCAAAGCTCTACATCGTCACTTAATGGCACCACAAGTGTTTGTTTTGCTTCAACTCCTTTATATTTACATTCGTATGTCGTATAGCTCATGCCATGACGACAGGTATAATTTGCTTCCTCCAATGACTTTCCTACGGGTTGCCAGGAGATACTCCAGTAGTCTTCATCATCGGTATCTCTTAAATATACATAATGCCCTGGACGATCCATTGGTACAGCATTGGCGCGAAATCTTGTTATACGGTGGTATTCTGGTGTTTTATAAAACATATAACCACCAGCAGTATGATTCATAATGACGCATAAATCCTTTACCCCTAGATAATTTGTCCAAGAGGTTGGCAGGTCTACACGATCAATCACATATTCTCGTTTTTCATGATCAAAATGTCCATATTGCACGTTTCTCTTCCTCCTATAATTTAAACGATATAATAAACTCAATCATTCTATCGTTTAATTATAGGAGATTCCCATTTCTTTCTGTATTGCTAAGCGTGTCAAAATTTGTTTATTGTTGCGTGTTTTATTCATGAAGTTCCAGCGGAAGTCCATCTGGATCTTTGAAGAACGTCATTTTCTTGCTCGTAAACTCATCCACTCGTATTGGTTCGGCTTCAATTCCAAGTAATTTCAACTCATTTACAATATCTTCTATCTTTTCCACCTTAAAAGCAAGGTGTCTTAACCCACATGCTTCTGGATAGCTTGCCCGCTTTGGACTTTCTGCTATTACAAATATCTCAAGTTCGCAATTACCTAGTTTTAGATCAAGCTTGTAATCATTTCTACTTTCACGATAATTTTCTCGAATGATTTCAAATCCTAATTTATTTACATAAAAATCCTTTGATACTTCATAATTGGAAACAATAATTGCAACATGATGAATCTGATTAAGTTCCATTTCTTCCTCCTTAACATCGCCTTATATTAAACTATTTTTTTCCCTTCTCTTTTATTAATCCTGCTCTTTTATTAATCCTTCTCCTTTATTATTTCACTCCTCTATTATTCCTTCTCTTTTATTATTCCTTTTTCTTTATTATTCCTTCTCAATTATCATAAACTTATCCAAAATAAAATCAAGAAATAATCGACTGGCAACCGGCAATGTCTTCTTATTTTTGTATGCAAGCGCAATGGTTCTCTCTACCGGGGTGCTAATCGGGCGAATCACATAATTTTGTTTGTGATTTTGTAACACTAAACTATAGAGAATCGATACACCAAGTCCTTTTTCCACCATGGACATAATCGTATAATCATCATAGACTTTATACTGTATATTTGGCGTTAATCCGTTTTTTTCGAACGCACAAAGAGGTACACTAAGTTCCCCTTCATCGAGTAAAATATAGTTTTGCGTTGCAAGTTCTTCCAGAGAAACCTCTTGTTTCTTTGTCAAAGGATGATCTGGTGGAAGTACCGCTACCATTTCATCTTTTTGCAAATTAATCGTATTGAGACCTTTCACCGCATCCGGATTGATAAAACCAAAGTCTACACTTCCTTCTTTAATCCACTGTCCAATGTTGGTATATTCTCCTTGCTGTAATACAAACTGCACGGATGGGTATTGATTTTTAAATTCTTTCATCATTGCAGGCAGCAAATTACAGCTTACACTGGTAAAGGTACCTATACGAATGACTCCGCCTTGCAACCCTTGCATTTCATTATATTTTGCCTTCAATTCACGATGTGCATTACAAATAGATCGAATGTAAGGAAGATACTCTTTACCATCTGCTGTTAATTCAATACCACTCTTTGAACGAAGTACTAAGGTGGTTGAAAGCTCCTGTTCTAATGTATGTACCATCTGACTAACAGCAGATTGCGTATAATTAAGTTCTTCCGCAGCCTTAGTAAAATTTCCGCATTCCATCACTTTCACAAATACTTCATATCGATTCATACTTGTTTTCCTCTCATATATTAGTTATCCTAATATTAAAATTATAAATATTCGTTCGACTGTTTGCAAGAAAAACGGTAAAATGGAACACGAAAATTAAATTTGGAGGAAATCTCATGCATCAAACGAACACATCTTGGTTTTTAAAAGGGATGAAAGATGGTATTCCTATTTCTTTAGGATATCTAGCCGTCTCCTTCACCCTAGGTATCGCTGCCAAAAATGCTGGTCTTACGGCCTTTCAAGCAATGCTGACCAGCTTAACAAATAACGCTTCTGCCGGAGAATTTGCTGGCTTTACTCTTATTGCTGCAAATGCCAGCTATCTTGAAATGGCCATTATGATGATAGTAGCAAACGCAAGATACCTTTTGATGTCTTGCTCGCTAAGTCAAAAAATATCGCCCAGCACTCCACTAATTCATCGCTTTTTGATTGGCTTTGATGTAACCGATGAAATATTTGGCATCTCCATTTCAGTACCCGGAAAATTAACTCCTTATTATACCTTTGGTGCTATTGCCGTTGCAATGCCCGGTTGGTCAATTGGTACCTATCTTGGAGTCGTAATGGGAAACATTCTTCCTTCCAATGTAGTAAGTGCACTGAGTGTTGGTCTTTATGGAATGTTCCTAGCCGTTATTATCCCACCGGCTCGCAAAAATAAAGTGTTGGCAATCTTAATTCCAAGCTCTATGGCTGCAAGCTTTTTATTCTCTAAGTTATCCATTTTTGCTGCACTTTCCTCTGGTATGAAAATCATTATATTAACGGTAGCTATCGCTTTCATTGCCGCCATCTTATTTCCTATAAAGGAGGATGAACATGACGCATAATACATATATATACATTCTGATCATGGCCAGTGTTACTTACCTGATTCGAGTATTACCACTGACGCTAATTCGCAAGGAAATCAAAAATAAAACGCTTCGTTCCTTTCTTTACTACGTGCCTTATGTGACACTTGCTGTTATGACCTTTCCGGCTATTTTGGATGCGACGAACAGCACATGGTCAGCAATGGCTGCACTCATCGCTGGCATCCTACTCGCCTGGTTTGGACGAAGTCTCTTTCAGGTATCTGTGCTCTCCTGCCTCGTTGTTTTTATACTTGAACTTTTCTTATGTTAATAAAAATAATTTGATGAAAGAGGCGCAAATTTCTGATTTTGCGCCTCTTTCATCAAATCTTATATATGAATTTATCCTACATCTGTTTATCAAATTTAATACGAAAGTAGATCCCATATCCAACAACAAACAAATAAGAAAATACCAACAACAGCATTACTTTCGTATCCACATTCATTAGCGCATACGTGAGCATCAATGCACCAAAAATAAAAACCATCATATCATAGGCTTTCGCCTTTGATTGATTTGCAATGGCAACATTTCGTTCATCGGTGCGGTCAATCTCCATTTTTTTTGCAAGTTTTGGGTCTTTTCCAATTGCTCTTTTCTGTATGATTTCTCCGAGACCTCCGCCGAAACACCCGGATCCAACTCCAATACAAACATAGGGAAGTGTTATAAATATTCCCTGTGGATCCAAAATTGCCTTTACCATGTAAAATCCGATTCCAAGTAATACTACTCCTACTATTGTTGCCACATAATGCATATATTTTTTCATACTTGCTCCCATCTGCCGCTTTAGCGGCCTCATAATCAAAGGTATTAAACGTGCTCTTCTTTCACACTTCATCTTCCTCAAAAATAAAGATATCTTCTATACTCATATTAAAATATCTGGCTATTTTAAACGCCAATGTGATTGACGGATTGTATCGTCCGTTTTCTAGTGATCCAATGGTCTGTCTGGATACTTCCAATGCAGTCGCAAGTTCTTCCTGTTTAATCCCTTGTTGTTTTCTTATTTCTTCCAAACGATTTCTCATAGTTCCCTCCTCTCAACGGAAAGTTTGCTTTCCATGAGTTCATTATAGCACGCTATATTAAAATGTCAAGTATGCTTTCCATTATTTTAGCCACATTCATTATCAAACCTATATAGTAAAGTGAAAAAGTAAATTCCACATTCCCAACCATTTTTTATCCAAACTGTAATTTACCCCTGCACAAAGTATTTGATATAATGTTCTTTAAACTATTTAGACTGGTAAAAACGCAAAAAAATAAGAGAAACCTTATAAAACAAAGATTTCTCTTATTACACATACTGCCGGCGACCGGAATCGAACCGGTACGGGAGATTAGTCCCGCAGGATTTTAAGTCCTGTGCGTCTGCCAGTTCCGCCACGCCGGCATCGTACCAACTAAATTGGAACGGGAAACTTATAAAAGTTTCAGTGGATGGAGAAGGATTCGAACCTTCGAAAGCGCAGCTAACAGATTTACAGTCTGCCCCCTTTGGCCACTCGGGAATCCATCCAATTTCTTAACCTTTGTTATGATACCATGATTTTGGGTAAAGTGCAAGAAAAATATTGTTTTTTTTTAATGGCTAAGTATGCTAAGTATGAAAGTATTTGCAGGTGCGAAGTTTGAGCTATTTTACGTTCATGACGGAATATTCAACGTTCATGACTAAAAAGTTTTTTGTGAAGCAATTTGTGTTAAAGTAATTATGTAGTAGTTATTAATTTTTGTACGTTGGATTTATATTTGATACTGTAAATGGACATTTATAGAAAGGACTTTATATATGATGGATTCAAGAAAAGAGATTATATGTATTTTATTTCTGTCTATACTTGCATTGTTTTTTATAATATGGCAAATTTTCGAAGATCTTGATACTTTACAATATTTGCGAGCTGCAGTTATATTAATCTGTGTAAATATAGGTATTAGTATTAACCTTTTTATAAATCACAAAAAAAATGGAAGTTAATGAATATAGGGCATTCTATTATTTCGCCTCATTGTCCTAGCAAATGCTACCGGAGTAAATTATAATACAAGTAGACAACAAATCATATTTTGAAATTTATACATTAAATATTTCATACAGAGCGGAGTGATATCATAATGAAGTTTATAGACATAGAAAACTGGAATAGAAAAAATCACTATAATTATTTTAAGCAACTCGATTACCCTCATTTTAGTATTTGCGGAAACATTGATATTACGATTTTTTACAACTATATAAAAGAAAATGACCTTCCTTTTTTTGTATCGATTTTGTATGCTTCAACAAAAGCTGCAAATGACGTAAAAGAATTTCGATATCGAATACGAGAAGATCAGGTAATTGAACACAAAACGGTTAGTCCTTCTTTTACTGTAATGACAGAAGGCGAAGTATTTAGTTTCTGTACCTCAAATTTTATAGAGGATTTTCATCAATTTAAAAGTAATACCATTGCAGAAATAGAGAACACAAAAAATAATGTTCGCATCGAAGACGAGCCAGGACGTGATGATTTATTATACATAACATGTATTCCCTGGATTTCATTCACCAATCTGACTCATCCCATTTCGATGAACCCTGTTGATAGCGTTCCAAGAATAGCCTGGGGTAAATACTTTGAAGATAATGGCAAGATACAATTACCACTATCGGTACAAGCACATCATGCGTTGGTCGACGGTTTGCACGTGGGACAATATTTTCAACACTTCCAAGAAATTTTAGATAATCCATCAAAATATCTATAAGCCAAATGTAAAAAGAGAGCAGCTTCCGAACGCTGCTCTCTTTTTGGAGAAGGTATTTTTGTTACTTATGGGGTGTAGCAAAAACTATATAATGTATTGGGGTTTACGTTTATTAGTATAGCATCATTATGCAATTAAGTGTGCACAAACTTTCCTTTTTTACGAAATATTTTTTGTTAAATTTGCTACAATGTTTCGAATTCAAAATATACAAACTATTATTTTTTTGCTAAAACTCTAAGAGTTCTTCTCCGTTTTTTTGAAACAGGGCTTCAAACTCATCTTTACTGATACGATCTTTCTGAATAAGAAGATCCGCACAGCTATGAAGCACTTCCATGTTGTCAGTCAAAATTTGTTTTGCTTTTCCATAGCAATCATCAATGATATTTTTCACTTCGATATCAATCATTTTTGCTACATTTTCACTGTAATTTCTTGTATGACCTAAATCTCTTCCGATAAATACTTCATCATCATCACTTGCATAGTTTACCATTCCTACCATATCAGAAAAACCGTATTTGGTAACCATGTCTCTGGCACGTTTGGAAGCCTGCTTAATATCCTGAGAGGCACCCGTCGTAATATCGTCAAAGATAAGAGCTTCTGCGATACGTCCACCAAGCGTTGCCATAATATCTTGTAGCATTTTCCCTTTTGTTAAGTGCATTTCATCTTTTTCCGGAAGTGGCATCGTATAACCTGCTGCCCCATGTCCAGTTGGAATAACAGAAACAGTATAGACAGGACCGATATCTGGTAGCATATGAAATAAAATTGCATGACCCGCTTCATGATAAGCAGTAATCTTTTTATCCTTATCCGAAACAACACGACTTCTTTTTTCTGGTCCAATTCCTATTTTAATAAACGACTTTTTAATATCTTCTTGCATAATAAAGGAACGATCTTCCTTCGCTGCAACAATTGCCGCTTCGTTTAATAAGTTTTCTAAATCTGCGCCAGTAAACCCTACGGTTGTCTGTGCAACCTGTTTTAGGTCGACATCTTCCCCTAATGGCTTATTCTTTGCATGAACCTGCAAGATTTCTTCTCTGCCCTTTGCATCCGGATGTCCTACAGTAACTCTTCGATCAAAACGTCCTGGACGTAAAATAGCAGGATCTAATATATCTACACGGTTGGTTGCTGCCATTACGATGATCCCTTCGTTGACACCAAAACCATCCATTTCAACTAGCAACTGGTTTAAGGTCTGTTCTCTTTCATCATGTCCTCCACCAAGACCAGTTCCTCTTCGTCTTGCAACTGCATCAATTTCATCGATAAAAACGATACATGGTGAATTTTTCTTTGCTTCCGCAAACAAATCACGTACACGGGAAGCACCAACACCAACAAACATTTCAACAAAGTCCGAACCAGAAATACTAAAGAAAGGAACGCCTGCTTCTCCAGCTACTGCTTTTGCAAGTAATGTTTTACCAGTTCCTGGATGCCCTTCCAAAAGAACACCCTTTGGAATTCTAGCACCTACTTTAATATATTTATTCGGTGTTTTCAGGAAATCTACGATTTCCTCCAAGGCTTCTTTTTCTTCCTGCAATCCGGCTACATTTTTAAAGGTCGTATTCTTATTTTCATCTGTCGTCATCTTGGCGCGGCTCTTACCAAAATTCATTACCTTGGAATTTCCACCACCGCCAGCTTGGTTGGACATAAATGAAAATAGCAGAATAACGGCAAGAAAAATAAGAACATATGGTAATAATGTAGTCAGCAGCCAACTTGGCTTACTAATATTTTTCATATCACTTTGGATATTTCTTGCATCTAATTCATCTTGAATTTCCTTTACATCTGGTGTATAAAAGCTAACCTTATCCCCGTTTTGGTAGGTCAGTACCACTTCACCAGTAGGTACTTCCTGGTTTGGAAATATCTGAATTTTGGAGATGTTATCTACATTGTTCGTAATATCTTCCATGAATGATATATGATTATATGTGCTGTCTGATGTAGCAGAAGTATTTCCAGAAAAATACATGGCTGCTATAATAATAGCTAGGATTAGGAAATAAAATCCTAATCCTCTCATCTGTTTTTTCAATTATATGCCTCCTTTTATTCTTCCACTACTACTCCGATATATGGAAGATTTCTTAATGTCTGAGAATAATCCAAACCATAACCTACTACAAATTCGTCTGGAATAACAAAACCGGTATAATCAACTTTTACATCGGTTACTCTGCGATCTGGTTTATCTAATAAGGTGCAAAGCTTAATGCTCTTTGGTTTTCTAACTGCTAACACATCTAATAGATTCTCGAGTGTTCTACCAGAATCAATGATATCTTCAATTACCAAAACATCTTTATCTTCAATATGCTCATCCAAATCTTTTACGATACGTACGCGTCCGGTACTTTCTTGTGCATTTCCATAGCTGGAAACAGACATAAAGTCCATGGTAACGGTTGGAACAATGTGTTTTGCTAATTCACAGGTAAAGAATACACTTCCTTTTAAGATACAGATTAAATGAACCGTTTTTCCTTCATAATCTTTACTGATTTCAGCCCCTAATTCTGCAATTCTTTTACTTAACTCTTCCTCTGAAATCATAACTTTAATATTCATTTTTCTTTCCTCCAATTATTTTCGCTTTTAGTATGGTTTGAGTAGTATTTGTAATTTTATATCTTTCACTTATTCTATCGCCAAGTATCCAAATGATGTGTCCTCCATCCGCCAGAAGCGGAATCGACCTTCTTTTATCTCGAGGAAGTTTTGCATCAATAAAGTAATCTTTTAATTTCTTTGTTCCGCCCTCTTTGTTTACTTGGAAATAGTCTCCATTTCGTCGATTGCGCAAGGATATAGTTTGACATATTTTATCATAATCAAACCATTTCGTATAGTCATTTTTTGGAATTTCATGAACTTTATTAAAAGTATTATCAATTGTAATTTCAAGAAAGAGATCCATCCCTGGAATGGGATATATCCCCGAACCTTCTATAAAAACTTCGAAATCTTTGTCTTTGTCTGACGGAATTTCAAGTTTCAAATATTCATATTCTTTACAACCGATAATCCCATATGGGAGATTTACCTGCTTACCAGATGTCATAGCACATAGGGAAAGTATTCGTTCAATATGTTGATTATCAATGTCTTTTAATTTTCCTGCCAGGTTATAAATACAGGTTCGAACTAGTTCTTTTTGTATAATTGCATCTTCCATCAAAAGCAGATCTATCTTTAATAAGTATTGCCCATTCTCATATTTGACAATCCTTTTATATGCTTTTTCCATATTCTTTTCAATATAACTTTGTGTTTCTTTTAAAAGCGTTGCAGTCTCACTCATATGCTCAATGCTCTTTGCATTCAAATCTACCATCAATGGAAGTATATGATGTCGGATTTGATTTCTTGAATACTCATCCAAAAGATTTGTTGCATCCACACAATATTTCTGCCCTAAGCTTTTTAAGTAGTCTTCAATTTCATCTCGCGTTACGCAAAGTAGGGGACGAATAATCTCATTTCGAACAGGCAAGATTCCACACAGCCCTTTGATTCCACTTCCTCTGGCTAGATGAAACAGCATGGTCTCCGCATTATCATTCATATTATGTGCTATTGCTATTTTGGTTGCATGCTCCATTTCAAAAACTTGCAAAAATGCCTCATAGCGAACCTTCCTGCCCGCCTCTTCTTCGGTCAATTTGCATTCCTTGGCATATGATTTTACATCTTTCTTTACGACTGTTATCCAAACATCATTCTTTTTTGCTAGTTCTTCAACAAAGCGTTGGTCCGCATCCGCATCCTCTCCACGAATCTGATGATTTATATGCACCACATGTAACGATAAATCATAGATCTTTCGAAGTTTTAGTAGCACAAAAAAAAGACAAACCGAGTCTGCGCCACCAGAAACCCCTATCACAACTTTGTCTTTCATCTTTAGCATATTATGCTTTTCTACATAAGCAATAATCTTACGTTCCATGATGCTTCCTCTCTCGATACCAATTCCATAATGTACTCTTATTGTACCCCCCTCATCCCATTATTTCAAGGTTTTTCCCACACGCCCGCAACAATTACCGTCATGTCATCGGTTGCCACGCAATTGGTTGAACTTAGTGCATCATTTAGAATTGTATTCGCTATCTCCCTTGGATTATTACTCGTCATTCCTTCTAGTAAAAATTCAATATATGCTTCTTTTTCATTTCCCGGAAAGCAATCGATTACGCCATCCGTTACCATAATAATAAATTCTCCATCTTTTATTTTACGCTTATTCCCCTCCATCTTACTGTGTTCAAACATACCTGCAGGTAGCGAAGAAGACATAATGGTATCCACTGAATTTTTATGTTTTAGAAAGGTTGCCGCAGCTCCCATTTTTACAAAATTACAGTTTCCATCATAAAGATTTACTATTCCCATATCAATGGTGGAGAAAGACTGCCCGTCCGACTGTAGTACATAAAGTGAATTAATTAGATGCAATGCGGAGGACTCTTTAAACCCAGCCTCCATAAAGTCTTCAATCAGATTAATTACGGATTCACTTTCTGCGTGTGCTCTTTCACCGGATCCCATGCCGTCACATAGAGTCATTACCAGTTCACCGGAATCCAGCTCTAAGAACGAAAAATTATCTCCAGAAATATCTTCCCCATTTTTCGTGACTCTAGCCACTCCTGTCAAAACTTTATATTTCGTGTCTTCCCAAAACACTAAGGACTCATATTCGCTAGGTATTGTATTTTTTAATTGTTCCGAAGGTTTCATCCTTTTTCCAACAACTTGTCCCAATAATAGTGCTACTTCTTTCGAAGTCACACACCTTCCTTTTTTTACTCTTGCCTGTAAATGTATTTCTAGTCGTCCGCCTTTATTCTCCATTATTACCAAATGTTTCACTTCCACATGATGTGCTCGAAGTTTATTCAGTATCTGGTCCTCCAGTGAATTTTTCACTTGCTTCATCTCACTGATATCAAACGCAAATTCCTTTACAATTTGTGCCATCTCATCCAGCTGACCTGCAACTGCTTGTCTGCTTTCCATTAACTTATTGTACCATTTCAGATTCAGTGTCGCGATTTCGAGGCTCTTATTTGTCTCTTTCACAAATGCATCGGCATAGACGCATTGTTTTCGAAAGTGCGTTGGTACGTCCTGCATTTTCAAATGCCCATTCTTTTTCGCAACACTAAACATATCTTGTGCATATGCATATGTCATCTCATAATTATCCTCCCAGCAATGACTGCAATATACACATTCTTTGCAGAACTTACCGGATATATCCTCAAAAATCCCATTCATATCATCACAGCCTAGAATACTTTTATTTTCTGTATAGGAAACAAATGACTTTGACAGTTTTTGCATGGAATCGGAGAATTCCCGAAACTTATTTTTTGTCATAAGCTGAAGATTTTGTTTCATATAATCTCCATCCTCTTTTTTATCCCAACATACTGGTTCAAGTACTTTTGCTGGAACCAGCCAAAAAAGGCATACTGCTAACAGTAGTGACTCCAAACCTGAAATTTTCATCAGACTTTCTTCATACAGGTATCCCATAGAAATACCCGTTGTTGCAAATGCAATTCCAGCTCCAAGTTTTCCAATTTCTTGAAACATTCCACCGCAAATGCCCAAAAGACACAAAATTCCTATGTAGGTAACTGAACTATTACTGTACGATATCGCAATTCCACAAATTGCCCCAGCAACTGCCCCAGTTCCTGGTCCGTATTTGTACCCTACCATAAGTACAAAAAAGTATGCCATTAGCTTTGGAAAAGAAACGGAATACAATGCCACATTCGGAATACTATATACAATTAATCCAATGATCAAAGCCATACTCACCAGTTCTTCATTGCTCATAAGTTCGTGTTTTCGACGATACAAAAAAAAGGCGACTCCCTTTTTCAAAAGAAAACAAGAAAGGTATACTAAAAGTCCCTCTAAGAACGCCAAAGCTATCTGGCTAAAAAAATCGCGGTAAAGAAACGCTTTTGTAATGGACAACGCCGTTGTGACTAAAGCTCCAATAACCGCTCGTGTATGATCACTGATTACCTTATGTTCTCGGTCAAAAAGTTGCTCAATGACGGAAAGTGTCAGTAGTACCAGTCCATATTTCACTACACTGACCCCGTTCATTGACGTTGCAATACCCAGAAGTAGTGCTGCTGCCAATATTGCTTTGTTACCATCTTGTCCATATGCACACAAAAAAAATCCAATCCCTATCGGGTTTATCGAAAAAAATGCAGCTCTTCCCATAACAAATGCAAGAAGATCTACCCCTATCATTCTTTTATTCCATTTTTTCATATTCCCCACCCTTTCTGCCGTTTCAGATGACCATTATAGCTTTCACCAGCTAGAAACTTTGTCGAAGGATGGTAACATTTTGCATAAATTGATAGACAAAAAAGACCTATTTGTGGCAAGTGGAAAACGATTAGAAAATGTGACAAGTGGAAAATAATCAGAAAATGTGGTTGACAATAGTTTGATATAAAACTATAATGGCTGTATGAAAACTAGAGATGCGATATCATTAATTTCAAAAATTAGAGAAAAAATGAATAAACTTATCATAAACGAGATGGTTCAAAATGGTGTAGAGGGTATCGTTACTTCTCACGGCGACATCCTTTATGCGCTTTATTCGAAGAAGAAAATGACGATGGCGGAGATTGCAGAAAAGATTGGCAAAGATAAATCCACTGTTACGGCTCTCATCGATAAACTAGTGAAGCTTGAATATGTAACAAAAGAAAGAAATGAGCAGGATTCAAGAGTCATCTATGTCACTTTAACTGCCAAAGGAAAAGAATTGGAGCCTGTATTCGAAGCAATTTCTGCAAAGATTTTAGATGTTTTTTACCAAGGTATTTCCGAAAAAGAAAAGGAGGATTTAACAATAATTTTAAATCGGATTTATTCAAATCTCTAATTTTTTACATAGATAGTTTGATATAAAACTAAATGCAATAGTAAAATATTTTCACTCAGCAAGTTTGTGCATGCGCTGTGCTCGCAAACTTGATATGCATAAAGAGCAGCGCAGAAATGAGGATAGGGATGATTGATTATACAAAGACGTTACCAACGCACATTGAAAAATATGTCGGGGAAAATGATTTATTCTTAGAGATCTATTTAAATGATAAAAAAGAGCAAAGCAAGAAAAGGCCGCCCCTGCTTTTTGTACATGGTGCTTATACGGGAAGCTGGATGTGGAGCAAATTTATTTCCCATTTTGTATCCAATGGGTGGAATTGCTATGTAATGAATTTTAGAAGTCATTATAAAAGCAGAAATATGGATATGACAAAAATATCGTTTGAAGATTATATGGAAGACTTGAGAGAAATGATCGCTGAGTGCAAAGAGCAACCAATTTTAATTGGCTTTAGTATGGGTGGAATCCTTAGCCAAAAAATAGCAGAAGAAGTGAATTTGGCTGGTTTGATATTGATTGATGCTACAATATGTAAAGAAGTGTATGACCTCCTTCCTTATGAGGACTTTGAAGCGTTGGACGAAGCACAGATTGTGGAACCTGCACCAGATCGCGATGAACTTTTTAGCATGGATGAGTCGGCAGAGGATATCGCATTTCAAAAGAAATATCTATCAATGGAATCCTCAAAGGCAAGGAATTCTTATTTCAATTATAAGAAAAATGGTGGGATTTTTGTAGATAACCGTTTCATCACCTGTAATTGCTTGGTAATCACCCAGGTTAACAATGAAGCGGATGAATTAAGAGGAAATGCGGTTGCAGAATATTTTCATGGAGAATATACTGGTTTTTGGGATACGACACATACAGGCTTACTGATTGGACAAAGATATAAAGAAGTAGTAGATCGCATATTGGTATGGTTAAATAAATATTATATTAATATCTAGAATTATCTATCATTCAAATGAACCAATGATTTCGCATTGCTTCTTTCATAATGCGCTCTTTTCTGGGCGCACAACATAAAAAACCTTGAAAACATAAGTTTACAAGGTTTTTTAAGTAGCGGGAGGGGGATTTGAACCCTCGACACCACGGGTATGAACCGTGTGCTCTAGCCAACTGAGCTATCCCGCCAAACAAGACGTTTATCATTATACCCAGTTAGTGCTAAAAAGTCAATACTTAATTATCTTCTGCTTCAAAAACAATTTCATCTGGATAAGCAAGTCCTAACTTATCCCGGGCTTCTTGCTCAATGTATTGCTTGGATTGTACGTATACTTTATAGTCTTCAATTTCTTTGGTTCTTTGTTCTTCTGCCTTCTTTGTTTCATTCAGCTCTTCTATTTTTTCTTTGCACTGTGTTTCTTGTGCAACTAAATCTACCCTTTTGTATCCAACAACGCAACACAAAAGAAGTACGACAAAAGCGACCGCACCAAGATTTAATCTTCGATTTTTATTTATTCTTCGGTTATTCCTTTTACTCATGACTTCTCCTTACTGCTTCGGACGCATTTTTCTACTTAAGAGCAGTTTAACTTTATTTCGTACATTTTTCAATACTTTATGTATTTTTCTTATAAATCTTTTTATTGGAAAGATGACTCTTTTATTTAAAAAATGAACAAATGGATTACTTATGGCATAATGATATAAAACCATGCCGGCAAATAAAATCACCATTCCAGGAAAACGAATGGTACCATTGTTGTACTGATATATCATTCGAAACACAAGGCATGCTGCAACAATCCAAAAGATAAAATCTTCCATTGCCATCCATAACTTCTTATGCCTTACTATTCTTCGGAAAATTCGAAACACATCATAAATTGCAACCAATGCCATTCCCCATAAAAAGGAACTCAAATAAAAATGCGCCTCGGAAATAATCATTTCACTCATGCACATTCCCCTTATCGGAACATTTTCTTTAAGAAAGAATCTCCACTATTATTCTTTTTATCAGAATAGCAGAAACTATCAAGCGTACCATCTAAGTCAATCTCACCTTTTTCTAGAGTAAGACGGTTGACATGTAGCTCATCCCCCTGGATTGTCAAAATTCCCAATTCTGTTTCTAATAAAACTTCCTTCGCATCAAAGGAAATAACATCCAAAACACCTGTTATTGAGCTTCTTCGGCGCGCATCAATCATTACTTTATGGTTTAACACCTTTTTACTTTCTTCCAAAATAAAACCTCCCCATATCCTGTCTTACAGATATTATATGGGGAGGCATAACATTTCATTACAGATATTTGTAAAGCTCTTTCGCATCATCTTTGCGGACCGTTTCCTGAACGTCTAGTACTTCTACTTTCACTTCTTTATTTCCAAAGCTTATTTCAATGACGTCTCCACATTTAACATTAAGGGAAGCCTTTGCTACTTTTCCATTGACTAAAATTCTACCTGCATCACAGGCTTCATTTGCAACGGTTCTCCTTTTAATCAAACGGGATACTTTTAAAAATTTATCAAGTCTCATGGTAGACTCCTTCCACTTAACTGTTTTTCCGGTTATAAATTATCGGTATACGCGAGGGGTTTTATAAACCAAGCACAAACTCGAATCGCTTTGCTCTCGAGTTTGCAGGTTTTGAAAGTTCTTTTTTCCAGCCACCCGCCATGCTGCAAACGAGACTCCGCTTCGCTTCTTCTCGTTCGCGGGCTTCGCCCTATAAAATTCAGCAGAAGATGTTGTTCGTGCAAGCACGCAACATCTTCCGCCGAATTTTGCATGGCTCATTGCCATCGCGAATATTTAAAAGGCTACTCATTGAGTAGCCTTTAAGTAAGTCAAATTAATGATTAGTTCATAGCATCTTTCAATGCTTTACCAGCTTTGAATTTTGGAGCTTTAGATGCTGCAATTTTCATAGTTTTACCGGTCTGAGGATTTCTACCTTCTCTAGCTGCTCTTTTCGATACTTCGAAAGTACCAAAGCCAACTAACTGGATTTTTTCACCTTTCTTTAATTCATCTGTTACAACATCGATGAACGCTTTTAAAGCTTTTTCTGAATCTTTCTTTGATAACTCGGTTTTTTCTGCAATTGCTGCAACTAATTCTGCTTTGTTCATGGATTTGACTCCTCCTCTGAATATTTTAATTTTATGTATCGAAATATCTAATTCCGATTACTTTATGCGCTTCCATAAATCATTCATTTCATCTATGGTTAAATCGCTCAAGGCTTGATGTTTGCTAGATGCAAGACGTTCAACTCCTACAAATCTATTTATAAACTTATTAGTGGCATTTGTCAAGGAATTTTCAGCATTTAATTGTAAAAATCTAGATAAATTAACCACTGAAAACATCAAATCACCATACTCTTCTTCAATATCACAAATTTCGCCTGTTTTTCTGGCATCCGAAAGCTCTAAAATCTCTTCATATACCTTACTTAGTGCCTCTTCATAAGTTGCAAAATCAAAGCCTACTTTGGCTGCTTTTTTCTGCACTTTTTGTGCTCTGATATTTGCTGGTAATGCATTTGCGATTCGTTGCATTCCTTCTGATACGGTGGTTTCTTTGTGTTCTTGTTTTTTGATGTCTTCCCAGTTACGCAATACATGCTCAGAATCTTCTACCAACGTATCGGAAAACACGTGCGGATGCCTGCGAATCATCTTGGTTGTCACCTCACTGATTACATCCTCCAATGTAAATTCATTTTGCTCTTGTGCGATCACCGAATGCATGACTACCTGTAATAAAACATCTCCTAGTTCTTCTTTGAGATTTGACATATCTTTATTATTTATGCTCTCTACAACTTCATATGCTTCTTCTAACATAGCATCCTTTAATGTTTCGTGGGTTTGTTCTTTATCCCACGGGCACCCATCCGGTGCCCGGAGTTTTCTAATAATTTCTACAAATTCATCTAATGTATACGTTTCCAACTTATTTCCCCTTTTCCTATTGCTCCATTTGTCTTGCTAAAAATCCTGCTGCTGAAGCTGCAACCTTATCTTCTACTTCGCCAAATTCCTTCTTGTTATCCTTCGCAAGTATGATAACGGCTCCAATGGAATCTCCTTCACAGATAATCGGCCAAATCACCTGATAGGCTGCTTTTTCATCCTCGTCCGTAATTTTACAATAATTAGAACTACCTTCTTGTGCAAGAATTGGTTTACGTTCGTTCATAACCTCTTCCAGTTCCTTACTGATTGACTTCATGATTAGATCTTTCCGACCTCCTGATACTGCAATGAAAGCGTCCCGATCTGCAATACATACAATCTGTCCCAAGGTCTGTGCTAATGATTCTGCATAGTGCTTTGCAAATTGGCTCAGTTCACCAATCGGAGAATATTTCTTTAAAATAATTTCTCCTTCTCTATCTGTAAATATTTCAAGTGGATCTCCTTCTCGGATTCGTAATGTTCTACGAATTTCTTTTGGCACCACTACTCTTCCAAGGTCATCTATTCTTCTTACAATGCCAGTTGCTTTCATAAAAATTCCTCCATCTAACGTAATATTGACTATGTTAATATTGTTTGCCAAATAGAGGAATTTATTCATAAGTATCTTGAATATTTAAAAAATTAATTTTTATATTCTATCAAGTCCTTAATAACCTCACCTGCCACAATCAGACCTGCTACCGAAGGTACAAATGAAATGCTACCAGGAAGACTTCTTTTGCTTCCTTTTTCTTCATTTGATTCCAGTGGTACCAATGCTTCCTCTGTTGAATAGACCACCTTTAATTTCTTAATATCGCGTTTCTTTAACTCTCTGCGCATCACTTTTGCCAGTGGACATACCTTTGTCTTATAGATATCTGTCACTTCAAATTTGGTTGGGTCCATTTTGTTTCCAGCTCCCATGGAGCTTATAATTGGGATATTGAACTCCTTTGCCTTCAAAACCAGCTCAATTTTAGCGGTAACGGTATCAATTGCATCCACAATATAATCATAGCTCTTAAAATCAAACGTGCTTGCATTGTCTGGCAAGAAAAAGGTGGAATACGTATAAACAATCGCTTCCGGATTAATTTCCAAAATACGTTCTTTCATCACTTCAACCTTGTCTCTTCCAATCGTTTTGTGAGTCGCAATAATCTGCCGATTGATATTCGTAAGTGAAACCTGATCATTGTCAATCAAATCAAAGGTACCAATTCCACTTCGTGCCAAAGCCTCAACGCTAAATCCACCTACTCCGCCTACTCCAAATACGGCCACTCGTGCATTTTTTAAACGTTCTATCCCCTCATTTCCAATTAGTAATTCCGTTCTTGAAAACTGATTTATCATATTGATTTTATACCTTTCCTCCTAAAATTCGATTCCCTTTCTTGCAGGTTGATTTTTTTCAAACGGATGACGAACACATGTCATATTCGTAATGTAATCTGCCTTATCCAGAAAAAAAGCGGTGGGATTCCTTCCGGTAAGCACAAGCTCCACCTCTTCGCCAAGCGTTTCTATAAACTGTTCTAACGCCTTGCAATCAAGAAGCTTATCTTCATACGGATATGTAATTTCGTCTAGTACCACCATATCTACCTTTTTTTCTTTTACCAATTGTATCACATGCCTCAGCGTTTGATTATGCATTTTTACCAGTTCTTTTTTTTCTTCCTCTGTCATTTGAAAGAGAAATCCGAAATCTTTTTCATTCCGGCACACTTCAATATTTTCAATTTTCATGAGTATCGAAAGCTCACTGGTATCACTTCCTTTTAAAAACTGAGCAAATACCACTCTCTTTCCACTTCCCGCTGCTCGTATCGACAGTCCGATTGCGGCAGTTGTCTTACCTTTTCCATCGCCATGATAGACATGAATCATACCCTACTCCCCCTTCCAAAAATCTGCATTTCACCATAGCTGAATGCTTTCCTCTTATTCGTGCAGCTTATATTGCTGCAATTATTGCAAATTTGGAGTGCACACCTTTTCTTTTCATTGAAAGAAGTTATAAGAAAAACGACACTTTTACTAGGAATTAATGCGTATGCCTCGTTATGTGTGATCGTAGTCTTTGAGATACACTTTAATATTTCAGAAATGGATTCGATTGGATAGTTATCCCCAATAAACTCGTATTTTTCGGGCCATTGTCCACATTCTGCATAGACTAAGGCTTCAAATTGTTCATAACTTTTACTTAGAAGCGCCATACACAGGCAATCCGCCACATAGGCTTCAAAAAGGTGATTCGTATGATAATAGTTGTTTAATAATTCGTCTACGCCAATTCCTAGCGTTATTGCTCCAATTATATATTCGTTCTCTTTTACAAAGGATAACCGATTTTTTGCTTCCTTATCGATAAACCTAAGATTTGCAATCGGTGTCATTGTCTTTTTTAAGTCCTCATATACTTCATGCAATTGCTCCTGATGGCTTATTTCAAAATGATACTGCTTTCTTATTTTGTCAAAATCCATTTCTTCCAAAGAAAGATTCCCAAAAGGTCTTGCATCGTTTTCATTCATGTGTATACACTCCTTTCCTACTTTTGTTCCATCCATTTTTATTTAGTATAACAAAAAAGACGGAAATTGGAAATTCTCTCTTGCAATAATAAAAAAATGAAATATAATATAGCATGTACGAAAGAAGCAAAATAATCAAGAAATAGAAAGGAATTTACTACATGCTGAATCTGTTCGCGAATTCATTAAGTTCAAACTTAATTTCATTTTTAGGCATTATGCTTGCCTTTATACTCACCTGTTTTAGTATGCAAAAGCTCACAAAGATTCTTCCAACGGATAAAGGACGTGAATATGCCCATGACGGAAGTCTTTCAGCTGGAAAACCAAGAGGTGCAGGCTTTTTATTCATTCTTGTCTTTGTAATTACCGTTTTGATATTCGGGCAAATCGAGCGGGAATTACTCATTTACCTAGTTTTAGTTGTTGCTGCAATGATGACTGGATTTTTGGATGATTGTTCCAAAACCTCCTGGGGAGAATACAAAAAAGGGTTCCTTGATTTTATTATTGCCATCATGGTAGCGGTTACTTATTTAAACTTTAATCCAAATACGATCTATATCGTAACGTTAGGTAAAACCGTAACCATTCCAAGCTTACTATTTGGTGCTTTGATTGTAATCTTAGTATGGGCTTCCATTAATGTAACAAACTGTGCAGATGGCGTAGATGGTTTATCTGGTACCTTAACGATTATATCATTAATGACAATTTACATGATTAATACCATTCAAAAGGTTGCTCCAGGTTTCTCCTATTATATTTTAATCTTTACGGTCTGTATCCTTGGATATCTATGGTATAACGCAAATCCAAGTAAGCTTATGATGGGTGATGCCGGTTCTCGTGCAATGGGGCTATTTATCAGTATCGCAATCTTAAAAACTGGCAGCCCGATTTTATATATTCCGGTTGCAATCGTCCTTATATTAGATGGTGGTTTAGGCTTAATAAAAGTAACCCTCATTCGTTTCTTAAAAGTGAATGCTTTTAAGAATATCCTTACCCCACTTCATGATCATGTTCGTAAGAAGATGGGATGGTCTAGTACACAAGCAGTCTTTCGCTTTGCGATTATTCAAATTATCTTTGCGGTTGCTGTAATTTATATGATACTCTAATATAAAAATAAACTCTGCCAATTAAGACATTCATATCATGCTTAATTGGCAGAGTTTTGTTTTTAATTCTACTTTTTAACTTTAACTACAGCTCGTTTTGAAGCAAGACTATAATATTTCTCGTCTCCTACCTTTTTATATGCTTTGACTTTATACTTATAGGTTCCGCTTTCTTTCACTTTACTGTCTACATATGAAACCTCATCTTTTTTTACATTTGCGATCTTTATGTATTTCTTTTTAGCAGAATCAAAACGATATACGGTATATCCTGAAATATCTTTACTCTTTTTCCATGAAATACTTACTTTTTTCGAATCAATCTGCATTGCAGTAACCTTTGCTACTGCTTTTGGTAGTATGTTAAAGGTAACCTCCTTTGTTCCGCTATAATTACCAATACCTTTGATAATAGCCGTAGCCTTTCCTACTTTTTTGTTGTTCTTATAGGTTACTTCATAGTCGACACCTTTCACTAAATCCTTACCATCAATCCTTATTTTAAAATCTGGTGTTAGCTCTTTTCCTGTAAATGTAGCTATTTTTATCTGGTCAAACGCTTTTGCGATTGAAATTTCTTTTACTTCTTCCTTCTTTTCTGGTGTCGTTACAACCGGTGGATAATATCCTTGTGAACCTTCTCGATAAACTGCTGACTTTGTGGTTTTCATATAGGATGAAAGATTTGTAAACTCACTTGAATATGCCTTTGCTTTGATATCGCTATATAGTCTTTGCATATCGTTTGATCGCATAATAATATTCAAATTATGAATTGCTGATTTTTGAATATCTCCAAGTGCAATTATGTTGTTGTTTGGATAATCTCCTTTATAAACGATTGTTTTACCACTATCCTTTATTGACGCTACATCTGTGGTCAACTCTGTTTTATAGCTTCCTGGACCAAAGTAATTTACTGTATACTCCCGATAAATGTTTTCTCCATTTACTACAATAGACTCACCCGATACGGTTGCCACATTGGAAGCTCCTAAATTTGCTTCAACGGTTTGCTTTCCATCCTTTGAAACTACAAATTCGCCCCATGCCGCTTTTTTGTAGGGGAACATGTAAAATAAAGAATCTTGTAACGCAATCTGTCCCTTTTCATCAAAGGTTGGTCCATAATCCATAACTCCTCCGATGATACCATTTGCTTTATCAATTCCACCTGGCATAATCATATCATTTCCGGCATGCATGGATTTTACCTCAGAAGAAGATCCACCATTCCAATCTGTCATGATTAACCCTTTGAAGCCCCATTCTCCTCTTGCAACATTGGTATTTAGTTCATAAGAATCCGCTGTTGGCACTCCGTTAATTAGGTTATAGGAAGTCATAATTGACATAGGTTGTGATTCTTTTACTGCCATTTCAAATCCCTTTAAATAGATTTCACGAAGGGTACGTTCGGTTACTATCGTGTCAACTGCATTTCTATTTTCCTCTTGATTGTTTGCTGCATAGTGTTTCAGACAAGCTCCAACTCCAGGTATTGACTGTACTCCCAAGGTAATTGCTGCAGCTGCTTCTCCAGAAATAAATGGATCTTCGGAAAAATATTCAAAGTTTCTTCCGCAAAGTGGATCACGATGGATATTAAGTCCAGGTCCAAGCAAAAGGGTAATGTTTAACTCGCCTAACTCATCCCCGAAGGCTACTCCGACTTTTTTAATCAAGTCAAGATTCCATGTCTGAGCAAGTAAGGTTGCCACCGGCCACGCGGTACAATACTGATAATAGGTTGCTTTTTCTTTGGTATCAACGTTGGTAGCATCATAGACTTGCTTTACTCGAATTCCTCCAGGTCCATCCGCTAATACAATACTTGGTATTCCATGATTACTATAAGCGGCGGTTTCACCTGCTGCTCCTGGAATCGTGCTGGAATTGGAGCCTACGATTGGAGAACCTTCATTTGCTACTCCCCATCCACTACCACAATTTAGTTTTGCTAGTTCTTCGGTGGTAAGTTGCGCGATAAATTCCTCCATACTTACCGCTCCCAATGCTACATCATGTAATGTTGCTCCTTTTTTATCCGCAACTACTTTTACTTTTTCATAGCTTTTCTTTGCGGTATAGGAGGAATCGGTTGTATAAGTGGTAACCTCTTCATTTTCATATTCGGAAGCATTATTTTTCGTAATCACCTTACTTCCATCAATCGTTATCCATTTTGCATTTGCAATTTCACTTGCTTCCAGCTTGTAAGAATAAGGGATTTCTCCTTTTTTTGAAAGTTCAGCTACGGACTCTGAAGCAGTAAGCTGCTTGCTTAACTGTTCGGTTATCGCTTCTTTTGAAACGGTAAGCTTTGCAGCAACCGTTGTATTTCTAGAAGAATTTCCTACACGAATTAGATAATCTCCCTTATCAAGGACATAGGCTGATTTTTGCTCATTATAATAAGACATATCTTCTGTATTAAAAGATATGGTAACGCTCTGGGATTGTCCTGGAGCCAATACATCTGTTTTAGCAAATCCTCCTAGCTCCTGATATGCTTTTTCTGCGGTCGTATCTGGTGCTGAGAAATATACTTCCACCACTTCTTTTCCAGAATAAGTTGTACCGGTATTGGTAACTTTTGCACTTACTTTCACCTGATTTTCATCCGCAGTCACATCGGTTACAGCAATCGAAAAATCGGTGTAGGATTTACCGAAACCAAATTCATAAGCAGGTGTGACATTAAATGTATCAAAATAACGATATCCTACATAAATTCCTTCGGTATACACTTCCTTTTTCACATTATTATCATTATTTGAAAAGGTTGCAGATGCTGGGTAATCTGAATAATTTACTGCCCAGGTATCCGTCAGTTTTCCAGATGGTGTTACAGCACCAGAAATTACATCTAGCAAAGCATTACCAGCTTCTTGGCCAGCCTGACCCATCAAAAGTAGAGTGTCTAATCCAGGTGTTGATCGGACAAACTTGGTATCAATAATACCTCCCACATTCAGCACTACAATGGTCTTGTCAAATTTAGCACCCACACGAGTAATATTATCCTTTTCCGTATCGGTCAGCTCATAGTCACCATAGACAAAGTCTTTGTTTCCTTGTGTTGTGATTTTTCCACTCTTTGTCAACTGGCGGTCAGCGCCCTCTCCCGCATTCCTTGATATTACATAGATTGCAGTATCCGTATCCTTTGCTGCAGCATTTAGATCACTTTCGGTAAACTCCATTTCTGGATACGCAAAGGTTGCCATAGGACTAGAGGAAACTGCTGTATTTTCCTTGTCATATCCTAGTGCATAGCTATCCAAAAGTCTAGCCGTTGTAATATCATATCCTGCTTTTTTAAATGCGGTGTATATATTGATATTGTACCGATCGCTTTGATTTACATTGATATCTCCTCCACCAGAGAGTCCTCCGTTAAACGGATCCCCAGATCCCGTACCTCCACGAATGGTTCTGGCCGCACCGCCTCCAAATAGTGCTATCTTCTTTGTCTCTTTGCTAAGTGGTAAAACATGATTTTTGTTTTCTAATAATACCATTCCCTCCGCAGCCGCTTCTCTTGCCAATTGTGCATTATTCTTTTCCCTTAGCGTGATTACATTTGTGGTAGTTGCTGCTCTCATTGTTATTGGACTTACGGTAGATACCAACATAGAGCAAGCCAATAATGTAGAGAGTATGATTTTCTTTGATTTCTTAATTCCTTTCATTCCCATCCTTCTCCTTTAATCAAATTATTAATTACGCGCAATTAATTCGAAAGTAGAATATCATCCACTCTTCTACTTTACAAGACCACTATCACAACAGGCATCTTACTGTGACAAATGACATGCATACAGTATAAAAGGCATAATTTTGGCACGAATGGTATGGGTTTTTCTTCTATGCATATTGACTATTTTTTGTATGTTTCATATACTTAAAAGTGACACTTTGTATAAAAATTGGAGGACAACCATGTCTCAATTGAATATTGCTATATGTGAAGACGAACCTGTGGTTTTACATCACATTACCCAGGTAATCCAGTCTGAATTTCAGATTCTTAACCTTCCAGTAACCATTCAATCCTACAAAAAACCAGAGCTCCTTGCTTTGCAACTAAAAAAGGGAGTTCTTTTTAATATTTTATTTTTAGACATTGATATGCCATGTCTTAACGGAATCGAGCTTGCAAAACTTGCCAACCAAATGATATCCAAAGCTTTCATTGTCTTCATTTCCTCGAAGGAAGAAATGGTATATCAATCATTTCGGGTTCATCCGTTCCGTTTTATCCGAAAGTTTGAATTCAATAAAGAAATTCATGCCTGTATCACCGACATCGTCGATGAGTTCTCCGAACAAATAAATCAAGAATACCTTATTTTTTCCAGCCAGAATGCTCTCTTTCGCTTAAATATTCACGATATTGTTTACATTGAAAGTATTGGCAAGATGCTGCGAATCGTTATGAAAGAAAAAGAACTCGAAGTCCGTTATGTCCTATCTGATATGGAAAATCAATTAAAGCCTTATCATTTTATGCGGATTCACAAAAGCTTTCTCGTAAATAGAACCTTTATTTTCAGTATTGAGACCAAGGAAATTCTTTTGACCAATGGAATTTCCCTGCCTCTAAGTCGTTATCGTGCCAAAGAAACAAAACAAAAATTTCAGGAGATGTTCCTATGCAATTTATACTGAATCAAGACTACCCTTACTATTCCTGGTACCATATTCTTATTGATTATATTGGTTTATTCCTCAACAGTTTTTTCCTACTGTATTTATTGGATAAATGCTTTGGCCTAAAAAAACATTTGGTACATAAAAAGTTCATTCTTTTCTCATCGATAAGTATAAGTACGCTATGTTTTATCATTGGTGGTGAGCTTTCAAATCATAAAGGTTATATTTATTACACTACTTTTATTTGTGTAGGCATCTTCTTTTCCATGATTCTCTTTCAAAATTCATTATATAATAAATTTATTTGTGTGATGCTCTATACAAGCTCAGTGATCACAATTAACGGACTCGTTGAGATCACTATTTACATGATTTTGAATCAACCGAAGGATGTTTTGCTTTCGGTACCTGTTTTTACACTTTTATTTTTTATAAAACGGATTGGAGAATATATTCTGGTTTATTACCTTGTTCGATTTATTATCCACTACTCACCAAAGAATTCTTTCTCGATTCCAAAAATATATTGGGCTTCCTATTTAACGCTAATTTTACTGAGTGTCATCAAATCCTATCTTGATATACCCCCAATGCTAAAAAACCTTTCTTATTTATTGAACCTACTCATACTTCTTCTTACTAATTTAAGTATTTACTACTTTTTTTATTCGTCGGTAATGCAATATAACATCAAGCTAAAGTATTCATTAGAAAACCAACAGCTTTTGTTGGAACAAAAACACCTTGCTGAAATCAATCAAGTATATGAAGACATGCGCCAGCTTAGGCATGAACTCAAAAACCACATTTTTTGCATGGACATCTTACTATCTGATAAAAATTATACCGAGCTCGAACAGTACTTTTCACAATTAAAAGAGGCAACACCAATCTCCCGCCAAATGGACTTTGGGTCTCATAGTATCAATGCATTGCTAAATAGTAAAATCGAATTGGCAAAAACAAAAGGAATCGAATTTTGTATCACTGCAAAAATACCTGCTTCCTTAAAAATAAAAGAATTTGATCTTTGTAGTATCCTTGGAAATCTTTGCGATAATGCAATCGAAGCCTCTGAACATAATAATAACAAATGGATTGTTGTCAATATTTTTGAATATGGCAATTATCTTTCCATCACTGTAACAAACTATGTTAATTCAAATGTTCTTTCTGAAAACCCTGCTCTTTCTACAACCAAAAAAGATAAAAAAGTACATGGTCTGGGTGTTGAAATTATCAAAAAATTGGCTCAAAAATACGATGGGATTGTCTTATTCAAAACCGAAGGAAATAAATTTGTTGCCAGTGTACAACTTAAAAACTAGTGCGATTCTCTAAATCATCATTACTGAAAAATTTCGATCACATTGTTTGGTGCAAAAAAAACCTCCGTACAAATTCTGTACGGAGGTTTTTTTATAATCTTGTTTATTTACCAAATACTGCTTCATAATCCTGCTGGAATTTTTCGATTCCCTGATCTGTTAATGGATGTTTTGTCATCTGCTCAATTACACTGTAAGGAACCGTTGCAATATCAGCTCCTGCTAATGCACAGTCAATTACATGAATTGGGTTACGAACACTTGCAGCGATGATTTCTGATGTTAAACCGTGAATCTGGAAGATTTCAGCGATTGTCTGAATTAAGTCGATACCAGGAGAACTAATATCATCTAAACGTCCTAAAAATGGAGATACATAAGATGCACCAGCTCTAGCTGCTAAAAGTGCTTGGTTAGCGGAAAATATTAAAGTAACGTTGGTTTTGATTCCTTCGCTCGCTAATACTTTTGTTGCTTTTAATCCTTCTACTGTCATAGGAATCTTAACCACCATGTTTGGATGAATCTTAGCGATTTCTCTTCCTTCTTTAATCATGCCTTCTGCATCAACAGTAGTTGCTTTTACTTCACCACTGATTGGTCCGTCTACGATAGAAGCAATTTCAGAAATAACTTCGTTGAAGTCTCTTCCTTCTTTTGCGATTAAAGATGGATTTGTTGTAACGCCACAGATAACTCCCATGTCGTTTGCTTTTTTAATATCTTCTACTTTCGCTGTGTCAATAAAAAATTTCATATTCTTTTCTCCTTTTAAGCTTACTTTTAAGATTCAATTATCATAGCACAAGTCCAACTTTTTGTCTATAGCACACCTTACACCTCTTGCATTTTCGCATATTTTCAGCTATTATAGAAGACAAATGTATTTATATAAATGTTTACATAAACATTATTTATGTAGACATGAAATGAATGAAGAAAAAAAGAAATTCGAGAAAGGTACAGGTAATAAAAAAATGCAGTTAATAACCGTAAGACAGCTCTACAGAAATCCCGCAGATTATGTTGGACAAACCATTTCTGTTGGAGGATGGGTTCGTAGCAACCGAGATTCAAAAACATTTGGTTTTGTCGTAGTCAATGATGGAACATTCTTTGAAACTCTTCAAATTGTTTATAGCGAGGAAAAAATATCGAATTTTTCCGAAATAGCAAAATTAAACGTTGGTTCCGCAATTGTTGTAAAAGGAACATTAGTTGCTACTCCAGAAGCAAAACAGCCTTTTGAAATTCAAGCAGAAGAAATTACGATAGAAGGTGCTTCCAGTGCAGACTATCCATTGCAAAAGAAGCGTCACTCTTTGGAGTACTTAAGAACCATTTCACACTTAAGACCAAGAACCAATACCTATCAGGCAGTATTTCGTATTCGTTCTTTAATTGCACATGCGATTCACACCTTCTTCCAGGATCGTGATTTTGTATATGTTCATACTCCACTTATCACTGGAAGTGACTGTGAGGGTGCCGGAGAAATGTTCCGTGTAACTACGCTTGACTTAGACAACCTTCCAAAAACAGAAGATGGAAAAATTGATTACACACAGGACTTCTTTAATAAAGAAACCAACCTTACCGTAAGTGGTCAGTTAAATGGCGAAACCTATGCTCAGGCTTTTCGTAACATTTATACCTTTGGACCAACATTCCGTGCAGAAAATTCAAATACCACCCGTCATGCAGCTGAATTTTGGATGATTGAACCAGAAATTGCGTTCGCAGACTTAAAAGATGATATGATTCTTGCAGAAAGCATGATTAAGTTTATCATCAACTATGTATTAGAAAAAGCACCAGAGGAAATGAACTTCTTAAATCAGTTTGTTGACAAAGGCTTAATTGAACGTCTAAATCATGTTGCTTCTTCCAATTTTGGCCATATAACTTATACTCAGGCAATCGAGATCTTAGAAAAGAACAATGACAACTTTGATTACAAGGTATCTTGGGGCTGTGACCTTCAGACCGAGCATGAACGTTACTTGACCGAAGAAATCTATAAAAAACCTGTTTTCGTAACGGATTATCCAAAGGATATCAAAGCCTTCTATATGAAGATGAACGAGGATGACAAAACCGTTGCTGCTATGGACCTTTTGGTTCCTGGTATTGGTGAAATCATCGGTGGAAGCCAAAGAGAAGATGATTATGATAAATTAATGAAACGTATGGAAGAACTTTCCCTCAATCCAGAGGATTATGGTTTCTATCTTGATCTTAGAAAATATGGCTCTACTCGCCATGCAGGATTTGGTCTTGGTTTCGAACGTTGCGTTATGTACTTAACTGGTATGGGTAACATCCGCGACGTTATTCCATTCCCTAGAACGGTAAATAACTGCGATTTATAATTCGTTGGTTGCATTAGATAAGTAATGCGTAAATATATGCATTCCCTCTGGAAGATACTTGAATATTTGAAAGGATTTGTTGCAAATAATTGATGTTTGCAACAAATCCTTTTATAATACAATCCTTATTACTTGTCATTCTTAAACATTTGATCTTTTAATGTAGGGTATACTTTTGGAAAGTAGACATATTGGTAAATTCCCGAAGTGTATGTACTCCAATTTCCTTCTGCTTCACGACCAATCTCTTTTAAATAGCCCTCCATTGTCTCATCATATTGTTTAATTGCAGTTTCCAATCCTTGTGTATGATACACTTCTTCATGCTTAAATGTGGAAAATGGTAATCGTGGTTTTTTCTTAGATTCATCGGCTGGATACCCAATTGCAAGACCAACCAGAGGAAATACATACTGAGGAAGATCAAGAAGTTTTATTACTTCATCTGGATTTTTTCTTATGCCTCCAATTGGCACAATACCAAGTCCAAGAGACTCTGCTGCCACAATAGCACCTCCCATTGCTAGGCCTCCATCAAATGCACCCACTAGCGTACCTTCGGCACTTTCATGGATTACCTGTGTCAGTCCATTTTTCTTTGCAGCCAGATTTGACTTATAAAAATCCATTACAAATACGATAAACACAGGTGCCGCAGCAACCCAGCTTTGCCCACCGGCAAGATCTGCCATTTTTTCTTTTCTCTCTTTATCTTTAATTACAATAGCCGATACCTGCTGCCCATTGATTGAATTCGGCATGGATTGTGCGGATTGTAAAATCGTATCTATAATAAAATCCTCTACCTCACGTTGTAAGAAGTTGCGAATTGATCTGTGATTTTGGATTGTTTTGATAGTTTCGTTCATAATAGTTCCTCCTTAAAATTGAAATATTTCCTTATTAGCAAGCGCTTTAACTCCCTCTGGTGTATGGGTTGAAAGATAAATCGTATCATGTGTTTCTACAAATTCTCTGACCTTAAGTAAGGTATCCATTGCTCCTTCCTTATCTTCAAATACAACAGAAAGAGCCTTTCTTCTCAACGCTTCGTCTGTATAGGTCACATCTCCATGGAACAAATAATACAAATCCTCCACTTTTAAAATGGCGATGGAATTTCCTTTGGTATGTCCATAAGCCGGTAACATCACTAAATTGTTAGCAATCACTTCACTTTGATTAAAATTTTCAAATGCACCATCCTTAAATGTAACAGGTACAATATTTTCTCCAGTCAGCCCCATAGCCTCTGCTTCGATCTGTGATAGATACACTTTCGCATTTGGAAAATACCGAAGTTCTCCAGAATGGTCTGGGTGCTTGTGTGTTACTATAATCGTGCTCACATCCCCTGGTTCATATCCAGCGAGTTCCAATGCTTTATAATAATCAGCAACCTTTTGTCCCATAAAGAGTTTCTGTCCTTCCTCTTTCTTGAAATCAGGGGTTTCAACAGGCAGCCCCGTATCAATCAATATAACCTCGCTTCCGGTATCAATCAGATAATTTTGAAGACTAGCTGGATATACTCGATTTTCATCCAATTCCCCTTGGTCAATGGAACCTCCTAATGCAAATGTCTCCTTCATTTCTCCATCCTTGTAAAACTCTAACGCTACTATTTTCATCTTCTACAACACCTTTCTTAACTATGTTTTTCAAATTAAATTGTATGCAATTTATTTATATATTGATTGTATGCAATTTAATTGTATTTGTCAATAGTTTTTTTACTGGAGCGAATTTTTGTTGAATCAATCCAATTTGACATATTTTTACATATAATGTATGCTTAATTTAAAACAGTTCAAAAGGAGATTATTATGACTAACTATTTAAGATTTTTTGCTAGTGTAAGCTCAACCAATGCAGCTACATCAGCACCTAGTATAACAATAACGATTATTTATATCCTTTTTCTCATACTATTTGCTTTTCTCTTCTTTTTTATTTTTAAATTTATTCGCAAATTATTTAAAAAGTAGTGATTAGTCTTTCCCAAAATCCTTCGCCATTGCAAGCGATAGTTGCATCCAAAAACTTTCGTCCAATAAAAAAGCTTCCGCTCCAAAGGAATTTTCTAAGCGGCATTTGCACGATTATTTTAGTAAGACAATAGTCATAATGTCGTGCCATCCACGGCATTATGACTGCTTATGGCTTACTAAAATCGCCCATCGTGCTGTCGCTTAGAAAATTCCTTTGGAGCGGAAGCTTTTTTATTGAACAATACCTTTAAATTGCAACTATCGCCTTACAATTATCAAGGTTTTCGTGTTTTATGCATTAAACATTACCTTTTCACTATTAAATGCCTTCGTAATCAATGCCGTTAAAATCGTAGAAACAACCACAATTCCAAGAATTGACGTTCCAAATTGTGCAGCTGTAAGTTCACCAGTAATAACCCTTTGAATCGCTGCCGCGCTACCATATACAGGAATTGCAAAAAGAGGTAGTTGCATTTCACTATTTCCACTAAACATCGTAAGTACGCCTGCTACAATTACAACAATATAGACTGGTGATACATAAGTTCCCGCTTCTTTGGCTGTCTTTGCAAAAACCGCAATTAACGTCACGATTGCTACATAAAAATAAACTAAAGATAACATAATTAGCAAAAGCTGTACCATTTGTAAGATAGAAAAGCTTGCGCTTGTAGCAAGTCCATCCACCTCCATACCATTAAACATACGAGGTACGGAAATAATAATAGAAACCGCATATACGATAGCGGATAAGCAAGAAAGGAGTGAAAGTGCTATAATCTTTCCAACTACAATCTGGCTTCTCTTTACGGGTGCCACCAGCATGCTCGCCATCGTACCTCTTTCTTTTTCTCCAGTGATGGCATCGACTCCAAGACTCATTGGGCCAGTAAATAATAACATAACGATAAGGTATGGAAGCATCATTGAAAGCATCTTTCCGGAAGCTTTACCCTCATCTGTGATAATTGATGTACTTTCATCTAAATCCACCTGGAATACCGTAAGGCTATTCAAGTCCCCAACTCTATCTGCTAATAATGATTGCTGATATGCGGTGAGGAGGGTATTTGCATAGGTGCTTCTTGCCTCTGAAGAATAGTCCTCCGCAGGATTATAATAGGTTTTCACTTCTGGAATCTCCATTCCATTGGAATAACCATTTACTGTTTCCAAGAAGTTTTCCGGGAAGACAATCAACAAATCAGCATCTCCACTTTTTATATTAGCTTTTATATCATCGAGTGAATCCGTCGATTTTAAGTATGTAGTTTCGGAATCTACTTCCAAGGATTTTGTAAATTCATCAAATCCCTCCGGTGCATTTTGTACATAAACACTTGGTACATGTTTTTCAATATCATCCATCATACCACCCATTGCTTTTCCAATTAAGGAATATAGTACAAACATAAGCACTGCGGGCATTATAAACAAACTAAATATTAATTTTTTATCACCAAATACACGGGCAAGTTCTTTTCCAGCTACTGTTCTAATTCCATTCATCTTATCGCACCTCCTCAGTATTATACTTTTCATATAAACGGAAGAATGCGTCCTCTAAGTCTTCTCCCTGTGTCTCGGTCAATATTTGTGAAAGTGTTCCTTCCATCACTTTTTGGCCATTTATGATGATTCCAATTCGGTCACATAACTTTTCGGCTTCTGTCATTATATGAGTCGATACAATAACTACCTTTCCCTGTGCCCTTAATTCCTTCAAGTAATCCGTAACCGTTCTTGCTGTTACAATATCTAGTCCATTCGTCGGTTCATCAAAGATGACAACTTCCGGATCATGTACTAGGCTTACTGCAATTGCAGCTTTTTGCTTCATACCCGTTGATAGCTCATCAATTTTCTTATCCTTAAAATCTGTTATTCCAAACTGTTCAAATAAAACTTTCATTCGCTCATTGATCTGTGCTTCCGTCAAACCATGAAGTCTTCCAAAGAAGCGGAACATGTAAGTTGGGGAAAACTGCGGATCAAGCTTTATTTCATTGGTTAAAAATGCGATTTTATTGCGCACGCCCTCCGACTGCGTTACCGTATCTAGCCCGCAAACAGAAATATCCCCTTCTGTCGGCTTTAGCAATGTAGCAATACAACGAAGCGTGGTTGTCTTTCCAGCTCCATTTGGACCCAAAAGTCCATAAATCTCCCCTGGCACTGCCTTGATATCTACGTTATCTACTGCCTTTTTCATGTTTTTCTTGGTCTTTTGCTCTGCCATTTGTTTCTTGGAAAGCTTGTAGACCTTTGTAAGATTATTTACCTGAATCATTCTACTCCTCATTTCTGCGCTGTATTTTGTGTATATCAAGTTTGTGTGCGCAACACAGACACAAACCTGCTAAGTGATACATAAAACATGTGTCCTCACCTGTTTTTATGCCCCTATTGTAAGTTACTTCTTTTGTAAATTCAATCCAATCTGCGTCAATTGTGCATTTTCTTGAGTGAATTCACCTAAATTTTAATTCCATTCCCAATTCTAGGCTTCCAAATTATACTTTCACTTCTAGTTTTATAGCTGAGTATTTATCTTTTCTTGTAATTTTTTCTTCATCGCAAACATTGCAAATTCGAGATAAATAAACCAAATCACTACTGCTCCTAACAAAATGGTAAGTGGAATATCAAACAGCAACCACAAAGAACTCTCTGTTAAAAGCTGTATCGTGCGGGCAAACGCATTGATTTCTAGTAAAATGAATACGAAAAAAAATACACCATAGGTCTTTATCAATTTATTTACCAACTGCAGTTTCGACTCCTGATCAGTAAAGATTTTTTCTTCCATGCCATCTTCTATTTTCTTAACAAAATAATACCATTTTCCATTGATTCCATCCCATGGCATGATTTCATCCCATCCAGCATCGCGAAATAACTGATGATAATCTTGGGTGTCTTCTTCTGGTGTGACATAATCTAACTGATAGGAATATGCGGCAGGCTCACACTGGTCAAACTCATATTTGGTAGGAATCCCTCTATGAAGTTTTACAAATTCCCATCCCTTTGCTCTCATATCACTTAGAAATTGCTCCTCTCGTTCATACTGATGAACCCAAAAGCTTTTTCTTACATATTTTTTATTCTCTTTCATTTAACAATACCTCCTCTCCTATTTGGTATAGTTCGGCGATTCGATTTAATTCAACGTTCAGAACTTGCATTCCTTGTTCTGTAATCTTATAATACTTTCGTTTTTCCTCTTCTTTGCTCATCGAAATCAACTTAGCGTTTTCTAGTTTCGCCAAGGTTCCGTATATTGTTCCTGCACCTAGATTAATTCTACCTTTGGTCAAATCTGAAACATGCTGCATAATGCCATATCCATGTCGCTCCTCAACCAATGATAATAGAATACAGTATGATGTCTCACTCATTGGACTAAAACTATGCTCCATTGCTTCCTCCGTATTCCTAAATAATTCCTATATATCGCGTTATGATATGTCGCATCACGACTGTTGTTTTTTACTATATCACGTCGTGATATATGTGTCAACTAAGATTACAAAACTTTTTCCATTATACAAAAGAGCTTCCGCCCAAAGGAATCTTGCCGTGGCGGCATTTACACGATACTTTAATCAACTATCGTCTTGTTGCCAAGGAAGATTTCTTTGAGCGGAAGCTTTTATATAACCAGCAACTCTTCTAAGCTATTTATTTTTTTAGTTTATATCAATACTTGTATTTTCTCACGTGAATTCGCTTAAAATTTGATTCCATCCCAAAGTGTATTACTGATTACAATTTCATATTCACTGGACCACTTGGCAAACTTTTCTTCAAAGGAAGCTTTTTGTCGTTCCATGATAAGTTCTTCTTTTCGCTTTGCCGTTGCATCCTCGTCATCATCGTTCACACAGTAAATGATATAATAGCCACTTTCGCCTTCGATAAGTCCACTCATTTTTCCGCTGCTTAGCTTAAATGCTTCTGCTGCCAACTCTGCTGGTGCATCTGCTTTTGAAAAAGTAAGTTCCACTTCATTTGCATCGGTATTTGACTGGGCAAACGTCAAAAAGTTCGTGGTGTCCTTTGCTTCTTTAAATAAACTCTTCGCCTTACTTTTGGCTTTCTTCATCTCTTCTGGTGTCATTGCAACGGTATTTCCATTTTTATCCGTTCCTTTTGTCATAACCATTAAATACTGAATGGTTATCTGCTTTACTTCATCATCAGATATATTGGTATCCACATCATTCGTCGATATTTCAAATACTTTATTTGCTAAAATGTTTTCACTATAAATTGTCGTAAGCAAGTCCTCTGTAAGTCCACTTTCCTTCTTTTCCTCTTTGGATAGCTGGCTTAAATAATCGATGGCATCCGCCCTTGCTTCTTCCAACTCATCCTCGCTCAATTCAATTTTCTGCTTGGCAGCTTCTTGTTTCAAGATTTTTATCTGTGATAATAAATTTTGAATTTGTGTTTTTGCATAATCAGAAAGTGTTTTCCCTTCCAACTGATAATCCCAAATTACATTTCCTATACTTCCTTCATACTGATGTTTCAGGAAATAAACATATGCCTTTGCTTCTTCAATCGAAACTGACTCTTCACCAACTGCCATCAAAATCGTATCACTTTCTAAGTTGCCATCACTTGCCTTTCCCACTTTATTTGTTGCTTTATTGCATCCTGCTAGTAATGTAACGATTCCTAAACTTAACAATGCGAATGCATATATTTTTTTCTTAAATTTCATCGCTTTCCTCCAACTGTATACTTCCAACTTTATAAATCACCTCAGCTACCCGATCAAAAAGGTCCTTCGCTTCTAATTTGTATTTTTTATTTTTATATGCCAAATCAAATTTAAAATATGCGGCTGCTTCATGCACAAACACAAGCGCCCCCTGGTATTCTTCCAAAAGAGCAGGTATCTTATTAATATCTACCCTTGCCTTTTGATATAAGAAAAGCTTCACTTCATATCCACGGTGCAGCACCTGAATGATATCTGCCTTGTGTGCCAGGGCTTTGATATGTGCTATATTAAGAAGGTTATTTACACTAGCTGGTAAATCACCAAACCGATCCAGCAGCTCATCTTGCATATCCTGAAACTCTTCTTGCGATTCAATGTCTGCAATTCGCTTATACATATCGAGCTTTTGGAATTCGCTTTTGATATAAGACGGTGGAATATAAGCACTCAAATCGATGTCTACCGCTGTTTCAAACTCGTCCGAAGTAACCATTTCTCCTTTTAATGTCTTAACTGCTTCATTTAACATCTTGCAATATAAATCATAACCAACCGCTTCCATATGACCATGTTGTTTCGCGCCAAGTAAATTGCCCGCGCCACGGATTTCCAAGTCACGCATCGCAATCTTAAATCCTGAACCTAACTCCGTAAACTCTTTGATTGCCTGTAATCGTTTCTCTGCAACTTCTTTTAGCATTTTATCCCTCTTGTACATAAGGAAGGCATATGCCGTACGGTTGCTTCTTCCAACACGACCTCGCAGCTGATAAAGCTGGGATAACCCTAATCGGTCTGCATCATCGATAATCATCGTATTTACATTGGAAATATCCAGACCGGTTTCAATGATGGTGGTTGCTACAAGTACATCAATTTCCCCATTAATGAAGGAATACATGATCTTTTCAAGTTCACGCTCACTCATCTGCCCATGCGCAAACGACACTGTTGCATTTGGAACAAGATTCGCAATATTGGCTGCTATTTCATCAATATGATCCACTCGGTTGTATACATAATAAATCTGACCTTTTCTGGCAAGTTCTCGATTAATTGCTTCTCGAATAATTTCATCATTGTGCTCTAGCACATAAGTCTGTATCGGTACACGGTCTACCGGCGGCTCCTCTAGAACACTCATATCCCGGATTCCAACAAGGCTCATATGCAGTGTTCTTGGAATTGGAGTCGCTGATAAGGTAAGTACATCTACGTTGTCCTTTAACTGCTTAATCTTTTCTTTGTGGGTCACACCGAACCGTTGTTCCTCATCGACAATGAGTAAACCGAGATTCTTGAACTTAATATCTTTTGATAATACCCGATGTGTTCCGATTATAATATCCAGTTGCCCACTGGACAATCGTTCAATTGATTTTTTTTGCTCTGTCGGCGTACGAAATCTGGAAAGCACATCAACGCTAATTGGAAAATCCTTCATTCGCTGGCTAAAGGTATTGTAATGTTGCTGCGCTAATATCGTAGTTGGAACTAAGAAAACCACCTGCTTTCCATCTGATACCGCCTTAAACGCTGCCCGAATCGCAACTTCTGTTTTACCATAGCCCACATCACCACAGATTAGGCGATCCATTATTTTCATGCTTTCCATATCCGCTTTTGTCGCTTCAATGGCAGTCAGCTGATCATCGGTCTCCTCGTATGGAAACATTTCTTCGAATTCCTTTTGCCATACGGTATCTTCGCCAAACGGATAGCCTTCCTTCGTCTGCCGCTTTGCATATAGTTCAACCAGATCTTTCGCGATCTCTTCGACTGCCCCCTTTACTCGGGTCTTCGTATTCTTCCACTCGACCGAGTTGAGTTTATTTAGCTTTGGCTTTTTTGCTTCTGCTCCAGCGTACTTTTGTATCACTTCAAGGCCTGTTGCCAATACATACAACACGCCTCCACCACCATACTCAATCTTTACATAGTCCTTGATTACCTTATCTACTTCTATCTTTTCGATACCACGATAAATTCCAAGTCCATGATTTTCATGAACCACATAATCTCCCATGTTTAAATCACTGAAACTATTTACCTTCGCACCAGTATAAGCTGACTTTTTGCGTTTTTTCTTCTTTTTTTCTCCGCCAAAAATATCACTTTCCGAGATGATTACAAACTTAATGAATGGGTATTCAAATCCTTTATGAAGGTTGCCATAAGCGGTCACAATCTCGCGACTGACAAGTGGCCGGTCCAAATCTTCACTATAGGAACTATTTAAGTCATATTCCCTTAGATTTTCACTCAGACGGATGGCTCTGGTTCGAGAGCTTGATAAAAGCAAGATACGATACCCTTGCTCTTTCCAGCGTTTCAAATCACTTACTAAAATTTCAAAATTATTATTATAAGGATTCACTGATTTGACGGTAAGGTCAAATTTTGCCGCTGAATCAAATTCTTTGTGTTTATAATCCATGGTGCTAAGAAGCACTAACTTTTTCTTGGTAAGTCTTGCATAAAGCTCTTTGTATGGAATCAGAACATCCATCTGCCCTGGAAGAATATAGCCTTTTTCGATTCTCCCCATCATACTTTCACGAAACTCATATTCGACTGCATCGCCTTTTTCGGTCGCCCTTGCTGGCTCATCTAAGAAAAATACGGTTTTATCTTCGGGAAAATAATCAAAAAACGAAACGGTATTTTCATAAAAATATCGAATATAGCTTTCTAGTCCCATCGACCCGTTATAAAGATCCACCGAATCTTTTAATTCATTTACGATTTCTTTGATACGTCTTACTTCATCCAGCTTTTTTTGTTTACGAAGTTCTTCAATATAGCTATCTTTCTCTTCTTCAATTTTTCGAAGTCCTTCACTTAGTGTATCTTCGTCTAAAATAATTTCGGACGCCGGATATATTGTTAAATTATTAACATTTTCTATGGAGCGTTGACTTTCGACATCGAAGGAACGGATGGTATCGACTTCATCGTCCCACAGCTCGATTCGATACGGACATTCTTCCGTTAATGGGAAGATATCAATGATTCCACCACGAATGGCAAATTCACCTGGACGTTCCACTTGTCCACATCGTTCATACCCGATCTGAACAAACTCTTTTTTTAATTTTTCTAAATCCAGAATATCTTGTTGTGCGATGGTAATCACATGTTTTTGCAAAAATTCGATTGGAAGGATGCGATCCATACCACCATCAATGGTGGTAATAATGGTGGCTGGCTTTCCTTCGAGCAACTGTCTTAAGACACGCAGCCTCTCCCTTACAATTGCATTTCCATGAACGTCTGCACTATAAAAAATAACATCCTTTGCTGGGTATAAAAAAACATTCTTGTCATACAATTTGTAGTCTTCGTAAAGTTCTTTTGCCTTTAATTCATCATAAGTAATCATGATTTTATAAGGATACTCTTTTGATAGACTACTGGAAAAATGACATTTTTGAGAGTCAATACACCCCGTTATCTGAATGGGAGTCTGTCCCTTTGACAGACTGCTTTTGGCCAAGACAAACTCATTCAGCTCCTTTAATGGTTCATAAAATGCATTCAAGGCTAAACTCCTTTTCTAGCAAACGCTATTCCTTTGATTTCTTACTTTGATTAAACTGGTTCATGGCTGCTTCGATTCCCTCACTCATGATAACTTCACATGCTTTCGAGACTTCGCCCAGGGTTTCTCGTATTGTCATTTGTTCTTCAGCTGGGAAACGTCCTAACACATAATCAGCCAGATCCCATCCCTTTGGCTTATCGCCAACTCCGATTCGAATACGTGAAAATTCCTGTGTTCCCATATGCTGTATAATACTTTTAATACCGTTATGTCCTCCAGCACTTCCTTTTGGACGAATGCGTAAGCATCCAACATCCAGGCTAATATCATCATAAATAATGATAACTTCTTCGTTGCTTGCTTTATAAAAATCCATCAGCTGGCGTACACTTTCACCACTTAAATTCATGTAGGTCTGTGGCTGTGCCAGTATCACCTTGTGTCCGTTAATGGTTCCTTTTCCGCAAAGTGCCTTATGCTTCTTCGTATCCAATGAAATATGATTTTCATCTGCAATTCTTGTGATGGCATCAAACCCGATATTGTGCCTGGTTGCCGCATATTCTCTGGTCGGGTTTCCTAATCCAACAATTATATACATCAATCTGTCTCCTTATATCTTTCGATAACCTGTTTCCAGGTCAATCCTATTCTTAAGTGGTGTTCCATTTGCATACCGCGCTAGATTCTCCGTGCAGATTGCTAAAATTTTTTGGTATGTTTCCGGAAGATGGTCAAAACTTACTCCCGATATATGTGGTGTCAGTATCACGTTTTCCATATCCCATAATGGATGTTCCATCGGTAAAGGTTCTGGATCAACAACATCCAGTCCGGCTCCAAGTAAATGTCCCTCCTGCAATACATGGATTAAATCATCGGTCACGATTGCATCTCCTCTTCCAACATTTAAAAGTACGGCATCCTGTTTCATCAGGTAAAGACGCCTCTCATCCATAAGTCCTCTCGTCTTACTTGTGCTTGGAAGGCACAAAGCAACGACATCTGCCTTCGGAAGCAGCGAATCAAGTTCGTCTAAGGTATACATCTTTCCAAAGTAAGGGGGCAATTCTCTTATTACCCTGCGAATTCCAATGGTATGAACCGAAAATGCGCTTAGCAACTTCGCAAAACTGCATCCAATGTCTCCAGCACCTATGATTAGCACTGTTTTTCCAGATAGCGATTTTTCCGCTCCTAAGTCCTTCCATATTCCTTTTTTTTGCTGATCACGATACAAATTCATTTTCTTGTAAAGACTGAGCGTCATTGTTAAAAGATATTCGGATATGGAAGTTCCAAACGCACCTGTACTATTGGTTAATAGGATATGCTTTGGCATATCGGGGCTTTTTAGATAGTAATCCACGCCTGCAAAGGTGCACTGTATCCATTTCAAATTTTTTGCTTCATTTATCTGACTTATACTTACCTGCCCTATGATAATGTCGGCAGTCTCGAGATCTTTTTTTAAAATCTCTCCTTCACAAAATATATACTCAAAATCACCAGGAGTATTCAAAAATAATAGCTTATCTTTTTCGTCTTTTAAAGGAAATTGAACGAGTACTTTCTTCACTTTGAATCCTCCCATACAACTAATTATTTTCTTATCCTTCCTATTATAACGTGTGCACCCTGGCTTAGCAATATAGAACCTTGCTAAAATGAACAAAATCATGTAGAATGTGAGTTGCATAAGAAGTATGTCAAGTGCAAATTTTTAGAAAAACGAAAGAAGTGCTTTTTATTTATGAATAAAAAAAGAAATTTTATTGTTCAGGCATCGATCCTTGGAATTGCTGGTATTATAGTTCGTATTATCGGACTTTTGTATCGCGTTCCCCTGACTCAAATTATCGGAAATGAAGGTATGGGCTATTACGGCCAAGCTTTTAATATCTATACCATTATTTTACTCATCTCTTCCTATAGTATTCCACTCGCAATTTCAAAAGTAATATCTGCGAAGCTTGCACTGAAAGAGTATCGAAATTCCCACCGCGCATTTCTTTGTGCTCTTGTTTATGTATCAATTGTTGGTGCAATTGCCAGCTTGTTTTTATTTTTTTGTGCTCCTTTCTTAGTAGATGCACCAGCGGTTAATGTTTTGCGGGTTTTTGCTCCTACCGTGTTTTTCTATGGTATTCTTGGTGTACTTCGTGGGTACTTCCAAGCACACGGAAGCATGATCCAGACTTCCATCTCACAGATTATTGAACAGCTATTAAACGCAGTAGTAAGTATTGGTGCGGCCTATCTATTTATCCGTATGTGTATCAACGCAGGAAATAACGCCCAAGTACCAACCTATGGCGCAGCGGGCAGTGCACTTGGTACTGGTGCCGGAGTGGTAATTGGATTAGCCTTTATGCTTTTAGTTTACTGGCTCAATCATGCGTTCCTTGTAAAGCGTATAAACCGCGATACACATGAAGAAGTAAATTCTTATAAAAACATCTTTAAGACCCTTCTTTATATGGTTACACCAGTAATTTTTAGTACATTTGTCTATAACTGCTGTGCAACAGTTGACATGAAATTCTACTATACGATAGCATATCATGTAAAAGGATTAACTACTGAATTTGTAAATGGACAGTATGGCATTTATTCGAATCAATTTCTTGTTCTTACTACCATTCCGATTGCACTGGCCTCCTCTTTTTCTTCTGCAATTATACCTGAGGTTTCCAGTTCTTATGTAACTGACAATTTAGAAAAAACCAAATCAAGTATTGATTCAGCGATACGTTTTACCATGTTTTTATGTATCCCATCTGCTGTTGGAATGACCGTACTTTCCTATCCAATCGTAGCCTTGCTATTTCCTCAGCAAGACTCCGTAGCCCTTGCATCTTCACTGCTAAAGTTTGGAGGCCCTTCCATTCTTTTTTATTCACTCTCTACCGTAAGCAACAGTATCTTGCAAGGAATCGGAAAGGTTAATATTCCGGTGCGGAATGCACTTATTGCTTTGGTTGGACATTTATTCGTTCTTATACCAGTTCTTTATTTTACGGATTTGGATTTGTATGCCCTTTTAATCGGTACTACCTCCTATTCCTTATTGATGTGTATTTTGAATGCCATTTCGGTTACCAAATACACTGGATTTAAGCAGGATATTAAAAACTCCTTTGTATTTCCAGGTATCGCCGCCATAATTATGGGCGCAGTGGTTTATATTGTTTATTATGCAATCTATATAGTGGTTTCTATTAATGCGGTGGCACTCCTTATTTCGATTCCTCTTGGTGCCGTGGTTTATTTCGTAGCCTTAATAAAAATTGGTGGAGTAACCGAAACAGAATTAAAAAAGTTTCCAAAGGGAACGCTTTTAATACGTGTAGCAAAAAAGATTCATCTTTTATAAAATAATATAGTATATAATTTTTGGCATCAACCAGCAGAAGGGAGCAATTGTGACTAGACTTCAAGAATTATTGCAAAATATTAAAGGAACTCATGTATATATTCAAACACACAATTATCCAGATCCCGATGCCCTGGCAAGTGCAAAGGGGCTTCAGCATTTGATGAAATGTAACGGTATTGCATCTACGATTTGTTATAAAGGTCATATTGATAAATTCAATACACTTCAGATGATTGAACTATTAAACATTGAGATTCATGCGGAACGTGAGCTTTCCTTAACTGATGCCGATGAAATTATTCTGGTTGACTGTCAAAAGGGCAATAATAATGTAAAAGATTTCATCGGAACGGAAATTGCATGCATTGATCATCATAAACTACAATCTGTTGATTGTTACCGTTTCTACGATATTCGCAGTAACTTAGGTTCTTGTTCTACGATTATAACGACTTATTTTAATGAAAATGATGTGTGTTTAACCAAAGAACTAGCAACGCTACTGCTTTATGGAATAAAGATGGATACCGCCAATCTGACACGTAGTGTGAATGACCTCGATGTAGATATATTTAGTCAGTTATTCAAGTTAGCGGATAAAGAAATCTTGGCGAGTCTTGAATCAAGTAGTATAAAACTTACGGATCTTAATGCCTATGCAAAAGCAATTGAAGATTTGCGCGTTTACAATGAAGTAGGTTTTGCAAACATCGGAAATGATTGTTCTGAAGCAATTATTGGAACGTTATCCGATTTTATTCTAACCCTAAATGAAGTGCATTTTTCGATGGTTTATTCTTATCGCGCTGGTGGTCTTAAGTTCTCGGTAAGAAGTGATAATCCGAAATTCGATGGAGCAAAGATTATGAAAGAAGCACTAAAAGATTACGGAGATGGAGGCGGTCATGCACGAATGGCAGCTGGCTTTATACCAAATCTACCTTACGATGAAGTATCCGGCATGGCTTCTCTTATTGAAGACCGCATTTTGGATATTGTTACAGCACTATAAAGAGAAAAGAGAAGTGATTATTTGAGTGATTTAATCAATCTATTAAAAAGGTACTGGCTCGGTGTATTGCTTAGCTTAATCGCTTTAGCAATCCTGAATCTCCTTTTTGGGTCCGTATGTTTCAGTGTGATTTTATTTGGAATTCCCTGCCCTGCATGTGGCATTACACGCGCTTCTAAATTAATGATTACTGGTCATTTTGTGGAATCCTTTCAGATGCACCCTTTACTAATATTGGTAATACTTGGATTTATTTTTTACCCATTTATAAAAAAACGATTAAAAAATTATTGTTTTTTTATAAAGTTTTATGTTATAATTTGTCTAGTTGTTTTTATTGTTTATTATATTTATCGAATGAAAGTATATTTTCCAAATAAGGAACCTATGCTCTATCAACCGGATAATATAATAGCAAACTATATTTTACCTTATGTAAAATAGGACAATAGGAATAATAAACATATTAATGGGAGGAAAATATTTTGGATAACAACGAATTTCAACAATCAAACGAAACACAAGTAAACAAGGCTCAAGTAAACGGGACTCAATTAGAGGCTCCACTGACATTAGGTGAATGGTTAATCACTCTGATTATTCTAATGATTCCATGCGTAAACATCGTAATGTTATTAGTATGGGGATTTGGTAACGGTAGTAGTGTAAGCAGAAAAAATTATTGTCGTGCAGCTTTAATTCTTATGGTGATTGGTGTTGTACTTAGTTTCATTTTTTCAGCGTCTATTGCAGCTTTATTTGCAACAGCATTAAATGGTGCTTATTAATTTGCATCTTATAATAAAAATGCATTGATTTGAGCGGACCACCCATAGGTTAGATGACAAAAGATCTAACTTATAGGTGGTCCGTTTTTTATTCCACTTTGCCTCGCACTTGATTTCGATGTCATATTTTATTAACAAAATGTTCACTTGAAAAACATGGTTTCTACACATTTATAGGTTATACTCATTACAAGTTATAAAACTTATTCTTTTTCATAAGAATTCCCTCTCCCCCCTTTAGGCAACCTGAATATGGTTGCCTTTTTTTACGTTTATGACCCAATTCTCAACGTTCATGACCGAAATGGTTCGTACTGCATATACTGTGCTAATATATAAGAAATCACTGGCTGAATAATAGTGCTTGAAAGGATATGATTCAAAAATGATTACTATATTTAACAGAAAAGAACTAGTAACTACTTTTTCATGCAAGCGGCAAATCGACGTGCGGGCATTATTAGAACAACATCATATAAATTATACTTATAAAATAATAAATAGGAATAGTACTTCGCCCTTTGGCGATACTCGTTCAAGAACAGGTACATTTGGTCAAAACCTGGAATCAACCTATCAATTTATATTTTATGTACATAAAGCAGACTATGAGAAGGCAAAGTTTGTTATTAAACTTTAATATTGGGAAAACTGCATTAAGGAGGGGTATTTGATGAATAGTGAAGATAAAATAAAGTTTTCATTTGAAATAGACCGATCGAGATTTAAGAGAATTTTTAACGTACTTATTTTTTTACCTAGTTTATTATTAAATGGAACTTTTAGTGGATATCGATTTATAAGATGGTATCCAGATTTATCGAAGGAACAGAAAATTGAGATATTCGCAGGTAGTACCTATGTAATCCTCTATGCTATAGTAAGCTACGCTATCCTTCTATACTTTTTAATAAGACACTATAAAGAGGCGGATCGAGCGAAGTATTTATTTTGGACTGCGGTATCCGTCATATTGTGTATCATATCGTTAAACTTCTTTCTTTTCCCTAAATTTATCTGATTTTCAAACTATATTTTTCAATCCTGAATGATTTTTATTCTCTGTAAATATCAGCTACCATATTGCTTCAATACTCTATCCCCTTATAGTAAAAGGGCAAGATATACTTAGGTATGTGCTCTAACCAAATTTGTAACATTATTTTAGTAAAAGATAATGACACTCAAGTGTACAAAATCACTTGAGTGTCATTTCTTATTGCTTATTCAATCGAAAATCGTATTAAGGTATTATCCTTTAACTACCGCCATCAACTTACCATCAGCAAGTACAATCTCAATCGTATCTCCTGCATTCACCTTGTCTTCCAGGATTAGCTTCGCCGTCAGCGTTTCCACATTTTTTTGAAGATATCGTTTCAGTGGTCTTGCACCATACAATGGATCATAAGCTTCTCGAATGATATATTCTTCCGCGTTTTTACTAAGCTCAAGACTTAACTCTTTATCTTTGATACGTCGGTTGAGGTCTTCAATTAAGAGCTTGATGATACCACCAATATTATCTTGTGACAACGGTTTAAATAAAATGATTTCATCCAAACGGTTCAAAAATTCTGGTCTAAAGTAACTTCTTAATTCCTCCATAACCTCTCGTTCCGCTTCTTCCTTGATATTGCCCGCTGCATCGATTCCTTCTAAAAGATTTGCAGATCCGATATTGGAAGTCATGATTAGAATGGTGTTCTTAAAGTCAACCAATCGTCCTTGTGAATCGGTAATTCTTCCATCGTCTAACACCTGAAGTAAGACATTGAATACGTCTGGATGTGCCTTTTCAATTTCATCAAATAAAACAACGGAATATGGTTTTCTTCGTACGGCTTCTGTTAGCTGTCCACCTTCTTCGTATCCGACATATCCTGGAGGCGCTCCAATCAGACGGGATACCGAGAATTTCTCCATATACTCGCTCATATCAATACGAACCATGTTCTGCTCGTTGTCAAACAATGCAGCTGCAAGACTTTTTGCAAGCTCTGTCTTACCAACACCTGTAGGGCCAAGGAAAAGGAAGGATCCAATCGGCTTGCTTGGATCTTTGATACCAGCCTTTGAACGAAGAATTGCTTCTGTTACCTTTGTTACTCCTTCGTCCTGTCCTACCACTCGTTTATGAAGCTCATCATCTAGGTGTAAGGTCTTTGCTCGTTCGCTTTCTGTAAGTTTAAAAACAGGAATTCCAGTCCAGCGGGAAATAATTTTTGCGATTTCTTCCTCAGAAACACTTTCATGCACCAATTCATGTTCCTGACTTTTTACTTTGTCTTCTTCTACTTCTAATTTTTTCAGAAGTTCTGGAAGTTTACCATACTGAAGTTCAGCCGCTTTGTTCAAGTCATAGTTTCGCTGTGCAAGCTCTATTTCATTGTTTAGAGTCTCAATCTCTTCCTTTATCTTTTGGACACGTTCTACCGATGCTTTCTCATTGTCCCATTTTGCTTTTGCCCCAGCAAACTGCTCTCTTAATTCTGCCAATTCCTTTTGAAGATTTACTAGCCGTTCCTGACTTAAATGATCAGTCTCCTTCTTAAGCGCTGCTTCTTCAATTTCGATTTGCATGATTCTACGTTTCAAATCATCCAGTTCCGTTGGCATCGAATCAAGCTCTGTCTTAATCAACGCACAGGCCTCATCCACTAAGTCGATAGCTTTATCAGGAAGGAATCGGTCTGAAATATAACGATCCGATAAGGTAGCTGCGGTTACGAGTGCACCATCTGTAATTTTGACCCCATGAAATACCTCGTAGCGATCTTTCAGTCCTCGAAGAATGGAGATGGTATCCTCTACGTTTGGTTCATCTACCATAACAGGCTGGAAACGACGTTCCAGTGCAGCATCTTTTTCAATATACATTCTGTATTCATTTAATGTCGTTGCTCCGATACAGTGAAGTTCACCCCTGGCAAGCATTGGTTTTAACATGTTTCCTGCATCCATGGAACCTTCCGTCTTTCCAGCTCCTACTATGGTATGGAGTTCGTCGATAAATAAAATAATCTGACCTTCGCTTTTTCGAACTTCATCCAGTACAGCCTTCAAACGCTCCTCAAATTCGCCACGGTATTTTGCTCCGGCAACTAAAGCGCTCATATCCAGAGCAAAGAGCTTTTTATTCTTTAATCCTTCTGGCACATCACCGCGAACGATACGCTGTGCGAGTCCCTCTACAACCGCTGTTTTTCCAACACCAGGTTCTCCAATCAGGACTGGATTATTCTTCGATTTTCTGGATAAAATACGGACTACATTACGGATTTCAGCATCTCGACCAATGACTGGGTCTAACTTTTGATCTCTTGCGCGCTCTACCAAGTCATATCCGTATTTTTCTAACGTATCATAAGTAGCCTCGGGATTATCGCTTGTTACTTTCTGATTTCCTCGAACCGTTGAGAGCGCCTGTAAAAATCGTTCTCTCGTAATGCGAAAATCTTTAATCAGCTCTTTGATTTCCCGATTTGGTTCCTTTATCATACTTAAGAATAAATGCTCCACGGATACATACTCATCACCCATTCGCTTTGCTTCATCCTCTGCATATATAAGCACTTTGTTCAGCGCATTTCCAATGTAAACCTGTCCTCCAGATACCTTTGGTCTCTTGTTTAAAAGGCCTTGTACCTGAGCGAAAAATACATCGGGGTCAATTTCCATTTTTACGATTAACTTTTTGATCAGACTATCTTCTATCGTAAGGAGACTAAAAAGTAAATGTTCTTGCTCGATTTCCTGATGGCCATAGTCATATGCAATTTTTTCGCAGTCATTGACTGCTTGTAACGATTTTTGTGTAAACTTATTAATATTCATAGAATCATCTCCTCCTTTATTAATACTTGTTCTACATCAAATATAACACTGATAATTGTCAGTGTCAATATAAAGTTTCTCCCGTAAAGTGAAATTTTATATTCTA
>DIGJ01000031.1 GCA_002419585.1 Lachnoclostridium sp. UBA5725
TACCCCAACTCTTGACAAAGAGCCCTAAAAATAGAGAATTTTCCGCTTCTAAACAATAACAGGGGTGGAAGGAATCGAACCCTCCTCTGTGGTTTTGGAGACCATCATTCTACCGATGAACTACACCCCTATATTCAATTTACAGTGAGCACTGCTTGAATATTATATGATGGATTTCGAAATTTGTCAAGTCACTTTATTAAACTTTCTTTTTTTGTGTGGTAAAAAGATACTACCAATTCCACAAATTCCCATTAATATTGGATAGAACAGATATGGTATTAGTTCGAATGGTGTTATCGTAAGTCCGACTGCTGCAGCGCCAGCCGTCGCATACAAAAGCTGCGCTCCATATGGAATAATACCCTGCCATACGGAAGTGAAAATATCCAAAAGTGCTGCGGTTCGTCTTGGCTCAATATCAAATTCCTGTGCAATATCTTTTGCAATTGGTCCAGCCATAACAATTGCAATCGTATTATTTGCGGTTGAGATATCAACCAATGAACTAAGCAATGCAACACCAATTTGTGCACCCTTTTTCCCTTTCACACGTGATTTAATATTATACAGGATAAAATCAATTCCTCCGTTGTCTTTCACCAGTCCGATAATACCCGCTACCACAATAGAAATCAAGGCAATATCATACATATTCATAATACCACCATTACCATCCATTCCTCTTGCTATTACAGTAAATATTTTATCTACTGCTATTGTATCTGTGGCAACTCCTATTATTAAAGATAGTACGGTACCAGCTACCAATATAATAAATACATTACCCCCAAGAAGTGCGCCTACCAATACAACCACATATGGTAGTATCTTTATCAGAGAATAATCTAAATTTCCCGAAACTTCATAGTTTGAGTTCCACGCAAGTACAAGAAAAAGAATAATTGTAGCAATCGCTGCAGGCAAAACAATAAAGAAATTCTCACGGAACTTATCTTTCATCTCACACCCTTGCGTTCTGGTTGCCGCAATTGTTGTATCGGATATCATAGATAAATTATCGCCAAACATTGCTCCACAAACGACAGCTCCCAAACACATTGCACCTACGATACCTGTTTTTTGGCTAATCCCTACTGCGATTGGTGTCAATGCCGCTATCGTACCAACTGATGTCCCCATCGCGATAGAGATAAAGCAGGCAATCATATACAATCCTGCAACAGCAATCTTTGCAGGCATGATGGATAGACCAAAGTTTACAGTACTATCAACCCCACCGGCAGCCTGCACCGCTCCAGAAAATGCGCCTGCCAAAAGAAAAATCAAGCACATTATCATAACATTTTCGTTTCCCATATTTTTTGCAACACTAGAAAGTTTCTCATCAAAGCTTCTTTTTGGATTCTGCAAAAATGCCACAATCAACGCCACTAAAAATGCTACTATTGCTGGCATTGCATAAAAATTATGAAATAAAATTCCGCTTCCAATAAATAATATTAAAAAAACTGCAATTGGCAACAATCCTGATAATCTGCCTTTATTTTGATCCATTAATCTCATGTCCTCCGTATTAAGCTTTCATTCGCAAGTACTATTCTACGATAAATTGACGGTATTGGCAATCTAAATTAAAGCTATTGAGTAAGCAATTTACCCAATATGCATCACATGTTTTACAAACCAAGCGATTCCTTTGAATACTGGATTTTCAAATCGTCGCTTTACATGCTTTAATTCTTTTCGAATCTCGATACTTTGTGGACAATGTTTCTCACACTTTCCACATTCGACGCAAAGGGATGCATAACTCTTTTTTGCACGCATTGTGGTACACATAAAATACTCTCGAAAACCATTCGCATAGCCATCGGTATAGCTAACATTGTAGCAGCGAAAACTTCCTGGAATATCGACTCCTTTTGGACAAGGCATGCAATAGGAGCATCCCGTGCATGGAACCTTCGTCTTTTCGTTGATTGCTTGTTTTACTTTTTCGATCAGCTCAAAATCAGCTTCTGTCATCTCTCCTATTTGAACCTGCGAGGCGATCCGTATATTTTCATCTAGCATTGCCATTGAATTCATTCCTGATAATACAACGGTTACTTCCTTTTGATTCCATAGCCACCTTAGCGCCCACTCTGCGGGTGAATATTTCTTCTTCGCCTGTTCAAAACACGCAAGGGCTGCCTTTGGCAAATCATTCACCAGTCTACCTCCACGAAGCGGTTCCATAATAATAACCGGAATCCCTTTGCTATATGCATATTGAAGTCCCTTTTTTCCTGCCTGGCTAAATTCATCCATATAGTTATATTGAATCTGACAAAATTCCCAGTCATATGCATCAATGAGTTCCATAAATGTGTTTGTATTTCCATGATATGAAAATCCGATGTGTCTTATCTGTCCTAGTTTTTTCTTTTCTTCTATCCATGATAATATACCCATATCTATAAGTTTTCCCCACATATTAATATCCGGGAGCATATGCATCAAATAGTAATCTACATAATCGGTTTGCAGTCGTTTTAACTGTTCCTCAAAGAAGCGGTCCATATCCTCTTTTTTTTTCAGGAGATAATATGGTAGTTTCGTTGCAATCTTTACTTTATCGCGAATATGATTCTTGTTTAACACCGTTCCAAGTACTTCTTCGCTTCCAGAATAAATATATGCCGTATCAAAATAATTAACCCCCATATCAATTGCATGAAGGATTTCTTTTTCTGTTTCGTCTAAATCAATACTATTTCCTTTTTTGGGAAAACGCATGCACCCAAATCCAATAATTGAGAGATTATCCTCTCCACTTCCCTTTTGATAATTCATGTTTAGGCCCTTCTTTCTATGGACCTATTTTACTATACTTCAAATCACCGTACAACTTATTTTATGCGTTCTGCATCAATTGACTTTTATCTGCCAATATGCGATACTAATTTCAAAAGTTTGAAAGGAAAGATGACAACTATGGATGGTGATAATCGTAGAAAAGAACTGCTTCATATTTTAAAAAATAGTCAAACTCCTGTATCCGGCGACAAACTTTCAACTTTGCTTGGTGTCAGCAGGCAGGTTATCGTTCAGGATATTGCACTTTTACGAGCTTCCGATGAAATGATCTTATCAACCTATCGAGGATATTTGATTTATCCTGCAAATGAAGAAATACATAGCAGAATGTTTCGCGTTTCTCATTCCGATGAAGCAATCATGGATGAACTTTATTCCATCGTGGATTGTGGTGGAATTGTGAAAAATGTCTGTGTGGAACATGAAGTTTATGGGATCATAGAAGCCAATTTAAATATCAGTTCTAGAAGGGATGTCGATAATTTTATAAAGAAAGTAAAGGAATCCCATTCGGTTCCTCTAAAAACACTTGCAGCAGACATCCATTTGCATACCGTAGAAGCGGAAAACGAAACTGTTTTAGATGAAATAGAACAAGCATTAAAAAAGAAGGGATACCTGAAATGATATCCCTTCTTTTTTATTGTTATTGAGTACCTCCCATGCCATGACCTGATGCTGGCAAATTGGAGGATGCACCACCATTTACTGTTATACTTTGATCTCCTGCTGTGATGGTATAGCTTTCACCGGATTGAATATCCGAAGCCGATACTTCCACCAGAATAAAGTCTTTGGCTGGTGTGAAAGAATATAGTACGTCTCCTGATTCATTTTGAATCGAAACTAGCGTACCCGCGGTAATTGTAGTATCAAAAGCTGCTGCTATATAAGATTGTTTCGAGTCATTAGATGGTGTCATTGCCATTCCTGCACTTCCAGCACCAAGTAGTACACCACCGCTTACTTCGAAGGTTCCATCGTAATCAAGTACACCATTTCCATCATTTGTAGGGCCAGACACGATTACGTAGCCACCTGTCATTGCTATGGATCCATTTGCATCTAATCCATCTCCGGTTGCATTTACGGTAAGATTACCACCGTTAATGGTTAGTAATCCGGTAGAAGTTGAAGTGTCTTGATTTTGCCCTGGTCTTCCATTTTCAGATGAACCATCACTGCCGCCAGATGCATTTACACCATCATCCGTTGTTACCAAATCAATGGTTCCGTCATTAATCGTAATATTCTCACTCTCTAGTCCTTCGTAGCTTTTACTAATTGTTATCGTTCCACCATCGATTTGTAATTCGGAATCTGCATGAATGCCGTCATCTCCAGAAGATATGGTAAAGGTTCCAGCTTGAATTAATACCGATTGGTTTGAATGAACGGAATCATCTGAACTATCAATGATAAAAGTTCCACCAAAAATGCCAATGTTATAATCACTCTTTAATGCCTTCGCACTACTTGATTCTGAATCTTGCCTTGTTGTATCGGCAGCAGCGCTATCTGTTATCGTTATATCGCTAGTTGTTGCTGTACTCGTTGTTGCCGTAGTTGTTGTTGCAGTGATGCCTGTTTTTGTTGCGGTAGTCGTTTGAGCGGTAGTCATTGCTGTATCGTTTGATGCTGGGTCTGTTGGTACTGAGCCCTCTGGTGCTACGCCAGCAGGTGCTGTGCCGTCTGGGCGTTCTGGACGTGTTCCGTCAGAATCGCTTGGAGGCTGCATACCACCTTTTCTGCCACCCCAACTTTCATTAAACTGTTCATTTCCAGTAGAACTTGCATTTTGACTTCCTTCATTGGTTACTATGTTAAATGAGCCATCGTTAATGCATAAATTCGTAACTGCCTGAATGCCATCATTACCTGCGGTAATATCAAAGGTTCCACCATCAATTACAACATAACCTTTGGTTGCATCGGTATCACTGCTTGACTTAATACCATCTTTTTTCGCATTGATTGTAATTGTTCCAGTTCGGATACTTACAGAGTCCTTTCCTACAACTCCATCACCAGCTGCATTCACTTCTATTGTTCCATCTATGATTTGCAAATCATCCTTACTCTTAATTCCATCGTTATAATTTGCATTTACAGTCAGGCTTCCCGTACCATTGATAATCAAGTCATCTTTACTATATATTGCAGCATCTGGTTCCGTCTCTTCTTCACTTTCATAAACATATTCAATGCCATCGGTCACAGTATTTACGGTTCCTTCCGCAAGTGTCAAATATGTATTTTTTGCACTCTCAACTACAATGGGTGCCTGGTTGGAACAAGTGATATCTACTCCATTTAATACAAGCTGTACGCTCTTATCATCGGATAAGTTTACAACAATCTGTCCATCCGTTAGTGTACCACTTAGGACATAGGTGCCGCCCATGCTGATTGTTATTACTCCATTTTCCTCACTTGCACCTTCGCCGTTAATCGTCACTTTGCTATCATCTAAGGTTATTTGTGTAGAGTCGCTTAATGACCAATCTGCTTCGATTGCTTTGTCCGAATAATCACCTGTGATTTGCGTTACTTGTGTTGCCACATCTAATGTTGTTGTATCTTCGCTTGAAGTTGTTTCAGCCGTTGTAGTTGTATTACTTTCTGTATTACTCGTTGTATTATTTTGGCATCCCGTTAGTATTAGCATAGTACATAGCAACAGACACCCTATTTTTTTTATTTTCTTCTTCATATAATCACCTTCCTATAATTCATCTTTTTCCATCGGACGTCCACAAACAATGGTCAGATTTCCATTTCTACAGCGTAGCGCATCAATAAATTCTTTTTCTTGTGTTTCGTCCTTCATTTCTACACTATACTTTAACTCATACATGCTTCCCATGTTGGTTGTCTTTACTTTTTGTAACATTACAATCTTTGTATATTTTTCAAAAATATCATCAAAAATCTGAGTATAATCAATATTTTCAGGAATTGTTACTTTAAGGTCTTTGCTGATTCCTTTTTTCTCTCCAAATTTTGATTTTGATAAAAGAATCATTCCTAAACTAATGATAACCGTAATAATTGCTGCATATGTAAGATATCCCATTCCAGTAGCAAGTCCGATTACCATTGAAAAGAAAATACCGGTTATTTCTCTCGAACTTCCCGGTAAGGAGCGAAAACGAACCAGACTGAATGCTCCCATTACTGCTACGCTGGTACCAAGATTACCATTCACCAGCATGATTACTGTTTGGATTAGTGCTGGTAATAATACCAGTGTGATAATAAAGTTTTTTGAATAACTACCTTGTGCCATGTATACAAGGGATATAATGAATCCTAATACAAGGGATACTAAGGTGCAGATAATCGCACTTTCTATGGATAATGTTCCTGTTACTGAGTTAATTATGCTGGTAAACATATTTTATCATTCCTCTTTTCCTGTAATTTTTGTTTGTATATCGTTCCATATTTTGAAAATGATGTTGGATAAATCTTAAGACCAGATAGAATATCAACCATCCATAATGGATATGCTCCTGCAACTTTTACTTCCATAAGAATGGATCCTTTATCAAGTAGCAATTCGCCGTAATCACCGTTTCCTAAATCCAAATCATACTCTCTGCTTCGAATATTTCGATCAAATGTAATACGGATACTATCATCCTCTAAGCCAAACATTGCAATACGATCATACGCGATATACATTTGTTTTACCGGACAATAAAAATTCATAAAATAGTCAATTTCTCGTAAAATCTGGCTATCCTTTTCCGGCTTTATTCCATGTTCCAAATAATTTCTGGCATCCTTTAATGAAAGCTGTATTCTACGTTTATAAACAATGCCATCATATTTTTTCTTGACTTCAATAAATGTTTTATCATTTTCTTTTGGAATGCCATAACTACGGATGCGAAGTTTTTCCTTATAAGGAGGCTTTTCGATGGAAGTACGAATCAGTTCATAGTTATTTGTATCATAATAGACATTACATATTGTATGTAGTCCATAATTATCAGCCATCATATAATCTTTCATGCGAAATTGTAACGCTTCATACTGTTCTTCATTTAACAAATATTTTTTTTCGAAACGTTGAAATATTTCATTACTCTTTCCCATAATATCACGTCCTCTCTTGGTGTGTGTTTGCTTGTTTTAGTAAACATATCCTAACAGAAAGAAATGTAGCAATTATGTGCAAATTGTGTAAAATATGTGAAATGGTACCTGCTTTATCACTACTTAAAATTCTATTTACAAATTATATTTTTATGTTATAATTATAACAACCTGTCATAGTTTTCCTAACTTTAATAAGGAGAATCTATGAATCGAAAAATATTTATTATTCTAAGTCTCATTCTAATTATCTTAGTTCCAAACAGCTTACCCTATCAAAGCAAAACAGCCCATGCGGAAACACTCTCCTTCGTAGTCTTATCTGAATACACAAAAACACTTGCCATAAGTGATGAATTTTACTTGATTGCTATTACCTCGAATGGTAATCTGGCAACTTTCAAAAGTAATAATTCGAAAGTTGCTTCCGTAGATACTTATGGAAAAGTGACTGCAAAAAAATCAGGAACGGCGACCATCACTGCAAAAATAAAAAATGCAGAAGCCTCCTGTAAAGTTTACATCGATAAGACACAAATTAATCTGAATACTGAATCGGTATCCATAGAGCGAAATGAAACATATTCATTACTTGCTTCTACTTCAAACGGTTCCAGCATAACCTATAAAAGTAACAAAAAAAGTGTAGCCTGCGTCGACGAGAATGGATGCATCCTTGGCTTAAAGCCGGGTGAAACCATCATAACGGTTACTGCTGACGATTCTACCAAAACATGTAAGGTTATAGTCAAAGAACCTACCATCAAGTTAGACAAAACATCTCTTAGCTTATATCGTGGTGAAACGATTAAGCTATCCGCTATTGTATCTTCTAATGTCTCCCCAACCTGGAAATCCAACCGCAGTAAAGTTGCTCTTGTTGACAATTCTGGTACGATAACGGCAATCAAACATGGAACTGCAATTATTACTGTAAAAGTGGATGGAACGATAAAAATTTGTGAAGTTATTGTAAAATCACCTACCATTAAGTTAAATGAATATGAGCTTAGTTTAAAGAAAGATGCAACATTTAAACTGAATGCGACCGTATCTTCTGGTAATAAAGCCATCTTTAAAAGCAGTAATTCAAGTGTTGTTTCTATTGACGAAGCTGGCACGATTACCGCTATCAAGACCGGATCTGCTTATATTACCGCTTCGGAAGATGGAACAAAGGTAAAATGTAAGGTAACCGTTATAAAATAAACAATAAGTGTGAATACTATGACAGGTTAGTTTTGTTAGTTTGTTCGTTTTTATTTCATATTTTCTTTTGAAAAAATTTCTTTTCTTTTTATATGAAAGGAATTATAATGGAGAATAGAGAAAAATTAATAAAAATGCAACTTAGATATGAAAGGAGCTTACTATGAAGAAATTCAGTAAATTCGTTTTTGCAACCTTGTCTGTTGCCGCCTTTGCAGGTGGTGCATACTACTTTGTAAAAAATATACTAAATAAGAATACGAGTGATGATTTTGATGACTTCGAAGATGATTTTGACGATTTCGACTTAGAAGAAGGTGACGATTGCGATCCTGCTAAGGAAGACCGTGGTTATGTAACCTTAAATTTTCAGGAAGAAGAAACAAAAGTGGCAGAAACAGAAAGTACTACAACACCAGTACAAGAAGAGCCTGTAGAATCTGCACCAGCAGATGAAAGTAATACAACCGAACAATAATGTAACAAAAGGACGCTGGCATATATTGCAAGCGTCCTTTTTACATTATTTTATTTCATCTGTTTCCATTATAAAGCGAACGCATCCATCCATACTGTTATCGATTCCAGCAAAGGAATTATAATTTGCTCCTGCCTTGCTGATCGCATCCAGACGATCGAACATTTCTGCTATATCATTATTTACGATGTTGTAAAGTTTCATGATACCATCATCATTAAATTCCTTCATTCCATCTCTTAATTTTATCGAGCCATCCTTCAAATCACCAATTCCATCGGATAGAGCGTCTGCACCAGTATTTAATTTATCTCCACCTGTTTTCAACTGCGAGGTAGCACTTGTAATATTTTCTGCTCCCTTAACAAGCGTGCTGCTGTTATTACTTAACTGTGTTGCTCCTTCACTCAACTGATCGAGTGCCGTAGAAAGTGAGGCCGTAGAATCGCCATCCCCTGCCAAACCAGCCACACCACTTTGCATGGTACCAAGACCAGTTTGCAATGATTTTTGTCCTTCATTCAACTGTCCCAAGCCAGTTTGAACTGCGGCAGCACCACCTTTTAATGTACCATTAGATCCTGTCGTTTCTGCCAATGCATTGATCGTCGCAATTGCCTTTTGAATCTTTGGATCGGTAGATGCTCCATCTGTAGTAGACAATAGGGCACTTACCTGTGTTAATGTAGTGTTAACGGTATCAATCCCACCGTTTACGGATTCCATTCCTTTTTCTAGTTGTTCCGTACTGCTTACTAATTGGTCTGCTCCTGTTTTTGCATTGGCTAGACCAGTAGCCAATTCACCTAGCTTTTCTGGCAATGATTTAATTGCTGCGCCTAATTTTTTCACCCCAGCTGCTAATTGATCCACTCCTGTTGTATAGGATTTAATACCACTTTCCAGTGTATTAGCACCTGTATTTAATTTCGTAAGACCATTGGATAGAGTACCGATTCCATCAGTAAATTCTCCAGACTTATCTTTTAATGTTCCCACACCATCTGCCAATTCTTCGCTGCCATCTACTAATTTGGAAGAAGCATCTTTTAAATCTTCCATGGAATCCTTTAATTCATCCACTGCATCTATATGATTTAAATCACCATCATCCATGAATTCTGCTGTTGCAAATGTATAAGTACCACCAAGTTCAAATTCCTTTGCATCTGCTGTTATCGTTATGGAAGTTGGAATATCGATATCATCTTTTAAATTCTTTGATAAATCAAGACTTTCCTCTAATCCAGGAAGTGCATAGCCTACAACAATATCTCGGTCTGCATCTGACATTATTTTTCCATTATCAACTTCTACGTTTGTAAAATGATCCGTTGGCATAATAACACCCGTAATCATGGCAAATGGTACACTTACTTCCATTTCTTTTCCATCTACCGTAACCGTTTCTTTTGCATGATTGATATACTCAATATGCATTTCTACCTTACCACTTTTCCCTACGAGTTCTTCCGGTGTAATCTCCTCACCATCCAATTTGTAAGTAATATTCATGGTAACCGGAAGTTCTTTGTCTGTTTTTCCCTGGTAATAGATATCTGCATTATTGGTATTCCAAGTTATCTCATTTCCATTTTGAGAAAATGTTTCTTCTCCCTTAACATTTAGAATGTCTGTTAACTCCGATTTGTCTTTTAAGGTACTATCAATTGCTACATTTTTTATCCAATCACTTACGGTAACACTTGATGTCTTTCCACTTGCATCTAAGTTAACATATACACTTTCCTGTTTGGAAACTTCTGCTGCATTTGCAATATAAGGCATACTTGACATTGTCTGTCCAACTGCCATAGCCATACTTAATCCAATCACTACTACTTTTTTATTCACACGATTTCTATTCATGAGTGCTTCCTCCATTAATTAATTATTTTTTTAGGTGCAAATCCAATACTTGTTCTACAAATGATTGGATCGAATATCATAAACATTGCTGGCAAGATACAAATTACTACGATGGTGCTAATTAGTGCTCCTCGTGAAAGCAAGGTACAAAGCGAGCTAATCATGTCAATTTCTGAATACAGTCCTACGCCAAATGTCGCAGCAAAGAAGCTTAGTCCACTAATTAGAATTGACTTCATAGAACTCTTATGTGCGGTGGAAATCGATTCTTTCTTTGAGCAACCACTGCTTCTTAATTTCTGATACTTACTAGTCATCAAAATTGCATAGTCAACTGTTGCTCCAAGCTGTATGGTTCCGATAACGATACTTGCAATAAATGGTAGTGTTACTCCCGTATAGTAAGATATCGCCATATTTATAAGAATTGAAAATTCAATTACACTTACTAAAATAACTGGAATTGAAATGGATTTAAATACAAGCAATATAATAATGAAGATGGCACCGATTGATACAATGCTTACATTACGAAAATCAACAGCAGTAATATTGATTAAGTCTTTTGTAAGTGGAGCTTCTCCTATTACCATGTTTGTTTCGCTGTATTTTTTTACAATTGCATTTAGTTCATCAATCTGAGCATTTACTTCATCAGTTGCCGTTTTATAATCGGAGCTGACAAACATAATTTCATAATTATCACTTTTCAACATTTTTTTTGCATCTTTTGGCACCATTGATTCCGGAACCGCAGGACCGACTAATGAATTTAAACCGACTACCCATTTCACTCCATCTACCGACTTCATTTCATCAATCATTTGTTTCTTTTCTTTTGCTGTCATATCATTTTTTAGCATGACCATATGCATAGCATTCATGCTAAAGTCTTCATCCAATTTTTTATTTGCTTGTGAGCTTGGAAGATCTGCTGGTAGCGTCTGGTCCATATTATAATAAACGTCTACGTTGTTATTTCCATAAACAGCTGGGAAAATCAAGAGTAGGAAAATAACAATAAATCCAACATGATATTTCACAATAAAATTACTTATCTTTTCAAGATTTGGAATTAGAGGTTTATGTGAAGTCCTATCAATTACTTTATCAAATACAAGTATAAAAGCTGGCAACACGGTAACACATGAAATAACTCCAATTACAACACCCTTTGCCATTACGATACCAATATTTAAACCAAGGGTAAATGTCATAAAACAAAGTGCCAGAAAACCCGCTATTGTTGTTACAGAACTTCCGGTTATTGATTTAAAGGTATTCGAAACTGCATGAGCCATTGCTCTGTTTTTATCACCCTCAAATCGTACTTTGTTTTCCTCGTAACTGTTTAGTAAAAATATAGAATAGTCCATTGTTACTGCCAGCTGTAGTACCGCGGCCAATGACTGTGTTACATAGGAAATTTCTCCGAGGAAAAAATTCGTTCCCATATTATATAAAATTGCCATACCAATACTGCCTAAGAATAGGAATGGTACTACAAAAGACTCCATTGTAAGACCTAATACAATCAAAGATAAAATGCAAGCAATCAATACATAAATTGGTACTTCTCGATCTGATAAATTACGAACATCCGTTACGATACTTGACATTCCACTAATAAAGCACTGGTCCTTTGTAACGTTCCGAAGTTGATCAATCGCATCCATTGTTTCATCCGCAGAAGTACTAGTGTCAAATAAGACTACCATCATGGTAGCATCTCCACTGTTAAAAGCTTCCTTTATTTCTGCTGGTAACATTTCCATTGGGACACTGATGTCAACAAGACTGTCATACCAAAAAACATCTTTTACGTGGTCAACACTTTCCATTTTTTCTTTCAACTTCTGAACATCTTTGAGATCCATATTTTCCACGACTACCATGGAAAACGCTCCCATTCCAAACTCATCCAATAAGATGCCCTGACCTTCTACCGTCTCCAAATTTTCTGGAAGGTAATTCAGTAAGTCATAATTTACTCTTGTATTTACAAAACCAATCGCTGCAGGTATTAATAAAACAATGCTTAGCAATACAATAAAGGTTTTGTGCTTGGCAATCCATTTACCAAAACTTATCATTTTAAGTTGCCTCCTTGTTATTTTTTCAAAATTGACTATTAGTCATTTTGAGTACATAAAAAGTTATACATCAAAAATGACCATTAGTCAATACCTTTCGAAAAATTTATTGACTTTTGGTCATTTTAATACTTATAATAAAAAAAGAAACAAATTACTTTTTAAATTGATTTTGAAAGCTGGTGATATTTTGGGAAAACTAGATAAAAACAAGCAAATAAAAAAAGATGCTCTTTTTAATACTGCTTTTGAGCTATTCACTACAAAAGGAATAAATAAAACAACCATCTCTGATATTGTGCAGCAGGCTGGAGTAGCCAAAGGAACTTTTTACCTTTACTTTACGGACAAGTACGACGTAAAAAATAAATTGATTTCAAAAAAAGCTGGAGATCTTTTTATAAAAGGGGAACGCGAACTTAGAAAAACGAAGATATCTGGTTTGGAACCAAGTATCATCTTTATTATTGACTATGTTGTGAATGAGTTAGAACGGGACCGCCCTCTACTTGCTTTTATTTCTAAAAATTTAAGCTGGGGCGTCTTTCGTGCAGCTCTTAACACGCCACTCGATAATAGTGAAAATGGGACTAACTTCTATGATGGATATTTACAGCTTTTAGAAGAAGATGAGTATTCCTATTGCAATCGTGAATTAATGCTCTTTTCCATCATCGAATTGGTTAGTGGCACCTGCCACAGTTGTATTTTGTACAACGAACCGCTTCCTTTGAAGGACTATAAACCGTTCTTGTATCAGACGATTCATCGGATTATTGAGCAGTACAAAATTACGGAGGAACAAAATGGCTAGATTCTGGTTTAACGGGCGCAAGACGGACGCGAGCTTTATTGATGAGTAACGCCAAGAAATGCTGAGCAATTATAGTCTTTATCCAATTTACACGGCTCCCATGCTAGGATTTTATATCAGTCGCATAAACATTCCACGTAACCTCAAAACATCGAGGAATTGGCTCTTAGGGGAGCCAATTCCTCGATTAAGTTTACGTTCCATATGCTCAAATGATATAAAATCCTAGCATGGGAGCCGTGTAAATTGAATATAGATTTTGAGCTCAGCCTTTCATGGCTAACTTCGATATACGTACTCGCTAGTTTTATCACGTGTTATATTTGATTTTACCCAATTAATGTTTTTTTCAGAGACGAAAATCAGCTCTACGGGAATGTAAAATTGGTTATTCCAGATCTTCATTGTTTTATAGCAGTTATAACGCATGTATTCATTGTACCATTGACTGTCACAACTCCTACTGTCTTTTTGTTTGCTGGAGATGCCGGTGGAATAAATATTGCTTTAGTAATGGTGTCGCTCTCTATCTTGCCAAGATTAGTTATGCTATATCCGCATCTTTTCTTATATCCAAACATATTACTACCAACAAACATCCCTGCATTACTACTGTAACCTCCTAGTGTTGAAATAGCTACTGCATCGATTAATTCCGGGTTCATTCTTAAGTAACAAGCTAATACAAGCATTCGTTTCTTGGGCGAATTAACCTGCTGCTGAATTTTACGTGACACATTCTTTGCCACTTCTACAAGATTATTCGATTTTGAATTACAAACAACACTAAATGCAGTAGAAAAATTCCCAAGGCTACCTTCTTTATAAATAGACAGATATTTTCTGATATCAGCTGCAATTACAACCTTATTGATTGATTCATCCTGCATCATCTTTGCTATTAGATAATCATTAATTGATATATTGTTGTTATGACATAAATCGGTTAAACTTATAAGCTCTTCTTGAGATTTTGTGTCGAAACTAATTTTTAGCTTATTTTTCTTAATATAATCCTTTTCAAAATTCAGATAATCGCTGTAATCCACCTTATGATTTTCTTTTTTCCATTTCTTATTCGCGCTATTAATCACCACTTTACTAATCCAAGGCAAATCACTTCCGGCAGGAAGATCTTTTAATGATTTTATCAAACATTCTTTTGTATATACAGGTTCTATCCCTTTTACATAGCTGTTTGCAAATGATGTTGCTAACCCTAACAGACCTCTTCCATCACAAAGCAAATGATGTGCTACAAACAATATTTCAAATCCATCATACCTTGGATATGTATGTATTCTAAGTAAGCCTTCGGAATAAACATCCCAACCACTTTCTGATATTTTTCTGTAATGATCTACCAATGACTCCAACGAATTCATTTCAATACATCTAATTACTAATTGTTTTTGTAAAGCATAATAAATTTTTACGCTGCTATCATTGGCAATCAGACATTTTAATAAGGGATATGCCTCCGATAGACTCCGAATCACATCTCTAATTCTGTTATTGTCATATTTTTTATCTATCGAAAACAAAATTCCAAAATGCATATTGGGGCACATGAAATGGGCTCTTTCTGTAACAATATACTGTCTATCCATAATTCTCCTTCCGCTTAATAAATCATAATAAACATTTTTATACAACTTATTTTGATTGAAATTGTTCATAAGCATTTATAATCATTTTTCTAATCTGCTCCCACTCAATAGTAAGAGTACCAAATGATTTCATCATAATGATTCCATGCGCATATATTAACATGTTGAGTTCAAGTTCATCGTCACTATCTACTAGCGTTCCTGTTTTGTTTAAGTTCACTATTTGCGATGAAAATATAAGCTGATATAAATATTTTTCTTCATTTGCAAACTGAACATATCCCAACATTTTTGATAATAGTGGTGAATAATTTTTATCTGAATAGTTTTCAATATACTGCAATAAAAAACCCATAGATTTTTCTGCAAGCGCATTTTTCAATTCATTCATATCACAAAACGACATATAAATAGGCTGGGTTGAACAATTTAATTCTTTAGCTAAAATTCTAGCTGATAAACTTTCAGCACCCTTTTTTCTTACCAATTCATAAGATTTATCTATAATCTGTTCTTTGCTTATTTGTTTTTTAGGCGGCATATACTATCTCCCAATACAATAACATTGTTATATAACACTGTTATTGTATTGTTTAAAATAATGTTTGTCAATCATAAAATATATGATTTGCTCTTGACTTTTACCGCACACCATAGTAATTCTGGTTTTTATAAAACATTCGTGAACCAGCGAGTCCGTTTCACATAGTCAGCCATGAAAGGCTGCGCTCATAATCTATATTCAATTTGCACGGCTTGCATGCTAGGATTTTATATCATTAGAGTATATGGAAGGCTGCTGAAAAACTACTGATTT
>DIGJ01000027.1 GCA_002419585.1 Lachnoclostridium sp. UBA5725
AACGGTAAGTTATTCATCGCTTACCATTGATGCCCAGTAAACCAGATATTCTCCTGTTTTTTCATCATAAATGGCTTCAGGTGCCCATACGCATCCCGCACCCTCCACTCCTACTTCTACCATTCTAGGATTTGACCAGGTCACCAAATCATTTGATTCCCAAATAATCAACGACTTACTTCCACTAGACTGCGACTCACCCCAAGAGGTTCCGCCTCCAATACAAAGATCCGTCGCAATTTGATAAAATTTATCACCATCCGGTGAACGTAATATAAATGGATCTCTCACGCCTCCATCACCAAGTGAAGAGGTCATTATGGACTTACCTTCATTGAGGTCCGACCAATGAAAACCATCCTGGCTAGCCGCAAAGTAAATCTGCTCTGCAATGTTTCCATTTTCGCCAATAAAGTGCGTAAATAAATAATCTGTATATTCCGAGTCTTTGATTGTTACTGGTTTTGCTTTCACCGTAACTTTAATTTCCTTACTATCCGTTACGCTACCGCTTGTAATCGTCGCTGTTATGGTTACTTCCTTATTTGCTACCTGTCTTGTTACTACCCCGCCAGGCGTATCATCATATCCTGTATTTGTTTTTTTACTTACACTAATTACCGTACTATCGGATGTTTGCCATGTTATCTTGGCTCCCTCTTTCGTACTATCTGGTAAGGTAATATTTCCTCTAATATCATTTGCATTAGGGATGGTTAGCGTTTTCTTTGCCAAATCCACAATTTCTGTATCTGTCAGCTCTATTTTGCCGAATTTTTCTGCTACTTCCTGCGCACTCAAGGTATAGTTATATACCTTAAACTCGGATACCTTACCTTTAAATGCTGGATCTGGTGTATATAGGGATTTTCCAATATATCCAATAATTGCAGGTCCACTTGCGGTAATCGCTGCTCCGCTTGCAGTTTGTATAATGTCTTGCACTTTATATGTATGAGCAATGCTTCCAACTGATTTTCCATTCATGTAAAGATCAATCATGCCATCTGAAAAAGCCGCTGTTACGATATTATACGTACTGGTATTGATGGATCCAGTTTCGTTTAGCTTCTCATCATTGCTGTCCTTGATTCCATACCGCATCGTCCCATTTCCCTGTCTTGGATTACAGAAGACATAATTTTTCACATCTGGCCACTTATTCTCCTTTGTCCCAAGACAGTAAAGCCAATGATTGGCTTTTGTACTGGTATTAAATGTAGCCTCGATGGTAAATGTTTCATCATCCCCCACTGCTCCATCTGGCAATTTTGCGTACTTTGCTTTATCTCCTGTAAATGACAGTACTGTAGATCCATTCTCCTCCATAAAATCGGTAGATTCAAATCCCACTAATGTTGCATCGTGACCATTTCCCGATACATCGGTTAACTTGTTTCCTGCATTCTCCATCGTGTAATGTGTAATTAAGGCATCTGGACTTATCGTTGTACTGACATCCTCCGCCCTAACATTACGGGTAGGTAATAATGTAACTAGCATCATTATTACCAGTAGTTTTGCTATGATTCGTTTCTTTTTCATAACTATCCCCTTCCTTCTCGTTTTTTTGTATAATCATCCACAACGTGATGATTATTACACCCCAAAGTTATATAGCCATGCCAACTTTTAACATAAATGGCATTGTCCTACATTATATGAAATCGATTCATCTACATAAATAAATTTTCTTACTAAGATTGTCTATATTTTTTCTGTTTTTTAAGGAAGGGGTTCATATTTTAAATAAAAGTTTTGATTTTTTTCGTTTTATTTAGAATATTTTTCGTTTTTGTATGCTAACACAAAAGAGCCTGTGGCTCTAACCTCGTATTGAGGTTAAAGCACAGGCTCTGATTTTAATTTATTCCAGTATTTTAAAAAACTTTTTTCTGATAATATCTCATTGGTTACAAAATTGCCATCATAGAATAAGGAGTAAGTCGTAAAAGGTGATGGAGCATTCTGCGCTGCTTGTGTTGTCTCAATCTTCACTGTCTTTAAATTCATGCCGTATCCTTTTATGATCTCTTCTAATAAAGGAGCATATTTATCTGTATGAGGACATTGATTGGTATAATATAACACAAACCCTGTATCCTCTATTTTCCCTTGTTTTGCATGTTCTTTAAACTTGGGAACAATGCTACTTTCTTCAAATGGTAAATACAATAATTCATAATATGGTTTTGCCGTATCTGCAACGATAAAACCCTTATGCTTAAAAAACTTAGGATCGGATAAAAACGGCATTTTCTTATTTGAAGATAGAACAACAATCCCTTTTTTTCCTTTGGATTTACTATCTGCTATACATTGTTCCAGCAATTGATTGGCGTAGCCCTGCCCCTTATATTGGCCTGAGCTCCATAAACAGTCGATATACATATATCCAGCTGCTTCGATTGGACACCATGCATATTCTGCGGGTATATATTCAATAAAGACCTTTCCTCTTACATCCAGCTTATTGAATACGAGTCCTTCTTTCATACGATCGGCTAACCATCTTTTTTTTGAAGCAACACAGGTTTCCCCTTTTTTATCGCTAATTGCACAGCAGATGTGCTCGGTATCGATATTTTCCAAAGTTACTTGCTTAAAATCCATTCGAATCATCCTTCTTTCAAATTCAATATAATGTTGTTTAACTAATGTTGTTATTCTTGATCAAACAAAGACATCTGCTGATATTCGTTTTGCTGCAGTTTTTCTTTCATCGGCTTCGAATAGCTACCAGATAATCCATAGTATTCTTTTCTTTCATTCACCATTTTATAGAGTTCATTTTTGTAATCTTTGCTTGTACCGCCAGTCTTATACAGTTCTTGTAAGGGAGTAAAAAGTGCCGAAAATTCAGACTGTATGAAATCAAAAAATACCTTTCTCGTTTTACCGCGAAGATAAAGTACCCCAGGCAATACATAATCAACCGCACTTTCTTTTGCGTTTGCATAGAGACTGTCTACATTCTCCCTAGTATCGAAACTGTTCCTCACCCAAATAATCGTGGGAATACATCGCGTAACAATATTTACACCCATGCTCACAGCCACTATACAGATTCAAATCCCAGGCAAACGGTATTTTTCTTTTTAATTTATTGCATGCAACGGTACAAAACATTTCTTTATAATTTGCCATATTTATATGCTTTTCATATATCCTTTCATAAAAATATATTTCGTACTTTGTCTTTTTTCAGTCCAATGATATCACATACAACACGACAACTGTATGTCCTGTTCAAATATCTAGTTTTCTTTTAGTGCTTTTCGCAAATCTACTACATAGGTTTTTTGCATCTTTTTGATGAGGTTAAAGATCTTTGCAATTATCTCTACCATCGGATTTTTAATCGTTAGCTCTTCTGTAAATTCTATTTGTGTGTCCCCATTTGACAAGGAAGAAAAGTTTCCCCTCCAATTTCCTTCTAAATTTCTATTTCTCATATGAAATGCATAAAAGCGAAACTCCTCTTTTGCAGTAATTGTAAAATGCGTTTCAAAATTATTCTTTGCATACTCTATAAATTCTTTATCATCTATGATCACAATTTTAGACAAATCACTTCGCCATGCATAATTTGAATTATCCGTAACAATCTTCCATAGCGTTTCTATGTCAGATTGATATGTTGCTGTAATTGTTGATTTAATCATATGTCTTTACTCCCTCACCATCATTTTCTTTTTGCAGACACTAAACATTTTTTCCTTATCGCTTATAATATCTGTTCAATTTCATTTGGAGGAACCGGCCGGCTATAGTAATAGCCTTGTCCAATATCACAATTTGTGTCAATTAGAAAATCTTTTTGTTCCAATGTCTCGACGCCTTCTGCAACAACACTTAATCCAAAGGCATGTGCCAAATCGATAACTGTCTTATATATATAATTCTCTTTTTTATCCAAAACATTTTTTATAAATTCTTTGTCAATTTTTAAAACATCAAAAGGAAGTATCTGTAAATAATTGAGTGAGGAATAACCGGTTCCAAAATCATCCATTGCAATGGAAATTCCAATATTTTTCAGTTTTTGCAGGCAGTTTTTTGCTTTTTCCAATTCCATCATGACAGCTGTCTCTGTTACTTCAACCTCGATTTCATTTGGAGCGATATTCATATCGAGTAAAATGTTGCAGATATTATCAAAGATAAGTTCATCTGTAAAGATATAACCAGACAAATTCACCGCCATCTTAACCGGAGCAAACCCCTTCGCTTCCCAATCTCTTTTTTGTTGAATCGCTTTTTTCAATACCCATTCACTAATCGGAACAATATAACCAGTTTGCTCTGAAAACGGTATAAAATCACATGGCGGAATAAATCCCTTTTCTGGATGATTCCATCGAATGAGAGCTTCCACTCCAATAAGCTGTCCAGTCGCTAAATTATACTGTGGTTGATAGTATAATAGGAACTCTTCATTTTCAATGGCATCTTTCAATTGATTTCCCATTTCAATATACTGAATCGTCTTTTCATACATCACATTATGAAATACCGCAAAGCCATCTTTTCCATTTGCTTTCTGATAAAACATAGCGATGTCTGCATTTTGCATTAATATAGAAAAATCTTCTCCATGCTGCGGATAGATTGCTACTCCTATACTAGCAGTAATTAAGAATTCCTGATTCGATACACACCACTTGTTTCTAAATTGAGCCAACACTTGATTCAACCAATCTGTTAGGTCGGTTTTGTCCTTGGATTGATAAAATAAAAATGCAAATTGATCTCCGCTCAATCTTACTACTACGTCTGGCTTTTGTGTTATTTCACATAAAATTCTTCCAATATTTTGAATAAATTCATCTCCAATATCATGGCCCATCGTATCATTGATATGTTTGAAATTATCCATGTCCATGTTGATGATTGCAAAGCTATCTTTTCTTTTAATAGCTTCCATTGCAGTTTTTTCTAAATAGGCTCGATTTGGCAACCCAGTAAGTGAATCATAATATGCCACTAACCGAAGCTTTTCTTCCATTTCTCTTCGTTCCGTAACATCGGTTCCAATTGAAATAAGACCGTCTATCGTTCCATTTTCATCATGCAATGCATTGCAGTTCCATAAAATGGTCCTCTCCTTACCATCAAAGCAGGTCATATTAAGTTCCTGATCCTTTACCTTCTCTCCTTTTAAAATCAAATAGAATATTTCACTTATTTTCATTTCATCGTTTGTATCAAACAAAACATCTTTTCTCTGTTTTCCAAGTACCTCTTCCCTTTTCATTCCAAAGACTTTTTCAGCATAAGGATTGAACTGTATAATATTTTGTTTGGTGTCAAACACAATAATAATACTGTTTGCATCTAGAATTACATGATCCGATAGTTCCTTTTCCGCTCTTAATGACTCCTGTAGATGAATGAGTTCGGTTATATCTGTATGAGAACCTGCCATTCTGCTTGGTTGATTGTTCTCATCCCAAATACCTTTCCCTCTACTTAAAATCCATCGGTATTGACCCGATTTGCAGCGTAATCGATACGTAGCTTCATAAACACCATCTCTACTCAATAAATATTCATCCAAATTGCGACATACATTTGCCCGATCGACCGGGTGAATTAGTTCCTTCCATGAGTCAATGGTGGGAGCAAAATCCTCTTCTCCATAACCATATATACTTTTACTCTTCAACGAAAAAAAATAGACACCTGTTTTTACATCCCAATCCCAAATTCCATCGTTCGCACCTTCAACGGCAAGCTGATATCTTTGTTCACTCGAGAATAAGTCCTTTTGTTGATCCTGTATCGTAGTAATATTTTCTTTTAATTCTTCATTCATGGAAATCATTTCTTCGTGTGTTATGAGCAGATCTTCATAACCGGATAATATTTTATCAATTGATTTTGAATACAATACCAATACGCGTTTTATAACTACATAAAAAATCCCACCTGTTATAAAGACATAGCCCCAACCTTTATAAAGCTGTATTAATTCTTGCAGTTCTAGATCCTTTACAAAAAAATAGACAAAGCGATCGGATAATAGAATCCATAGTCCACCAAGAAAGATATAAAGAGCAATAATTTTCAAAGCCTCAAACCATGGCCGCAATTTGTTCTTAGCCGTTAAAAATTCTTCATATTCCGTTTGTATCGTTTGCATATTATCATCGATTTTATCAATGTCTTTTTTTTTCATAGACTCACTTTCCATCACATTTTTATCAAATGTGTATTCAGATTTCCATTCCGGTCTCGTAGTTACCAAAATCTATATATTATTTAATTTTATTCTTTATTGAATCAGGTTGTCAACCATAAAATATGAACCCTGCAAGAAAAAAACGCTGTGAATGATTACCCATTCACAACGTTTCATATGTTATAAATATAAGTTAATAATAGGCTCCAAATAGCCCTTTGATATATTACTTATTTATATCCCTCTCCCCTTATCTCATTCGCATTTTCATAGTAACTTGTAACCTTTTGTTCTTCTGGAAGCAACACCAGTTCTTCACTTTTAAATACTAATTTCAATAAAATTGGAGTAATAACCGTAGTAATAACAACTACAATTATGGTTGGTCCTAAAAAACCGCTTCCTAAAAGCCCAAGAGCTGCCCCCTTGCTTGCAATAATCAATGCGACTTCACCTCGTGATATCATACCAACACCAATTCGTTTTGCCTGATATGTCTTATATCCACATATTTTAGCTCCGAGTCCACATCCAATAACTTTTGTAAGTATTGCAACAACAGCAAGCAAGATTGAAAAGATAACTATCGTACCTGACATATCTGGAAGCGATACTTTTAACCCTATACAAGCAAAGAAAACAGGTGATAACAACATATATGAAATGGTATCAAATTTCGCCTGAATAAAGGTAGATTTGTCTATGTTTGAAATAATAAGACCTGCAATAAAAGCTCCGGTAATATCTGCAACTCCAAACCACTCTTCTGCAATATAGGCCATTATTAAGCAAAATACAAAGGCGATAATAGCATGACGATGCAACCCTTTGTTTGAGGTTTCTGTCCATCTTTTATATATTTTGTAAAAGATATATCCCACAATTCCTGCAAATGCAAAAAATCCAACAATCTTAATCAATACCACGCCAATTTTAACCGATTTATCTGCCATGCTTGTGACAACGGTAAGTGCTATTATTCCAAGAATATCATCAATTATTGCAGCTCCTAAAATTGCATTACCAGATCGAGTTTTTAATTTTCCTAATTCTTTCAAAGTTTCTACTGTTATACTAACAGAGGTTGCTGTTAATATGACACCAATAAAAATATTCTGTAAAAACACGGAAGCTGTTGCATCTGACGCTATCATTCCTGGTTTATTAAAGAAATAAGTTAGTACAGCTCCACCAAACAGTGGAATAATAACTCCACATAGTGCAATCACAAATGATGCTTTGCCACTAGCTTTTAATTCCTGTATGTCAGTTTCCATCCCGGCACCAAACATTAGTACGATAACCCCAATTTCCGCAATTTCATGAATAAAAGCTGTTTCTTCAAGTATTCCGAACATAGCTGGACCTAAAAGAACTCCCGCTATCAATGCCCCTACTACCTGAGGCATTTGAACTCTTTTCGTTAACAGTCCAAGTCCCTTCGTAAAAAGCAAGATAATTGCTAAATCTAACAGATATTCATATCCTTGCATCATTGTCTCTCTCCTTCATCAACTTTTTCAAGTTGATATTTCTCTATTTTGTAGTAGCTGCAGTGCGGTACACTTTTTGCATCCCAGCAATAAGTATATTTTTTTTTTTATTTTATGTCAAGAAATCGAACAAAAATGATTTTAATTTACAATACAATTAGCGAATACCCCTCCATCAAAACCTTTTCTTGTTCATATTAAATTTACAAAATGTTCACTTTAAAAACATGGTTTAAACACAATTATTTCGTATACTAACTTTAAGTTAAACAAATAACTAATCTTTTTCATAAATATACTACTCCTCTTAAAAAGCAACCTGAAATATGGTTGCTTTTTTTATTCTTACTAAGTTATGGAATCTGCCAAATAGGTATTGACGAACCACGACTTTGTATAGTATGCTTTATCCATTAAAAGCTTTAAAGTTTTAAAGCGAGAATGTGCATTTTGACTCATGCGCTTTTAACACAACAGGAGGATACTATTTATGAAAAAAAAATTATTAGCAAGCATTCTTACATTAACTTTGGCTGTTTCCATGTTAGCAGGATGTGGATCAAAAGAGACTGCAAGCAGTGATGCAGAGAGCGAAGTATTTAAAATCGGTGTCAATCAATTGGTTACCCATGCTGCACTTGATGCAAGCTATCAGGGATTTGTAGACGCATTACAGGAAGCAGGTTATGAAGATGGTGTAAATATTAAAATTGATTACCAAAATGCGAATGGTGACCAATCTACTGCAAATACCATTGCAACAAAATTAGTGAATGATAACAATAATCTTATCTTATCCATTGCAACGCCTTCCGCGCAAGCATGTGCAAATGCAACAAAAGATATTCCAATCTTGGTTACAGCAGTTACTGACCCTGCAGGCTCTGGTTTGGTAGCCTCCAACGAAGCACCTGGTGGAAATGTATCCGGAACTTCAGACTTAAACCCAGTAGAGGAACAGATTTCATTATTAACAAAATTAGTTCCAACCGCAAAAAACATTGCTATCTTATATTGTTCCAGCGAAAGTAATTCAAAGATACAGGTAGATTTGGCAACTGCTGCGGCAAAAGCTGCTGGTTTGACCGTACAAGAAGCCTCCGTATCCAATTCCAACGAAATTCAGCAAGTTGTTCAATCGTTGATTGGTAAAGTTGATGCCATCTATGCTCCAACGGATAACACAATTGCAGCTGGTATGCCAACGGTTGCTCAGGTTGCAAACGATAATAATCTTCCTGTTATTTGCGGAGAAGCCGGTATGGTAGAAGCCGGTGGTCTTGCTACTTATGGCATTGACTATTATGAACTTGGTAAATTAACCGGAGTTCAGGCGGTAAAGATTATCAAAGGCGAAGCAACAACAGATACTATGCCGATTGAATACTTACCAAAAGATAAACTTACACTTACCATCAATGAGGAAGTCGCAACAAAATTAGGAATTACCATTCCTGCTGACTTAAAGACAGAATAATTGAAAGGAAAAGGGAAATGAGTAGTATACTATTGTCACTATTTGGAGCAGCATCGCAGGGGCTGACCTGGGCGATTTTAGCCTTGGGCGTTTATATTACATTTCGTATTTTGGATATTCCTGATATGTCCTGCGAAGGAAGCTTTGCTTTGGGTGGAAGTATCAGTTCGTTCATAATGGTCAGCCTTAACTGGAATCCTTTTATTACATTGTTAATCGCAACGTTTTTTGGTATGATTGCCGGACTGGTTACTGGATTTTTACATACAAAACTAAAAATACCCGCAATCCTTGCAGGAATTCTGACCATGGTTGGTCTATATTCCATTAACTTAAGAATCATGGGGCAGGCAAACACCGCTTTACTTGGAAAGGATACCATCATTACCTTTGTTCAGAATCTGCTGCCTTCTGCAGAAATGCTTGGTATCAAAAATTCCGTATTACAAACGACAGCAACCATATTGGTGGGCCTCATCTTTACAGGAATCGTAATTTCATTTTTGTATTGGTTTTTTGGAACGGAAGTTGGCTGTTGTATTCGCGCGACTGGCAACAACCCTGCCATGGTAAGAGCTCAAGGTGTAAATACGGATAAAATGAAAATATTTGGTTTGATCCTTGGAAATGCATTAGTTGCACTATCTGGTGCTCTCGTAACACAAAACCAAGGGTATGCAGATGTAGGTATGGGAATCGGCGCGATTGTCATTGCATTGGCCTCCATCGTAATTGGTGAGGTAATCTTCTCGAGGGCGAAGAATTTTGCACATAAACTGATTGCCATTGTTCTTGGATCAATCATCTATCGTTTAATCATTGCTCTTGTTTTACAAATGGGTCTGGATGCCAACGATTTGAAGCTTCTGACTGCTTGTGTTGTAGCACTGGCACTTTCTATCCCGGTATTAAAAAAGACGACGGCTTATATCATGATAAGTATTACATTAAAGAAAATAGCAAATGCCATTCAAATAAAATTTACGGTAAAGAGGGGGAGGAAGTAATATGTTGACATTGACAAATATTTATAAAACTTTCAATCCAAATACGGTAAATGAAAAATTGGTTCTAAATGGTTTAAATCTGGAATTGAATGATGGCGATTTTGTATCCGTAATTGGTGGCAATGGTGCCGGAAAATCCACAATGCTAAATATGATTGCCGGTGTTCATTTCCCAGATGAAGGCTCCATCGTATTAGATCATGAGGACATCACAAAATTTCCGGAGCATATCAGGGCGAAATACCTTGGCCGTGTATTCCAAGATCCAATGATGGGAACCGCTGCAAACATGGAGATTGAAGAAAATCTAGCACTTGCTTATCGAAGAGGTAAAAAAAGAGGGCTCGGATGGGGAATTACAAAAGAGGAGCGAGCGCTTTATATTGAAAAATTAAAAATGCTGGACTTAGGTCTAGAAAGCAGACTATCTTCTAAAGTAGGTTTATTATCCGGAGGACAACGGCAAGCATTAACTTTACTAATGGCAACTCTTAAGCAGCCAAAACTTCTTTTATTGGATGAACATACCGCAGCTCTCGATCCAAAAACTGCAAATAAAGTCTTGGAATTATCGGATCAAATCATAAAAGAGAATTCCCTGACCGCCATGATGGTAACGCACAATATGAAAAATGCAATTCAGTATGGCAATCGTCTCATCATGATGTATGATGGTATCATTATTTTTGATGTTTCCGGCGAAGCGAAACGAAACCTGCATGTCAGTGACTTATTAGAAAAATTTGAACAGGCAAGCGGTGGAGAATTTGCAAATGATCGAATGATATTGTCGTGAATTCCTTATTCGAACGGGGATGTTGCAAAATTATAGTTTATGTTCAATTTGCATCCCAGCGCACAAATCGCCTGTACTCTAACCTCAATACGATTACCAATTTTAATAAGCCATAGGCAATGAAATTATTCATTATTGTCTTATTAAAATAATCGTATAAATTCGGTTAGAGTACAGGCGATTTGTGCACAGGGATGCAAATTGGGATTAAAATTTTTTAATTTTGCAACATTCTCTTTTGATTCATCTACTTTATAAGACCAAAGAATATGAGCACTACCATACCTAAAACGATTCGATACCAGCCAAATGCAGTAAAATCATTTTTCTTAATATAGTTTACCAACAGTTTGATGGTAATAATAGAAACGATGAAAGCGGTTATCATACTGGTTATTAATAAAACGATTTCCGAAGTACTGATTGCGTAATCAACTTTTAATAGTTTTAATAAACTTGCTCCAAACATAACTGGAATTGCCAAAAAAAATGTAAATTCAGTTGCCACACTTCTTGATACTCCTATCATTATTGCTCCAAGAATGGTTGCGCCAGAGCGGGACGTTCCTGGAAAAACAGCTGCTATCAATTGAAATATTCCAATATAAAAAGCGGTGTTAAATGTAATTCCCGCAATACTCGTTATCCGAGGATCTTTATTCTTATTCTTACGCTCGATTATAATAAATCCAATACCAAATAAAATCAGCATAATTGCAACGGTTAGATAGTTATAAAACAATGCATCTATTTGATCACCATACAATAGTTGAACAATAGCACCAGGTATACAGGCAACCACAATCTTAAACCACATCAGAAATGTTTCTTTATTAATAAATTCCCCTTTCGATGCATGAAATGGCCAGATTTTTTTCCAAAACAGGATGACAACAGCCATAATTGCTCCTAATTGTATTACTACTAAAAAAAGTTCCATGAACTCTTTTGAAACATTCAATGGCCATAATTCATTAAATAGAATCATATGTCCTGTGCTACTAACTGGAAGCCATTCTGTTATGCCCTCCACTATACCGATTAAAATTGCTTTGATAATATCGATTACATTCATTTTGATATCTTTATGATTATAAATACAATCATAATTACCCTTCTAAATATTTTAGCTTTTAAATCTATTTCCATTCATCCTTTCACAACTGCATCTATTACTATAACCAAAAAAATAGTAAAAATCCAGTACTTTCCTGAGCAAAAATAGTTTTTTAAATCTCACTCCACAATGTAAATAATTCATGATTTGAAACTATTTTTTCAAATCATGAATATTTATCTAATAAAACAAAATACTTTGACAAATACAGTAAATCTTTATACAATTATATATTGAACAATATAACGAAAATAAGTGAAAATATCAGGAGGGTTATGGAAAATTCAGATAATAAAAAGGAGCATTATGGGCTACTTACTACCACCACAATGATTATTGGAATTGTAATTGGTTCGGGAATATTTTTTAAAAGTGATGATGTTTTGCTCTCTACTGGTGGAAATGTCTGGTTAGGTGTACTCGTTTTTTGTATTGGCGCACTTAGTATTATATTTGGCAGTTTAACCATAGCAGAATTGTCGATTCGTACGAAGAAAAATGGTGGAATCGTCGGTTATTATGAAGAATTTATCTCTACCAAGGCAGCAAGTGCTTTTGGATGGTTTCAGACCTTTGTATACTATCCAACGATAAATGCCGTAATTTCATGGGTAGCCGGAATTTATATTTTATCTTTATTTGATCCAAACGCAACACTGGAAGCTCAAGTCCTACTTGGATTTGTTATCTTTACCTTTATTTATGGAATCAATGTAATTTCCTATAAGCTTGGCGGATACATCCAGAACTTGTCAACTATTATAAAATTATTACCGCTAATTCTGATTGCCACTGTTGGTTTGTTTTGGAGTAAATCTGCTCCTGCAATTCCAACCGATGTACTATTAAAAACTAATGTAGATGTTGAATTTAAATGGTTAGCTGCTCTTGCACCGATTGCTTATTCTTTTGATGGTTGGATCGTAGCAACCAGTATATCAAATGAAGTAAAAAATCCAAAAAGAAACATGCCACTGGCACTTATCATTGGACCAATTGTTGTCTTATCCGTCTACTTACTATATTTCTTAGGCCTTAATAACATTCTTGGTTCAGAATATATTATGTCGACCGGTAATGCCGCTGTTAACATAGTAGGTGAGTTACTCTTTGGCCAGTACGGCACTACGATTCTCATGATGTTTATCATCATTGCAATATTGGGTGTAATCAATGGAATCTCTCTTGGTAGTATTCGTATGCCACAGGCATTAGCAAGTAAGAATATGCTACCAAACTCAGAAAAAATAGCAAAAATTCATCCTAAGTATGAGGTATCTTTACATTCCGGAGTCATTTCCTATATTATCACGGTAATCTGGATGATTTTGCACTATCTAACGCAAAAGAGTAATATCTTAAATGGTAGAGATGTTAGTGAAATTTCGATTGTATTCAGTTATACCTGCTACGTTATATTATATATCAAAGTCATTGGCATGAAAAAAGAGAAAATAATCGAAAGCTATTTTAAAGGAATCATATGCCCTATTTTGGCAATCTTGGGTTCTTCCATCATTTTATTAGGTGGTATTGTATCCAATCCGTTCTATGTTACTTGTTTTATTGTTTTTTGTGCTCTTGTATGTCTCGCTGGTTTCTCATATAACAATCACAATGGACAAGCGATTCGAAAATGATACTTTTTATACTATTTTAATAACACAAAAAGTTCCATATCAACTACTCCAGTGGTTAATATGGAACTTTTTATTGATAAAGAAATTTTCAACATTGAACAAAACAAGCTTTATCTAATTATCCTTCATTTCTAATTCTCTCCACCACTGTTTCCTTACACATTTCATTGTAATTATAAATTGGTACAATTACAACAATCAATAACAGTATGGGATTTGCGATGATACTTGGTAGTATCGATATCTTTATATTAAAAAAGTATACCATTCCGATTGACATATCAATTAGCTTACATGCAATTGGTGTACCTGCCACTGCTTCCAAGATATATGCCCCTCCAAGATAAAACATGCCTTCCATAATCAGCATTTTTAGCAATTGTCTCTTTGTCATACCTACTGCCTCAAGTAATGAAAGTTCCTTTTTTCTTGATAAAATCGAAGTAGCTGAGGTATTAAAAAAGTTCAAAATTGCAATGACAAAAAGCACGGTTGTCAGCATACTACCAATCATATAATACTTATTTACATAATTTCTGAACTCGCGCTGCAACTCATATCTGGATTTTATAATTAAATTGCAATCCTGCTGATCCCTATAGTTTTTAAGTAACGCAAAGACAGCCTCTGTTTTACCTTTTTTCACATCGATTGCAGCTATCATAGCATTCTTATTACCTGTCCTTTTTATGTATTCTTTTTCCGGTAACAAAAATAACTGCGTTATGGCTCCATCATAATAATAGTAGCTCAATGTAAAGGGTAAATTTGCAAGAGCTCTCACTTTGTATTCTTTACTCATTGTATCACTGAATTCCACTTTAACCTTATCTTTCACGGAATAATATTTGCCATAAGGCATCCAATATGTAATGACATATTTGCCACTGGAAAATTCTTCCCATGTGCAGTTGTCTTCACCAAATTCGATTTTATTAAATGCAGCTTCATTAATTCCCATGACTTGACTTCTTACTACTCGTTTGTCTAAATTATCCTGTATTTCCATCTGCTGCTGCTCCGTAAAAGCATCGATTCCAATCTGCTTCATGTAATCAACTAGATTCTGATATAATGTATCATCTATTTCATGCGTACTCGGTGTATAGTAAATATATCCTGCTGATGCAATTTCTTTGCTATTTTTTACTGCTTTCCTAAATTCAGGCGTAATAATATTCAAATTGGCATTTTTAAGATTACTTGTGAATCCATTTACTTCAAAGTCCGAGCTTATCGATGTGCTTGTATATCGGTTGAAATCAAATCCTTTTACAATCATATAAACCATATTTAATACCATCAGTGAAACCGCCAAGGATATGACTACTCCCATACCTTTTCGCCAAGTTCTTTTTACATTAGAAAATGCCATTGAAAATGCTGATACATTTCCATACTTCTTGGTCTCTTTGCAGATTTTAGCATCGGTCATTCGAACAGCTTCTACTGGTGACAGGCTTTCTACAATATGACATGGTTTGAGACATCCTGCATAAATGGTAACTAAGGAAAACAAAGCAGCAATGATGAAAATAGCTGGATTAGCAGAAATGGATGCCAAAACAGTGTTTTGGTCTTCCCCCTCGAAAAGAAGGAAAGGTGTCATTGTTTTACCAACTAAAAACCCTAAAACCATTCCGATTGGAATCCCGACAACTGACAACCACAAAGCTTGCAGCCTGACAATTTTCTTAAGCTGTTTTCCTGTTGTTCCTATATTCTTAAGCAATCCATAAGCACGAATATCTGCATTTACTGAAATATTAAATACATTATTGATGATGAGATACCCTGATAACATGATAATTGCCAATATTATTATCACTGTTCCAAACGGAAATGCATCCTCTTCAAATATTCCATAGACCGGATTTGCAGAAAATCTAGCATTACTGTCTGTCAAGTTGCACCGTTTTGCAAGATTCAGAGCCTTCTTCTCAAGATGAAAGGCATCGGAAAACCAGATACTCAGAGCATACTCCCCTTCATAATTTCCTTTTCCAATATCCTTCGCAGTAATTTTTGGTACAACACTGTCACAATATGTTTTTGAGACCCAGGCAAGCTGGGCCATTGCCACCGAATCGCCCTCCCAGAATCCACTAAGTGTGAATTCTTTACATATCTTCTGATCATTCATGGTATAGGTAAGGTTTACTTTCTCTCCAAGGTTATGATTTATTCCAAGTGCATCTAAAATTATTGTACTAGTAGCAATCTCATCTTCGTATTCTGGCAACTCTCCTGTTGTTGGTAAACATAGAAAAGAATCAGCTGCATTTTTATCTGCATAACGAATTTCTGTTTGTATATCCTTCAACTCTTCATTTTCTGCAGTTGTTAAAAAAATAGATAATCCCTGCTTTTTTATCTCACGATCTTTCGCCACTACCGAATACTGTTCTTTCGTAAGGCCTTCTACACTCACATGTGATTTATCCATTGTTTTACGTGTTTCCGATTCCATGGTTGACTTGATTACAGAAAAGGAAGCTGTAAAAACGGAAGTAAATAAAATCGATGTCAGAATAATAGCCATAACCGCTATTAAATTTCTATGTTTATTTACCTTAATGAATTTACGGGAAAGGGTATAAATTGTCTCTTTATTATCTACTTTAATCATTTGAGTCACATCTTTCTACGATTCGTCCATCCTCGATTCGGATAATACGGTCAGCTAGCTGAGCGATCTCTTCATTATGGGTAATCATAACAGTAGTCTGATGGAACATCTCACTTGTCATTTTTAGCAGGCATAAAACATCTTGGCTTGTCTTACTGTCTAAATTTCCGGTTGGTTCATCTGCTAGCATAATAACAGGCTTTGTTGCGATTGCTCTTGCTATAGCAACGCGCTGCTGCTGACCACCTGATAGATTATTCGGTAGATTTTCTAGCTTGGATTCTAATCCCAAAGTTGACACAATCTTATTAATAAATTCATAATCCACTTTCTTTCCGTCTAATTTCACCGGAAGCACGATATTTTCCATCACATTCAACATGGGTACCAGATTATAATTTTGAAAAATAAAGCCAATATTTCTTCTGCGGAAAATAGTCAATTCCTCATCATTTAATTTTTCCAAATTCTTTCCGTCTACTATTACTATCCCGCTGGTTGGCTTATCAATCCCTCCCAACATATGCAGCAAAGTAGATTTACCACTTCCAGAAGTTCCAACTATTGCAACAAACTCTCCCTTCTCCACCGTAAGGCTCACCCCTGCCAAAGCATCTACCTTTGATTCACCTGTACCGTATTCTTTCTTTAAATCCTTTGTTTCTAATATAATCATTTCATTCCTCCATTAAAAAAGTCTGTATATTGTTACTCATACAGACAATAGCACAGTAAAGTTTCCATGCAGTTACTACAATGTTACAGTTTTGATACATTCCTGCAATGGAAGAAATACTGAGAATATGGAGCCAGCTTTCTCTTTTGAAGATACCTTGATATATCCGCCCTGTATTGAAATAATTTGTCTTGCAAGATATAATCCAATTCCAACACCTTCTACCTCGCTGACAACCTGCGAACGGTAAAACCGTCCAAATATTTTAGTATATTCACTCTCAGCAATACCAATTCCATTATCAGCAATATCAATTTTTAAAAAGAAGCAAAATGGTACCGTATGAATGGTTACTTGTCCCCCTGGTGGTGTATATTTCACCGCATTATCCACAATATTATAAATCGCTTCTACTGTCCATTTCAAATCGAATACTGCTTCCACTTCACAAGGGGCTACCATTATCGTAATATTTTTCTCATTTGCTTTTATCCGTGCCTGCATCATTACTACATCAATTAATTCCTGTACTTTGTTTATCTTAGGCTTTACTGCAATTATTCCGGTCTCTAATCTAGAAAGCTTGACTAAGGAATGAATCAGAAAGCTTAATTTTTCTGTCTGTTCCTTGATTGCAGTAATTTCTTCATTATATACTTTTTCAAAATCCTTCTCTTCAAGAAGTTGTGTATATAATAATATATTGGAAATCGGCGTGATTGTCTGATGAGATATATCCGATATCAAGGTCTGTGTTTTTTCTTTCTGCGTGGAAAGATTTCGATAAGAAACCACACAGTCCCCCAGAAAACGATTCATACTGTTTTCCAGAGCAGATAAGGTGGATTCATCAATTTCTGTTATATCGAATGTACCATCTGCTGCACGATCAATCATTATCTGCAGCCGCTGTATTAAATTTCTTTCTCTCTTTTGATAAACGCAGATGACTACAATTAACATACACAACATTATAAAAAATAATATTATAATACACATTCTATTGCACCACCCATGAATAACCGATTCCATATACGGTTTTTATGTATTTCGGCTCCGTCGGATTTTCACCCAATTTATCCCGAAGTCTTTTAACCGATACGGTTAAAGCATGTTCATCCACATATTCTTTATCACCGCTCCATACCTTATCAATTAGATTACTGCGGCATACTATAGCCCCTTTATTATCTAACAGAATTCTTAATAGTCTTTGCTCTGTCTTACTTAGCTCAATTGCTTCCTCTTTTACATAAAAATGCATTTTCTTAAAATCAAAATTAAAGTCGTCAATAATAAACGTTTCTCCGGTAACTATACTTGCTTTTCTTAACTGTACATTGACTCTTGCCCGAAGTACCATAAGGCTAAACGGTTTTGTAATATAATCATCTGCACCAAGCTCTAAACCTACAACAATATCTGATTCCAGATTATTTGCTGTCAATAAAATTACCGGCATTGCAGATGTCTTTCGAAGATTTGTGAGAAAATCTAAACCATTTCCATCTGGCAGGTTCAGATCTAATATAGCAAGATCAAATGAATATTGCTTCATTGCCTGGCTTGCCTGTGCCAATGAACGACTCTGTACAATCTCATATTCTTCACTTCTTAATGCCATTCGAATTCCATCATTTAACTTTTTATCATCTTCAATTACTAATATACTCGTCATTTTAGATACCCTTTTCTAAGCCTCATTTATAAGCACTACCACTTATATTTCCATAAATGATAGTGCTTATATTGTATGCTCAATGAATTTTATATTTAACGATAAAAAATGTTGCAAAATCAGCAATCTGTAACACTTAGTAGATGTTCCAATTCTTCTACCGTTTGCGCAATATAATCTGCGCCCGCATCTTCTAGTTCTTGTTTGTCCCCATATCCATAAAGGACACCAATGGATTTTATTCCACAGTTTCTTGCTCCGATGACATCGTGCTCTCTATCTCCAATCATAACAACATTTCCACACTCCGTAATATTATAATGCTCCAGCACAAAACGAATGATTTCACCTTTATCTCGACGAGTTCCATCTAGATTACTTCCAACAACAAAATCAAAGTACTTTAACAGATCAAAATGCTCCAAGATTTTTTCCGCAAACTGAGTGGGTTTAGAGGTTGCCAAAATCAATTTTTTATCACTAGCTTTTAAATTCTTTAACAATGGTGGAATTCCTTGATATACCACATTTTCAAACATTCCTTTTTCCGTAAAGTATTCCCGGTACAATGTGATTGCCTCATTTGTTTCCTCTTCTGTAAAATGAAAATACTTTGAAAATGTATCATGAAGGGGAGGACCTACAAACTTATAAAGTTCCAAACGGTCTTCTATCCTTATTCCAAAGTGTTTGAGTGCATACATAATCGAATTTGTTATACCAGGTGCCGAATCCGTCAAAGTTCCATCCAAATCAAATAAAATATAGTTATACTTCTTATTCACTCTTATCCTCATTTCTGCATTTTTTTTATGCTTGTATTTGTATCATTTCGCTTATATTATTCAATTATCTTTACGTTTTCCATTATAAGTCTCTCTTTTGTTTTACCAAATCTCTTAATATTACGTATACCAATATTCTCAATCACAATTTGACAGAATATCCTAATCTACTGGCATCTACAGCGGTTGAAGCTACACAACAATTTCCATCGATGCCAACGATTTCAATATTACTGATCTCATAGCTCATTAACAAAGAGTGCCCACGCTCTGTAAATACAGTTTGGGATTCTCTTTTGCTTTTTCAATATCAAAAATCATCTCTTGTGTTCCTATTTTTATAAGGCTATGATACAAATCCTCTTTACTTTCAAAATAATGAAACATTAATCCCGAGCTAATTCCAGCTATTTTTGATATTTCGCGTGTCGATGTACCATAATAGCCTTTTTGAATAAATTGTTCCAATGATATCGTTAATATCTGCCACTTTCTTTGCATTACTTGTTCTTTTCGTTCCATACTGTGTCCCCAATTTTATGTGTTCTACTTTAAGCACTTGCTCAATATTATCATTATATACTTATAATGTCAATAACACCCTACCATTTCATGATAGGGTGCCCTTTTCGTTCTGTTTTCGATTTATTTTACCTTAATTACTGTTTAAATGTTTTCTTAGCTCCTCCAACATTAATTCGCTCCTGGATTTATTACCAGAACTTCTTGTTATTATTCATTATACACTCCAGCCCATACTTTCTTGCTGAATCGTATATAATCTATGATACAGCCCTTTTTTCTGAATCAGGAAATCATGTGTACCCTCTTCTACAATTTCCCCCTTATCAAGTACAATAATTTTATCCGCTCTTGCTATTGTACGAAGTTTATGAGCAATTACAATCACGGTTTTTCCCCTTATCAGTTCGCCAATCGCCTGTTGAATATATTCTTCGCTTTCTGGATCTAAGCTAGCTGTTGCTTCATCAAGAAGAACGATTGGTGCATTCTTGAGCAATGCCCTGGCAATGGATAGTCGTTGTCTTTCACCACCAGATAATGTATTCCCGTTTTCGCCCAATAATGTGCTATAACCATTTGGAAGCTTACTAATAAATTCTTCACATCTCGCTGCTTTAGCAGCTGCTACAACTTCTTCTTCCGTAGCATTCATATTTCCGATTTTTATATTATTATAAATCGTATCATTGAATAAAACCACATCCTGAAATACAAATGACATGTACCCCATGAGATGTTCTGGATCCAGATTTTTTATATCCACATCACCGATACTGATTTTACCCTGATCCACATCCCAGAAACGAGCAACTAATCTTGATAAGGTACTTTTACCGCTTCCTGATGGTCCAACCAGCGCAGTAACACTGTTTGCTGAAATGGTAGTGGAAATACTTTTTATCGTTTTTTCTTTCCCTTTGTTATAGCTAAAATCTACTTGTTCAAATTTGATATCATAGCTGTTGATTGGAGTTTTCTCGCCTTCCATAGGTAAATAGTCCATTAATGTACGCATACGTTTAATGGCTATCTGATGATAGAAAAGCTCTGGTAATAATTGTAACTCTACATTAATTGGTCCGTAAATTCTAGTGACTATGAGCAAAAATGCTAACAAAGGTATCAATTCTATTTGTCCTCGTGATAAAAGTGTAGTTCCAACAAAAATCGTAAGGCCTATGCCCGCCTGCAGAACTATTTGTGCGCTTGATACAAAAATACCACTACCAAGCTCTGTTTGAATTGCCAGCTTTTTCATTTTGAGCAATGCGAGATTTAGTTTATCTGCTTTTTCTCCATCTAGATTGCAAGCTTTGATTACTTTAATTCCTTCAATATATTCTTGCACCTGTCCGGATGCTTCGAGTTTTGCCTTGGCATGCCGTTTTCCTAGAAACTGCTGAATTTTTCGTGATGCAACAATAATAAATAACGCAACAGGTACCGAAATAAAAACTGCCAATGCCATACGCCAGTCATAAAAAGCGAGCATAACACATATGATGGTTACCGATATACCGTTTGCCAATAGCTGTGGATAAACATGACTTAATACGTGTTCACTGGTTTCAACATCTCCCATCATATTGGTTGTTAGCTCTGTTAAGTCCTTTGAATTGAATAAGCTCATCGGTAATTTTCTAATATGTTCAGCTAAAGAGATACGTGTATTTTTACTTTCTAGATAGGAAGCTACATATGTTTTTTGGTAATCATTTTTATTACAAAAAAATACAACTATTGTGCCTAAAATCCCGACACCAAATAATATCCATAGTTTTGACCAGGAAATCGTTTCATTGCTAAAAGGTTTTACAATTTCCATAATAGCTAGTAGCATTACCGTTGCTGGAATAAACATAGAAAAATTCGTAATTGTGCAAGCAAAAATTGCTTTTTTCAAATCCTTATATCCTTTATCTGTTAAGAACATGGCTCTTTTTAAATATGGTTCTTTTATTGTTTTATCCACTTTCTACACCTCCTTATCATTCATAACCCAACTAGAAGTCGTGTTATAGGTCTTCCACATGGTAGCATACTTGCCTTCCTTCGCTACTAATTCATCATGATTTCCTTCTTCCACAACTCTGCCATTATCCATCACGACAATTTTATTCGCATTTCGAACAGTAGAAAGTCTATGAGCAATGATAATTACCGTCTTATGTTTCATTAATGTTTCAAATGCCTTTTGAATTAAATGCTCATTTTCCGGATCAGCAAAAGCAGTCGCTTCATCTAGAACCACGATAGGTGCATTTTTAACAATAGCTCTGGCAATTGCAAGTCGTTGTTGCTCTCCCCCTGATAAATGCACGCCTTTTGTTCCAATAATTGTATGATATCCATCAGGTAGCTTTTCAATAAACTCATGGCATTGTGCTGCTTTTGCTGCATTTTCTATCTCTTCTTTTGTTGCCTTTGGATTACCCATGGCAATATTGTCATAAATACTCTGTTTAAACAGAAAAACATCCTGAAAAACAAAGCTCACTTTTTCCATCAAGTAACTGGATGTGAAATCTTTGACATCAACTCCGCCAATTAATATTTTTCCACAATCAACATCAAAGAATCTTGGCGTTAAATGGGCAATCGTACTCTTTCCACTTCCAGATGGTCCAACAATCGCTGTTACTTCTCCTTGGTTTGCCTGAAAATTAACCTTGTCTAAAGCTTTCCTGTCCTCTTCTTTTTTATAGGAAAACTCCACGTCTTTAAATTCCACGCTAAAACTACTTGTTGTTTTCGGATTTTTAGGTTGTTCTAACTCTGGTTCTGCTAATATTTTATCCATCGCTTCTACGCCATTAAATATTCGCGTAACATCTGAATTCACATATAGCACTTTCATTAATATACTTGCAATAGACGGAACAAATATAAGATAGAAAATAAAAGTTACTGCATATTTTGTATAATCAAAAGCATACATTCCAATTAAAATACCAACTGGCAAAATAAACAGATAGATATTATTAATCAATGTTGTATACATGGACATCGGATTTTCCCAGCTTAAGGTATAAGGAATCACCATGTCCGTATACTCCTTGATTGTTTTATGAAGGCTTTGAAAAGAATATACTGTCTGTTTATACGCTTTCACAACTGAAATTCCTCGAATATATTCAACAGAAGCGTTGTTCATATTTTCAAGAGAAGTCTGGTATTTTGCCATCATCAATTTTGCCCCATCTTTTCCATAAAAGAGCATTTGCATGGCAAAAGCAATAATAATGCCTAAAATAGCAGCTAAACCAAAACGCCAGTCAACCACTAATAGTAAGATAACCATAACCACCGGAGCTACAAATGCAGCTACAATATCAGGTAATTGATGGGCAATAAATTGTTCTATTTTTTCAATATTTTCATCCGTAATTTTTCGTAACTTACCACTACCAATCATTACATGAAATCCTAACGGCACCTTTGCCAAATGGGAAGAAAAATTTATTTTCAACTCATATAAAGTTCCAAATGCAGCTATATGGGAACACATTAAAGCTGTCATATACAGTAAAACATTAATTGCCATTCCTCCTAATGCCATGTAAGCATATTTCATCAATTCAGATACATTAAGACTTGTAAAATCCGGCCAAACTACTAAGATTTCACGAATCACAAAGTAAATTGCAATGTATGGGATAAAGCTGGCTATTGCAGCAAGTGACGAAAAAATCACCGAAGCAATTACTAGTGGTTTCTTGGTAGCCGCAAGTTCTAATAATCTAGGCATTCCCGTTTTGTATGCTTTTTTTGAATCTTCCACTTAAATTTCCTCCTTTAAAATAAAATATTTTTTTACTTTTGCTATGGAAGCTGCTTCTTCTAGTGAATAGTACTCTTTCACAACTCCATCTTCTATGTGAAGTACTGAAGTACAGCAACGAAGCAAAAATTCCAAGTCATGTGTGATAACCATTGATAGCAACGCCTTTTCATTTGCTTGTTTTATCATACTACAGGTGATATTCATCCCCGTAAAATCCAAGCCACTTGTTGGCTCATCATAGAACAGTAATTCTTTCCCTGAACAAATCGCACTTCCTATGGCAACACGTTGTTTTTCTCCTCCTGATAAGGAAAGAGGATGTACATCCTTATATTTTTGCAAATTCATTTCTTCTAAAATTTTAGAAATATTTACTTTTCTGTCCTCTGTAACGTTAAGCTCTAATTCCTCTTTCACACTTTCACAAAATAACTGGTGATTCACATCCTGCATCACCATATAGCTTCTCAACAATCTGCTTTTTCCTTTGCATTCTTTCCCGTCAAAAAAGATTTTTCCTTTGTGCTTCAATACTCCAGAAAAACAACTGACAAAGGTAGATTTACCTGCACCATTTTTACCAATAATTCCAACAATCTCTCCTTTTGGAATTTGAAGTTTCGAAATATTCAAAACATCTTTTTTTCCCCTACGACATATCACCTTTTCAAAGTTAAAATTAATATTTTGAGCTTTGTTTTCACAAGCTTTTTTAGAAATATGATTTAGGTTCAATGTACGCAGACCTTTCTTTGCTAAATCCTCCGAACACAACTCACTCATTTCTTTTCTTGAATATTCACCGTAAATACTTCCATTCTCCATATAGATAAAACGATTTGCCAAATCTCGTAAGTAATAAAGGCGATGTTCAGAGATAATAATTGTTTTTCCCATATCTTTAAGAATCTTCAGCACATCTTTCAAATTCTCTATCGATACAGAATCTAAGTTAGAGCTGGGTTCGTCTAATAAAAAGACCTCCGGTAAGGTTGCATAGACAGATGCACAGGCAATTCTTTGTTTTTCTCCTCCTGACAACTCAAAAATACTTCGATTAATTAGATTATGTAGTTTAAAAACTTCTGTTGATTTTGAAACACGCTCAATAATGTCATTTACTGGCATCGCTAAATTTTCACAGCCAAAAGCCAACTCACTTGTAGTGTCAACATTAAAAAACTGGCTTCTTGGATTTTGAAAAACAGATCCTACTAGTCTTGAAATTTGTGATAAAGATGAATTACAAATATTATTCCCATTGACTGTAACTTCTCCTGTTAGAATCCCTTCATGAAAATGAGGTATGAGTCCATTTATCAATCGAGTAATGGAAGTTTTCCCACAGCCACTTTTTCCGCACAAAACAACAAATTCACCTTTTTCTATTGTCAAATTGATATTCTTCAGGCAGTTTTTTGAAGAATCCGATTTTTCATAAGCGAAATTAACATTCTTTATATCGATCAAATTATACCCACCCCCATTGCAATACTTAAGCCAAACATAAAACATAGAACAATATAATCTATGATTCCAAGATAAACTTCTTTGATAGAGGTCCGCTTTATTCCAATATCCAGTCCCCGAGACAGACTTGCAGCGGCTAGCTCTTCTGAAATTGTCGAAGTGGACATAAGAAGCGGAACCAACATGTATTCAAGGGTCAGCATAGGTTTAGTTAGTATATTTTGAGGACTCACTCCAATACCACGAAAACGCATAGCTGACGAAATAGACTTCCACTCTTCTGTTATAGTAGGAATAAATCGAAACATAACAGAAATTGGTATGATAAAAGCATCTGGCAAATGCAGTTTTCTAAAAGCAGATAAAAATTCACTTACCGTGGTTGTTCGAATCAGTAAAATAGCAGTTACCCCGATAGGAAAAAACATACGTATAATACCAAAAATACTAAGAATAAAAATTCCATATCCACTCGTTACATTAGGAGTTATAAACACTTGAATAAATATGAGCGTTGCAAACACAATACTAGACTTGATCACTGTCGAAATCATTCCATATGCCAGTATAAATATCAACGGCATTGATAAAACGAGAACTTCTATTGCAATAGGTGGTGTTGGAATTGTAAATGAAAATATCCCAATAAAAATAAGCATAGCAAATTTTGTCCGTGGATCAATCCAAAGGGGCGTTCTTTTCGATATCACATTAAATTCCATTAGCGAATACCCGCTTTATCAAAGTGCTTTCTAAGTAATTTTTTACCAAAATTCGCTCCTACAAATCCACCAACAAGGGACATTCCAATAAAAACAAAGATAATCCAAGGAGGTGTTAAAGCATCCAGCTTATTCGCATATCCTTGACCATAATATTTGGCACACGACTGCAAAAATACTGATTTAGCAAATATCGCCATTAAAAATGGACCTATAATTGTACACGCAAAAACGCTGAAGCTTGCCACGTACATTTTTTGAGATTTATAGTTACCCATTCTTGCAATGAATTCAGCTATTGTACCTATGATTAGTGACCATAGAAGTGCATACCAAACGCCGCCCATTGAAGTAATTAACCCCACGATTGCAGACAATATTATGATTGCACCAAATTTTGGCACCTTCATTGTATACATCATATACACTGGACCTAATATGATAGGGACTAAAAATGGTACTAAAATATAAGTGATAGGGATAAATCCCAAAAATGACACTACTACCAATAACAACACTACATAAAGTGCAGCAAATGCACCTGTAACAATCAAATCTTTCACTTTTAACTTATTCGTTTTTCCATTCATAGAATACTCTCCTTTAGTTAGTTATATCTAACCTTTGATTTTAATTTTACGCCCACTTGAATCATGGGCGTAACTATTTCTTTTTGTTTTATTATGCAATACAGGACTTTATTTACCTTTGATTATTTTCTCAATGCCAAGACAACCGTCAATAAAAAATTGTTGAAAAAAATCAGCCTCCATAACTGCCGTTTCTTTATCCATTCTGTGACAAATCGGTTCAAAAACGGCCTTTATATATACTTCATCCTGCACCCCTTCTAATTTAATCTTCTATTGATACCTTCTTTGCGTCTCAGTTAGTTGTTACTAACTATTATATAACAAACAGGTGCACCCGTCCATAGCAACTTATGCACCTGCATATTTATTTCCCTTTTTTCTTTCTAATATTTTTTTATTGCTATCATTGCATAAAACATGTTACATAAGACAACCTCACATCTACAGTGGCATTTCCTCAAAAATTACCTTGAGATTTCCCACTGTATTCTCATTCAATTCATATAATTCTTTGTTTTTCCCTTTTTCCAAGTGAAGAACATGTGTACAACAATTCAAGATTAGTTCCATATCATGGGTAATCACAAATATCGTTGCTGCTTTTTGTGATAATTCACAAATTTGCTCTGCCACTTGATTCATATGATCATAATCCAATCCACTGGTTGGTTCGTCAAAGAATATAATATTCTTACCAGATGCTATCGCACAAGAAATGGCCACTCGTTGCTTCTGACCTCCAGAAAGCGCCATGGGATGTTTTTCTGTTTGATCACCCAGATTCATTTGTTCCAGAATATTCCTTGCTTTTTCTTCTCTTTGCTCCTCACCAAGTTCCTTGAAATTATATAAGCTAATCGCTACTTCATCTAAATTGCTCTCTGTAAAGAGTTGATAATTTACATCCTGCATAACTAAAAAGCATTGCGTTAGCATTTGTTTGTTATTATATGTCCTACCTTCCATAAGCATTTGTGCTTTACATTTTTTCTCAAGACCACAGATACACTTTGCCATCGTGGATTTCCCTGCCCCATTATGTCCTACCACTGCAACAACAGAACCTTTGTGAACAGAGAAATTCTTCATAGTAATTCCTTCCGCTCCATTTTTATAGTAGAAGGAAAATGGTTTGAATTCTACGACTTCATCAGACAGTATCCGTTCTGACGCTGCAAGTTTCAAGTCTTCAATGGCTAGGGTTCGTAAGCCTAAATGATTCAGCTCTGCAGTTGTAAGCCTTACCGCCTCGTCTCGCATATACTCTTTTTTTATTTTTCCATCTTTTAGCAATATCATTCTGTCCATCAGATCTCTTAGATAATAAAGGCGATGTTCAGAGATAATAATCGTTTTTCCTTGCTTTTTCCATTGTAGCAGTATTTTTTTAATTTCTTCTATCGTTGGTATATCAAGATTTGAAGATGGCTCATCCAATACAATAATCTCGGCTTCTGAAAGTGCTGCACCCGCACAAGCCAGTTTTTGTTTCTCCCCACCACTTAATTGAAAAAGACTGCGTCCCATCAGCTTATCAATATGAAATTCACGAATAACTTTTCTCATTTTTTCTTCTATAATTTCCGGTTTGACACCTCTATTTTCCAGTTGAAATGCCAGTTCTCCTGTGCTATCCACACTAAAAAACTGGCTTCTGGGATTTTGGAATACACTTGCTACCTTATTGGAAATACTACCAATCGATTTTCCGGCTATATTTTCTCCATCCAGACAAATTTCACCGGATAGGTTCCCTTCATAATAGTGTGGTATCAATCCATTGATAATTCTTGTAAGCGTAGTTTTCCCACACCCTGATGTACCTGTAAGTACTACAAATTCTCCTCTTTTTATGTGTAGGTTCACCTCTTGAATTCCTCCACTAGTGCTCTCTTCGCCATAAGTGAAGCTTACATTGTTTATATCTATCATCTCTGCACTCTTCCTAAATATAATGTTAAAATCCATTCATTTGATTAAAAGCAAACAGGACGGCTCCTGCCATAACGTAACCAAATACAATCAGATCAGAGAAATGAAATCCAATTTTGCAAATGCTCGTACGTTTTTGGTTTGTTTCCAGCCCCTTTGTAAGTGCTGCTGCCGATAGTTCATTTCCCACTCTCACCGTTGCCATAATGACCGGAATCAATCTGTACTCCACCAATTCAATGAGATTTTTTCGATTCCCACCGATCCCAATTCCACGCATTTTCATTGCCATACCAATGGATTTATTTTCATCCACAATGGTTGGAATAAATCGAAACATAACCGTAAAAGGAATTACAATCTTATCGCTGATTCTCATTTTTTTCATTGCAGTTATAAATTCTCCTACTGTGGTTGACGAAACCAGGTAATATCCCATAAATACACCTGGAAGGAATCTCGAAATCATACCGGATAGAAATAAAAAAATAATATTTGCAATCCCCGAAACATTCATTACCATAATTTCCATAAAACTAGAAAATGTAATCAATATGCCGTAAATAATCGCTTTTGATAAATTTCCAGAAATCAGAAGTAGTACAAACGGAATGAGTGCAATCCCTATTCCTATGTAAAATCCTATTCCACGAATGTCTCCTGTAATCATTATCATGCTCACAACAATCATAGCAAATAGTTTGGTTCTTGGATCCAATTCCATTTTTGTTCTTCCCTTGACAGCCGAAAGACTCACTTGCATGTTTTATCCCTCTTTCTTATACAATGCCTGCCTTCTTAAAATGCTTTTTAAGAACCGCAATTCCAAGCATTCCTCCAATTATTCCCCCAACAAACGCCCCAACCACCAACACCCAAAACAGCCAATCTGGAGTGACTTTATATAAAGTATCAACATAAGTGTCACCATATCCCGCACGATAAGATTCTAGATATTTTTCTTTAAATCCGAAGAATAAAGATATGATTGCTCCCATTGACCACATAGAAAAAATACCATAACTGATCACACTCATTTTTTTGCTTTTGTACTCTCCAAACTTTAATACAATATCAGCAGTAAAACCGCATACAGTTCCTGTAAATATAACCAACCACGGATGCCCCATCACAAACATAATGACCCCCACTATGATTCCTGTAATGGTAAGCATGCCAAACTTCTTTATTTTTGCCATATACAGCATAAGTGGTATCCCTGTAATAATAGGACACACAACTGGCACCAATATCATAAAAACAGGAATAAATCCAATACAGGAAGTAAGTGCATACAGTACAAAATATAATGCTGAAAAAATACCTACATTAATTAAATCCTTGACCTCCAGTAACTTTTTCTCTGACACATTTACATTTTTGCTCATAACAGCTCCTTTCCAGTTCTTTCAATTTTTATTTTCAAATTTATTAAAATTGCCATGGTTAGTTTTAACTAACCATGGCAAAACAAAGTGTAGCATAATACTATTCTATTGTCAAACAAATCATATATTTTAAATGATTAATGATATTTTTTATCATTTGTTATATTTAACTTATTCTCTATGGTTCCAGCCATGACTCTGCGCTCTCATCGTCACAAAATTCCGATAAGTTCCTTCCCTTGCAATCAATTCCTCGTGACTACCTCTTTGCACAATTCGTCCATCTGAAATTACAAGTATCTCATCTGCACCCTGAATCGTATTTAATCTGTGGGCAATAACCAACAATGTCTTTCCTTTGCAAAGTTCTGAAATTGCTTCCTGAATATATCTTTCATTATCAGCATCAACACTTGCAGTTGCTTCATCCAAGATAACAATAGGTGCATCCTTTAAAATACATCTCGCAATCGAGATTCTCTGACTCTCTCCTCCAGAAAGGGACGCACCACCTTCTCCAATTACCGTATCAAACCCCTGTGGCAGCTTTTGTATAAATTCATAACACCGGGCCTTTTTTGCCGCTATTATAACTTCTTCCTTTGTAGCATCTGGTCTTCCCATACTAATGTTGTTATAAACCGTATCCTGGAATAGATAGACTCTCTGAAATACCATACTGATCTGTTTCATCAGTTCAGATAACGGAACATCATTCACATTATTTCCATAAATCTGCACCTCTCCGGCATTGATATCCCAAAACCTTGCAAGAAGGCTGGCAACAGTTGATTTTCCGCCACCAGAAGGTCCTACCAGTGCCGTCATAGTATTCTTTGGTACCTCAAAAGATATTTGATGAAGCACTTCCTTCTCTCCATAAGAAAAGTTCACATTCTTAAATGCAATTGCTGGAACATTTTCCTTCTCTACAATAAAGTCACTTCCATTATCTTCAAGTTCCTTTTCTTCAAACACGCCTTCTATTCTATCCATGCAGCTGTTCATTACCGTAAGTCTTGTTGCATTTGAGTACAGTGCTTTCATTGGTCCAAATACATCAAACGTAAAAAGAATCATTCCAATTACATAAGAGGCTTCCATATTGCCTTTTGAGTATAGGAACATACACAAAGCCAAAATTACAACAGATGCAAGGCCATAAACCATATTAGATGCTCTCTGCCATGGGGCATGTTCTGCTTCAAAACGAAGGCTAGTCTCGCACATTTTCTCAAAATTAGATGACAATTCTTTTGATTTCTTTCCCAAAAGATTATATGTCTTGATGATTCCAATGCCTTCTGCAAAATCCAGCACTGCATTTGTCAGCTTCTCGCTTTGTTCCTGCCTATGTGCAGAATCTTCTAAAGCTTCTTTCTTTAAGCCTCTGCCAACCAGTAAAAACACACCCAGCATAACAATTGCAGCTACTGCCAAAATTGGATTCAAATAAAATAAGAATAAAATCATAATTCCTTCTGAAAAAATGTAATTCATCATATCAGCAAGAACTGTCATACAGTTTTCCTCAATGAACACCATGTCAGAGGAAAGAACTGAGCTTATTTTCCCGATATTTCCCTCTGTAAAATATCCCATCGGCATCTTTCGAAGATGTTCACCCAATTCCATTCTCTTGTCTGCAAAAATCATAAAACCAGCTGCTGACTGCAGTCTGTCAGCAATATTCTGAAATATTACCTGCAGTATTAAACTGACTAATACTCCGATTCCAAGATTTAGACACAGCTGTTTTGTAATACTGTTTTCTAAAAAGGCAGCAATCATTACAAACGCCAGATATAATGGCATCTTACTTGCCATCGATTTCAAAAAAGCAAAAACAAACGCAAGTTTAATTCTCCCCTTATATTCACCGGATACAGTTAAGATTCTTTGAATTAATGCGATCATGCCAGCACCTCCTTTTCAAAATGAACACTCCAGGAAGCCGTCTGATCTGCTGCTCTCCAAAGTTTCTGGTATTCTTTGCTATTATGAAGCAGTTCTTCATGTGTTCCTGCTACTGCAAGTGCTCCTTCTTTCATAACAAGAATCTGATCTGCATTCATAATGGATGGCAACCGATGTGCGATGACAATGACTGTCTTAGCCTTAATAACCTCTGCAATAGCCTGATTCATTTTCTCCTCATTCTCTGGATCCATAAATGCTGTTGCTTCATCCAGAACTACGATAGGTGCATTTTTCAACAGTGCCCTGGCTAGGGTGATTCGCTGCCTTTCACCTCCAGACAACTGCTTTCCACCGTCCCCTGCCATGGTCTGAATTCCATGTTCTAATTTTTTCAAAAATTCATTACACTGTGCTCTCTCAGCCGCTTCTAGTACTTCTTTATCCGTTGCTTCTGGTTTTCCCAAACGTATATTTTCCATCAAGCTCATGTTAAACAAAAACTGCTCCTGAGATACATAAGAGATTTCCTGATTCAAGGCTTCCACACTCATATCCGTAATATCCTGACCACCTATCTTAATAGCACCGGAAGCTCTGTCATAAAAGTGAACCAAAAGCTTTGCAAGTGTTGACTTCCCACTTCCTGATTCTCCTACAAGCGCTGTCATGGTTCCTTCTTTTGCTTCAAAAGATACCCCATGAAGCACTTCCTCTTCCTTATATGAAAAATGAACAGCTTCAAAGGTAACCGTGTGATTCTTTCCAACAAAATCTCGATTATTCTGTTGTAATGGTGGAGAAGCCAGCATATTTTCCATTGATTCAATTTTATATTTAATCTGCGGAATGGTAGATCCAAAACTCAAAGAGCGTAAAAGTGGTGTACCCACGCCAAATCCCATGCATAAAACAAGGATTAAATTAGACAGTGTTGAATGTCCCGCCAGTACCAGATAAGCTCCAATTGGCAGTGAAAACATTGCCGTACATGGAAGAATACTGTTATAGAGCGCCATCCACGGCCAGCATACCTTATACCAATCTAAGGTAAAGTCGCGGTATTCTTTTACGCTTTTTGAAAAGCGTTTGTAAGAATCTCCATCTCGATTAAATACCTTAACAACTTCCATACCATTTATGTACTCCACAATAGTGTTATTCATTGCCTGGGCGGATTCATAATAAGATCCCATCTTGTTCATTCCACTCTTCATCATCATTCCCATCGCCAGCAGCCCAATAGGAAGTGATGCCAGGCTTAACAATGCAAGTTTCCAGTCTACAAAAAACATAGAAATATAGATAATAACCGGTACTGCCACATTCGCAATTCCCTCAGGAAGCGCATGTGCTAAAAGTAGTTCAATAGACTCTATATCATCTATAAACATCTTCTTAATTGTTCCATTTCCATACTCAAGAATTGTTCCAAGTGGTTGCTTTTCCATCTTCCCTTGCAGTGAAACACGAATGTTTTTTAATGTGTTATATGCTGAGATATGAGATAATTCCAGACCGTGACCATATAAAAAAGCGTACAAAATACCACATATCACCATGATTCCAATTCTAATCATAATATAAGACACACTCATACTCTCGCCTACTACAATCGATGTAATCAACTGGTATAAAAACAGATATGGCAACACACTCATGACTACACCAGCAACCATAAATACCGCTGCCAGATATGTCTTCTTACGATAAGGTCCAGCATACTCCAATACTTTGTTCAACAACTTTGTTTCCTCCTTTTTCAATTTTCAACAATACAATTTTACTTTGTTAGTTCTGTGTGATTTTGGTTAGTTGTGTATAACTATGAGCCAAAAATATTGAGAAATGCTTTCAAACATTTCTCATATTCTATGGTTGCTTATCATTTCTAATAAAACCAAGTGAACTGTGCCAGTCAAATAATTTGCACACGATTTTACAGTGTTCCTGTATCTGTGTCCAGTCCATTCCATGTATAAACGGCTCATAGATTGTCGCCCAAAATGCCGTAATTAATATATGCATTTCTTCTCGATCCACATATCTTGCCACGAGTTTTCTTCGATATGCTTCCTCATAATAACTATATGTAGCCTGATTCATCTGTTCTACCCATGTATTTGCAAAATCATAATAACTAGATCCAGATGCACATTTTAATAGTAGTACAAAATCATCATACCTTTGATTCAGGAAATCAAACCACCACATCATATAATCTTCATCCATATACCAGACATCAATCAGTTTCTGGTCACTCATTTCAGAAAGATTCTTGTTTAATTTCTGATAGATAACTTGTGACAAATCATCCACAGTCTGTTTCACCACTGCACAGAATAATTCATCTTTTCCGGCAAAGCGCTTATATAACGCTCCTGTTGTAACTCCTGCTAGTGTACAAATATTTTTTAAAGACGCTCTTTCAAATCCATGCTCCAAAAACTCTTTCCGTGCACTGTCAAGAATTCTTGGGTCTATTGTCTTATCTGCAACTGCCAATATATCACCTCTTTCTTATGATAATTCAATTATCGATAACATGTTTATCATACTAGATAACGATATGAATGTCAATAAGCACAAGACTTATTTTTCTTCTTTATTACAACAAAGTGTGCATTGTGCACTGTCACTTTTTCCTTTGAAGTCTCGTCTAATTCTGAGCTATTATATACCAAACAGGTGCACCCGTCCATAGACGTATGCACCTGTTTATTTATTTCCTGAAGACTTAACGAATTAGGAAAGACCTAACTTTTCAATTCTTTTCCTAAGTACGTTTTTCCCAATTATTCCACCAATCATTGCGCAAATAATTGTCATTATAATCATTACAACCAGTACCCACATAGCGGACATATTCTCTAATGAAACCGCATATTCCGACGACATTTCCTCTATTGTCTTTTCGATGGTATAGTCATGGAATACCCAAATGTAAATGGGAGAGCCAGACATGCCAAAAGAAAAGAACACATAACTTAGCAGACTACCTTTTATGCTGTCGTAGCCAATAAGTTTTCTCGCAATTTCAGCCAGAACAACACTAACAGTTAATGTCACAATAACCAAATTAGAAAGTTCCCCTGCTGCAAAGAATATAAGTCCAACCACCAAATTCATAATGACAAGGACACCAACTTTTTGTTCTCTTGCAGTAATATATATATATGGAATTCCTGCCAGCAATCCAATCAATGCGGTCATAAAAATCCAAGTTATAGGTGTAAATGAGCCCGACATCATAACAACCAAAGTGACTACAAAATAAATAAGTGAAAATCCGATTGTAATTCCCAAATCTTTAAGTGTCCATTTTTCATTCATCCTGTTTCCTCCTTTAACCGATTGCCCACCCTTCGGCTTTTTCACGAATATGTATAAATCGTTTATACACCCCTTCTTGCTCTGCAAGTTCTTTGTGCGTACCACGCTGCGATACTTTCCCTTCGTCAATGACAAGAATCTGATCGGCATTTTCTATTGTTGCAAGACGATGAGCAATGACAATGATTGTTTTGCCATGTGTCAGATTGCTGATAGCCTGCTGTATCAAATGTTCATTTTCAGGATCAACGCTTGCTGTCGCCTCATCTAAAATGACAATAGGCGCATCTTTTAGCATAGCACGAGCAATGGAAATACGCTGTTTTTCTCCGCCAGAGAGTGTTGAGCCACCTTCGCCGATAATTGTATCGTATCCATCAGGTAAGGCCATAATAAAATAATGGCATCTGGCCGCTTTTGCCGCGTCAATCATCTTTTCTTCGGATGCTGCAGGATCACCAAACAATATATTATTCCGAATGGTGTCATGGAACAAATACACATTCTGGAATACCATACTGATATTTTTCAACAGAGAATCACAGGTGAATTCTTTTACATTCCTGCCTCCAACAGTGATTTCGCCATTTTTAATATCATAAAAACGTGCCAATAGGCTGCATATCGTCGTTTTTCCACTGCCGGACGGTCCGACGATTGCCGTTGTTGTGTTTTGCGGAATATGAAAGTTCACATGACTTAAAACGTTCCTGCTGTCATAGCCGAAAGACACATCCTTAAAATCAATGTCATAATGACTGATTGTAACATCCTTTCCGTCTTTGTCGATAAATTCAGCAGATTCAATGCTTTGGAGCTTCTCGGCAACCGTATCAAGCATTTCTAAAATATGTAGAGATGTATTTGCTGCTTCAATTGTGTTGAACATTACAAAGCTGTAGACAATCATCATCAGGGCCATTGGCAACGCCATAGTACCATTTAGAGCCATAAATGCCGCGATCATTGTAATTGCGCTGGTTCCTAAATAGAGTCCCAGTCGGTGAAGTGCATCACAGGGAACAAAATTTTTTTCCATACGGATATTGATTTCTTTTGACTTCTGATAAGAACGATATAAACCCTCGGAAGCAACACCTTCCTGCTTGAACGATTTCACAACAGCCATTCCACGCACATATTGTACAATTTCATCTGCCATCTCGTTGATACTTTCCTGCCGGATGGGAGAGCTCTTACGGCTCTGATATTCGATCAACTGCAATCCCATAGAAGATACCGCAACGGCCAAAAGAGATGCAAGACCAAGCGCAGGGGCGAAGAAAAACAGAGTGATAATGGTGAGCATTAAAAACACATAGCTGTCAACAATGTTATTGATTACGTTCATGACCTGCATTTCAAAAAAAGCCAGATCTGTTGTAATTGCCGTTGTCAATTCTCCCATGTTTTTCTTTTGTAGAAAGCCTAAAGATACACGTTTCAGAATGTCTCCAATCATCAAACGCTCGGCTGTTGTAACTTCATGTGCAATGCTGTCTTGCTTTGTCGCACGCAGATAGGCAAGCAACCAGCGCAGCAAAATCGAACTAACAATAATCCCCAGCAACAGATAGACATGCCCACTATTCAAATCAGCAATACTGTTTACATCGTCTAATATAACTTTAATAGTCCATACTCCACACACAATAGGAATGATGCCCAAAATATTGTTAATCATTGACAGCACAATGCCCAAGTACAAGCGTTTCTTGTACTGTTTCATCAAATGAAAGAGCCTCTTTAATATACGGATCATGCAAACACCTCCATTTCCTTTGTTTTTACCGACCATTTTTTTGCCCCGATATGTGCCTGCCACATATCGCTGTAAAGTGGGCTGTTCTTCAGCAATTCATTGTGTGTCCCGCTTTGAATGATTTCGCCATGCTTTACCAGCAAGATTTTATCTGCATTTTTAATCGTAGACAGTCGGTGCGCAATAACCAGTAAAGTCTTTCCTTTTGTCAGTTCTGCAATGGCTTCCTGAATTTTAGCTTCATTTTCTGGATCGGTGAAAGAAGTCGCCTCATCTAAAATAATGACCGGAGCATTTTTGAGAATTGCTCTTGCAATGGCAATTCTCTGACGCTCTCCACCAGACAATTTATCCCCAGCTTCTCCGGCAGTAGATTGATAGCCGTTTTCCAGTTTGTTAATGAATTCATCACACTGGGCCTTTTGTGCAGCTTCTAGTACCTGCTTATTTGTCGCAGATGGATTTCCTAAACGGATGTTTTCTAAAATGGAACTGTTAAACAGGAAATTATCCTGCGTTACAAAACTCACTTCATCTGCAAGTTCAGAGAGGGGAATATTCTTGATATTTACCCCGCCAATATAAATGTCTCCTTTACTTGTGTCCCAAAAACGGGCAATCAGGCGAGCTAATGTGGATTTCCCACCACCAGACGGTCCAACAAGAGCATAGAAAGACTTTTCCGGGATTTGAAGATTGACATTATGTATCACATCTTCTCCTCCAGTATAAGAAAATGTGACATTTTCCATCCGAATATCGTGCTTTGAAATTGGCTTTTCTTCTGTTGCCAATGGTAATTCTCCAATATCAAAGGTTTTGTTAATTGTACTTACTGAATATTGGATGCTCTTAATCTGGTTAAAGAAAAGAATAAATCTTCCCAAGCTGCTGACAAGTCCCATAGAAAGAAGCATTGCCATAGCGATTTTGGGCAAGGTGGTACTTCCAGCCAGATACAAAAGAGTTCCCACGGGAAGTACCCCAAGTAAGGTTGTTGGTAGAATTACGGAACCTAAAGTTGTATATTTCCATGTAGATTTATACCAGTCAAGTGTTGTTTTCTTAAAAATCTCTACGGCTTTTCGGTACTTTTCATAGGAGGATGTAGACTGGTTAAATGCCTTGACAACTTCAATTCCCTCTACATACTCAACCACAACGCTGTTCATATTCTCATTTGCTTCCATATATTTTTTATAGGTCTTGTTATATCCACCCAGCATCATCCCATAAGGAATCATAGAAAGTGGAATTGTTATCAACGCTGCCAAAGCCAAACGGAAGTCAATCATGCAAAGATACACAAAAACAGCCAATGGTAAAACAAGTGCTCCGCTGCCCTCTGGTATTATATGAGCCAATGGAATTTCAATATTCTCAATTTGGTCTACCACAATATTTTTTACTTTACCTGCATTGATGTTCTGCGTAACACCCAAAGGTGCTTTCAGTAATTTTTCAGCAACTCGCTTTCGCATCAGCTCCAAAATCGTATATGCTGAAATATGTGATAATGTAGTTGATATAGCATGGAACACCACTTTCGCAATAAATCCCGCAATGCAAATACTTCCCCAATAGATAATTCTATCGGCTGTTGCTAAATCATCAAAAAACATAATAATGATACGATACGCTGCAATGAATGGTACGATACTGCCACCTACAGAGAGTAGCGCACAAATGACGGAGAGCATCAGCTTTCCTTTACAGGGCTTTGCATATGAAAAAATGCTTCCCAATAGAGCTTTATCCTTCATTTTATGTTCCTCCTTTTGAAATAAATTTTTATCAGAAAAGTCTTTCCCATTTTTTGGTAACTCGCAAACAATTTCCAGTAATGTACTTTTCCCAACACCATTGTTTCCAATAATACCAATCAAGTTAGATTACGCTAACCAAATGTTTTAATATTTGGCTTTTAAAACTAAAAAGTCTTAAAAGCCAAATACCGCCTGCCAATTAAAAAGTTTTGCAACCGTATTACAATATCGCAATGCTTTTTCTTTTGGTAATTCATGTTTGATTGGTTCAAATAGTATAGACCAAAATGCAGTCAACATCATATGAATTTCATCTTCTTCCAAATGCACGGATGATATTCCTTTTTGATAAGCGACTTCTGCAAAATTCAGTGTTCGTTTTGTGTGTTCAGACACAAATCCATTTAGAAAGTCTGAATATGCAGAACCCTCCGCATGGCACAATAGTAACCTAAATCCGTCATAATGTTCATAGAATAATTCAATAAATCCTTTGAGGGTTGCGGCTGACATATTCCATACTGATTGCATCTGATTTTTATGCAGTTGCTCATAATCGTACTTTTCAGTTTGTGATACCAAAGTTTCTATCGCATCCATTGTAGATTCTAATAAGGCTTCAAATAATGCGTCTTTTCCTGAAAATCTTTTATACAATGCCCCCGTTGTCACCCCGGCTTTACTGCATATTGAACGTAAAGATGCGTCTGTAAAGCCCTTTTCCATAAATTCTTCTTTTGCACAATCTAATATTTTAGGATCAATACTTCGATCTGGTAAAGACATTAGCTATTCCTCCTTTCTTTAAGATAACACTGTAATCGGTAACATTGTTATCAATATAGCATATATTTTCCGAGAAGTCAATATAAAGTATGGTTGAGTTACCGTAGTTTTATCCACAGAACCCCTATTTTACTGATATTTTAATAAACAACTTTAAGAAAATGCCCAAAATATAAGGAATCCAAGCTCTTTGTTTGGTATAATTAAAGGGACTAAACAAAAAAGACCTGCAAGTGTAGCGGCTTCTTATTTAATCACTCAATAGCATTAAAGAGCTGCCAAACTTTGGCAGCTCTTTACATTACTTGTAAATGCTTAGATACTCCAGGAAACAGCCTCTTTTCTTTCACCTACAAAACGTTTGTAGATTCCTTCCTGTTCAATCAGCTCTTCATGCCTTCCTTTTTGAACGATTTTCCCTCCATCTACTACAAGTATCTGATCTGCATGGCGGACTGTTTTTAATCGGTGTGCAATCATAATAATTGTTTTATTTCTGGTCAGTTCTTCGAAGGCTTTTTGCAAATGTACTTCATTCTCTGGATCTACATTGGCTGTCGCCTCATCAAAAATGATGATTGGCGCATCCTTTAAAATAGCTCTTGCGATGGATATTCTCTGCTTTTCTCCTCCCGAAAGCGCAAAACCCTTATCTCCGATCACCGTATCATATCCATTTGAAAGACTGCTGATAAACTCATGGCAGCATGCCTTTTTCGCTGCATTTATCACTTCTTCTCTACTTGCGTTTGGTCTTCCAAAGCGAATGTTATTTTCAATAGTATCCTTAAAAAGATATACATTTTGAAAGACCATACTGATTTGTTCCATTAACGACTCTAATGTATAATCTTTGATGTCTTTCCCACCAATCCTAATTTCCCCACAATCTGTATCCCAGAATCTTGCAATCAAGTTACAGATCGTTGTTTTGCCAGAGCCACTCGGACCAATAATGGCTGTCATTGTCTTATCCTTCATCTGAAAGTTCATATCTTTCAGTATCTGTCTTTTTTCATAAGAAAAATCTACATGTTCAAATGTAATTTCATGATTGTCCGGTTGTATTGACTGGCCTTTTTCATCTAGGAAAGGCACATCATCCATCTGATTTGCCTGCTCAATTGAGCTACCGCATACACGAAGAATTGCAACTCCATGTCCAGCTGATTCAATCTGCTCAAAAATGATAAAGGAAACAACAATAAACATGAGCGAATACGTAAGCCGCATGGTTCCATTAAAATAAAAATATAGTGCTGCTGCCATCATGATTACACTAAATATCCGCAAGATTCCTTCTTGCATAATTGTATAAGGTGTAATCAATTGTTCCATTGCCAGATTCGTTTTTTTACTGCTTTCAATTGCCTGATCTACTTTCTTGTTATCGATTTTTGACAGGTTAAAGGACTTTACAATACTCATTCCCTGTATCGTTTCTAGCATATTTTCTACAAGTACAGCCTGAGCCTTTTGTCTCTTTGGAGCAGTGTTTCTTGATTTTTTCTCCATAGCAGAAGTAATCAAACAAAACATAAAAACTCCAGTAGTTGTAATCAAACCCATTCTCCAATCAAACACCAACATGTAAATCGTAAATACAATCGTCGTAATAAACCCGCCTAAAGTAAGAACCATAACCATTGGTGCAGTTGTTTCCACATCTCCTAATACGGTTGTACAGATTCCAGTAATATTTCCAAGACTGCTTTGATTAAAGTAACCCATTGGAATTAGTTTCATCTTATTTCCAATAAAAATCCTCTTATTCGCTGCCATAAAATATCCTGCATGCGTCTGCTCCAGCTGTGAAAAATAATTTGTAACAATTTTCCCCACGATACTTACCACCATAAGTCCTAATACATACCATATGGTCATGCTATTGGCATCTTTTTCAACCAGTGCCCGTATGGTCAGAAAGATGGCTCCAATCTGCAGCATATGAAAAATAGCATTGATAAATCCTATCAGGATAGAGTTACGAATATTCTTTTGTTCTTCTCCTGCAAATCTCCATATTTTACGAAAAATTTCTATCATTCCTGCTCACCATCCTTTGCTCCTATATGTGCATTCCACATGCTTTGATATAATTCTGATTGCTGTAATAACTGTTCATGTGTTCCAGCAGCACGAATGCTTCCCTGGTCCACTAAATAAATCTGATCTGCACCAGTAATCGTCGATAATCTGTGTGCTATCATAATTAAAGTTTTACCTTGCACTAATTTGGAGATTGCTTTTTGAAGAACGGCTTCATTTTCTGGGTCTATATATGCAGTGGCTTCGTCTAAAATAATAATTGGTGAATCTTTTAGCATCGCTCTTGCAATGGCAATTCTTTGACATTCCCCGCCAGACAGGTGTGCACCACCTCCACCGACCTTTGTTTCATATCCATGTTCCAGCTTTCGAATGAACGCATCACATTCGGCTCTTTTTGCTGCTTCCTCCACTTCCTTATCGGTAGCATGCTCTTTACCCATACGAATATTTTCCCGAATAGTATCATCAAATAGAAAATTATCCTGGGAAACATATGCAATCTGATCGGATATTTGTGTCAGCGGAATTTCACTGATTTCTTTTCCACCAATTGTGATACTTCCTGATTCAATATCCCAAAAGCCAGCCATTAATTTCGTGATTGTTGATTTACCACTTCCACTTGGTCCAACAAAAGCATTTACGCTACCCTGCTTAATTTTTAGTGTAACATCTGTCAGAATATTTCCTTGTTCCTTTTCATAGGCAAAGGAAACATGATTCATCTCAATATCTGTTCCTGATAATGTAACCGTCTTCTCTGGATGATGTTGCTCTGGTGCATTTAATATCGTTTCAATCGATTCAATAATGGTACCTGTCTGTGCAAGCGAATCTATAAAATTAGAAGCGGCAATGATTGGTCCTACAATTCCCATAGACAGAATCATAATCATGATAAATTCCGAAGATGTCATGCTCCCATTCAGATAAAATGCCAATCCAGCAGGTAATACCCCAATTAAAACAGCAGGGCTGAAATTTCGGTAACATGACATTCCAAACTGAGCACTTTTCATCCATCCATAAAAGAAAGAAGCGTTTGCATTGACTGCGTCTGCATATCCTGCATATGCTTGTTGTCCCTGATTATAAGCTTTTATTACTTCAATTCCATTCACATACTCTACAATTGAATCGTTCATTTTCTTCCCGATTTGAACGGACTCTTGATATTTATCAGGATAGGATTTCATCGTAGCCATCATAAATATCATACCAATAGGAAGCGTGGCAATTGATACCAACGCCAGCCTCCAGTCAATAAAAAACAACGTAACAATAAGTATCAACGGTGATAAGATATTGGATGTCATTTCTGGGAAAAGATGGGCAAGCGTTGTTTCCATACTCTCAATCTGGTCAACCAAGATACTTTTCCATCTTCCAACTGACTGATTCTGTAAAGTTCCCATAGACAGCTTTGCCAATTTATGTACACACTTTGTTCGTACCCTGGCTAACACCGCAAACGTTGCCTGATGAGAGCATGCCGTTGAAAACGTCGTAAGTAATACTTTTCCAATACTACCTACCAGCGCCAGTGCGAGCCACGGAATTGTATTTTGCATGTCAGCCGTATTTTCTAATAGCATAATAATGATTTCCCCTGCACAAAAATATGGAATAAAGCCTGACAATACTCCTAATACAGCTAATACAATAGAAAACCTTAGTTTTGGATGCTCCGATTCTGCTAGTGCCCAGATTCGCTTTAATGGGCTTTGATTTTTTTGTTCCATAAATCCTCCTTTTATTTCCTTATTATTTCATCATCTTCCTGAATTCAGTTCCCATCACAACAATCGACAATACTAAAATGCCAAGATCTGTGATAACCGGTGCTAAAAATACGCCCTGAACGCCAATATTTCCAATCATCGGAAGAATAAAAACCAATGGAATGAATAAGACAAGCTGTCTTAATAATGTTAACATAGCTGCCTTTCCACCTTTTCCAATCGACTGGAATAACGTAATTGACATAATCATAAATCCCAAGGTAATATATGATGAAAAAAATAATCTCAGTGAATCTGCTCCCATAGCCACAATATCAGAATTTGTAATAAACAAAGCCAGCATTTTTTCTGGCACACACATAATCGGAATATAGAAAACCAATGCCAATACCGTTGCTCCTATTACAAATGCCTTAGTAAAACTCTTTACTCTCACATACTCTTTCGCACCATAATTAGTTCCTGCTGCTGGTTGGAAGCCTTGGCTGATTCCCCATAGTGGTATAAACGCAAATGCCTGAAGACTTAACGAAGCCCCTAAGATCGTCTGCCATTCATTTCCCCCATATTGTTGTGCTACATGATACATAATTGTCTGCTGAACCATCATCATTACCTGCATCAGCATTGCTGATACTCCAACTCCAAGTACTGCTTTTAAAATAGTGCCATCTATAGCTATCTTATGAATACATACATTTTCACTTTTCTTAATAAAATACCATAATGTAATCACTGCCTGAATAATCTGAGCGATTACTGTTGCGTATGCCGCACCATAGACTCCTGTTCCATTAGCTTTCATAATTGAAATTAGAATCGGATCAAGAATAATATTTATTATAGCTCCTATCCCCATGATAAGCATTGCTCGCTTTAGTAAGCCTTCACCACGCATGACCATATTGGCTGCTTGTGCAAAGTTTACAAAAATAGAACCAATAAATATAATTCTAAGATAAGGGATTGCCATCTGCATGATTTCGCCCTGTGCGCCAGCAAGTAAGAGTAACTGTCTAGTAAACATCATGCCACCTAACATAATAATTATTGATAATATCAAAACAGAAGCAATCAGATTTCCCATAATCTTATCTACTGTCTGTTGGTCTTTCTTTCCTATTGCCCTTGATAATACAGATGCAGACCCTACACCTATCAATGTGGATACTCCACTGTTAAATAAAGTAAACGGATATGCTATTTTCACTGCCGTCATTGCTTCTGAACTTACCATCTGTCCAACAAATACAGCATCCATAAAATTATACAATCCAATTACCAACATACCTATAATAGCTGGCAAGCTAAGTGTAATCATTAGTTTATAAGGATTCTCTGTTAACAATACCGTTCTTGTATTTGACTTTTCTTTCATATTATTTTAGTCCTTTCCTATTACTACTTCAAATTTTGTCATAAACATTAATTTATCTATTTTCCACCACCCTATCTTTACTATTTCTTGTTCCATAAATTCTTCACTTTGGTTAGTTTCATCTAACCTTTTGTTTTAAAAAATTGCGGGTAGAACCCGCATTTTTAGACATATGTGTACTCATTTCCAGTTATAAATTTTAGCAAATCCAGCATAATAAAATTCTCTTAACTGCTTTGCATACAGCATGCCATCCTCTCTTTTCATGTCATGTCGTACCATTTCAAATATTCCGGAAAAATAAGCACTCGTTACGATGTGAAGAAATTCCGATGTAATTGTCTCATTTTTGAGTGCATCATCCTTTGTGGCTTCCATGTATTTCACAGTATACTCCATTTCAATCTCCACCAGCTGACTTAAAAAATCAGAAAATTCTGTTCCTTCGGCACATTCTAGTAGTAGTTTGAATACATCATAGTGGTCATAAATATAAGCCACAAATGATTCAGCTTCCATACCACTATAATGAAACATATTTTTCTTTTGATAATCAGAATCCTTTTTGTGAAATGACTCTTGTACCTCTAAAAACCATGATTTTAGTTCCTCCACAACTGGATATACGATAGCATGGAACAACCCTTCTTTATTATGAAAACGTGTATAAATAGAACCTGTGCTGGTACCAGCCTCCTGCGCAATATTGCGCAGAGATGCATCCTTAAATCCTTTACATAAGAATTCCTTTTTAGCACATTCATACACTTTCTCATAAACACCTTCAATTTGTTTTGCCATGCGTTTTCCTCCCATATTCAAAACAGTGTTTCATAACACTGTTTTGAATATAATACTTTTCCATTGCATTGTCAAGTAAATAAGTGAAATGAATAGTAAATTTGTGCATTCTCATTTAGTTTACTGCATACTGATATTCCAGTATTTTTCATACACTCCTTCTTTTTTCAAGAGTTGCTCATGAGTTCCTGCTTCTACCAATTTTCCAGCTTCTATTACCAATATCTGATCTGCTCCTTGTTCCCTTGTAAATAAATCCAGTATCGTTCCCTTGTAAATAAATCCATTCTGAGGATTTATAATCTGCACCAGCATCTTCTAGTTCCTGTTTGTTCCCATATCCATATAGGACACCTATGGATTTTATTTCACATGTTCTAGCACCAATGACATCGTGCTCTCTATCTCCAATCATAATAACAGATCTGGTCTCCGTAATATTATAATGATCCAAAGCAAAACTGCATTTTATGCCTATTTGTATCACATTGTTTCATTACTCAATTATTTTTACATTTTCTTTTATAAGCTTATCTTTTGTTTTATGAAATCTGTTAATGTTACGTATACCGATATTTTCAATCAGAACTTCCACAGAATATCCTAATCTAGCAGCATCTATAGCAGTTGAAGCTACGCAACAATTTCCATCAATTCCAACGACCTTAATATTATTTATCTCATAGGTCTTTAGCAGAGAGGAAATTTCCGTGTTTGAAAATACAGATGACCGATCCTTTTCAATAATAAAATCGGATTCTATTACTAGACCTTCTACCAGATCAGAAATATAGATTCCACTTCTAAGAGATTTTTTATTTTTAACATATAGAATCATTTCACGATTCTTTTTTGCATTTAATATCTGCTTATTCGTATTGTTAATTAATACTTCTGAGTCATACCCATATTTACTATCCTTACCTATATAATCTTCCTGCATATCGATAACAAACAATGCTGTTCCATTATATTGCATTTTAAAATTCCCTCTTTTTAATTATTTCAATCTACTGTAACAGATTGGTATTTAACGTACTTAGATATATCACTATTTTACATAAAAAATAAAATAATCTCAACCGAATTAGTAATATAAAAAGCGTCCTGCCACATTATGCTAGGATGCTACGTTTCTGCTCAAACGATATTTACGAATGTATAAACCTACCATAATTGAAATAGAACAAGCTACCAAGCTAATCGTAGGCGATAGGATAATCTTCATTTTTTCATCCATTACCAGATAATGTTCCAACATAGTATACTGGATCGCATTTGATGTTGCATGCAAGAGAACACAGGGCCAAATTGTTCTTGATATTCGGTATATTTCAGCATAAAGGATACTCCAGCTAAATAGTAAGACAAAGCTTGATAAAACCAACTCAAAAGCATTTCCCTCATAAAAAAATAAGTAATAAGGGATATGCCACAATGTCCATACCAAACTTACAATAAAATAAACCATCCAATCGTTTACTTTTAAAAGGATTAATCTTTCCTGTAAAAATCCTCTCCATGCGATTTCTTCTAAAATGGTCCGAAAAAAATTATAGATAAACCAAGTTAATATCGTAGTCACAAATCCTTGTAATTCAAATTGTGTGAAATCGATTGTATTGGTAATCATTGCGATGGAGATCGTTAGAATGGCAATCCCTGGGAATATTAAAAAAGATACTGCATACCACTTGGCGTTCCCTTTAAAGTTTGGTTTCAATCCCAACGTTTTATATTCACTTTTATGTACAACCGCTAATAATACAGCTGTTATGCATGGTACTACCAACCATATTAAAGACCCCAAGGATTGTCCCTGCGGTTGCCCAACCAATAGCAAATCAATTATTTTTCCAAACCATCCACACCCGACTACTACAGCAATAAATACTAGAATCCTTTTATTTAAATCTTTCATATCATATACCGCCCTATAAATTATACTATTTGCAAATTATATCCATCAGCCATTCTACATCTGGCAAAGGTGTGTCCTGAATCCGAACCTTTTCCTGCGCAATTCCCTGTAAAGCTCCAAAGAAAGCAACGCATAACGCATGTGCATTTCCATCTTTAAACAAACCCTTTTCTTGCCCCATTTCAATAATTGGTATACATTGGCGACCAATATCATGTTCTTTTAGTAGCTTAACAGATTCTTCTAGAATACCTGATGTATGTTGCGCATCATCGATAAATACGAACATTTTTCCGTAAAATACATTATTCGCTAACTTCTCTAAAATCGTCTTGGCCACAGTCTGTAAATAAAGTTTGGGATTCTCTCTTGCTTTTTCAATATCAAAAATCATCTCTTGCGTTCCAATTTTGATAAGGTTATGATACAAATCCTCTTTGCTTTCAAAATAATGAAACATTAGTCCCGAGCTAATCCCAGCTATTTTTGATATTTCGCGTGTCGATGTACCATGATAGCCTTTTTGAATAAACTGTTCCAATGATATCGTTAATATCTGCCACTTTCTTTGCAATACTTGTTCTTTACGTTCCATTATATATCCCCTATTGTAAGAATTTTATTAAGCATTTGCTCAATATTATCATTATATCATATTTATGTCAATAGGAGAGTATTTGGGCACTACAATATCGTAAATTGCCATATATGGACTAAATACCAATCTTGGTTGTAGATCTAACATAAAAGCACCCTACCATTTCATGTGATAGGGTGCTTTTTTAGTTATGTCTTAAATTTATTTTACCTTTATTACTGTTTTAAATGTTTTCTTAGCGCCTCCAATATTAATTGTTGTTTTAATTACTGTTCTTCCGGCTTTTTTACCTATAACTTTAATTATATACGTTAAAATTCATCTTTATAAGTCGTTCTTTCCACTCTTCTTTCAAAATACCATAACTAATGGAATCATAATATTCGTTATTCACAATTCTTGCTTTTCGGTAAACAGCTTCTTTGACAAATCCTAACTTTTCAGCTAAATGCATCATTCTTAAATTGCCAGACCAAGTTGATAAACCAAGCCTTACCAATTTGGGATTTTCATCAAAGATTTCATCGATCCATAGCTTTAACGCTTCATATCCGATTCCTTTCCCCCAATAATTCTCATTGAAGATTACTATTCCAATTTCCATCCACAGAGTCTCTTCTGATTTCCAATACCAATTGACTTGCCCAATGATTTCATCTGTATCTTTATTCGCAATCATCTTTTTATTTTTGAGCACATTACTTGCTCCATTTCGAAACTGTTCTTTCATTTCCTCTACATATTTTTTTAACTCTTCTTCACTCTTTCTTCCATAATATGGACCATTATATTTATGAAATTCACGAAAGGGGTGATTCCAATATAAATAGTCCGGCAAATCTTTCATTTCTAATTCTCTAATAATTAAGTTAATTATATTATCCATCCCGTTCTCCTGTTAAATATTCTTCTCGTTATCTCTATGGTACATTTCAAATCCGAGTATATTATAGTATCCATGCGCAATCTCATTTGAATGTAATAGGAAGTCCTTCATCCGCTATCATAATGGCAGATTTACAAGGATTATTTTTTTGATGCTGAAGATGTAAATGTGGTTCCGATGTTGTTCCGGAATTTCCAACCTGTGCTAGTAACGTTCCAACCTCAGCAATATCACCTACTTTTACGCTAATACTATCTTTTTTTAAATGAGCAAATATAAGATATGTACCTGTTTTTTCAATTCTCATATAAATATAATTACCAAGTAAGGATGTAAAATTTTCAACATTAGGTGCAATATCTTCCTCTCCATCGTGAATCTCTATTATTTTACCTTTAATTGGAGCATAAACCTCTTTACCGTAGATACCATATGACTGCAAATCAGCATTTCCGGTATCATAAGGTTGTTCTAAAATATCATATGCATATCTTTCTGATGGCCAAACAGCATGTGTTTTATAATCCTTTCCACCTAATAATACTGCCTCCCCTTTTACAGGTACGCTTAAAGTGATTGCGTCTGACACATTTGCATTATCTGGATATGGTATAAATATTAGACCAACTAATATAGTTATCGGAAACGCCAATAATAGTGACGCTGCCATATGGACAATTCTAGTTTTCTTTTTCATAAAACACCGAATTATTAGAATCACCAACTGTACCCAAAAAAGGAATACGCCCAATGGACCCAGCACAAAAATAGCAGCTGTCCATGCTAATCCTCCTGCTCTTCCTTTCACGAAATAAATCAAGCATATAATAAAAATAATTATTGAAAGTACAATAATTTCATATAAATATCTTTTAAATACTTTTGCCACATATGTAAAATTACTGTTATTACTTTCCATATCATTCCCCTTTTACTAAATAATTTATTACTGAATTCAAGACATAATTAGGTATTACCATTCTGAATTATATCAATTCCAAGGTTATGAAAATAATTACCAAAAAAGCACGCTACCATTATTCATGATAGGGTGCTCTATAATATTTCCAAAAATTAATCCTATTTATATTGAAGTGTCTTAAATTTATCCACACTTCAACATAAATGATAACACAAATGCAATTACAAGTCTACCATTTTTTTACATAAATGATATGATATTAATGTCGACATTATAATACAAATTAGATAAGCGTTATATAACAATTATAAAAATTTTGATACTCATTTTAACAAGTCAACATTATATACAAGGAGGAATTAGGATGTACCGTATTTCAAAACAAGATCTAATTTCTGGATTTCAGAAATTAGGCGTTAAACCTGGAATGGAATTAGAAGTCCATAGTTCTTTAAAAAGCTTTGGTTATGTAGAAGGAGGTGCTGTAACGGTTATTGATGCTTTAAAAGAAACGGTTGGTTGTAATGGAAGCATCTTTATGCCATCGTTAAGGTTAAGCCCAATGCTTCCTTTAACGGATGCAGATAAAAAATTAGGAATTACCTGTAAAATAAAGATTCTTAGCGCTGATGAAGAACATAGTGCAATGGGTCTCATTGCTGATACTTTTAGACAAATGTCAGATGTCTTAACCGGTGATGGTATCTTTCGCGTATCTGCGTGGGGAAAGAATGCTGATAAGGTATCACATGGATTCCAATACCTAATTGATAATAATGGCAAGGCATTACAATTAGGCGTTGATATCTATAGATTAACCTCCATGCATTATGTTGAAGATTTGCTTCCTCAAAAAATCAGAGATATTTTCAAGCCTTCCGAAGAAGTGAATAAGATTTATCCCCCAGATCAGTGGTTTATCGAAACGGGCGAGCCACCTGTAAAGCCTTGGTATACCATTCAAAAAATGGCATTTGACAATGGTGTAATAAAAAAAGAACTTGTTGGTAAGTGTACTTGTATGTTTTTTAATATTTGGGATGTTGTCGGCTTATATCAAAGGGAGCTAAAAAATAATCCTTACAAGTTATATGGAATAGAAGAATAAATCAGACCATATAAAGTACCCTATCATTTTTCGTTATAGGGTGCCTATTTGCCCCGGTGCTGAACTCCATTTACTAATTTCTATTTGACAATCATGATTCAGGGTGCTATACTTCGAATAAATTAATATGTATCTTCAGGGCAGGGTGAAATTCCCTACCGGTGGTATAGCCCACGAACCGCAAGGTATGATTCGGTGTAATTCCGAAGCCGACAGTAAAGTCTGGATGAAAGAAGATTTTTAAACCTCTTTAGGTTTTCTTAAGAATGTTGCTCTGGAATGATTTATTCATTTCAGAGTTTTTTATTTTAAAGATAAACCCTCATTGTTAATTACTGCCTTGAACATATATGTTTAAGGCAGTTTTTATTTATGGAGGAATCGTATGACAGATGAAAAATATATGGACCTTGCACTTACTCTCGCAAAAAAAGGTATCGGTTTGGTAAATCCTAACCCTATGGTGGGAGCAGTTATTGTAAAGGAAAGAAAAGTAATTGGACAGGGATGGCATGAAATATACGGTGGATGGCATGCAGAACGGAATGCGCTTAGTAACTGTAGAGAAAGTCCAAACGGTACCACTATGTACGTCACCTTGGAACCTTGCTGCCATCACGGAAAAACCCCTCCGTGTACAGATGCCATCATACAAAATGGTATAAAAAAAGTGGTCATCGGTTCTTTGGATCCCAATTCTTTGATGTCAGGAAAAGGGGCTGCTATTCTTCGCAAGGCAGGAATTGATGTAGTTATCGGTGTATTAGAGGATAAATGCAAAGAGCTTAACGAAGTTTTCTTTCATTATATCCAAACAAAAACGCCATATGTTGTAATGAAATATGCCATGACAATGGATGGAAAAATTGCGACTACAAGCGGGATGTCCAAATGGATTACAGGTATCAATGCCAGAGAAAACGTTCATAAAAGCCGTAACCAGTATTCTTCTATTATGGTGGGCGTAGGTACGGTAATTGCTGACAATCCCTCACTTACTTGCCGCATGGATGGAGGGAGGAACCCCACACGCATTATCTGTGACACAAATTTGAATACACCACTAGAATCTACGATTATTACCACTGCAAAAGAAGTAAAAACAATCCTTGCTACTACTTGTGACAACCGAGAAAAGCAAAAACTCTACCTTGCTCAAGGCTGTGAAATATTTAATATTAATCGAATGGATAATCATATTGATTTAAACCAATTAATGCTTCAACTTGGGAAGATAGGTATTGACAGTATCTTTTTAGAAGGAGGATCCACCTTAAATTATTCTGCTTTGCAAAATAAAATCGTAAAAAAAATACAAATTTATATTGCACCGAAGCTATTTGGAGGAAGTCAATCAAAAACACCTGTAGGTGGCATTGGTATTCAGGAAGTCAGTAACTGCTTTTTATTGAAGAATCAGACAATCACATGGTTTGATGAAGATATTCTTATAGAAGGAGAGGTAGATTATACATGTTTACCGGAATAATTGAAGAAGTAGGCATTGTTAAGAACATTAAAAAGGGAACGAAATCTGCAATTTTAACAATTGCATGCAGCAAAATATTAGATGACTTAAATCTTGGTGATAGTGTTGCGACAAACGGTGTTTGCCTTACTGTAACCAACGTAAACAATTCTTCTTTTTCTGCTGATGTGATGAATGAAACTTTATCCAAATCGTCACTCGGAAGCCTGAGCAACAAAAGTAGAGTTAATCTTGAACGTGCAATGCCTGCAAATGGCAGATTTGGTGGTCATATTGTTTCCGGTCATATCGATGGTACCGGTAAAATCACATCCGTTATAAAAGATGATATTGCAATTTGGTATACCATTCAAACCAGCCCAAAAATCATGCGATATATCATTGAAAAAGGTTCTATTGTCATAGACGGTATCAGCCTTACTATTGCAAAACTAACACATGACAGCTTTTGTGTGTCGGTGATTCCTCATACTGCTAAGTACACAACACTATCTGAAAAAAAAATAGGTTGTTTCGTAAATCTGGAAAATGACATCATTGGAAAGTACATCGAAAAATTCACACCAAATAGCAATCGTATTAACCATGAATTTTTAATAAAAAATGGATTTTAGGAGGTCCTTATGTTTAATTTTAGTACAATTCCCGAGGCCTTGGAAGGCTTACAAAAAGGAGAAATCATTCTTGTTACCGATGACGAAAGGCGTGAAAATGAAGGTGACTTTATCTGTGCGGCAGAATTTGCCACGACAGAAAACATTAACTTTATGGCTATGCATGGTAAAGGGTTAATCTGCATGCCAATGAGTGAAGAAATTTGCACTCGTCTTCAGTTTCCTCAGATGGTAACAAACAATACTGATAATCACACAACAGCTTTTACTGTTTCAATTGACCATGTGAATACCACTACTGGCATCTCCGCAGCAGAACGAAGCATCACCGCTCTCAAGACAGTTGATGAGAATACTAAGCCGGAGGACTTTCGCCGTCCGGGACATATGTTCCCGCTTCTTGCAAAAAAGAATGGTGTTCTAGAGCGAGATGGTCATACGGAAGCTACCGTAGATTTAATGCGTCTTGCAGGTCTGAAAGAATGTGGTCTGTGTTGTGAAATCATGCGAGAAGACGGATTTATGATGCGGACCCCTGAACTAATCGAGCTGGCCCAAAAGTGGAACTTGAAGTTTATTACGATAAAAGCATTACAGACTTATCGTAAAATGTTTGATAACCTAGTCGAGCGTGTCGCTAGTCCTTTGTTGCCAACTTCATATGGTAAATTTCGCGCGTATGGTTATCGAAACAAAATAAACGGTGAACATCACGTAGCTTTAGTAAAGGGTGATATCACGGATGGACAAGAGGTTTTATGCCGGGTTCATTCAGAATGTCTAACCGGTGATGTATTCCATTCATCACGTTGCGATTGCGGCGAACAGTTAGCTTTGGCTATGCAAATGATTGAAAAAGAAGGACGCGGCATTCTTCTATATATGAGACAAGAGGGAAGAGGTATCGGTCTTCTCAACAAATTAAAAGCTTATGAGCTACAAAGTCAAGGTATGGATACCGTCGAGGCAAACCTTGCACTTGGATTTGAAGAGGATTCAAGAGAATATTATATCGGTGCTCAAATACTTCGTGATTTAGGAGTAAAAACAATGCGACTTATTACAAATAATCCAGATAAGGTATATCAGCTTTCTGATTTTGGAATTGCAATCACCGAACGTGTACCGGTAGAAATTGAAGCAAATGAGTACGATAAACACTATCTAAAAACAAAACAATCTAAAATGGGTCATTTTTTAAATATATAATAAAGGAGAATTTTATGAAAACGTATGAAGGAAAACTAGTATCAAGGGACCTAAAAATAGGCATTATTACCGCAAGATTTAATGAATTCATTACTTCAAAACTACTTGGGGGTGCTGTAGATGCTCTAGTACGACATGAAGTGAAAGAGGAGAATATTGAAATCGCATGGGTACCTGGTGCTTTTGAAATACCACTTATCGCTTCAAAAATGGCAAAAAGCAAGAAATATGATGCAATTATATGCTTGGGTGCTGTAATCCGTGGGAGCACAACCCATTATGACTATGTTTGTAATGAAGTATCAAAGGGGATTGCACATGTTTCAATTAACAGTGACATACCTGTAATGTTCGGTGTCCTTACAACAGAAAATATCGAACAGGCGATTGAACGTGCCGGAACCAAAGCAGGCAACAAAGGATTTGATTGCGCAGTCGGAGCTATTGAAATGATAAATCTTATAAGGGAAATAGAAAATAATGACTAACTCATTTTATTTGATGAAACTCCAAATAGCATAAAATTATATCATAATGTATTATAAAAGAGGCCGATACCATCTATTTTCAATACCTGGTATCGGTCGCTTATTTACCGTATGAATCAGTTCTGTTCCATATCCTATTCTTTGGAGTTCTGGTGATATAAACATCTCCTCAATGAATACTTCGCTGTTGTTCCACCATATTTTCTCATGTGCAAATATTGCTCCTTTTATTTCAGTGTCAATCAATAGTGTGTAACCAATGAATTTTGCATGATTAACAAAATCTTGCAGATAACATGTTGCGGTATCTAATGCCCAATGACATTGCCACAATTCATAGAACCCTTTAAGAATAAGGCTTATTTATTAGTAGATGGAAAGACTTACTTTTTTGTCACCAAACATGATTGCTTGAATCTGATTCATATCAATTACTTTCGAAAACTTTCCGGTTGCAATATACTCTTTGCCTTCCCCGTCGAAACTCTCACTCATTAGACCGTCATCCTCTTGTATTTCAGTTGCATCCTTATACTGTATAGCAGAAATGATAAGCGGATACGTGATATCAAGTTCATCAAAATTAATATTATCTGCTTTTTGCAATGCCATGACATCATCACCATCACAATAAATCGTATACGATAATGGTGATAGTTCAATCTTATTTATTGCAATATCACAACCATCGATTGAAACAGTTTTATTCACATCAAATGTGACAGAATTATTGGTCGATAAATTAATACTAAAATCCCATTGGCCCTTAACAAGGTCATTTGTCGGACCCGCTTTCCCTTCATATTCCTGCAAAGCATTAAAATCAACACTTAATTCAGCTTCAGTAAAATCATAGTCTGTATTTTTTTGAATCCATATTTCATACTCTCTGCTATTGCTGATATCTGGCTGCAAAAATTCATCTACAAAACCTGAACTCATACTTGTGTAAAAATCCGGACCGTTGGTAGCCTTTATATTAAAACCCATAGCATTATTCTCCGTCAGCTGCAAATTGTCTGAAGTAATTTTGAACAGAATATAGATCAGATTTTCATCCTGAATAGTCTGTTCCACGGAAATTGTGATGTCATTGTCAGAAACCGATTGTACAATCTGACTTGAATAGCCATCCTTTGATAGCTTCTCCTGCTGTTGGTCATTTGCACTAAAATTGTCTAAAGCTCTTTGATTCCATCTAACTGCTGCGTATACAGTGATAGTACTAATCATCATGACACCAATTGCAATAGCTACTACATATTTTCTCTTAGACATCCTACAACACCTCTCCTCTTCCGGTAATTCATGAAGCACTTCACATATCTTGTTATGAAATTCATTTGTTATTTGCGGAAAATCATTTTCCCAATCATACATTTGCTTCATTTTTACACCTCATCTTCTAATAATTGTTTTATTTGTTTTCTTCCTGTTGAAAGTCTGCTCTTAACCGTACCTACAGGTATTCTCAATATACTTGCAATTTCGCTCACTTTATAGCCTTCAATATAGCATAAAACGATAGGTACCCTATGTTTTATATCCAGTTTTTTAATCACGCGATACAATTCTGAATTTTTTTTATCTTCTACTGTTTTTTCCTGCATATATGCATCATAAGATAATTCATGTTTTTTTGTACGCAGAATCCGATAACACTCATTTATCAATATTCGTGTCAACCATGTTTTGAAAAAGTTTACCTCCTTTAATGTATTTCGTTTTGTATAAGCCTTTAAAATGGCTTCTTGAACAGCGTCTTCACAATCTGTTTCATTACCTAATATTGATTTTGAAACATGATATAAAGTCGATTCAGCTTCCAGTACTTTACGTGAAAACTCAGTTTTATCCATAATTAACCCTTTCATTGCTCTTAATTATTTTTCATTGCAGCTGCATTTCTTTTGTACATCTATTAGATGATATGAAAGCTTATTTGGTTCATTTCAAATTAAATTTTTATACCATTTTTATACCAAATTCAATTCTTTCATCACTTTATTGTAAACCAAGGCATAACTTTTTTCTAAAATAATAAAGTAACATATACACAAAAACACCCTACCATTTCTGATAGGGTTCCAAAAAAATCTTATTCATTATTATGCAACCAATTCAAAGTTAAAACGCTCAATTACATTTTTTGTCATTTTCATTTGTATATTTCATAATACACTTCCGCACTCATATCGCTGTTATATACTTCAAATGCTTTACCTGTGAGCTTTATTTTACGCTTTTGGGCATATTCTATGATTTTCTGGTGAGCATTACCGATAGACGAAAATCCTGATGTATGCATTGTATATATACAAGTTGCCGACGGTTCTTCCACACATAGTTGTGGTAATAATTCTGCAGTTATCACTGGAAGGCATGTTTCCATAGTGAAATCGCCACTTTCATCAAACAAAAAATCATATCTAACATAATGTGAACCTGCAATTATTAGTCCATTCTGAGCAGCAATTTCGTGCAATTTACCAATAGACATCCCCAAATGCTCGAGTTCAATATTTTCCTTTCTGGTTATTACCTCTTTTTGTTCAAATGTTTTGTTCTCTATAATCTCATACTGCCTTGTACATTCAGTTTTATGGCATGACATATACTTATCTAATTGCATTTTTATACTTATACTCGTCTGTATTTCATGCTCAAGCTGAATATTTCTCTCAGCTAGCGCTATCTTTTCATCAATGTTTCCAGATATAATTTGCTTAATTTCTTTTAAAGAAAGTCCATATCTTCTATATTCTTTTATACGATTAAGTTCGTTCAATTGCTCATCACAATAATACCGATAGCCATTATTTTCACTTATTTGGTTAGGGATCAAAAGCCCATTTTCTTCATATAATCTTAATGCTTTCCTACCTACTTTTCCAATAACTGCAAATTGTCCTCTTGTAAAAATATAAATTCCTCCTCACCTTATAGAAATCTTAAATGCATAAGTGGAAGTTTATACAATGAATGAAACATATACACTGTATAATCCTTTCTGTTAAAAAACTTAATAGAAACCATGGACAGATACTGAGCTGTATTTAGATTTAGTGACTTTCCGATGCTTTTATCAGAAAGTGCCGGATAACCCAAATGTCCATATTCCCCCATAGCTTTTCGCTGCTTTTTTGCTGAAATCATGTCCTTTTCAGCAATTTTAGTATCTGGTAAAGACTTATAACAGTCTGATACAAGATTTCTTTTAATGTCCAGCATACATGAGGTTTCTATCCAACCAGCGTGAAAATCATTTTCTGCATTTTTTTCGATATTCTTTATTTCAATGGGAAGATTTAGGTTGATGCCCAATTCATTTGCTGAAAAGAATGCTCCCATCGGAGAAATTGCACAGGTTCCATACTTCTTATTAATCTTCTTACATGCTTTTTCTACTGCAATTTGATGAATAGGGTCCCCATGCGATGCAACAACTATAATATTACTAAAATCCCAATGTACAATACTTTCAAGCAATTCTAATGCAACATGGTATGTTGTTTTAGGTTTAAAATGAATGCACCCATAAAGGCCTTTTATACCTGCCGAAGCAATTGGAAACGCAGGCAATTTACAGCATATAATATCCGGACTCTCTAACTCTATCAATTTGATAGTTTCCTTAATCCAATATTCACCTTCATAAACATCTGTTCCGAGCGGTAAATGTAAACTATGTTCTTCAATAGGTGCCATCGTGACAAACAAAATGCTCTTTGACTTATCAATCTCTTCTATTTGCTTCCATGTTTTATTATATAATTCATACATATTATATCCTCCTTTTTTGTTTAAAAAGAGGATACCACTTACCCTAAGGGCCAGGTCAATCTTTTTTCATTACAAATTTTAATACCTTTAATATGAAGCGAATTTATATTGTAAATGAGCATTATAATATTAGATATAAAAGATATAAGAGGAGTCATGGTTTTTATCTTATCATTCAGTATAACTTTCTCTCTCGCTAATATTCTGCAATGTGAATTACCTTCATACTACAATATATAAGCTGGAATCTTTTATCAGAATAACCCGATAATGAAAATAATTGAGGCTGCTATTAATGCTACGGCTGCACCTATTGCACATCCTTTTAACGCTCCTATTATGTGATGCATTGGATTTCGATATTCTGCTTTCATATCTTCAGTACCTGGAATCATTAGTTTTTTACTATGACAAAAAATAATTAAATCAAAAACAATTAAATCGTACAAATTTACCACTAGAAATAATACAAATACATGAAAGAATGCCATTTCAAAGGTTCGCTTCCCAGAGAAATATACTAGCATAGCTAAAAGAACCGCACTCAACAATGTGCCTAATAATTTTCGTTTCCAGTTTTTATGCTCCACGGAAGCTATAAAATCTTTATATTGCGGTAATTCATAAACACGTTTCTTTATCGCAGTTGGATACGATGCAAATTGGGACAGTGGATTTCGATATTGTGCAGGCAGAATTAAAATCGTAAATAGGATACATAGTATCACGCATTGAATAAATAATATCACATTTACCCCCCTAAACACTTAATTAGTTTCAGCTAACATCTAGTTTAGATATAATAATCCGTATTGTCAATCCTCTTTAGATTTATAGATAAAAGTTTTCATCTGAACGCCGTGGAAACGAATGCATTGCATTCTTTCCTTCCTTTATAATATTTCCTGTGCTATACTTCCACAATATCTTAACATGTTTAAGCCCTTATTCCTTCAATAAATATATTATATTATTTCATAAATTTTACGAAAATAACAATCTACCAACCATATATCACCAAAAAGCACTCTACCATTTTACATGATAGAGTGCTCTATTATTTCTTCGCTATTATTTGATACAGTCTAACTGAAGTCAAACTATCGAAAAACGTTGAATTTTCAACATTATTTATTGTTCAACGCTGCCTGTGCTGCTGCTAATCTTGCGATTGGCACACGGAAAGGTGAGCAAGAAACATAGTTAAGACCAATCTTATGGCAGAATTCAACGCTGGATGGATCTCCACCGTGTTCTCCACAGATACCTAACTTAATGTTTGATCTTGTAGCACGTCCTTTTTCAGCTGCCATTTTAACTAACTGGCCAACACCTGTCTGGTCTAATCTTGCAAATGGATCTGATTCATAAATCTTAGCCTGATAGTAAGAATCTAAGAATTTACCAGCATCATCACGAGAGAAACCAAATGTCATCTGAGTTAAGTCGTTTGTACCGAAGGAGAAGAATTCAGCTTCTTCTGCGATTGTTTCTGCTGTTAAAGCAGCACGAGGAATTTCAATCATGGTACCAATGTGGTATTCAATATCGGAATTCATTTCTTTCTTAACTAATTCAGCTGTTTCTACAACGATATCTTTAACGAATTTTAATTCTTTCTTTTCGCCAACCAATGGGATCATGATTTCAGGAACGATATCATATCCTTTTTCGTTCTTAACTTCGATAGCTGCTTCCATTACGGCTCTTGTCTGCATTCTTGCGATTTCTGGGTAAGTAACAGCAAGACGGCATCCACGATGTCCCATCATAGGGTTGAATTCGTGTAAATCATCACATTTTGCTTTTACTTCTGCAACAGTAAGTCCCATATCTTTTGCTAATGCAGCAATATCTTCTTCATCTGTAGGAACGAATTCATGAAGAGGTGGGTCTAAATAACGAACGGTCATTGGCTTTCCTTCAAGTACTTCATACATAGCTTTGAAGTCACCTTTCTGGAAAGGAATTAATTCGTTAAGAGCTGCTTCTCTTGCTTCTACTGTATCAGAAAGGATCATTTTACGGATCTTTGGAATTCTTTCTGCATCAAAGAACATATGCTCTGTACGGCAAAGTCCAATACCTTCAGCACCTAATTCAACAGCTTTTGCTGTATCTTGAGGTGTGTCTGCATTCGTACGAACGGATAATGTTCTGAACTTGTCAGCCCAAGCCATGATACGTCCAAAGTTTCCACTTACGGAAGCTTCTTCTGTAGCGATATCACCTTTGTAGATTTTACCTGTTGAACCATCTAAAGAGATATAATCTCCTTCATGGAAGGTATGTCCACCAAGAGTAAATACTTTTGCTTCTTCATCAATTTTGATTTCTCCACAACCGGATACACAGCAAGTACCCATACCACGAGCAACTACAGCTGCGTGAGATGTCATACCACCACGAACGGTTAAGATACCGCGAGCTGCATGCATACCTTCGATATCTTCTGGAGATGTTTCAAGACGAACAAGGATAACTCTTTCGCCTCTACCGCCTTCACCAGCTTCTTTTGCTTCATCTGCAGTAAAGTATACTTTACCAGCAGCAGCTCCAGGAGATGCAGGAAGAGCAGAACCGATAACTTCGCCAGCTTTTAAAGCTTCTGCGTTGAATGTTGGGTGAAGTAACTGATCTAATGCTTTTGCTTCAATACGGCAAACCGCTTCTTCTTCTGTGATCTTTCCTTCATCTACTAAATCGCAAGCGATTTGAAGAGCAGCCTGTGCTGTTCTCTTACCATTACGAGTCTGTAAGAAGAATAATTTTCCTTCTTCAATTGTGAATTCCATATCCTGCATATCTGCAAAATGTGCTTCTAATTTCATCGCTAAATCCATGAACTGAGCATAGCATTCTGGCATATCTGCTTCTAAGTGAGAAATAGGAAGTGGTGTACGAACACCAGCAACAACGTCTTCACCCTGAGCATTGATTAAGTATTCACCATAAATGCCTTTAGCTCCAGTAGAAGGGTTACGAGTAAATGCAACACCTGTTCCAGATGTTTCACCCTTATTACCAAATACCATGGTCTGAACGTTTACAGCTGTTCCCCAATCGCCAGGAATATCATTCATACGACGATATACGATAGCACGAGGGTTGTCCCATGAACGGAATACAGCTTTTACAGCTCCCATTAACTGTTCCTTTGGATCTTGTGGAAAATCTTCGCCGTTCATAGCTTCTTTATATACAGATTTGAACTTATTTGCTAATTCTTTTAAATCATCAGCAGTTAATTCTGTGTCAAAATGAACTCCTTTTTCTTCTTTCATAGCGTCAATGATTTTTTCAAAGTGAGACTTTGGAACTTCCATAACTACGTCAGAATACATTTGGATAAATCTTCTGTAGGAATCATATGCAAATCTTGCATTTCCAGTTTTCTTAGCAAACCCTTCAACAGCTACGTCATTTAAACCTAAGTTAAGGATGGTATCCATCATACCTGGCATAGATGCTCTAGCTCCAGAACGTACAGATACTAATAATGGATCTTCGGTATCACCGAATTTCTTTCCATTAATTCCTTCTAACCATGTGATTGCTTCAAAAATCTGATTCTGAACTTCATCAGTAATTTTCTTTCCACTATTGTAATAATCCGTACAAGCTTCTGTTGTTACGGTGAATCCCTGTGGAATAGGCATTCCTAATCCGGTCATTTCAGCAAGGTTACTACCTTTACCACCAAGAAGGTTTTTCATTGATGCATTACCTTCGTCAAACTTATAGACCCATTTTGCCATGTTGATAATTCCTCCTAAATTTAATTCATTGTCTGACTGTCTAACGAAAAAAAGCTCGATTCCAGTCACTCCATGCTATTGTAGCATACTTTTTTTGGTAAGGAAAGACCTTTTCTTTCCAATTGCACAAAAAAACGAACCAAAAATGTGCTTATTATTAGTTTGCACAAAAGGTTCTATAAAAAACATATTTTGTTCTATATTTATATTACCACAAAATTACATTTTTTTCAAGACTTGTGATGTAGCATAAAGGAGCGTAAAATCATGAGTTACCTAGAGAAACAAATTTGAACACATTTCATTTCGTAGAAAGGAAATAATTATTATGTCAAAGGAATTCCCAAAAGATCTTGCCAGTAATCTTCTTGCACTCTTAGCTTCTAATACACAAACTTCCCTTCAAACTATTCTGGAATTAAATTCATACACCCAAAAATTTGGGGTTATTCTTAGCGAAGAAGAAAGCCTTCTTCTTTTGGAGGCACGGAAAAACACATTAAAAACACAGGAACGCATTGAATTTAGAGAAGGTATCCTTCCAAAACTCATTTTTACTTTCTGCGATTCTCCCTATATTTATCAAGATAATTATGCCGATACGCTAGAACGCTTGCAGGAAATTTTTTATCTATATAAAAATGAATGCCTTGATGAATTATCCGACGATGAATTGATGGAACAAATGAAGATTTATTTTGACGGAATCTGTGAAGGTTCTCTTGATTATCTAGAAGATACCTGTCTAGAATCATTTGCCAGAGAAATTCGTGAAGGTACCCGCAAATTTATCGGACTTTATGCGGTGGATGAGGATGAAGATGAGGTGGATGAAGATGAATATTGATCCAGAAGGTTTGCTTCCTATTATTGCTAAATTAACGGAAGCCTATACTAGTAAAGAGAGTACTTCCATTTCTTATAATACAGCAAGACAACTAATGGGTGCTGTTCTTTATTGTCTGAATGAAAATGAGGATACCAATAATGCTTACGCCACCTCCCAAATAACCACCACGAAAAGCGATTTGGATCTATTTGCAGCTTATCAAAATGGTTATCAGCTCGTTCTTAAAAAAGTTAGCAAAGCGAAAGATATTTATAACGACTTCATCGCAACTTTTAACAGCTTCGATAATTGTTTCCTAAAAGATACGATTCAAGAAGGAATCCCTGCCTTCTTTTTATACTACGATGCAAAGTTTAATCCACAAAACCATATCCTAACACTGGATTATTCCACAATAAAATCCACGGGGTCCTTGCAAGGTGTTGATGCAATCCTACAATACTTAACTTATATAAAATTAGAACAAGACTTTCTATCCGCCCTTCCAAGTGAATACATTCATTGCATCCTAAGCGGCTATCAAGAAGATTACAAAGACTTACCCATAAACATATGTGAACTTGTCTTCCACCATCTTTTAGCCTGTTCCCTTATCGAAAAAGAACTATCCACTACACGCTTTGACAAAGAAGATATCGAAACAGCCTCAGACTATTTGCTCACGCATACAAAAGCAGAGATAACTGCGGATCTTACAAGATTAACTAAATTTATTATAAAAACCGCCTACCATGATAATCCCGAACTTTATGATTACCTAGCAAGCAATACTCCCGACTTTACTACTTCATTACTAAACGCTGCGAAATATGACTGCTTACACACGATATTTTATTTAGATGAGTAATCGTGCAATCTATAATATTACTTTCTATTTATCCAGTGTTTATAAATAGCTTATTAATAACGTACTTTTATACTACCTTTTTATACCGCCTTTATTACAGCGACTTTTTTCAAATCCCCTAAAATCTTTGAATTTTAATTAAATTATCATTTTCTCAACCATCAGTTCAAACGCACGGACTGCCCTTTTAGAAAACATTCGGGAGAAAATTAGCGTTTTCTTACAGAATATCAATTACCAGAGGGGTTCGGACACGGAAGTCCGAACCAGGCAAAATGAGCACGGATGCGAATTTTTGCCGACTCGTCCGTCCCCCAAAGGCATCCTAATTCTGTTAGAAAACGCAATTTTCGGACGTGTTTTCAAAAAGGGCAGTCCGTGCGTTTGAACGTCTGTTTGAGAATACTAGTTAAAATTCAAACTTCTTCTCAAAGTAAACCTTTAAATCTTCGATTTTTACTCTCTCTTGTTCCATCGTATCACGATCACGAACCGTTACTGCATGATCTTCTTGAGAATCGAAGTCATACGTTACACAGAAAGGAGTACCAATCTCATCTTGTCTTCTATAACGTTTTCCAATGTTTCCTCTATCATCAAATTCACAGTTATAGGTCTTACTTAATTCAGTAAATACTGCTTCTGCACCTTCTGCTAATTTCTTAGACAATGGCAATACACCAATCTTAACAGGTGCAAGTGCTGGATGGAAATGAAGTACGGTACGAACATCTCCGCCTTCTAATTCTTCTTCATCGTATGCGCCACACAGGAATGCAAGGGTTACACGGTCTGCACCAAGGGATGGTTCAATAACATAAGGAATATATTTTATTTTCTTTTCATCATCAAAATAATCCATTGGCTGACCAGAAACATTTTGATGTTGTGTTAAGTCATAATCGGTTCTATCTGCGATACCCCATAATTCTCCCCAACCAAATGGGAATAAGAATTCGATATCAGTGGTTGCTTTACTATAGAAGGATAACTCTGCTGCATCGTGATCACGAACACGCATTTCCTCTTCTTTCATACCTAATGTCTTTAACCAGTCAATACAAAACTGTTTCCAGTATCCAAACCATTCAAGGTCCGTATCTGGTTCACAGAAGAATTCTAATTCCATCTGTTCAAATTCTCTGGTACGGAAGGTAAAGTTACCTGGTGTAATTTCATTACGGAACGATTTACCTACCTGACCGATACCAAATGGAACTTTCTTTCTAGAGGTTCTTTGTACATTTTTAAAGTTTACAAAGATACCCTGTGCGGTTTCTGGTCTTAAATATACGGTATTTTTTGCATCTTCCGTTACACCCTGAAAGGTCTTGAACATAAGATTGAATTGACGAATGTCGGTGAAGTTATGTTTACCGCAAGTAGGGCATGCGATATTTTTTTCTTCAATATATTTTGCCATTTCTTCATTGGACCAAGCATCTACACTGCCTTCGATGGTAATTCCATTCTCCTGCATGTAGTCTTCAATGATCTTGTCTGCACGGAATCTTTCATGGCATTCTTTACAATCCATTAATGGATCAGAAAAACTTCCAAGATGTCCAGATGCAACCCATGTTTGTGGATTCATAAGAATTGCACAGTCAACACCAACGTTGTATGGATTTTCCTGAATGAATTTTTTCCACCATGCTTTTTTCACATTGTTCTTTAATTCAACACCAAGATTTCCGTAATCCCATGTATTTGCAAGACCTCCATAAATTTCAGATCCAGGATATACGAATCCTCTCGCCTTTGCTAATGCAACGATTTTTTCCATTGTTTTTTCCATGTTCTAACTCTCCTGTCTTATTTATATACTTACCGAAGTATTTGTATCTTTTTATGATTGATTACTTATGTATTATCTACCTTCCAATATGTTTGGAAGGGATTCTTGTTTATTTTACCCTTTCAGTCATATATTTTCAATATAAATTTTCCATAAATGAAATGGAATGAAATGTGTGTCCTACATATAATGACAAATACCTCGCTGCGCACACTCTTAAGTTTTCCATTACGCTTTCACTTACATGAAAGGTGAAAAGTTTTTCTATATTCGAAGCAATAATAAATTGGAGGGTATAAACGGTAGCCTCGTCAATTTCTATGGTATCTTTTATCTGTCCTTTGCAGCTTTCGCAAACTAGTCCTCCTGCTTTTGCACTAAATAAAATACCCGGTTCTCCTTTGCCACATTTTACACATTCAAACACCTGTGGTGCCTCTCCATTAATAGTCATACATTTAAATTCAAAGATATAGCGGATCAATGTATAAGGAATTGTTTTTTTACTAAGAGCCCGGAGTGATTGATACAAAAGTTTGAGAAATTCGGTTCCATCCACATTTTCTCTGGTAAGGTAATCCGTAAATTCACAAAAATACATGCCGTAATAAATAGCCTCCAAATCCGTACGTAAGGTTTCAAAATAATTCGTGATATCTGCAGCAACTACGGTGTAGGAACTCTTTCCCTGATACACTTGGAACGTGCCAAAAGCAAAAGGCTGACTACACGCAAGTAAGGCGCAATTTGGTCTTCTTGCGCCTTTTGCAAATACTGCTATTTTTCCATGTTCCTTGGTAAGTATTACAAGCCTCTTGTCATATTCCCCTACCGATGTGGAAGAAAGTACCATTCCCATAATACTTTCCTGATTCATACGTTTTTTCTCCTTCTTCGCTGTTGATTGACTCAGCGCTTTCACTCGCACATGCATAAAGTAAATAAGCATCTACGCTTCCTGTTTGTTCAAATACATTCCAATATTCTACATCTTTCATAAAAGTGCACCCCCTAAATATTTCATTTCAATACTATTAGGTTTGCCACTTGACGCTTTCATATACCTTTTTTCCTTACAATTCTTTTTTGTTATAACCATAATTTTTCATGAGAAAATCACTGTCTCTCCAATCCTTCTTTACCTTTACCCAAAGCTGCAAGTTGACTTTTGTATCCAGCAAATTCTCTATTTCCACGCGTGCATCACTTCCGATAGCCTTGATCATTGCGCCTTGCTTTCCAATGATCATTCCTTTGTGAGAATCTCGTTCACATACGATAGTTGCATCAATATCGGTGATATGTCCGTGTCTTCTCGTTTTCATCTGGTCAATCGCAACAGCGATTCCATGCGGTATTTCATCATCCATTCTACGAAGTACCTTTTCACGGATCAGCTCCGCTACGATTTGGCGTTCTGGCTGATCGGTAACCGTATCTTCGTCATAGAATTGGGGACCAACTTTTAAATATTTAAATATTGTATCTACTAAATTATCCGTATTTTCCCCTTTTAATGCAGATACAGGTACAATCTCTGCAAAATTACAAATATCTTTATAGGTATCAATAAAGGTCAGAATTTCTTCTTTTTTTACCGTATCAATTTTATTGATTACTAAGATTACCGGTGTTTTTAAGTTGGATAATTGTTCTGCAATGTGTCGTTCGCCTGCTCCGATAAATGTAGTCGGTTCTACCAGCCAAAGCACGACATCCACTTCACCAAGCGTTCGTTCTGCAACCGATACCATGTATTCCCCAAGCTTATTCTTAGCTTTATGAATTCCAGGTGTATCTAAGAAAATAATCTGTCCTTTTTCACTCGTGTATACCGTTTGAATACGATTTCTCGTCGTCTGTGGTTTGTTTGATGTGATTGCAATTTTCATCCCAATCAGTTGATTCATCAGTGTGGATTTGCCCACATTGGGACGACCAATTAAGGTCACAAATCCAGATTTAAATTCGTTTTCCATATACTTTTTGCTCCCGTCTGTGTGCTTTAGCACACCTTTCAATCAGGGAAGTGTGATGCTTTCCTCACACTTTGCTCCCATCTGTGTGCTTTAGCACACCTTTCAATCTATCCAATCAAATTCTTGACCGTCTGAAACATATCTTTATTGTTTTCTATTTTGTTTTCACTACCAACGACGCAAAGACGATCCGCATCAATGATTGCTTTTACGATAGCAGCGGTATCCTTGATGGAAGCCACTTGTGCATTCAAAATCTCATCTCGCTCCTTTTGCAAATCTGCTTCCGTTACACCGCATAGATAAGCCCCATAGGAACGACTTCCTTTTGCTGAAGGGTTGAGTGGTACATCAAGACTACTGATTGCACCAATTACATATTTGGTCATATCTCGGTCGTCTACTTCAAATTCTGTTACATAATCGTAAAGTCCCTTGTAAACCACATCGGTTTCTCTAAGATTTGGATCGCGATATGATGTAAAGTATCCGGTTCCATTCATAGAGAATCCACACATACATCCATACGCACCACCCTTGACACGAATGTTGTTCCATAAATAATCATAACTCAATATGACTTTTAGCACACGAAGAGCACCTGTATAAACTTTACCACTTTCTTCGTAACTTCCACATCTGGCAACATATTGTACCTGTCCTGATGTCTTAAAGCCTTCATTTTTCCCGTCTAAGCGAAGTGCCTCAATGGTTTCACTCAAATCGTTTGGTTCTTTTCCATCTAAGCTGGATAACCAATCTGGAAGTGCGTTTTCTAGAAGTTCATAGCCTTCTTCATCCGCTGTAACACTTACCAATAGATTATCTTTACGGAAAATGATAGTCATCCACTTTTTCAGTTCATGAATCAGATCCGCTTTCTTTTCCTCAAAATGATTATCCATATCAACAATGAAGTCATAGTAGGAAATCCCTCCAACAAGCTCTTCAAACATAGCGCTCTCAGAAAAATAGGACATAGCACGATCTACAGCTGTAGTATGGCCTTTTGATACCATCTTCATTTCCATTCTGGAACGTGTTTCAAGAATGATTTCTTTCAATCGCTTTTCATCCTCTAATATCGTATTACTCAGCATTTCTTTTACCAGTTCCATTGCTTTTGAAAGCTTAGTGTATAGCATTTTTGTCTTCACTTCAAAACAAGCCGTATACGCTCCATCAAATCCCTTTTTATTATAAACATTTAAATCAGACACCAATCCACCTGTATGGATATTGATTTCATTTGAGAACTCTAAAAATGTGAAGTTTTTGGTATCAACATAGCCTAGCATGGTTGATAAGAGACCAAAATAGGAAGCTGCACTCTTATATTTGGTAACATCAAAACTGAAGCGAAGGTAGGCGATTTGATTGGTATGCATGTTATGATGAAGCACTTTTACACCATCAATTTGTTTTTCCTGATTATATAACGGTTTACATTTTTTACCGATGTCTTCCCTTGACAACAAAGGAATCATTTCATTTTCTTCCTTGCTAGCAGGTGCCATTTCATATTCATGAAGATGGTTGGTATCCTGAATCAGTTTTTCGATTTCATCTTTTGTTAAACTTGCTTTCAATGCTTTCAGTTTCTCTTCGAGCTGCGCTTCGATTCGATTGGTTAGTCCCGGTGATGGTTTGACGATAACCATCGCCGCATGCGCATTTTCGATTAAATACGTTTGAATTAACTGTTCGTAATATCCGGTACCAATGGATTCTTTTAAGAATTCAAACGTTTTGTCTGCACAAATATGAATGAAAGGCTTTTCATCATCATAAAGCCAGCTATCAAGAAGCTGTAGACCGTACATCAACCCTTTTGGAAATTGTCCATAGTCAGCTTCGCGATAACGGAATTCAAAATAGTTGATGGCTCCTTCAAGAGAACGGTGATCCATACCTTTTGTTACAATAATTGACAAGGTATCTTTGATTAAACTTAAAAACTCTTCTTTTTGAGATTCATTTGCATCCTTTGATATAATGGAAAACAAGGGCTGTTTGATACCATTATCATAACTGCTTAATATATCTTTTCCAATGCCTGCATCTAAAAGAGCTTGTTTTAGTGGTGCACCCGGAGCACTCAGCAGTGCATATTCGATGATTTGGAATGCCCAGTATAATTTATCATCAAGGCTTGTTTCGATTGCCACATTATAGCTAAGGAAGGTCTTATCTGCTATCGATTCACCCTCACTGATGGAATACTCTTTTACTACTTCTTTCAGTTCACCAAACGCATCCTGTGTGTTAATTTCGGAATCCACTTCCTCTTTTTCAAAACGGCAAAGATAGTGTTCATCCATCCAGCGCAAACGCTCTTCAACATCCATGTCACCATACAAATATATATAACTATTGGAAGCATGATAGTATTTGCGATGAAAATCAAGAAAGTCTTCATATGTTAAGTCTGGTATAAACGAAGGATCACCACCAGATTCAACACCATATGGAGTATTTGGAAGCATTGCTTGCTGAATCGTGCGAAACAGAATCTGTTCTGGCGAAGAAAACGCTCCCTTCATTTCATTATATACCACTCCATTATAGATAAGCGCTCCATCCGGATCTTCTAATTCATAATGCCATCCCTCTTGTTTGAAGATTTCTTCTTTTTTATAGATATTCGGAAAAAATACGGCATCCATATACACATGCATCAAATTTGCAAAATCCTTTTCATTGCAGCTCGCAACTGGATATAGCGTCTTATCCGGGTATGTCATTGCATTTAAAAAGGTGTTAAGGGATCCTTTTGAAAGTTCAATAAATGGATCTTTTGCTGGAAATTCAACAGAACCACAAAGCACGGTATGTTCGATGATATGTGCTACTCCGGTTGAATCATGAGGTGGTGTACGAAACCCAATGGAAAACACCTTATTATCATCCTCATTTTGGATAACCACGATTCTGGCACCACTTTGTATATGACGAAGTACCAGCCCCTCACTTTCAATTTCGCTTAACTTTTCTTCTTTTAATACTTCATATTCTTTTAAATTAAAACTCATACTCTGACTCCTTCTCAATAAATCTCTCAATTACATATGCAATTCCGTCCTCGTCGTTGGAATACGTAATAAAGTCAGCATCCTTTTTAACCGTTTCTTGGGCATTTTTCATTGCAACTCCCAGCCCCGCAAATCGAATCATTGTCAAATCATTAAATCCATCCCCGCAACAAATCATTTGTTTCCTTGTAAGTCCTACATGATCTAATAATTTGCTAAGGGAATATGCCTTATCTATGTTCTTTGGCATAATTTCCAAGAAAAATGGTTCTGACTTATATATATTTAAATATTCTCCAAATTTTTGTTTTAATACTTCCTCTGCGTGAAGGATTTTGTCTGGATGCGCAGTTAATAGGCATTTATTGACTGGAAAATTTATGTATGACACAAAATCATCTACTTCCTTCATTGGAATTCCATTCACCCTAGATTCTAACTGATTATACTCATCGATTCCATTTCCTATAATAATTTCATCGTCTTCATATGTTAAAATTCCTACCTCTAATTTTTTTACTGCATCAAAAATATCTGGAATCAATTCTTTTGGTAATACTTTATTATAGATAATCTCTTTTGTTTTAACATCAATAATTCTTGCTCCATTAAAAGAAAGAATATACCCTTCGTACTGATCTAAGCAAAGCTCCTTGGCAAGTTTTACAATTCCTGCGGTCGGTCTTCCAGATGCTAGCACTACCTTAATTCCATCTTCTTGTATCTTCATCAATGCTTGTTTGGTTTTTGGTGTAATCACCTTTTGACTATTTGTCAATGTTCCGTCCAAATCAAGCACAATTATCTCGTATGCCATGAAACTCTCCTATCTGCGTGTGTCTTATGCAATTTATACTTGTCTACATTGTGTGCCATTCTATCATAAAATGGAATAATTAGCAAGACGTGCCTATTCCATTTATGTTATACTATCAGCATAGCAAAACAACCATTTATTGTAAAGAAAAGGATACCCTTATGAAACAATCATTACTTTCTATTTTTAGTGGTATATTGTTTACCATTCTCTTTATTACAATCGGTTTATGTGTCTCACTTTTTTTCAAACCATTTTATTATATTGAGATTGATCGATTAGATATCTCAGAAAACAGTGGATACTCCAAAGAAGAAATTATAGAAAATTACAATGCACTGATTGATTACTGTTCCCCTTTCAATCACAAAGAATTAAAATTTCCAACGTTTTCTTCCTCCAAAGAAGCATTGATCCACTTTGAAGAAGTAAAGAGAATCTTTGATTCTATCTTATTGAGTGGCTTTGTATCTTTTTTATTACTGATTGCCATCGCGTATCAAAAGAAAAAAGCAAAGGATTATCGTTATTTACGTTCCTCTGCCCTTATCACCGTGCTGCTGCCGCTTTTGGTTGCAATTGCAAGCAGTATCGACTTTAACAAAACTTTTGTTCTTTTTCATAAAATTGCGTTCCGTAACGATTACTGGATCTTTTCGCCAGAAACAGATCCTATCATTACTGTATTACCAGAAGCTTTCTTTTTCGATGCTGCTATCTTGATTGCATCCTGTGTTATCGTAGGAAGTATTATTTTAGAAGTCATCTATCGCAGACAAAAAAGGATTAGTACGGGAGAAATATCTCAAAGGTAGTTCCCTTTCCCATTTCACTATCTACTTTGATTCTTCCATCATATAGCTCTACAATATGCTTTACGATGGAGAGTCCAAGTCCGGTACCTCCTTGTTTTCTAGAACGGCTCTTATCCACACGATAAAAACGTTCAAAAATACGAGATAAATGCTCTTTCTCGATTCCAATTCCAGTATCTTCTACTCGAATATATAAATTGTTATTTGTTTCCCTACAAGTCAACGTTACACTGCCTTTTTCCGTATATTTGCATCCATTGTCCAATAAATTTATCAACAGTTCTTTTAAGCGACCTGGATTACAGTAATATGGCCGAATATAAGGTTCTACCTTTATTTTTAGTTTTACTTCCCCCAAAAACTCAGGCTCCAATAAATCTTTTACTTCATTTATTACTCGGTTTACATTACAAGATTCCACATCAAAATCCTGTTTTGACTCAATTTCCGATAATAATAAAATATCCTGGATTAAATTAGACAAACGCTCCGCCTCAATATCGATAATATCTAAAAATCGTAAAGCAACCTTTTGATCTTCGATTGCACCATTTTTTAGGGTATCAACAAATCCTCGTATGGAAGTAAGTGGTGTCTTCAGCTCGTGTGTAACGTTTGAAACAAAGTCACTTCGCATGTTTTCCAGTCTCTTAATTTCTGTCGTATCTTCTATAATAAGTAATACTCCAATGGTGGAATTTTCATCTGCAAGAGGTGTTGCTGTCGTGCGAATAAAATACCCATTCCAGGTTCCTTCCTTCACATAATCAATCTCATTCTTTTTAGAAAATGCGATTGCTTCATTTATGCTCTCATTGTGTACTTCATTATAAAACTGGCATCCCAAATAGTCTTTATCAGGATTCCCTACCATATTTGCAAACTTTGAATTATAAAATAGGACTTTATTGTTTTGGTCGATTGCAACAACGCCACCTTGAATACTAGACAGCATGGTTTCTAATTCAATATTTCTACTAACCAGACTCTGAATGGTTTCTTTTAAATTCTCGCTCATGCGGTTAAAAGAGCCTGCTAACCTTCCTATTTGATCTTTTTCCTTTGTATAAATGGTTGCATTATAATCTCCGTGTGAAATTTTCTCTGCTGCAATCGTAATTTCTTCAATTGGCTTTGTTAGTTTCTTACTAAAAATATATGCAATAAAAAGAGCTATCACAAGGCAGATTCCTATTACCAGAAAAGCAGTTTGTATCATATAATCTCGCATCACCGAGACTTCTTTCAACGGAACAGATGCACGAATTACTCCTTGAAAAAAATCATTGTTGATTGGAATTGCGCTATAGCAATAGGTTTCTTTTAAGGTCTGCGAATAACGGATTGCAAACCCTTCTTTACCCGCAAGCGCTTTTTTCACCTCAGAACGGTTTTTGTGGTTTTCTAAGACTCCATTACTACCGGAATCCGCCAAAACATTACCTTCTTTGTCTATGATGGTAATTCGAATACGATTCTTTTCACTATAGGTGTCTACAAAATTATCATAATTTTCTTTTGACGTTTCAAATGCAAACAAATCACCCAAATATCTAGCTTGCATCAAATAATATTCTTCGCTCTGATTTGAAAGAAGGGAATATCCCTTACCCCAAAACGCAGTAAGAGAAATTCCCAGTGCAGCAATAATTATAAATACATAGGATAAATATAGTTTTCGTTTCATAGTATTTTGTATCCAACTCCTCGCACCGTTTTTATAATCTCCGGATTTGTATCATCCTTCTCTATCTTTTTACGAAGATTGCTTACATGAACGTCTACGGTTCTAGTCTCCCCTTCAAAATCATACCCCCAGATTTTTTCAAGCAAACGATCTCTTGAGTATACAATTCCTTGGTTTTTTGCTAACAGATATAATAATTCAAACTCTTTCAAGGATAGCTCAATTGGCCGATCGCCGACCGATACCGTTCTTCTTTCTTTATCAATCACCACATCATGAATCGTTATCAGATTGGAATCATCCTTTTTTTCTGGTTGTATCATGCCACCAGTGCTTCTTCGAAGTACTGCTTTGATTCGTGCCATCAATTCGTGAATACCAAATGGCTTACATAAAAAATCATCTGCACCAACTTCTAATCCTACTACTTTATTTATTTCTTCATTCTTTGCAGTTAACAATATAATCGCAAGGTTTCGGTATGCCTCATTCATTCGCACTTGCTTGATTACTTCGATTCCATCCATACCAGGAAGCATCCAGTCAAGTAACACCAAATCAACTTTATTCTCTTTTAAAACCTCAAGCGCCATTTCTCCAGTATCTGCTCTTAAAACATGGTATCCTGCTTTTTCCAAGTTATAACTGATTAACTCCAGAATATGTTCTTCGTCATCCACTGCTAAAATAGTCTGCATACCCACCCCTTCTTTCTATTATTCGTTATCGTTCTCTTCTTGTACATATTGTGTTATGTTTTCTGCATGGTCGGAAACACGCTCCAAGTTGCTTAACACATCGGTAAATAATACTCCAGTTTGTGAAGTGCATAGACTTTTTCCAAGACGTTCTACATGTCTGGCACGATAAATCTTTTCCAGTCGGTCAACCGTTGCTTCACATTCCAGTTCTTTCTCAATGAATTCCTTTTTTCCGGTCTCACGAGCTTTCATGGAAGATTCATAAGAATCAATCGCTTTATTAAACATATCCTCCAAATCATGCTTTGCCTCATCGGAAAATACATTATTATTTTCAATATAAGTTTGTGCAAGTTCCACTAAATTTTCACAGTGGTCACCAACACGTTCAATGTCACTAATGCTGTATAATAAGTTTTTAACCAGCATGTGTTGACTATCATTGAGAGAAAGATTATTAATCTTAACGAGATACTCTGTCAGTTGCTTTTCATAGCCATTAATTACAACTTCTCCTTTTAATACGTCTGCTATAGCATCCGCATTATTATCAAGGATTGCACTCTTTGCCTTTTTCAAATTATCCAAGGTATAAAATCCCATATTTAATACTTCTTGTACCGCACGTTCTACTGCAAAGCTAGGTGTCTCAAAAATACGTTCATCCAAACGATCCTTCAATTCTTCCAATGCATTTTCTTGGTTTTGTTCTTCTTCACCATTTTTTACGATCACACCAGAAAGCTTAACCAATCCATTCGCAAAAGGAAGTAGCATTAATGTATTTGATATATTAAAAATGGTATGGAACACTGAAATTTCAACACTATTGATCTTTTTCCCTGCCAAATCCGGGAAAATTGTAAAGGCTATAAATCCAATCACACCAAAAACAGCTGCACCAAGCACATTAAACATTAAATGTATGATAGCTGCTCTCTTTGCTGTTCTATGTGCACCAGCACTCGAAATTAAAGCGGTAACACAAGTACCAATATTCTGTCCTAAAGTGATAAAGATTGCTGCACTCCAATTGACAACACCATTCATTGCTAGGGTCTGTAAAATTCCAACCGATGCAGAAGAACTTTGAATGATTGCTGTGATAATTGCTCCTGTTAATATACCAAGAATTGGATTCGATCCAAATACAGAAAATGCTTTTGAAAAGATTTCAGCATCACGATATGGTTTAATGGATCCTGACATAAAACTAAGTCCAATGAATAACAAAGAAAAACCAACTAAGATTTCTCCAATTTGTTTTTTCTTATTGTCCTTTGAGAAAAGCAAAATAAACGCTCCAATACCAATTAAAACAGGAGCATAAAATTCAGGTTTTAATATTTCTCCCCATTCATTCATAGAAACCAGCCATGCGGTAACAGTAGTACCAATGTTGGCTCCCATGATAACACCAACTGCTTGCGTTAAGTCAAAAAGGCCCGCATTAACAAAACCTACTACCATAACGGTAGTAGCAGAACTACTTTGGATAATTGCTGTAATCAGTGTTCCAACCAAAATTGCCAAATATTTGTTGCTTGTTAGCGCTTTTAAAAGACTCTTCATTCGATTGCCAGCAGACTTTTGTAAGCCATCTGCCATCGCATTCATACCATATAGGAACATTCCCAATCCACCAACAAATTGGAATAGCATCTTTACATCGTTCATTGACATAATAGTTCTCCTTAGTGACATCTTTTTTAATGTGTTTAAAAACAAACAATTTAATATTATTAAACTAATGTTAAAATAATAAAATGAAAATGTAAAGTTTTTGTAAAGTAAATTTCATTCTAAAGTTTTAAAGTAATTTCACGATGTTCTGGTTGATACTCGCGAAACTTTATTTTTGCTGAATGCATCATTCGTTTTGATGCTTTTACGGAATCAGTATCTTTATATTTATCGCTATAATATATGATTTCTTTGATTCCTGCTTGTATCAAAGCCTTTGTACATTCATTGCAAGGAAATAAGGTTGTATATATTTTCGCACCTTCCATATTCGTACCACTATAGTTTAAAAGGGCATTCAGTTCTGCATGACAAACAAATAAATACTTCGTATCCATCGGGTCTCCATCACGCTCCCATGGATACTCATCATCGGAGCAGCCACGTGGCATGCCATTATAGCCCAATGATAATATTTTATTATCCTGGCTTACAATGCAGGCTCCCACGCTTGTACTCGGGTCTTTGCTTCTCTTGGCAGATAAGGTAGCAATTCCCATAAAATAGGTGTCCCAGGATATATAGTCTTCTCGTTTCATACGTTCACTCTTGCCTCCTACATTCATTTGATGTTTTCATTTTACTAGACTTAAAAAGACCTGTCTATTTATTTTTAGTGAATGCTGTTCGATTCCTGTGTTTTAGAAAACACATCTTCTTTAAATTTTTCCCATTTCTCTTCATTTTCTACAAAATATTTCGGGCAAATTTTTCCTGTTACATCGTAATGCCTTATAACATCATCACTCGTCAGATTATATTCACCTGTAAGCCATGCCGTGAGCGTTACTAATGATTGATAGGTTTCCTTTGTAAACTTGCCATCTTCCTTTGGATGACAACATTCAATTGATATCGTATCTTCATTGCGCTCATTCGAAGCATATGCAATTTCATCGAGTGGAATACATTGAATAATTGTTCCATCCAATCCAATGATAAAGTGACTGCTTACCTTTGTCGTATGCGAATCTTTCAGATTTTCAAAATAATGCTGGTTCTCCCATCCAGTTGTTCCAGGATTTGCTGTGTAATGAACAACCACTCCATTCACTTCATAAAGAGGTGTCTGTGGTCTCGAATATTCATTCGGCGTCAATAAAGCCACTTCGATCTCTGGCTTTTTTGTTTTAGGAGTAGCGCTTACTGTTTCCTTTGTAGGATTCATACTTGCATAGATCGTTCCAAAAACCAGGCAAAGCAAAATAAGCATTGCTACGCCAATAAGCGTAACAATGCTCAAACGAATCACTCTATTTATGGTTTTCTTTCTTGTCCATTCTTTTCTCGTAAGTCTTTTTTTCATATTATAATCCTAAGTGATTCCATTTAGTTATCAATGCTATAGTTTGGTGCCTCTTTTGTGATATGAATATCATGAGGATGACTTTCTTTCAAGGAAGCAGCTGAAATCTTTACAAACTTTCCATTTACCTTTAATTCTTCGATATTCTTTGTTCCGCAATATCCCATACCAGAACGAATACCACCAAGTAACTGGAATACCGTATCTTCTACCGTTCCTTTATATGCCACACGGCCTTCTACTCCTTCTGGAACCAGCTTCTTTGCATCTGCTTGGAAGTAACGGTCTTTGCTTCCATTTTCCATCGCAGAAATGGACCCCATTCCACGATAAACCTTGTATTTTCTTCCTTGGAATAATTCAAAGCTTCCAGGACTTTCATCACATCCTGCAAAGATACTACCCATCATACAGATATTTGCGCCTGCTGCAATTGCTTTGGTCATGTCGCCAGAGTATTTAATTCCACCATCTGCAATGATTGGAACGCTATATTCTTTTGCAGCTTCATAACAATTCATAATTGCTGTAATCTGAGGTACACCGATTCCGGCAACCACACGGGTTGTGCAAATAGAACCTGGACCGATACCAACCTTAACCGCATCCGCTCCCGCTTCAATCAAATCCTTTGTCGCTTCTTTTGTTGCAACGTTTCCTGCAATAACTGGAAGTTGTGGATATTTTTCTTTTATCATTTTCACACAATTTATAACATTGATGGAATGTCCATGCGCAGAGTCAAGAACGACAACATCAACTTTAGCTTTTACTAACGCATCCACTCGTTCCAGAACATTTGCAGTAATTCCCACTCCAGCGCCACAAAGAAGTCTTCCTTGTGCATCCTTTGCAGACAGGGGATACTGAATCTGTTTCTCAATATCTTTTATTGTGATTAATCCTTTTAAGTTTCCCTCATCATCTACAATTGGAAGTTTTTCTTTTCTAGTCTGTCTTAGTATTTGCTTTGCTTCTTCCAGCGTAATTCCTTCTTTTGCAGTGATAAGGCCTTCACTTGTCATAGACTCTTTAATTTCCTTAGAAAAATCGGTTTCAAATTTTAAATCACGGTTTGTGATAATTCCAACTAATTTCCTGCCTTCCACAATTGGAACCCCTGAAATACGATATTTTTTCATCAAATTATTGGCGTCTTCTAATGTATGCTCTGCTGTTAATGAAAATGGATCGGTAATAACTCCATATTCAGAGCGTTTTACCTTATCAACCTCATCTGCTTGTTGCTCAATAGACATATTTTTATGGATAATGCCAATACCACCTTGTCTAGCCATCGCAATTGCCATTCTGTGTTCGGTTACCGTATCCATACCAGCACTCATCATCGGAATATTGAGTTTAATCCCCTTTGTTAAGTTTGTTGTTAAGTCTACTTGATTGGGAATCACCTCTGAATAAGAAGGTACTAAGAGTACGTCATCAAATGTAATTCCATCGCCAATAATTGTTCCCATGTTTTATTTGCCATCCTTTCTTTTCTTGGTATTAATTTAGAAGTATAATAAAACACCTACCATATGTCAAACAAAATATAAATTTTCTAAGAACAAAATTATGAATATTTCAGTACTTTTCTTGGAGATTTCATGCGCATGGAATCTACCATTTTCTGTGATGGATCAAACAAAATCCGAATTTTTTCATTATTTACTCGAACAATAATCGCATACGTATTGCCATTTTCTTCTTTTGAGGAAAAATCTTTTGTTTTCAAATTTTTAAAAGATGCTAGCTCTGCTGACCTTACCGGCCCACAAATCTCCATTTCATCCATATCAATCTTTAACATCGTTTTTCTTTTATTTCCACCCATAATCTTATCAAAATCAATCTGTCCATCGCAGAAAATATATTCATACTCATAATTAAGTCTTGGATAATAAAAAATAATTCCAGCTATTGCTAATACCCCAACAATTTTCAAAAGAAACTGCCCCGAAAATAGTATGAAACCTGCCCCAACAATCGCTGCAAAAATCATTCCCACTATCTTTAACATATCGACCGCTGTTTTCTTTCTCTTACAACCAGCTTCTGCATATAATTGTTCCATTTTGTATCCTCCATTATTACAATCTTTCAAAAAATAATACCACTTTTTTTCAAAAAAAGCTAGCGCCTCGGTAAAAGTCTCCAAAGAATGTAGCAACCTTATATTGAAACTCTCATTTCATCATGTTAAACTATTTGGAAAAATAAGAGAGGAATCAACCATAATGAAAATACTTGTACTCGGTGGAACAAGATTCTTTGGCGTTCATTTGGTGAAAGCGTTACTTAATGCCGAACATGAAGTAACGATAGCAACACGCGGAAACCGAAAAGATAACTTTGGCCCTTACGTTCATCGGATCGTTGTGGATCGCAATAATGCTCAAAGCATGAAGGCAGCATTTTTAGGAAAAGAATACGATGTTGTATATGATAACCTAGCGTATTGTTCAAATGATGTTAAATATGCGTTGGATTCCATTCAATGCAAACGCTATATCCTAATGTCATCAACCGCAGTTTATGATTTGCATGATACTATACTAGAAGAAGATTTTAATCCAAATGGTAAAAACTTGATATGGAATGCTCGGGATGATTTTTCCTATGGAGAATCCAAACGTTTCGCAGAAATTGCACTTTTTAATGCATATCCGACTCAGGAAAGTATCGCTATTAGATATCCATTTGTCATCGGTAAAGATGACTACACCAACCGCCTTTCCTTTTACGTAAGTCATGTAATGAATGAAATCCCAATGCATATCGATAATTTAAACGTCCCAATGAGCTTCATTACTTCATCGGACGCTGGTCACTTCCTTTGCTTTATGGTAGAACAGCATTATACTGGCCCGATAAATGGAAGCTGCAATGGCACCATATCAATTCAAGACATCTTATCCTACATAGAGCTAAAAACAGGGATGCTGGCAATCCTAGATTCCTCTGGCGAAGAAGCACCTTATAATGGTACACCGAGTAATCGCATAAATACAGAAAAAGCTCAAAAATTAGGTTTTGTTTTTTCAGAACTAAATGAAGAAATTTTTTCATTAATTGATACTTATATTGATCTTGAAAATAGAATGAGAGGTATGTTATGAAAACAGAATACATAATCTCAAAGGATGGAGCAGAAATATCATATTCCGTTACTGGTAATTGCAATAAAGAAGCCCTACTTTTAATGCACGGCTCTGGTCAAAGGAAAGAAGTTTGGGAACAGTTTGGATGGATTGAGGCACTTAAAAAAGATTTTACCGTAATTACGATGGACATCCGCGGTTTTGGAGAAAGTGACAAATCCCACGATACTTCATTTTACGATATAAAAAAAATCCTAGATGATATCCTCTGTGTTACCAATGCCTGTGGCTTTACAGTATTCAATTATTTTGGTCATTCTTATGGTGCAACCATTGGAATGCAAGCTCTGGCAAACCACCTCCCCATTAAAAAGGCAGTTTTAGCTAGCGGTGCAATAGGGGATGAATTTTTCAAAAAAGATGTTCCACTGTGGATTGAGGAATATACACAACTCAATGAAGCAAAGAGAAGAAATGACTACAGTGGACTATCCAAAGAGGATGTCAAATGGCTTCAGTCAAATGACTTAGATAATTATCTGGCACAGTTTAGAAACTGGGCAACTTGGCCCGGCATTTTTATTGATCAGATTCACACTCCAACCGCCATCTATACCGGTACCCATGATGTGGAATTCTTACAAGCATTTATCAAAGAAAATCAAACCGCATTAGCCAATAATGGTATAGTATCTAATATATTTAAAGGCTTAAAACACGCAGACCTCATTCAAAAACGCGAAACTCTTTATCCTTTTGTCTCCGATTTTCTTACACAAGAAATCATAAAAGTAAAAATAGACCGTCCATTTGGAAGTTCCCATCCTGATTATCCATCTATGATATACCCAATCAACTATGGATACGTAGAAGGGATTCTAGCTCCCGACGATGAAGGACAAGATGTCTACGTCTTAGGTATAAATGAACCAATACGCGACTTTATAGGCAAGAAAATAGCAATCATACATCGCAACGACGATGTCGAAGAAAAATGGGTAGCATGCCCCTTTGGCACCACTTATACCCAATCAGAAATCGAGCAATCCATCCATTTTCAAGAACAGTACTTCGACAGCAATATTAAAATTTTATATAATAATATATAATCAGAAAAAGGAGGCGATCGGCTATGAAGCATGTATTCAAATATGGAATGGCAATTTTCGCATATTCCATTTTAATCGTACTATTTGATTTTATCATGTGAATCGGCATAAAAGACCAGTGGGATAACCTAATGAAATGGTCAAAAAAGTAGTGTAAATCTGACTTTTCCGCCCCAACCTACATTTGGATAAAACAAAATACACCCACAGCAAGTTACGACTTTTACGATGTGGAGCCTAGACAATGGTGAAAGTGGAGTACCACTGTACGAGACTTTCACCGCCCATGGCTAGGCGAAACGCCCATCGTAATGGAATAACTTGCTGTGGGTGTATTTTGTTTTATCCCTATATAGAACTATCGACGGAAAAGTCCTCAACCCCCTTCCGTCGACAGCCACATCTATTTAAAGCCTTGTTTTTATGAAATTACATCATACCCATCCCAGGAGCCCCACCCGGCATAGCAGGAGCATCTTCTTTAATATTAGCAACAACAGACTCTGTTGTTAACAAAGTAGAAGCCACACTAGTTGCATTTTGAAGCGCACTTCTAGTAACCTTAGCAGGGTCAAGGATACCAACCTCTACCATATCCACATATTCTTCTTGTAATGCATCAAATCCGATTCCTGGTTTTGCTTCTCTTACTTTGCTTACAATCACCGATCCTTCAAGACCTGCATTTGCTGCAATTATAAATAAAGGAGACTCTAATGCTTTTAAGATAATAGCAGCTCCAGTCTTCTCATCGCCTTCTAACGCATTAACCATCTCAGCTACTTTCTTGGATGCATGAATATAAGCAGAACCACCACCTGCAATAATTCCTTCTTCTACTGCAGCTCTTGTAGCAGCTAATGCATCTTCCATACGAAGTTTGCTTTCCTGCATTTCAGTTTCCGTAGCGGCTCCTACACGAATAACTGCAACTCCACCTGCAAGTTTAGCAAGTCTTTCCTGTAATTTTTCACGGTCAAATTCAGATGTTGTTTCTTCGATCTGAGTTCTGATTTGTGCAATTCTTGCTGTAATCTTCTCTTTTTCACCTTCACCATCAACGATGATTGTGTTTTCTTTTTGAACCTTAACTGATTTTGCGCGACCGCATTGCTCCAATGTAGCTTCTTTTAAATCTAAACCAAGTTCTTCTGAAATCACCTGACCACCAGTTAAAATAGCAATATCTTCAAGCATAGCTTTTCTTCTATCACCATATCCAGGAGCTTTCACTGCTACTACATTGAAGGTACCACGTAGTTTGTTGATCACTAAAGTAGAGAGTGCTTCTCCTTCTACATCTTCTGCAATAATTAATAATTTAGCGCCAGATTGTACTACCTGCTCTAACAGCGGAAGAATTTCCTGAATATTTGAAATCTTTTTGTCTGTAATTAAGATATATGGATTTTCTAAGTTTGCTTCCATTTTATCCATATCCGTAGCCATGTAAGCTGATACATATCCACGGTCAAACTGCATACCTTCTACTAAATCAAGCTCTGTCTTCATGGTCTTGGATTCTTCGATTGTGATAACGCCATCATTGGATACCTTTTCCATAGCATCAGCTACCATTTCACCTACGAAATCATCTCCAGCAGAAATTGCTGCAACCTTTGCAATTTGATTTTTGCCAGTAACTTTAGAACTCATGCTTGCGATTGCTTCTACGGCACAGTCGGTTGCTTTTTTCATACCTTTTCTTAAGATAATTGGATTTGCGCCTGCTGCTAAATTCTTCATACCTTCATGAATCATAGCCTGCGCTAATACCGTAGCGGTAGTTGTACCATCTCCTGCAACATCGTTTGTCTTTGTTGCAACTTCTTTTACTAATTGTGCACCCATATTTTCAAATGCATCTTCTAATTCGATTTCTTTTGCAATGGTAACACCATCGTTTGTAATCAGTGGAGCACCAAATGATTTATCCAAAACAACGTTTCTTCCTTTTGGTCCTAATGTTACTTTTACGGTATCTGCTAATTTATTTACACCAACTTCAAGTGCTGTTCTTGCGTCAGCACCATATTTAATTTCTTTTGCCATAACAAATTCCTCCTAATAATCGTCTAGATAATTGTTCCTTTATTCGGTTACGATTGCTACAATATCATTTTGCTTTACAACAATAAATTCTTCACCGTCTAATTTCACTTCGGTTCCTGCATATTTGGAATAAATAACTTTATCGCCTTCTTTCACTTGCATTGTAACTTCTTTTCCATCCACCATTCCACCTGGTCCCACTGCTATCACTTGTGCCTGCTGTGGTTTTTCCTGTGCCTGACCTGGTAATACGATTCCGGATTTGGTAGTCTCTTCTGCCTCTAATTGTTTTAATACAACTTTGTCTCCTAATGGTACTAATTTCATTCTATATTCCTCCTTATAAATTTTTCTATTTTTTGTTATTAGCACTCTGTATTATCGAGTGCTAAGCGTTAAGCATATATTAGTGAATTTACCATATAAAAGCAAATGTCACGATAGGATATAATTTGAATTTATCCTACTTTATCAGTATTATTCTCTCGTTTACTCTTATATTCTCATTTTTTCTTTTTTTAATCACTTAACTTCCTATATTATCAACGTTTTTCTTGCTTTTTATAACAAGTTCTGTTACATTCATTTATGTAACAAAGTATATTTGAAAAGTGAGGTTATTATGAGCAAAGATAATTTAGAAGATAGCTGGGCTATGGGCCAAAGTGGACAAGAGGAAGAGGAACGCGATACCGTAACATTAACATTAGATGATAATACTGAATTAGAATGTCTTATTCTTACTACTTTAGAAGTAGAAGATAAACAATATATCGCTTTACTTCCATTAGATGATGAAACCGAAGACGAAGAAGGAACCGTATATCTATATCGTATGAATGTAAAAGGCGAAGATGATATCGAACTGATAAATATCGAAGATGACGAAGAATATGAAAAAGCATCCGAAGCTTTTGATGAATACTTAGATTCTCTTGAATTTGATGAAACTTTTAGTGAAGATTAATTTCTGAGTGTCATTATTAAATATACAACCCTCCAAACGAATGTACAATTTCTACAGTCGTTTGGAGGGTTTTTAATTGATGTCAATATTGCAACCGTTTATAGGTTCTTTCTTTTGTAATTCAGATTATAATCGAACAGTGCTTTCTTTTTCAATCTTTTTTATAATTGTTGTACATAAAACAACCGCTACAATGATGGAAATATAATCTGCCGTTGATTGTGAATAAATAATTCCATCCAATCCAAAGCTTGCATTTAATATAAATACAAGTGGAATGAAAATAAGCCCCTGACGGCATATTGTCAGCATTAGAGACGGAAGTGCTTTACCCATTCCTTGTAAGGTATTGATACACAGAAACAAAATACCTATAGCCGGACCTGATAGCATGAGAGCTGTCAGCATTCCCATGCCATAGGAAACAACCTCTGCATCATCAATAAAGGCTCGAATAATGGTTCCTTTTGCAATCACGGTAAGCAAAGTCAGTGCGCTACCCAATACAACTGTACTAATTCCAGTAAAGCGAATTACCTTCTTTATACGCACTATGTTTCCTGCACCATAGTTATAGCCAATCAGAGGCTGGATTCCAATACAAAGTCCAATTTGAAGTAATACCACTAACATATTCGCTTTCATAGCCACACCCATTGCTGCAACTGGTGTATCACCATATTGGATTAAAACCTTATTTAGCACGATATTTGCTAAACTCATTAAAATATTATTTAAAGATGCTGGTACTCCAATGGAAAACACACCAGTTGCTATCCCATCTTTAAAGTGAAAATCAGATGGATGAATTGATAATACCGTATGATGTTTTTTAAAGTAAAGCAAATAGTATAACGATGCAACGATATTTCCGATAACTGTCGCAACTGCTGCTCCAAATACTCCCCAGTGGAATACTAATATCATGATTGGATCAAGTATAATATTTACTGCCGTTCCTATCAGGTTTCCTATCATTGCTTCTTTTGCAGAACCCTCTGCTCTCACAATGCTTGAGAAAGCTGTACTAAACATGATGAATGGTCCACCAAATGCAACACATGTTAGATACTCTCTTGCAAATCCTATTGTATTCTTACTTGCACCTATCATTAAAAGAATTTTGTCCATGCCCACCAAAAATAAGAAACACATGAATAACCCAACTCCAAGCGCAGCATAACAACAAAAAGCTGATAACCACTTTGCTCTTCTTTCATTCTTCTCACCCAAAGATCTCGCAATCGCAGAACTCCCTCCAATACCAAACAGATTTCCTAGTGCCATAAAAATGAGGAAAACAGGTGTAGATAGTGATACTGCCGCCACCTGCATAGCATCTCCTGTCTGACCAATAAAAAAGGTGTCTGCCATATTGTAGACTACTACAACAAGCATGCTAATAATCGTTGGAATTGCCATGGTTGCTACTGCCTTAGAGACAGGTGCATTTTCAAATAGTTCTTTGTTCTGATTCATATATTTTTTCTCCTTAAGTTAGTTTGCGAACTGTAAGTAAGCTAACTATTTTTGTAAAAATAAAGATGTTGCTACAACATCCAATTTATTCAACATTTTGTTTCATACGTTGAATTACTCTTAGAAAAACTTCTAGTTCTTCATCCGATATACCAGTTATCAGATTTTCTTCAAAACGGTCCAGTCTAAAGCACATTCGCTCATAAATAACCAAACTTTTTTCTGTTAGTACAAGCTTCTTAAGGCGAGCATCACCAGATACAAATTGTCGAATAATTAATCCTTTCTTTTCCATTAACTGTAACATACTAGTTACCGTAGAACGTCGGATTGTAAAATGTTCTTCGATATCTTTTTGATAAATATCTTTATCCTGATTGTTATACAAATAAACAATTATCCAACTGTGCATCGAAGTAATATCTGTTTCTTCCTCTGCCGTCATATGGTCAATTTTACGTTTCATTAAGTTCGAAAGGATTTTAATTTCAAATCCAATTGCTTCCCTTTTTCCCATAAATTCCTTTCTCTGCACTCAAAAAATGAAGTTCAGTCAGTAATCATAAACGTACCTTTTGGAATCAACTCAATTAAAAAGGTATACTGTTAGGCTCCTAACAATATACCTTATTTATTTTATTTTGTCAAATGCTTACTCATATAAAGGATACTTATCCGTTAAGGTTTGAACTAGTTTCATTGCTTTTGTTTTATTCGCATTCACATCCTCTACGAGCATTGCGATTGCCTCAGCAATTACATCCATATCCTTTGTATTCATTCCTCTAGTTGTCACTGCTGGTGTTCCAAGACGGATACCACTGGTTACAAATGGTGAGGTCGGATCATTTGGAACTGCATTTTTATTACAGGTAATATTTGCTGCATCTAAGAGTTTCTCCGTATCTTTACCGGTCACTCCTTTATTCTGAAGATCTACTAATAACAGATGATTATCGGTTCCTCCAGATACTAATTGGAAACCTCTGCTCATTAATCCTTTTGCTAACGCATCTGCATTTAATACCACATTTTTTCCGTACTCTTTAAAACTTGGATCTAGTGCTTCTTTAAAGCAGATTGCTTTTGCAGCAATCACATGCATCAAAGGACCGCCTTGAATACCTGGGAAGATTGCTTTATTTAGCTTATATTCCTCTGCGAACTCTTTGCTTGAAAGAATCATACCACCTCTTGGCCCACGAAGCGTTTTATGCGTTGTGGTGGTGGTTACATGAGCATATGGGATTGGGCTTTCGTGCTGACCAGATGCAACAAGTCCAGCAATATGAGCCATATCCACCATTAGGAAAGCTCCTATTTCATCTGCAATCTCACGGAATTTCTTAAAATCTATTTTTCTAGCATAAGCACTTGCTCCAGCTATAATCATCTTTGGTTTACATTCCTTTGCAATACGTTCAACCTCAGCATAATCGATGAAGCCATTTTCATCCACACCATAAGGCACAATTTTGTGATAACTTCCAGACATATTGACTGGACTTCCATGTGTTAGATGTCCGCCATGGGCAAGATTCATTCCCATTACGGTGTCACCTGGCTTTACTAAGGCAAAATAAACAGCCATGTTTGCCTGTGCACCAGAGTGTGGTTGTACATTTGCGTACGTGCAACCAAATAACTTCATTGCACGGTCGATTGCCAATTGTTCCACAACATCTACATATTCACAACCGCCATAATAGCGTTTTCCCGGATATCCTTCTGCATATTTATTGGTGAGAGGGCTGCCCATTGCCGACATAACAGCCTTACTTACTAAATTCTCGGAAGCAATCAATTCAATATGATCTCTCTGCCTTTTTAGTTCCTTATCCATTGCTTGTGCTATTTCTCGGTCAAACAATTCTACTTCTTCAAAAGAATACATAATAAATCTCCTCCTGATATCTATCATTTGTTATTTAAAACGATTCGTACTAATTTTACTATTTTACTAGCTTAGCGTATTAAAGTCAATGGCTTTTGAAAAAAGCATGACACAAAACTAGGCTTCATCAATAGCTTTACCAATATCATGACGCATATACTTGTTTTCATACTGAATCCACTCTGTTGCTTTATATGCATTTGCTCTCGCTTCTTTTAAATTTTTACCCTTTGCTGTCACTCCAAGTACACGTCCACCATTTGTTACAATACCATCCTGTGTCGTTCGCGTTCCTGCATGAAACACATAGTAGTCTTCTTTATTTTTAAAATGTTCAAGCCCTGTTATACTCTTTCCTTTTTCATAGCTTAAGGGATATCCATCCGAAGCTAAAACAACACAAACAGCTGCATTATTCTCAAAAGTCAGCGCCTGTTCATTCAAACGTCCTTCGATACAAGCTTCCATTACATCAATTATATCATTCTTCATTCTTGGTAGTACAACTTGTGCTTCTGGATCTCCAAACCTTACATTATATTCGAGCACTCTAGGACCATTTGGAGTCAAAATCAAACCAATAAACATAATTCCTACAAAGTCTCGGCCCTCTGCTTTCATTGCATCCATTGATGGCTGATAAACATACTTATCGCAAAAAGCTTCCACTTCTTTGGTATAAAACGGACTAGGAGAAAATGTACCCATACCACCCGTATTGAGTCCTTGATCACCATCTTTTGCACGTTTATGATCTTGTGCACTCGTCATAGGAAGGATATGTGTTCCATCACAAAAACAAAGCACAGAAACTTCTCTACCACATAAAAATTCTTCGATAACAATACGGTTTCCTGCATTCCCAAAGGCTTTATCAAGCATCAGAGTCTTTACTCCCTCTTTTGCTTCTTCCAGTGAATTACAAATTAAAACCCCTTTTCCTAGTGCTAAACCATCTGCTTTAATTACGATTGGGTAGGATGCTGTTTCCAGATATGTATATGCATCCTGCGCGCGGTCAAACGATTCATAAGCAGCACTTGGAATATTGTATTTTTTCATCAAATCTTTGGAAAAAACTTTGGATCCTTCTAATATTGCAGCATTTTTTCTCGGTCCAAATACCTTTAGTCCTTGTTCCTCAAAAACATCGACGATTCCTGCAACTAAAGGATCATCCATTCCGATAATCGTAAGATCAATTTCATTTTCTTTTGCAAACTGCGCCAAACGATCATGCTCCATTGCTTCAATATCGACACATTCTGCCATTTCAGAAATTCCTGCATTCCCAGGAGCACAATAAATTTTATCTACACGACTGCTCTTTGCAACGCAAGTTGCAATCGCATGCTCTCTTCCACCGCTTCCAACAATTAAAACTTTCATCCTTTGCTCCTTTGTTCATCGATTGCTTTACCAAAACAAGTTACTTTTCCATTTGCAATCCAATCAATTGCCTTAGGTAATAAAATCCATTCAGCCTCTTCCATCACTCTTTTTTGTAAGATTTCCGGTGTATCACCATCCAACACTTCGACTGCCTTTTGCAGTAAAATTGGTCCAGTATCCGTCCCCTCATCTACAAAATGTACCGTTGCACCCGTCACCTTCACTCCTCGTGCCAGTGCTTCTTCATGTACCTTTAAGCCATAGAACCCATCTCCACAAAAGGATGGGATTAAAGAAGGATGTATATTAATAATCTGATTATGGTAAGCTTCAATGATTCGTTTCGGAAGGATAACAAGATAACCTGCCAAAACGATTAGATCAATGGCATAGGCCTGCAAGCATGTGAGTAACGCTTCTCCAAAATCGTCTTTTGAATTATAATCTCTAGGCGAAATACAAATAGCATTAATTCCATATTTCTTTGCACGCGTAAGCGCATAGGCATCTTTCTTATTGCTGATAACTAACTCTATCTTTGCATTTTTTATCGTTCCATCTTCCAGTCGGTCAATCATAGCCTGTAAATTTGTACCACCACCAGATACCAATACAGCAACCCTTAGCATAGTGATACCCCTTTGTCTCCTGCCTTAATATCTCCAAGAATATAAGCAGTCTCACCTGCAGTCTTAATTAGACTCATAGCAGAATCTACACTATTTTTATCTACCGCTATAATCATACCGATACCCATATTAAAGGTATTGTACATGATGGTTTCTTCAATCGCTCCATCTTTTTGTAGCATTCCAAAGATTGGAGGAACTTCATAGCTATATTTGCGTATATGTGCATGCATTCCATCTGGTAGCATTCTAGGAATATTTTCATAGAATCCACCACCCGTAATATGACTACAGGCTTTTACTGTAATACCACCCGTCTTTAGTACGGAAAGCGCTTTTACATAAATTTTGGTTGGGGTCAATAAGGTTTCACCTAATGTAGCTCCAAGCACTTCATAATATTTATCAAGAACAGACTTTTTCATATCAAAAACATTACGAACCAGTGAATATCCATTGCTATGAATTCCAGAGGAGGCAATTCCAAGTAGTACATCACCCTCTTTTAATTCATCTCCTGTAATCATATCCTTCTCGTCCACGATTCCAACAGCAAATCCTGCCAAATCGTATTCATCAATCGGATAAAACCCTGGCATCTCTGCCGTTTCTCCGCCAATCAATGCTGCATTTGCCTGTTTACATCCAGCTGCAACTCCACTCACAATCGTTGCAATTCGTTCAGGTTCATTTTTACCACAAGCAATGTAATCGAGGAAAAATAAAGGCTCACCACCAGTACAAGCAATATCATTTACACACATGGCAACACAGTCAATCCCTATGGTATCATGTTTGTCCATTAAGAATGCAAGCTTTAACTTTGTTCCAACTCCATCCGTACCGGATACTAAAGTTGGTTTCTCCATATGTTTAAAGTGCTCCAAGGAAAAAGCACCTGAAAATCCTCCGATTTTTGTCAGTACTTCTCTTCGCATCGTTCCTTGAATGTGCTGTTTCATAAGCTCTACTGATTTATAGCCTGCCTCAATGTCGACTCCTGCCTTCTTGTAATCCATGGTTTGTCCTCCTGAATTTCTTTCTATTGATACATTTCGCTCTTATTGTATCATATAAAACGGCATCTTTACTAGCACCTGGCTCTTATCTATTTCTAATACGAGTTATAAGTTTACCTTATATTTCATGATTAACCGATGGAACGTTCCCCTGCAATTTGGACCTTAATTAAATTTGTAGTTCCAGACATTCCCAATGGAACACCTGCTGTAATAACAGTCAAATCTCCTTCTTGTACGAAACCAGTTTTCATTACCTCTTGCGTAGCATGGTCAATTAATTCATAAGAGTCCTGCTCTTCACGTATATGAAGTGGATAAATTCCCCAGGATAAATTTAACTGACGGCAGATATGGGGATGTGTAGCACAACCCATAATTGGGCATTCCGGACGGTATTTTGTTACCATTCTGGCTGTTCTGCCTGATTTTGTTACCGTAATAATTGCTTTTGCATTCATATCATGCGCAATAGTGCATGTTGCATGGCAAATCGCTTCTGTGGTATCTGATTCAATATTCTCAATTGCTTTAAAGCGTTTTTTATAATCGATATCCTGCTCTGTTCTTTCTGCAATGCGAACCATGGTCTGTAGTGCCTGGGTTGGATATTTTCCTGCAGCTGTTTCTCCTGAGAGCATAATCGCACTGGTACCATCATAAATTGCATTTGCTACGTCAGAAATCTCTGCTCTGGTCGGTCTTGGATTCTTCATCATGGAATCTAACATCTGCGTTGCTGTAATGACTGGTTTTCCTGCATTGTACACTTTTTTAATGATTAATTTCTGAAGTACTGGCACTTCTTCACCAGGGATTTCTACACCCATATCTCCTCTGGCAATCATAATTGCGTCAGCTGCTTTAATAATCTCATCAATATTCTCAACACCTTGCAAATTTTCAATTTTTGCAATAATTTGAACGGATTCTCCTCCATTTTCTTTTAAGAGTTTTCGAACATCATAAACATCTTGTGCAGTTCTGGTAAATGATGCCGCGATAAAATCATATCCATTTTTTATACCAAATAAAATATCATTTTTATCTTTTTCACTTAAGAAATCCATGGACAATTCTGCTCCTGGCACATTAACACCCTTATTATTCGATATAAAGCCATCATTCATTACGGTACAGTTGATGTTGCATTCATCGACTTTGTCAACATTAAGTTCAACAAGACCATCGTCAATTAATATTTTGGATCCTTCCTTTACATCCTTTGTAAGTTCCTTATATGAAATGGATACTATCGTTTCATCTCCCTCCACATCTTTCGTCGTTAATGTAAATTTCTGACCCTGTTTAAGCTGGATTTTTTCTTCCTTGAATTTTCCAATTCTAATTTCTGGACCTTTTGTGTCAAGAAGTGCTGCAACCGGAAGATTTAATTCATCACGAAGACGTTTGATAATTTTTAAACGATTCAAATGCTCCTCATGATCTGCATGTGAAAAATTAAATCTTGCTACATTCATTCCATTAATCATTAATTCCCTAATTGATTGTTCATCATTCGCGGATGGTCCAAGTGTACAAATTATTTTCGTTTTTCTCATAATAGTTCTCCTATCTATTCTTTCAATTTTTTTATTTTCCATTCAATATTATACTTTAAATATAATAATAAAGTATAACACATTCTTTATACAAACTATAGACTTGCTTTTTGAAAAGTTTTACCCATCTATCTTCAAAAAATTCAGTATTTACTATATAACATATTTGGATAAAAAGCAAGGAACTGTTGCTTAATCAACAATACTGTTGATTTTGACAACAATTCCTTTTGTTTTGTTGTTACTTTACTTCATTTAAGTAGGTCTGTACTCTGTTTTGAATCAGTTTTGCCGTCTCCGTTGCAGATTTTTGTCCAGCAAAATATGCACCGGTTTCCTCATCCATAATTTCATAAACCTTCATATCATATCGCATTACCTGATTGAGTGATTTCAAGAATTTCATTACTTTTTGACATTCTTCATCTGTTACGGTACCTAATTTTTCTTCTTTTCCATTTACCATATAGGTTTCTTCATATGGAACTTCTTTTCCATTCTCATCGGTATAAGTATCTACCTTTTGTGCCTCTTCTTTTTTCTTTTCAATGGAAGAGAGTTTTACCGGCCACACATAAGATACCAAATCTTGATAGTCATCATCAAAAAATATCTTTACAAAATCCCAGGCTGCATCTTGATTACCCGATTTCGCTGATATGGAAAGTTCAAAATTTGCGGAAATAGCTGAACCATTTTTACTTGCATTCGGAAATCCAATGAAGGTTACATCTTCTCCAAAGGCTACCTTTTGTATCCGATGAAAATCCGAAAAGTCGGTTAGATTGTTTACCTGTAGTAGTGTTTTTCCATTGCGATAAGCTAGCTCTTCCTCACTGCTTCTTTCTTCATAATTTGATTCTGATTGATCATAGCTTTCTGGAAATTGATTTGCGAATTCGAGCAGGCGAATAAACTCCTCATTCTCAAAATTACAGGTTCCTTTATCCCAGTCAACATATTCATCCATACACATATAACTGCCATAAGCAAGAATCGTAGATTTGACTACATCACTAAATATTTTGGTTTCCTTTGGTTTGGAGGCCACTAATGATTCTAAATCATCCATGGTCCAGCCCATTTCGCTTCCGACATCTGTTGTTTTTCCCATAACGGTAAATGGATAAAAAGAAGGAACCAATGTATATAATTTACCATTTCGTTCAAAGGCATCAAAAATATTTTGAAGATAATCTTCTCGATTAAAATTCTGATCTTTTTTTATTAATTCATTAAAATCTACAAATAGACCTTTGGAGGCAAGATTTTCGAGCGAATCCGAATTACTAACACATACAATATCTGGAATATTTCCTGAAATAATATCGGCATTTAACTTTTTAGAACCAGCTTGGTAATCATCTTCCGTATTATAAATTGAATAATCTTTTAGCGTAATACGATATTTTTCGCTTTTTTTATTATATTCAATGATAACCGGACTCAGCTCCATATCATAAACGGTAGCCATCGTAAGAATAGTTTTATCAACTACATCTTTTGGTGCTACTTTCGTTAATACAGCAAGTTCACTGATATTCTTCATAAAATTATTGGTTACACATGCGATTCTTCCGTCGGATAATCCTGAAATGTAATTAACCGAACTTCCATCAATATCGGAATCAATCCAGTTAATTAATTTTGTTTTTTCACTGTTTGCAATATTATAACCGTATAAATCCATGGAATCCTTGATAAACAAATCATATCCGATTGCCTGATAAAACGAGCAATTATTTAAATTATCTTCCATTTTGATGGCTTCTGAAAACTTCTTCGTCTGAGCATCATACTCTTTTACTTCCTTTGAGGAATAGTCTTTTGTATACTGAGTCAGCATCATATTACCATCCTGCGTGAGAAATGCACTTTCCACATAACTGTCGGTAGTATCAATCGAATTTACTGATTTACCTTCCTTATCATAAATATCAATGCAACTTGAGGATATCATAAAAATTAGTCCAGACTTGTCTACTAACATACTGTTTGGGTAAAAGTCTTCTTTATCTTTTAATTCCACTTTTAAAAGTTCTTTCCCATTGCCATCCATTTTTGCAAGATAGTTCTTTGTGAGATACTGTATATTTTCAGGATCTGCCTTATCCTCTTTGAATTCTGATTCAAAGAAGCATACGTTACCATCTTGATCAACCGTAAAATTGCTAATGTTTCTTTGATCATCCTTTTGTTCATAAATTAGTTTCGTATCTGTTCCATCTGCACTCATGGAGCAAATCATATAATGTGTATAATTCTTTGTCTCGTTGTAACCATCCATATAAATGCGATCATTTACTACCTTCATGGTATTAATACGCGTCATTCCCTCTGGCAAATCATAGTAATTGGCATGGTACACATGGTCTTTATCCATCGTAGCTTCACCGGATGCCGGCTTACTATTACATCCTGTGAATAAGCCAGTAACCATCGTTGCTACCATTGTAAGCGCAGCGAATCTAGTTAGTAACTTTCTTATATTCATGTTGTTTCCCCCCACTTTGTTATTACTTTACTTTTTCCTCTTTGCTTTAAGTACTTCCATTTCATCTTAAAAAGGAACTGTCAAAAAACATCATTCATATTGATTTTTACAACAATTCCTTTTCATTAATAGTTATTGTATTTCATTTAAGTACGTTTGCACTCTGTTCTGAATAAGTTTTGCTGTCTCCTGGGCAGATTTTTGTCCAGCGAAATATGCACCGGTTTCCTCATCCATTATCTCATAAATTTTTGTATCATATCTCATTACTTGATTTAATGATTTTAAGAATGTCATTATTTTTTCACATTCTTGATCGGTTACCGTACCTAATTTTTCTTCTTTTCCATTTACAGTATAGGTTTCCTCATATGGAACTTCCTTACCATTTTCATCGGTATATGTCTGAACTTTTTGCGCTGTAGCTTTTTTCTTTTCGATTGCAGAAAGTTTTACTGGCCATGTATAAGAACAGCTATCTTGGTAATCGTCTTCAAAAAATGATTTAACAAAATCCCATGCTGCGTCCTGTGCTACAGATCTTGATGAAATTGCTAGTTGGATATTTGGTGTAATCGCAGAACCATTTTTGCTAGCAGTCGGGAATCCAATAAAAGTAACATCTTCACCAAAAGTTACCTTTTGCATGCGATGAAACTCAGCAAAATCGGATAAAAAGCTTTCCATCAAAAGAGTGGTACCTTTGCGATAAGATAAATCTTCCCCACTGGTTGGATCCATCATCCCATCCTCAACTCGGCTTTGATCATCCATTTTTTCAGGAAACTGATTTGCAAATTCAAGCAGACGAATGAATTCCTCATTATCAAAATTACAGGATCCTTTTTCCCAATCAACATATTCATCCATGCACATATAGTTACCATAAGATAACATCATTGATTTTGTTGCATGACTCATTATTTTAGTATCTTTTGGCTTATTTGCAACTAATGCTTGTAAATCATCCATGGTCCAGCCCATGTTACTGCCAACATCCGATGTTTTTCCTAAAATGGTGAATACACTAAAGGATGGAACTATCGAATATAATTTTCCTTTGGATTCAAAAGCAGTAAAGACATTTTCAAGGTAATCACTCTTTTTAAAACTATCATCTTTTTTTATCAATTCATTGAAATCTACAAAAAGACCTTTGGATGCGCAACTTTCAAAAGAACTAGTATCACTGATGCAAAGAATATCTGGTACATTGCCAGAAATGATATCCGAATTAAGTTTCTTTGAGCCAGCTTCGTAATCATCGTCTGTATTATAAATTGAATAATCTTTTAATGTAATACGATATTTTTCACTCTTTTTGTTAAACTCAATGATAACTGGACTAAGCTGCATATCATAAACCGTAGCCAGTGTAAGCACTGTTTTGTCTACGACATCTTCTGGTGCAACTTTTGTTAATACTGCAAGTTCACTCGTGTTCTTCATGTAGTTATTTGTAACACATACCAGTCTTCCATCCGATAATCCAGAAATATAATTTACAGAACTTCCATCAATATCCGAATCAATCCAATTGATAAGTTGTGTTTGTTCCCCACCTGAAACATTGTATCCATATAGGCTGGTGCTATCCTTCATAAATAAATCATAACCGACTGCCTGATAAAAGGTATAGTTATTTAAATTTCCCTCCATTTTAATTGGCTCAGAAAATTTCTTTGTCTGTGAATCGTACTCTTTTAATTCTTTCGAAGAATAGTCTTCTGTATACTGTGACAACATGACATTACCCTTTTGTGACAAGAAAGCACTATCCACATAACTGTTGGTTGTATCAACAGAATTGATTAATTTTCCATCTTTATCATATACATCCAGACTCTCAGAGGATAGCATGAAAATATTTCCTGCTCCATCCACTAGCATACTGTTTGCATAGAAATTTTCTTTCCCTTTTAACTCCACATTTAAAAGCTCTTTTCCATTACCATCTACTTTTGTAAGGTAGTTCTTTGAAGTATACTGAACATTTTGAGGATCGGTTTTATCTTCTTTATATTCTGATTTGAAGAAGCATAAGTTACCATCTTGATCCACCGTAAAATTACTAATGTTGCTGTTTTGATCATCCTTTGGCTCGTAAATGAGTTTTCCATCCGTTCCATCTGCATTCATGGAACAAATCATATAAGTATAATTATTTTTTTCATTGTAACCATCAATATAAATGCGATCTTTCACCACTTTCATGGTATTAATTCTCGTCATTCCTTCTGGCAAATCATAATAAGTTGCACTGTAAACATGGTCTTTATCCATGACAGCTCCTGTGGAAGTTTTCTTACTTCCACACCCTGCAAATAAGCCTGCCACCATCGTCGCAACCATCGTAAGTGCAATACACCTAGTTAATCGACTTCTCTTTTTCATATTTCATTTCCTCCCACTTTTTCTTCTTCTTAGCTTCCGCTTTTTCTTCAATTACTCGTTTTAAGCGTTTGAGCGTCCATTTACGCTGCTTGAATCTTCTCCATCCCCATCCCACGATTGCAATCGCTGGGAACAGAAATATTAATATCATTAATCTCAAAAAAATGATTGCCAGATCTTCTTTCGCACGAGCTACATTTTCCCAATATGGATATTCCATTGGCTTTGTGTGCATCGAACGAGTTCCAACACTTTTCATAGTTTCAAGTAATCGAACAAATGAAAATCGATTAGTATTTTCAAGAATTTCTACTTTTAATGCATCTAAATCTATCTCACTGCTGGTAGTGCTAGTTAAATCAACACCTGCCACATTTTTTAAGATAATCTGTTTTGCAAATCCAGATACAGGATTTGGCAAAAGAATTTCATAACACCGAATCGGAGCTGAATTCGAATTTCCTCCATTCGAAGTTCCTCCATCCGCAGTACCTGCACTTGTGGCTCCTGATCCAGCAGTTCCAGACCCAGTCCCCTCTGAAAGCATTTCAAACGGTGCAAATATCATTGGTGTTTTTCCAACTGCATTCTTAGTTGCCTTATCCTCGGATAATTCAAATACACCCGCAACCACACAGGTCTTACTTCCAACCTGTACATTCATACCAACTACATCCGTAGAACCGAATAGCTGCCATGCAACTTCCTTATCAATAAGAATACGATCTTTCATCACATCATTGGATGAAAAATAGTAACCTTCCAGCATTGTCATTGGATGAAAGAGAAAGAAATCTCCTCCTACTCCAATCATAGTTACATCTTCCGTTGTCTTACCCTTAATTACTTTTACCTTTGCTTTTCCCGAATAACAATCAACCCATAATCTGGCATTTGCATACTTTGATTTAAGAGACGCTTCTTCCAATGACTTTTGTACACTGCTTCGGTAATTATTAATATTTGATTCATTGATTGTGGAATCCTGTGTAAAAAATGAAGATATTTGTGCATAATGCTGACCATCTCCACTAAACCTCTTGGCACCCTGCTGGGATAACTGACTACGGCTGATGCTGCATATATAAACAAAACATAAGACACCCAAAATTGTAAGAAAGCTGTAACCAATCTGTTTCTTACTTATTTTTATCATTCCTCGCCTCCCTCAACTAAGCGTACTTGCATTCCTGGCTGAATTGGTTTAGTTGATGTTGTAATAATAAATTCGCTTCCGGTTGCAGAGCCACTAATTGCAGAAGATGTCTCATCTGCTGCCTGCACTTGTACATCCAGTCTTGTTGCTACATATCGATTTCCTAATGGACTATTTTTTACTTGTACCGCAAGTACAAATTTTCCTTTGTTATCTTCATGAATTGCACTATTTGGTACGATCGTATCATAGAACGAACTCTTATCTCCAATGGAAAGATCTAAACTTTGGCCAACCGATACATCTCCGGTAATGTTAAATGTTACAAGTCGCTTCTTACCTGCATTATCTGGGTCATTCTTTATGGATGCAACCGTCGCTGTAATTTCAGTTCCCCAAACATTTAAGATTTCTGCCGTATTGCCTTCTCGAATTTGCTTACTTTGTTCATTCGTTACACTCAACTTCGCACAATATCCACGGTCCGTTAATTCAATCACGGCAAGTGGGGTATCTACAGTTGTTTTATCTCCTGCAACACAGCTTACTGAACTTACAATACCTGTAACTTTAGAAACAACTTTATTTGTTGATCCCGACTTTGTAAGTCTTTTTACCTTATTAGCCAAACGGTCAACCTTCTTTTTCATACTAGTAAGCTGAACATTTGCAACCGCTTCTTTTGAAGAATCCTCACTTTGTGTTTTTTCAAGTGCTGCAACTAATTTTTCATAAGCGCGTTTTGTCGTATCAATATTTTTTGCCAAATCTTTGATTGAAATTGCCTTTTGTTCTGTTTTTGCGTCTGTTAAGGATGTCGTTTTTTCTGTCAATTTAAGATTTGCTTCCGTTAAATTTTCATCTACGGTATCAAGCTGCTCCGTTACCGTCGCAATTTGTGCATCAATTACAGCCTGCTTTTCTGTCGTAGCATTCTCTAATGCAACCGATGCCTTATCCATGGTACGTCTTGCTGCTGCCAAAGCTAGGGAATAGTCGCCTCCATTTGCTCCAAGTGTCGCTGCATATTCTAAGTCTTCATATGCTTCTTTTGCCTTCTTATAAGCTATCGTCTCTGCTTTTACATCCGGTTTTTGACTTTGCAGATTTGCTTTTTGCCTTGTATAGGTTGCTTTTTGTTTTGTATATGTAGTTACCAACTCCTGTGCTTCATCTTTTTCCTTGGTAAGTGTATTGACTTTTTTCGTCCACTTCTTATAATTGATTTTTCCTTCTTTATAATCGACCAAAGCTTTTTTATAGTCTTCATTTGCAAATTGTATGTCTAAATTACTCGAGCCATAATCCGGCGAAACTTCCAAGAGTTTTTGTTGGTATTCTAAATTTGCTGTGTCGTATGCATCCTGTGCTTCGTCTAGTGCAGTCCCATCGCTGTCGCCTAATATAAATAGAACCTGACCCTCTTTAATGGCATCACCTGCATGAATTTTTACTTCTTCTACTTTACGGCTTTCTTCTAATTTGATTGAATAAGGCTCCATAGCTTCAACCGAAGCAGTTCCGCGAACTTTAGCGGCAACATTACCCGATGTCGTATACTGCGCAGATACCTCTGGCAAGGAATAATTCATGATTGTATTTGAAAAAAATGTTAGTATTAACATAATTATCAGAAATATAATCGTTACATTTTTGATCCAGTCTCTTCTTTTTTTTGCTTTTTCTTCCATTATTGTTCCTCTCTCTCTATCCCTTTACTGCTCCGGAATATGCAATTCCTTCAATCAGATAATCTTCACCATACAAAAACATTAAAAGTGCAGGTACCATATATATAGTAGCAACCGCAAATGCCAAGCCAACTTCTCCTGTATTAATTTTTGATAAAAATACCGACAATGGGTACATCGCTTCATCTGATAACAAAATCAGTGGCTGTTCTACCATGTTCCAATAGTCAATAAAGACTAAAATTGCTACGGAAAACAAGGAACTCTTACATATCGGAAGGCAAACTTTAGTAAATATGCTCCATTCACCTGCACCATCGATCTCTGCTGATTCAATTAAGGATACCGGTATTCTTCGCATGAATTTCGTCAAAAGAAAGACACTAAAAGGTGCAAAGAATCCAGGTAGTAAAATCGCCCATCTGGTATTAATGATGCCAAGCCAGTTTGCAACAAGAAAGTTTGGAACTAACGTAACCTGATAAGGCATTAACATTAATATAATATAGACAAAAAATAACATTTCCTTTATTCTTCCTCGATGCCTGGTAAAGCTATAAGCGGCTAATGCGGCGATCAGTAACTGAAATACCACAATTGGACCCACTAATATGACTGAATTCCAAAATTTCAGTAAATAATCGGGACTTTTAAATAGAACCGTTATGTATTGACTAAAGGAAACCATATCTGGTATAAATTTCAGATTAACCCTTTCTGCAACATAGGTTTTTTTACCTTCTTTGCTTTCACTTGCATTGTCAAGGATTGATCCATAGTTCGCCTTGATTTCATTTGCTGACATAAAAGAGTTCGCCATAGTTAGTATCGTTGGCATTAAAAACAAGCAGGCAAATATTGCGGCGATCATGGTGCGGATGCTCCTTCTGAAATAATGCTTCTTTAATGTCATCCTTCCACATCCTCTCCATATTTATTTTCGGTATAAAATAATAATCCAATAATAATTACCATTACAATCGCCATCAATATCGCTGCCGCAGATAACTTTTGGTAGTCCATGGACTGAAAGGTATTATTCATAAAGTTTTGAAGCATATACAAAGTGTCGTATGGATAATCTCCCGTTAACAAATATACTTCTCGAAATATCTTAAATGAATTGATCAGTGATAATATTGTTACAAATAATATCGTTGGTGACAGAAATCGAAGTTTTATGTAAAAAAATTGTACCAAGGTACTTGAAGAATCCAGTGTCGTAACCTCAAGCAAATCTTTTGGGATACTCCCAAGTGCTGCCATAAACAAAATCATGTCATATCCTAAGTTTTTCCATAGAAATAAAATAACAATTACCACCTGGCTGTAATCCGACTTTAACCAGTCGATCGGATTTATTCCAAAGTTTTGCAAAATTCCATTAATAGCGCCATTATAATGAAACAACACCTGCCAAATCAATACGATGGAAGCTACCGGTACCATCATTGGGCATAAAAAGAAAGTACGAAACTGGCTTTTAAATGGAATCCGGCTATCAATCAAAATCGCAAGTGCAAGTGACAAAACAACAGCTAATGGTACCACTATAATCGAAAACATCGCAGTATTCTTTGAAGCCTGCAAAAATGCCTGATTTTGAATGACATTAATAAAGTTCGAAAGAAATACAAACTGATGACTAATTGGGTTATCTACCATGGAATAATATATTACTACCAGAAATGGTAATACAAAAAACACCAAAAGTCCTAGTAAACTAGGACTTAAAAATGCTGCTGATTTGAGTTTTTTCTTCTTTTGCTCTCTCATTCTTACTCCTGTCTGCATATAAAACGCACTCCTACTTATACCTCTTATTTTATGAAAAGGGGATATACATTGCAAGTTAAGTTCCCATAACATTTCTTACAATTTCCTTACTACAGCCTATTTTGAATAGGCAAAAACAGGGCTGTTGCAATATTCAAGTTTCTAATTTGATTTGCAACAGCCCTACTCCTACTCCTAGTTTTTCAGTAATTAAATTTCACGGGTATATATTTTTAACCATTCTACTTCTTCTTTTGTTAGATATGGCGATAGTTTTTCATATACATTTTTGTGATAATCATTCAGTAACTTTTTCTCACGTCCTGTCATTTCTTCTGGGATAATGGCATCTAGGTCAATTGGTGCATACGTAATAGTTTCAAAATACATAAACTGACCATATTCATTCTTTTCACCCTTTAAACAAACGAGTTCATTTTCGGTACGTATGCCATATTCTCCTTCTAAATATACTCCTGGCTCATCGGTAGTAATCATACCCTCTTCCAGTGGAGAGCTATCATTTCTCTCTGGCACAATCTTCCAGCGAAAACCATTTGGTCCTTCGTGTACATTTAATAAATAGCCAATACCATGTCCAGTTCCACATTTATAATCAATTCCCATATCCCATAATGGACCTCTGGATAAAATGTCTAAATTCAAACCGGAACATCCATATAAGAACTGCGCTGCTGCAAGATTTAAATTGGAACGTGCTACGGTCGTAAAGTGTAATTTTTGTTTATCTGTTAATGTCCCAAGTGCCATCGTTCTTGTAATATCAGTAGATCCTTCATAGTAATGTCCGCCCGAATCTACCAATAAAAATCCTTCCGTTTCTAAAACCGCATTGGATTCCTCTGTGGCAGAATAATGCATCATAGCGGCGTTTGCTCCATATGCGCTTATCGTATCAAAGCTTAATTCAATGAATCCTTCCTGCTCTCTCCTTCGATTTTCCAAATAGGTAGAGGCACTGATTTCCGTAATGGTTTCTTTTCCAATATTATTTTTCAACCAATACATAAACTTCGTAAATGCAACGCCATCTTTGATATGTGCATTTTTTGTATTTTCTATTTCGATTGAATTCTTAATTGCTTTCATAAGCAGAGTCGGATTCTTCTCATCCAATACCTTAATTTCTTTGTTCAGGCAATGACAGATTCTAAAATTCACACAAGATTTATCCATTAAAACGACTTCATCTTTTGTAAGCGTTGGAAGATAGTCATAGATTTCATTGTATTCTTTTACCGTAATTTGATTGTCGTTAAGATGTTTTATTACTTCTTCATTTAAAACTTCCTTGTTTGCAAACCAAAAGCTTTCGTTCGTTGTAATTACAGCATACGACAATACAACAGGAAAACTTCGAATATCATTTCCACGTATGTTAAACAGCCAGGCAATATCATCTAATGATGTGATGACATGAACCGTAGCTCCTTTTTCTTTCATCACAGCTCTTACTTCATTTCGTTTTTCTTTCGCTGTTTTTCCCGCATATTTTACATCTAAAACAAAGCTGCGTTCTTTGGAAAACTCCGGTCTGTCAGTCCAGACAATATCCACTAAATCCTCGCTTACATGGAGGCTTCCCTTCTTTTTCTCTACAATCTTTTGAAAATCTGCACCTAACTTTCCATTAATAACACGACCATCAAATGAAAGACATCCACCTTCTTTTAATTGATTCTCAATAAATTCTTTTACCGTTGGAACGCCTTCTTCACCCATGCGGTACAGCATAATACCGCTTCCCTCTAATTGATTTGCTGCCTGAATAAAATATCTTCCATCCGTCCATAGCCCAGCTTCTGTCATGGTAATCACTGCAGTTCCAGCAGAACCAGTAAATCCAGTGATATATTTTCTCGCCTTAAAATACTCACCAACATATTCAGATTCATGAAAATCAGAAGTTGGTACTACATAGATATCAATGTTTCTTTGTTTCATTTCTTCACGTAGTGCACGTAAGCGTTGCTTTATCATATTTTTTTCTCCCATTTATTTTTTTATTCGATTTGTATATAACCGTACAGTCACTCTTCCTAAAAAGATACTGTAATCTATATTTTTGCACCCAATCATTATACCCCCACATCTTTGACTTCACAAGCGATTAGCGGTAATTTTGTATAATCAGCTGGGCACTTTCTAATCCATTGTATTCATTTATGTTTAAGCTAAATACGATATCCATACAGATTGATTTTTTACGTGCTAGCAAATCTTCGAACGAAGAATTCCCATATTTCTTTTCTACAGCTTCACGAAAACCCATAATATTTTGAAATATCATGCCAGTATACATCCCTTTTGCACTATTTGAGCGTAGTGTACACTTTAATACATTTTGGTTGCATCCTAAGATCTGCGCACTAACAAACTCTACATCTTTTAATACAAAGTAAGGTTTTTCATTGCCTTTTCCATACGGTTCAAGACATTCCATCTGATGAATTAATGGTACACCTACTTTTTCAAATGGCAAGACCATATCAAATGATACTTTCGCAATTAAATTATCTTCCGTTAAGGTTGTTGTTTCATTCAGGCGTCTCCTTAGTTCCTCCACATGCTCTTCCATTAAAGAAAGCCCTGCTGCCATAGGATGACCTCCAAATTTCAAAAGTATATCACTGCATTTACTTAATTCCTGAAACATATGATATTCTTCAATGGATCTTCCAGAACCCTTTGCCCCATGCTCCGTCTTTGTAATCACGATTGCCGGTTTATTATATCGTTCCCGGAGTCGTCCTGCTATGATACCTGCCAGACTCTCATGACAATTTTCACGATATACAACCAATACTTTATCGTTTATTAATGACGAGTTTTCTACCATTTCAATGGCTGCTTGTAGATTTTCCTCCGTCATACTCTTTCTCTCATCATTCAAACTTTTTAATTTTTTTGCAAGACATGATGCTTCTTCTCTATCCTTGCTTAATAATAACATTAAGCTTATCTGCGCAGATTCCAATCGTCCAGATGCATTGATACAAGGTCCAATGACAAAGCCAAAATGATACGCATTTATGGGTTTTCCCAATAACCCGCATTCTTCTCGTAACGCTTGTAACCCCAGATTCTTGGTATGTTCAAACTGTGATATTCCAAATTTAACAATCACACGGTTCTCATTTTGCAAGTCCATAACGTCGCAAACCGTAGCAATTGCTGCATATTCAAGTAGGTCATATGCATTTTTACGTTCCACCAGGAATTTATCATACAAAACTTCAATCAATTTGTAAGCAACCACAGCACCGCAGATTCCTTTATAAGGGTAGGAACAATCCTCCTGTTTTGGATTTACAACCGCATCTGCCCCCGGAATCCCCCCTTCAACTGGTATATCATGATGATCCGTTACGATTACAGTAAGACCATTCTCTTTTGCATATGCAATTGCATCTTTTGCAGCAATTCCATTGTCACAGGTAAATATTGTATCTATCCCTTCTTGCACTGCTTTCTTCACGATATCAATATTGATTCCATATCCATCTTTAATACGATCTGGTATCTCATAATCAACGTACGCCCCGCAGTTTTTAAGTCCGGTAACGGATATGTATGTGGCCATCACGCCATCCACGTCGTAATCTCCAATAATACGTATTTTTTTACCTTCTTTCATCTTTTCTTTTAGAATATCACATGCTTTTTCCAAATCTTTCATCAACAAAGGATTGTGCATGTGTTTTAGTGAAGGGTTTAGATATTGTTCCATTTCCTCTTTATTGTTGATACCACGATTGACAATAAGCTGCGCTATTACTGGATCGATATGATACTCATTTCCAATCCGGTTGAAATTACCCGCTTTATTTTTAATAAACCATTTTTCTTTCAATGATACGACTCCTTTTTTCTCAATTCCTAACAAGCATAGCATAGGAAAGAGTAAAATGAAAGGGACGTTACAAAATAAAATTTTGTAACGTCCCTCTCATTTTACCAAAAGTCTTAATGATAATGATTCAGTTATAATATAAACTTATTATCTCTTTTTGCTTTTTGCAAATTTTGTTCGAAAGAAAAAGTACACCGTTCCAGAAATACATACAGAGGAGAATGCACCAGCAAGAATACCCGCCATCAAAGGAATTGCAAATTCTCGAACAGAATCAACACCTAAGATTGCTAACATAACTACCATGATCAGGGTTGTTATGGTTGTATTCACACTTCTTGAGAACGTATCAGTAATACTCTTATTTACAATCTCTGCAAGTGCTTCTTTACTTCTAGCACCTCCCATGTTCTCGCGAACACGGTCAAATACTACAATCGTTGCATTGATGGAGTAACCTAAAATGGTAAGCATACATGCAATAAAGGTACTTCCTACCGAAATTCGAACGGCTGCATATACCATAAGAACAACGAATACATCATTAATTAATGAGATTACCGCAGCTGCTCCAAATTTAAGATCCTTAAAACGAACCCAGATGTAAATTAGCATAAAGAAACATGCAACAATTACAGAAAGGATTGCATCGCTCTTCATTTCATTACTAACATTCGCACTAATGCTTTCTGTTTTAATGTTTGCGGCATCTACTGCAAAATCTTTTACTAATGCATCTTCTACTGTAGTTCTTTGGTCTAAGGTAAGTTCACCAGTTTTTACAATTAAAACATCTGCATTCTGAACTTTTGAAGTTTCCACGTTTGAACCAGCTACGCCCTGGAATACAGCTTCTACATCTTTTTGGGTGTCATCAGTCAATGCTTCATTAAAGGTGATTTCTGTTGATGTACCACCACGGAAGTCAAGACCATAATTAAGGATTTCTCCAATTTGAGCCTTATTAACAAAGAGCATTGCAATACCAAATCCTATCACTACGATTGCGATTACATATGTCTTTTTTACCATACCAATAAAGTTCCAAGTTTTTGTTTCTTTTTTGATACCATAAAGTTTTTCATTGTCACAACCTAAATTATAGAAGGCACGGAGTAAATGTTTTGTTACCGTTAATGCCGTAAACATAGACAAAATAACACCGATTGCAAGGGTTGTAGCAAATCCTTTCACGGTACCTGATCCCATAAAATAAAGAACAACAGCAGCAATAATTGTAGTTACGTTACTATCAATAATAGCAGACAATGCCTTGTCAAAACCTAACTTGATTGCAGACTGCACCGTTTTTCCTGTTCCAATTTCTTCTTTGATACGGGTAAATATAATTACGTTTGCATCGACTGCCATACCAATGGAAAGTATAATACCAGCTACACCAGGCAACGTTAATGTAACATTTAATACATTTAAAATAACCATTTCAGCGGCTAGGTATAAAATCAATGCAATGCTGGCAACAAATCCAGGTACACGATATACTACTATCATAAATAAAATAACTAATATAAAACCAATAATTCCAGCAAGTAAGCTTGTATTAATCGCTTCTAAACCAAGTTTCGCTCCTACTACATTAGAACGAACTTCATTTAACTGAAGTGGAAGCGCTCCAATACGGATAACAGAAGCTAATTCATTTGCTTCATCCATGGTTTCTTGTCCACTGATGATTGCAACACCATCAGAAATTGTAGTCGATACCACTGGTGCACTAATTGTTTTTTGATCATAAACAATTGCAATTTGTTTTCCAACATTTGCTGCCGTCGCTTGTGCAAATTTATCTTTACCACCTGCATTCAATGTCAGTTTTACTACATATTCAGTCAGTCCAGTCGTCTGATTCTTTTGAGTTGTCGCTTCTGCTGTCTCAATATCAGATCCCTCAATTACTAGATTTCCTGACTCATCATAAAAACCGATAGAGCCTGCTTTACCGAGCTGTTGTAAGATTTCATTTGCATCGGTAACACCAGGTATATCAACGTTGATACGGTTTGTCCCCTCTTTATAAACCTGTGCTTCTGTACTGTAATTTTCAGCACGTTTTTGCATTTTATAAACGGTATCATCCATTTCTTCTGCGGATGGATTGTCCTTGTCTGTTTCGTATGTAATACTTACTCCACCAGCCAAATCCAAACCTAATCGAATGTTTTCGATGCTTCCTTTATGTCCTTTTCCAATACCAACAAGTGCCACATAGGAGCAAAGTGCAATTGCTGCAACCACGATAAGGACGGGTAGCCAGCCATTCTTTTTCTCTTTCATTTCTTATTTTCTCCTTTTCTCTTACATATCTCACGCATGTCCAACTTGCTTTCATTGGACAAACATCCACGGAACATAATAACACAAATGCATAGATTTGTCACTATCATAAGTCTTTTTCTAGCGATAATACACAAAAAATATTTACTCACTTACCATGTCGTTTTCCGCTGCCTTAATCATGAGCGCACATTCCACTCTTTTCCTTTGTAATTCACAGCCAATATCATATGCATCATTAATATTTCCATGAAAATTATAAGAATTTGCTGCACATCCACCACTGCAATAATATTTTGCAAAACAGTCCTGACATTTTGGCTTGGAATACACATTGCACTGTTTAAAACAATCAATGATATCGGTGCGATTCATTCCATCAAATACATTACCCATGATAAATTCTTCATTACCAACAAATTGATGGCAAGGATAAAAATCACCCCAAGGAGTTACTGCTAAATATTCTGTCCCTGATCCACAGCCAGATAAACGTTTTGCAACGCATGGACCGCCTGTTAAGTCGATCATAAAATGGAAGAAATTGAAGTCTCGTCCTTCTTTTTTACGTTGAATCATTTCCTTCGCCAAGGTATCATATTCTTCACAAATAGTTGCAATGTCCTCTTCGGTAATTGCATAAGGCTCTTCTGGTTGTGAAACGACTGGTTCCACTGAAATCTGCTTAAATCCCAAATCTGCCAGATGAAGTACATCTTTGGAAAAATCAAGATTATGATGTGTAAACGTTCCTCTTACATAATAATTGTTTTGATTTCTGCTTTCGGCTAACTTTTGGAACTTTGGCATGATCAACTCATAGCTTCCTTTATTGTTTCTGGTCGGTCTCATATAATCATGTACCTCTTTTCGACCATCTATACTTAGTACGACATTTGCCATTTCCTTATTTGCAAATTCCATAATATCGTCATTTAATAATACACCATTTGTTGTTAAGGTAAAGCGGAATTTTTTATCATGATGCTTTTCCAATTCTCGTCCGTAAACAACCAATTGTTTTACGACATCGAAATTCATCAGTGGCTCACCACCAAAAAAGTCGACTTCCAAATTTCTACGGTTGCCAGAATTCTCAATCAGAAAATCTAAAGCCTTTTTACCGACTTCATAGGACATAAGTTCACGATGTCCTTTGTATTCGCCTTCTTCTGCAAAGCAGTATCGACATTTTAGATTGCAGTCATGTGCAATATGTAGACATAATGCTTTTACTACGGTTTGTCTCTTTTTCACATCAAAAATATAATCCTTATAGATGTCTTCGGAGAATAAATTACCAGCCTCTTTTAACTCTTCAATTTCTTTGATAACCTCTTCGATTTCTTGCTGCGTAACACTATCTTTCTCATATTTTGAAAGCATCTGCTTTGTGATATCTTCTTTGTCTGTTGTTTGAAAAAGTGCGACGATATCATAGGTTAATTCATCTACAACATGAACACATCCACTATTTACATCCAACACGATATTATATCCATTGTTTTTGTACTGATGTACCACTTTATTACTCCTTCCTATACTGACATTTCTGTCATGTGCATGACCTACACGTTAAAACACGGTTCGCGTACAAAAGAAGGGGCTGTTGCAAACCGCCCCTTCTTTTCTAATCTATCATTGATTAAATTTTCAATTACTATTTGTTTTCGCAGCTTTGATTTCCTACTGTACATGATGTTTTGCAAGCTGACTGGCAAGATGTCTGGCATTCACCACATCCACCTTTTTTCATGGATTCTTTTAAGTTTCTTGTATTTAATGTCTTAATGTGTTTCATTCTATGTACCTCCTTTTCCAGTATTTCTTTACATACTAAAAAAGTATATCACAATTTTCTTAAAATGAAAAGTGTTTTTTAACTTATCATTCCGCCAAGCGTACCACCTAATGTGCACATTGCCAAAACGGTTGCAACCATACCCGCCCGATCAAATAAAGATTGGCTTAAAATAATGGAAACCGCAAAAATAATACAAAAATACAATGCGCCGAGAAACGCTCCCCACAAGAAACGTCTGCTTTCTTCCGCCTTTCCAACTAGTATCCCTCCAATAAATGGAGAAAATATGTACGAAAATACGATACCGATCTTAATGACTCCTTCTGGTGGGCTAACCTTATATAAAACAAGCGCCAATATCAGTAAAAAAATCCCCGTTATTATATAGGAAGCTAATAGTGCCATAAACATTCGTTTTACGCGCCTCATTCCCTACTCCTCCTCATATACATGCTCTTTTTCTACTTTCAATATATTAGAGGGCAAGGATAAATATACATGTTTTATTGAATCAGAACACCTTTTACCGCTTTGCAAAAAGCATCTGGATTGTCCATCATCAAACTATGTCCTGTATTCTCTACAAGTACGATCTTTTTTTCTGGTGCTTTAATTTTCTCCACATATTCTTCCATTAAGGATACTGGCGTTACATAATCCTGTGCACCTGATATATAGAACATAGGTACATCAAACTGGGTAGACTCTGTTCTCATATCAAGATCAAAGATGCAGTAATTCATCAAAGGCTCCTCCAATTCAAATGCTTGTTTTGTATTGGACATCTTTTGAAACCACTGAAAATCTGTGAATAACATTTCTGGAGAAGTAATTCCCGCAAAAATCATAGAAGAATTCGATAGTGCTCCTTCATAATTTAAGTATTTTCTAGTCAGCATAATCATCTGCTCATAATTTTTTATGTCGAGATTCTCCACACTCGTTGCAGTAGAAAACGTTTGAAATACTTCCGAAAGCATTGTGGCATCTTCCTTTTTATTCTGTTTTATTGCTCTGCCTGCAGCTTCTTTTGTCGCAATCCGGTAACCTTCTAATCCATTTACAAACTGCCCCAATCCTACGTATGCTGTCACTTTTTCTGGGTGTTTTGCCACATACTCGGATCCTACTATCGTTCCCCAGGAATGCCCCATAATAATCACCTTTTCCTGTCCAAATCGGTTCGTCACATAATTGGTCAAATCATCCAAATCGGTTAGTAGCGTATCAATCGACAATTCAGAGGATGTTTGACTATCCTGATTTTTAAAATAGGTTCTTCCACAGCCTCTTTGATCCCAATTGACAATCGTGAACGCATCTTCTATCCCCGTCTGATAATAGGTAGAAATATAGGTCATATTACTTCCCGGCCCACCGTGTAGAAATATTACAATCGGATTATTTACATCCTCTCCCCGAATTTGTATGTATTGCTCTATGCCTCCAATGGAAACATAGCCGCTTTCTTGTATTCCATTTTCCGTCTTTATATCCGTCTGGTTTTTATGTACAGTTCTAACCCCTACTATTACCAAAACAAGGATAATAATAACTGTTAAAAGAATAATTCCCATCCACTTTAATATCTTTTTGACTCGTTTTCCAACCCTCTTCATTATTTTCCTCCATCTAACTCATATTTCAGACAATTCATTACTCCATATCCTAGCTTCCTATTATATTACAAATTCATCCTTATTAAAACAAGGCTAAACAAAAATGGAAAATCTATATATCGTATTACTTTTTTGAAACTTCTATATTGGGCATACTTTAATCTTAATTCTATGGTATACTATTGAAATGATGTGAAGAATAAAACAACACATCGCTTACTAGGTTTATACCTTGCACTCCTTGGTGCATCCCAACATTGTATAAGACATGCGAAAGGAATGATAAGAATAATGAAACAGATTGACTTACACGTGCACTCCAATGCCTCTGACGGAACACTTTCCCCAAGTGAATTGGTACATTATGCGATAGAGAAAGAACTCGCCGCAATCGCATTGACCGATCATGATACGGTACTTGGTATAAAAGAAGCCATGGAGACCGCTACTACTTTTCGTAATAAAGGAATTGATTTTTCCCTGATTCCAGGGGTTGAAATATCCGCAGGTTTTCGAAAAAGAGACATCCATATTCTTGGACTCTTTGTAGATTACACCAATGCCTATTTATTAGCACAGTTAGATTGGGCTGTTAAAAACCGCGAAGCTAGAAATGAAAAAATGGCTGAAAATTTAAGAAAAGCCGGTCTTTCCATTACTGTAGAGGAATTAAGACAAGAAGATCCAAAGGCAATTCTCACTCGCGCGCATTTTGCTAAATTATTGTATAAAAAAGGATACGTAAAGAATGTTAAAGACGCCTTTACAAAATTTCTTGATGAGAATGGACCTTACTATGTAAATCGCGACTATATTTCGCCAGAAGGAGCAATTGCCTTAATAAAAGAAGCCGGAGGAATCCCCATTCTTGCCCATCCACTCCTTTACCATCTAAATGAAAGGGAAATTGATGCACTGGTTGGAAATCTAACAGAAGCCGGATTAGCTGGCATTGAAGCAATTTATGCAAACAATGTTAGCAATGATGAAGCATTTGCACGTTCTCTCGCTCGCAAATATAACCTCTTAATTTCAGGAGGTTCTGATTTTCATGGTTCTATAAAGCCAGATATTGATTTAGGAAGTGGCCGTGGAAACCTAAAAGTGCCTGCTGAATTATTGGACGCCATGCAGGAGTATCGCATAAAAAATCTGCTCGGTTCAAATCTGGTTTATTAGTGCAGGACGGACGCGGGGGCAATGTCGTCAACTTAAGGGTAAAT
>DIGJ01000029.1 GCA_002419585.1 Lachnoclostridium sp. UBA5725
AGATTTGAACTTATTCAACATCTGGCTGTAGTTTTTTTACAAGAGTCTCTAAACCTTTAGATAAGGGTTTGGAGATTTTTTTGTTTTATTGAAAAAAGGTGCAAGTGGGTGCAAGCTTTTTAAGCTTATGAAATCACATGCTATGAAAAAGATTCTAATCTGAAAAAGTTAATTTAAAATGCGTAGATACACTGATTTCTTCATCGATTTGAGCCAGCGGTAATATATTCAGTAAAATATTACAGTAAAATTATCTAAAATATTAAAATGCTCAAAAACTATTGACACTAACGTTACGTAATAATTTATGATAAGGATTGTGATTCGAACACAATATATTACGAAACGAGGATTCTAATATGAATATAAAAGCAATACGCTCGGATGAGCTTTACCGGAAAATGATTAATGCAACCAATGAAGAACGTGAGGATATTTATCGATATGAACTGATGAAACCATTTGAATTTAAGTGGCAATGTATTGGTGTACCTTTGAAAGCAGAAGTTGCGGGTGGATATGACGTAGTAACTGCTAGCAGCATGGGTGGAAGTTATGCTCCATCACAAATTACAGAAGATATTCTTGTAGAAATTGAAAGGATAAGTGATGATTCTTTTTGGAATGCTTGTGAAAATAGCATTCGAAATACACTGGAAGGGTTTGAACAACATGGAATTAAGCTAGTGACACAGAATTATATTTTCACTATATTACTCAATAATCCACGAAATCCAATGTCAGCGATGACAGGAGATTATTGTGGTGATGGTGGTATTCCAGGATATATCATCGGTACGATTATTCCAAATGAGAATTCCCTACAAATGTTGCCAGTTGCCTTGGCGCATGAAGCAAACCATAATGTTCGTTGGCAGTTCATGCAGTGGAGTCCGAGTATTACATTAGCTGATATGATTGTTTCAGAAGGTCTTGCTGAAAATTTTGCGGCGTTCCTATTTGGCGAGAATAAGATCGGTAAGTGGGTAACGGATACAAGTAAAGAAATGCTGGAAACAGTAATTAAGCCTATCATTAAAGAGAATTTAAGAGAAACAGATTTTAATAAGCTTTCATCTTTTCTATACGGAGATGATATTATGGCAATACGTGGTAGTAAACCGATTGGTATGCCATATTGTGCAGGCTATGCTTGTGGGTATCATCTTATCCAGCATTATATTAAAAAGACTGGAAAAAGTATATATGAAGCTACAATTACTAGTACGGAAGCTATTCTGAAGGAATCACAGGATTTTTGGAATTAAATATCTGAAATAGAATATATGTGCAATATAGCCATAGATTCGACAACAAAAATTATAAAACAAGGAATAAATACAACGATTTTATAGAAAGTGAGAAGTAAATTGTATACTATTACCAGTCTGACCATGGTAAGATAGGATTGTATCTTTATGGGGATTCAATAATATTGGAGGAGGACAATAATAGTGAATGATTTCAAGAAGTCAAAGATAGGGTTGAAGGGTCGCATACTCTCGCTTGTTATTCCTATGATTATCTGTGCGATAGCGGTAACGATGATTGTGACATTTGCAAGAAGCCAGGGAATCATTGTGGAGCGTACGTTAGAAATTGTAGAGCATAGCGCAGAAGCAAATGCGAACGAAATTGATATCGTACTTGGAGGGGCATTGAGAGAACTTTATGTGTACAAACTTAGCATGTCGGATGGTAGAATGACAAAGATTCAGCTATCACGTATGTTAAAAAGTACATATCAAAAGAGTGAATTATATCCTAATGGTCTGCATTATGCAGATAGTACTGGCTCATGGATAGATGGAAGTGGTGTAAGGCTAGCGGATGGATATGTTCCGACGGAGCAGGATTGGTTTAAAGAAGGACAGACGCATACCGACAAATTTGAAGTTGGAAATCCTTATTTGGATGCAAATACGAATGAATATATTGTAACAGCATCCACGAACATATCCGATAGTACCACGACAAAAGTATTAGCCGCAGATATTCCTTTAACATCTCTTATTAATTATGTAAAGGGAGTAACCTTTTTTAACGGAAAGGGTGGCACTTTACTTATAAATGCAAATACGCAAAGTATTATTGCTGCAAGTACCATGAATGAAGCTGGGGAAGTAAAGGTAGATTCTAAAGTACAAGGACTTTATGATAAGATATGCACTGCGGATGTACTAGCTACAATCGATGGTGCCACTCAGGTTAAGAGTGGAAACAGTACATATTATATTGCAGGTAAGCAATTAGAAGGCTGTGACTGGAAGCTAATCAGTTATGTTTCGAGAGATGATGCAGTCTTAGATGATTTAAAAACTTCATTTCTTGTAGTAACGCTGATTGCACTAGTAATCATTTTGGTAACTGCGATTATTATAGACCGTTTTATCAATCATAAAACAAAGCAGATTAAAAAGGTTACACAATCCATTGAACATATCACAAATGGTGATTTTACACAATCGATGACGATTACCAGTTATGATGAAACAGGAGTAATGATTTATTCTCTTCAGAAATTCCTGATAGAGATGCGCGATGTACTAAAGAAGCTTAAGAATATGGCATCTAGTCTTACGGATCAATCAAACAACAGTATGGATATGAGTCGAGATCTTGCGCAGGCAAGTGCATCTTCACATTCAGCAATGGAAGAAATGATTAATACCTTAGAGCAATTAAGTAATAGCGTCGAAGAGATAGCCGAAGGATCTACTTCATTAGCAAATAATGTTGGCGATACAAACAACCGTTGCAAGAAAGCTAATGAGGTGCTTTTAGAAACGGTTGCATTATCCAGTGAAGGAAGCACGGAAATGGAAGAAGTCAGTGTTTCCATGCATGAAATCCGACAAATTATTGATGAGCTTGGAAATGCAGTGGAAGACGTTGGAAACAATATGAAGAGCATAAAAGATATGGTAAATGTCATTGGCGATATTGCAGACCAGACCAATCTCTTATCTCTAAATGCTGCAATAGAAGCAGCAAGAGCAGGTGATGCAGGCAGAGGTTTTGCAGTTGTTGCTCAGGAAATAGGCACGCTTGCAGTGAATAGCTCCAAGAGCGTCGTTGATATCAAAGAAATTACCGACAGTATCAGTAAGTTAGTTTTTGAAATGGTAAGAAAGATGAACAAGAGCATTGAGTCGATTAAAGAATGTGGCGTTGTAGTGGATCGGACAAGCAATACCTTTCAAAATATTAATGCAAAGATATTAGATACGAAAGCTGAAGTTGTATCGGTTATTGGCAGTGTAGCAGAACTGGATAATATTAGCCAGTCACTTGCTGCAATTACACAAGAGCAATCCGCTTCCAGCGAAGAAATGCTCGCAACCAGTGAAGATATTTTAGGACATTCAGAGCGTGTAAAAATAAGCGCAGGTAATGGTGAAAAATCAGCAGAAGAATTAATGGAAATTGTAAAAGCGTTAGAAAGCTTGTTAGGATTCTTTAAATTCGAAGATTAGATTTATATTTTAATTCTGGCTTAACTACGAAGAACGGACGCGGTAGGACTCTTAAAAAGTCACGCAAGATGCGCGGTGGGATTAGGGGTTTCGAAATTCAAATGGAGTGCAGGGACTGTTCTTACAATCAGACGCATTAAACATTCGGAAGAACCTCTAAGCAAGGTGGAATGAGCTCTTATGGGAGCTCATTCCACCTAGAGTTTCTCCCTCATAATGCGAAAATGATTGTAAGAACAGTCCCTGCACTCCATTCGAATTAAGAAGACTTTGACCACTGCGCATATTGCTGATTTTGGCAAACGGCCCCGCTGTTGTTTGTAATGCAATTGTTAAATACAAAATTTAATTAGAAAATAATAAAAAGTGTATATGGCGCCTTTGTTGATGGGAAATTTTTTAAAATAAGAAGAATTATTAATATATGGTAAAAAAATATGAAAGCCAGTCCAGAAGTTAATTTATTGATTCCCTTAGTAGGCAGCAGCTTATAAAGTTATGAATTTCTTTGCTCTTGACTTTTTTACCGAACTCCTTCATAATTCTGGTTTTTTAATAAAGATCATAAACCAGCGAGTCCGTTTCTCGTCGTCAGCCATGAAAGGCTGAGCTCATAACCTATATTCAATTTACACGGCTCCCATGCTAGGAGTTTATATCATTTGAGCATAATGGAACGTAAACTCAATCGAGGAATTGGCTCCCCTAAGAGCCAATTCCTCGATGTTTTGAGGTTACGTGGAATGTTTATGCGACTGATATAAACTCCTAGCATGGGAGCCGTGTAAATTGTAGAAGACTAAATTGCTCAGACTTTCTTGACGTCACTCATCAACAAAGTCTCGCGTCCGTCTTCCGATAAGCCAGAATTTAGATAAAAATTACAAAGTCCTTTGATTTTGTAGTATACTAGAAGCAACGGATAAGCAATTCAGTGAATCGCAGAGAAATGGGAGGACATGGGATGTCACTTAATGTAAGTGTATTTGTAAATGAGGGAATTATTATGGCGAGTGATAGTAAGACAACTTACACGCGCGAAGTAGATGGCAAACTAATGGTTGGTATTCATACGAATAATACGACGAGAAAGACCTTTTTATGCCCAAATCAGGTGGGCTTATCCTCGTGTGGAGAAGGTTCTGTTTTAGGCGTGCCAATTGCTGGATACATAGAGAATTTTATTCGAGAAAAGGTGAGTATAGAGACTCAAATTGATGACATGCCAAAGATGATTATTCAATTTTTTAAGGAACTAGTGAAAGGGAGATCTGCGATTCCTCAGGCACATTTTATGCTTGGTGGCTATCAAAAACAAGGGAATTCAAAAGTTCAAAGAATATACAAAGTATTTCTTGAAAATGATTATATCGAATCCATTGATACGAAAAATCAAGGAGCTGCATGGGATGGGGAGATTGTTGTGTTGGCAAAACTCATCAATCAAACCTTTGTACAAAAGCAGGATGGGCGTATGATGCCGATGCCGCACGGAGAGATTCTATGGAACTTTTTTACACTTCAGGATGCCATTAATTTTGCACAGTTCGCAATTAAAACAACAATAGATACCATGCATTTTCAAAATGTCATCGAGACGGTTGGTGAACCAATTGATATTTTACTGATTAAGCCGGATAGCACCGAATGGATAGCTCATCAAGAATTGCATTGTTAAAGTGGATTCCTATCAAGAATTGCATTGTTTGAGTGGATTGCTATCAAAAATTGCATTCCCAATAAGGGATAAGGAAGGATTTGATAAAAAGAAGGGGTTGTCTTGCCAACCCCTTTTTGATATTATTTCATTGTGGATAAGTAATTTAACCGATAAATATAATAATAAGAAGGTACTTATAGAAAAATGAAGAAAAGAATCTTAATAATAACAACTGGTGGTACGTTAGCCTCGACAAATGGGAATGAAGGAATGGTACCAAAGCTTAATAGCAATGATATTTTTTCAAACATAGAAGGAATCACAACCTATTATGATGTTGAATTTTTAGAGCTGTTTTCATTGGATAGCTCAAATATTCAGCCGGAGGAGTGGCAACTTCTGGCACGAACGATTTATGATCGATATCTGGAATTTCAGGGTATTGTTATTATTCATGGTACGGATACGATGGCATATACAGCAGCAGCGCTCTCATTTATGTTACAAAACATTCCGATTCCAGTGGTTCTTACGGGAAGTCAATTATCTATTTTGAATCCAATCGCTGATGCAGTTGAAAACTGTAGGTGTGCGATTAATATGGCAGGAAGTGGTGTTCCGGGTGTATTTGTTGCATTCAACCGAAAGGTGATTCGAGGAACCAGAGCTTCCAAAGTTCGCACGATTAGCTTTGATGCATTTGAAAGCATTAATAGTCCTTATATTGGAGTTGTCAATTCAAATGGACTTGATATTTCACATTATACATTAAAAAATAAAGAGGGTGACTTTTGCTTACAAGATAATTTATCAACCAAAGTTTTCTTGCTAAAATTAATTCCAGGTACGGATCCCAACATATTTGAAATGCTCTTTCAAATGGGGTATCGTGGAATTGTATTGGAGGCATTTGGAATTGGAGGGTTGCATTTCGAGCGAAGAGATCTGGCAAAAGCCATCGGTGAAGCAATTCATAAAGGGATGACCATTGTAGTGGGAAGCCAGTGCCTATATGAAGGAAGCAATCTTTCTGTTTATCAGACGGGACAGCGTATTTTACAACAGGGTGCATTGCAAAGCCATGATATGACGATGGAGGCAGCAGTCACAAAGTTAATGTGGGTACTCGGTCAGACGGATAAAAAAGAAGAAATCGAACGTTATTTTAATATAGATTTGGTCGGAGAAGTAAATCTTCCGAAAGAATCAAAAGGATGTTATATATAGAAAGGAGCTTCGTATGATAAAGTTAATTTGTACGGATATTGATGGAACACTGGTGGAAGACGGAACCGATAAAATTAATACCGAACTGTTTGAGGTCATTAAAACGCTAAAAGAAAAAGGAATCATGTTTGCGGCAGCAAGTGGCAGACAGTATAACAGTATGCGGGCTTTGTTTGATCCAGTTGCAAATGACATGATTTTCATAGCAGAAGGTGGAAATCTTGTGATGTGCCGTGAAGAGGTAATGGCGATCAGCCGAATGGACAAAGAACTGATTCGTGAGTTAATACAGGATATCGAAGCAATTCCAGGATGTAATGTTCTACTTTGCGGACCTAGCGAAGGATATGCCAAAACGGATGCGAAAGAGTTAATTGAGCTTCTAACCAATGGATATCATTATCAAATGAGAGTAGTAGATGACCTTACTACGGTTTTGGATCAAACGATTATAAAGGTTGCCCTTTTTCATCACGAAGGCAATGCAGATGAGCTGTCAAGGATAGCATTGTCTCCAAAGTGGGAAAAGAGAGAAGAGATTGAATTAGTCTGCGCGGGTCTACAGTGGATGGATTGTATCAAGTTGGGAAGTAATAAAGGCTCAGCAATTGAACGAATTCAGGAAATTATGAAGATAGATCCTTCTGAAACGATGGTTTTTGGGGATAATTTAAATGATATGCATATGCTCGCTAGAGCAGAATACAGCTATGCAGTAGGAAATGCAAGACATGAGGTAAAAGAAGCGGCAAAATATGTTGCTGATACAAATGTGAATGATGGAGTCTTAAAAGAACTAAAGAAATTGTTAAATAACTTGGAGCAACAATAAGGAGGAATTCATATGAAAAAATGCGATGTTGTTATTATCGGAGCAGGACCGGCAGGTATATTTACCGCACTTGAGATGATAAAGAATGATAGTAAAAAGAAGGTTATCCTTGTAGAACAGGGAAAATCTATGGAGAAGCGAAGATGTCCAAAGGAGAAAACCAATAAGTGCTTATATTGTAAGCCATACTGTGATATTACCACTGGATTTTCGGGTGCCGGTGCTTTTTCAGACGGTAAATTATCTTTAAGCTATGAAGTTGGAGGTGAGCTTCCAAATCTGGTAGGTGCAAATAAGGTACAAAGTTTAATTGAATATACGGATCAGATCTATTTGGATTTTGGAGCGGATACGAAGATTGAAGGTATTGGACAGGACGATAAAGTAAAGGATATTCGTAAAAAGGCAATAAAAGCGGGGCTTAAATTGGTGGATTGCCCAATTCGTCATTTGGGTACCGAAAAAGCGCAGGAAATCTATGGAGAAATCCAGGCCTATTTAATCAAAAATGGAGTGGAAATCCTGTTTGGTTATACCTGCCTTGATGCAGATATTCGAGATGGAAAATGTTATGGTGTGGAAATAGAAGATATTAAAACACATGAAACATTAACCATCGAAGCAGCAAATACAGTAGTTGCAACGGGAAGAAAAGGTGCAGACTGGCTTGAAAAATTATGTACCAGAAGTGGTGTGGATCATGTCCCAGGTACGGTAGACGTCGGTGTTCGTGTCGAAGTTCGAAATGAAATTATGGAAGTAGTAAATAATGTACTATACGAATCAAAGCTTATTGGATATCCAGCTCCATTTAAGAATAAAGTGCGTACTTTCTGCCAAAACCCAGGTGGATTTGTCAGTCAGGAAAACTATGACAATGACCTTGCCATTGTAAATGGTCACTCATATAAAGAGAAGAAATCAAATAATACAAACCTTGCAATTCTTTGCTCTCATAACTTTCGAGTGCCATTTGATCAGCCAATTGAATATGCAAAACGAATTGGTGAGTTGACCAATATGCTTGCGAATGGACAGATCCTGGTACAGCGTTTCGGGGATATTTTGGAAGGAAAACGTACCTGGCAGGAAGAATTGGAACGCAGCAACGTAAGGCCAACACTACCAGATGCGGTAGCAGGTGATATTACGAGTGCGCTCTCTTATCGAACGATGATGAATATTATTAATTTTATCAAAGCAGTGGATGAAGTAGTACCTGGCTTTGCAGCACAGGAAACATTGTTATATGCACCGGAGATAAAATTTTATAGCAATCGTGTAAAAATGGACGAAGACTTAAATACGAATATTGAGAATTTCTATTGTTTAGGAGATTCCAGTGGTTGGACGAGAGGACTTATGATGGCTTCCGTTATGGGGGTTATTGTCGGTAGACGTTTGGTTTAAGTACCAAAGGAGGACTTCGAATGGGGAATTGTATCGATTATCTAAACCGTTATGGGCGTAAAGAGTTATCAGAAATGCCATTTAATGATGTGGATAGCCTTATCTTATGCCAGCTATCCTACCTTAAGTTTGAAGGAATGGTTCCTGAACTAGCCAAGAGAAGAAAAAGCATGAAGATTATGGATTTGTTTATACATCCGCAGCGGGAAACTCTTTTTATTGATGATCGGTATGAAGCGCAAAACCGAAGTCTTTTTGAAGCGGTTGCTTTTAGTAAACGGTTTCAAAATTTAAAAATGAATCATTTTTCTTACTTAATTGATTTTGATAAACAAATACAGTTTGCGGCGATTACATTTTTTCTAGAAGATGGAACTACTTACGTTGCGTATCGCGGAACGGATGAAACCATAATTGGCTGGAAAGAAGATTTTAATATGGCATTTAAGACACCAATTCCATCGCAATTGTTAGCGGTAGAGTATCTAAACAAGGTGTCTAGGAGAATCAAGGGAGATTTTATCGTTGGTGGACATTCAAAGGGTGGAAATCTTGCTGTATATGCTTCGATGAAGTGCGATGAAGAAGTGAAAGGACGAATTCGACGGATCTACACCAATGATGGACCGGGATTTGTAAAAGAGGTATTTTCCTCTGCTGAATTTGAATCCATTAAAAGCCGTATTACAAAAATTGTGCCGCAGTCTTCTTTAATTGGTATGCTGCTCCAACATCAGGAGGAGTATCAGGTGATTCAAAGCTGTGGAAAAGGCGTAGCGCAGCATGATCCTTACACCTGGGAGGTAAAAGACGGAATTTTCGTTCACAAAAATGATTTAAATCAAGGAAGAAAATTGTTTAATGAGCGACTAAATCAGTGGGTGGAAAGTCTGGATGAGGAAGAGCGAACCGTTTTTGTGGAGACACTTTTTAAGATTATTTCCGTAACAGAGGCAGAAACGTTAATGGATTTAACTGAAGAATGGCGAGAGAATTCCTATAAAATGGTGAATGCCATCAAGGAAGTGGATGCAGATACACGAAAAATGCTTCGAAAAATTATTGCTGCATTGTTTCATGTAAAAAAAGGGAAAAAAGCAGTAGCCATTGAAAAGAGGAAAAGGATATAAGCATGCATAAAGTATTAATTGTTGAGGATGACGAGATAATTAGAAATTCAATCAAACAATATATAGAGACCTGGGGACTTAGTGCAACTTACGTGGAGGACTTTAAAAAGGTAGTCGCAACGTTTGTGACCTATGAACCACAGCTGGTACTTTTGGATATATCACTTCCTTTTTTTAATGGATATCATTGGTGCAGTGAAATAAGAAAGATATCAAAGGTACCAATTATTTTTATATCGTCGGCGTCGGATAATATCAATATTGTAATGGCAATGAATATGGGAGCAGATGATTTTATCGCAAAACCATTTGATTTAAATGTGTTAATGGCAAAGATACAAGCTTTGCTTCGAAGAACCTATGATTTTGGTATGACCGGGCATTTAGTGGAACATCGAGGTGCAATTTATAACTGTTCGGATAGTACCCTTTTATATCATGGGGAACGAATTGAATTAACAAAGAATGAAGATAGGATATTGAACTTATTGCTTGAGAATAAAGGTAAGACTGTAAGACGAGATGTTATCATGACAAGATTGTGGGAAAGCGACAGTTTTATAGACGACAATACGCTTACGGTTAATGTAACCAGACTTCGAAAGAAGCTGGAAGCGGTTGGGCTTATGGATTTCATCCTGACAAAAAAAGGAATCGGTTATATCGTGGAGTAGATAAATGGAGACTAAGAGGATAAGGTTATTTCTTGAATATTTAAAAAGGCATAGGCAGTGTATCTGTTTACTATGTTTGTTTTCCATTGTATTTATCATGGTATTTTACTTATGCAATCTACCTATATCAGAGGTTATATATGCATTCGCTCTTTGTATTTTTATATTAATTTTATTTGCAACGATTGATTTCTTTAAATTTTATAAAAAGCACAGACAACTTCTTTTTTTAAAACGGGAAATAAGCTTTGGACTGGAAAATCTGCCTACGCCAGACAACTTGATTGAGCAAGACTATACGAAACTTTTGCATCAGCTTTATAGCGATAAAAATGTGTTGTTGTCCGCTGCTGACAAAGAAAAGAGCGACATGATCGACTATTATACCTTGTGGGTACACCAGATTAAAACCCCGATTGCGGGGATGCGACTTTTACTACAAAGTCAAGAAAAGGAAGAAAATCTTGTGCTCGAAGGAGAATTGTTTAAAATAGAACAATATGTTGAAATGGTGTTGTCTTACCTTCGAATTGGTAGTGATAGTAATGACTTTGTTTTTAAGCGTTATCAAGTAGAAGACATGACAAAACAAGCGGTTCGAAAGTACGCAAAACTTTTTATCAAGAAGAAAATCAGTGTAGAACTAGGAGACTTGCAAGAAGAAATTCTTACCGATGAAAAATGGTTTTTGTTTGTTCTGGAACAAATTTTATCGAATGCACTCAAATATACGAATCAAGGAAGTATAAAGATATATTTACAGGACAAGCAAAAACTTGTCATTGAAGATACGGGGATTGGGATTGAGCCAGATGATTTGCCGCGAGTATTTGAAAAAGGATATACCGGCTATAACGGCAGATGTGATAAAAAATCGACTGGCATCGGTCTCTATCTATGTAAGCGAATCATCAAAAAATTAGGACATAGCATTTCGATTACTTCCAAGGTTGGAGAGGGAACGAAGGTTGTCATTGATATAACGTCCATTTCGCTACATGTTGAATAAGGGAACCTTACACCATTGTAAGATTAATCGAGGAAATGTAAGCCAAAGTTATGGCAGTACGTTTCCTTTATTTATTATAATATGGGAGTAAAGAAGAAAATGAAATATAAAAAATATGTGTAGAAATGGAGAAATGAGATTAAATATGACAATTTTGGAAGTAAATAATTTAAAGAAGATATATACCACAAGATTTGGCGGAAACCAGGTAAAAGCATTGGAAAATGTTTCGTTTTCGGTAGAAGAGGGCGAATATGTAGCGATTATGGGCGAGTCGGGATCAGGTAAGACAACATTATTAAATATATTAGCATCGCTTGACAAGCCAACAAGTGGAAATGTGCTGTTAAATGGAGCAAGTATCGTAGATATCAAAGAAAAAGAGATATCCGCATTTCGCCGAGACAATTTAGGTTTTGTATTCCAGGATTTTAACTTGTTAGATACCTTTTCCCTGCAGGACAATATATTTCTTCCACTGGTGCTATCTGGGACTAGCTACCCTGAAATGATGAATCGGTTGCATATGATATCCGATAAGCTTGGTATACGGGATATTCTTCAAAAATTTCCATATGAGGTATCAGGAGGACAAAAGCAAAGAGCGGCGGTTGCTAGAGCAATTATTACAAAACCACAGTTGATTCTGGCTGATGAGCCAACAGGAGCACTGGATTCCAGAGCAACGGATAGTCTTTTAAAATTATTCAAAGATATAAACGACGAAGGACAGACGATTCTTATGGTAACGCATTCGACAAAGGCAGCCAGCCATGCAAAGCGCGTTCTTTTTATCAAAGACGGAGAAGTGTTCCATCAGCTTTATAAAGCAAATATGTCGGATGAGCAGATGTTTGGAAAAATTTCAGATACACTTACTATGATTGCGACGGGTGGTGTTCGAAATGAATAGAATGTTCTATCCAAAGCTTGCAGCTAGTAACATCAAGAAAAATGGAAAATTTTATTTCCCTTATATTCTAACTTGTATCGGAACCGTCCTTATGTTTTATGTAATGAGTTTCATCGCATATAATCCAGGAATAATGAAAATGCCAGGTGGAGGAAGTCTTTTAGGGATGATGACCTTTGGTACGATTACGATTGGGATCTTTTCTGTTATATTTTTATTTTACACCAACAGCTTCCTGATGAAGCGCCGTAAAAAAGAACTTGGACTTTATAATATTCTTGGGATGGAAAAACGTCATATTGGGAAAATGTTATTTTTCGAAAGCTTGTATATTGCAGTAATTGGGTTAGCGGGAGGACTTCTTTGTGGAGTTTTATTTAGTAAACTGATTCTATTAATTCTATTAAAGATGCTAAACTTTACAACCCCGATTGCATTTGGGGTATCAAAACGTGGAATCGGAATGACCATCGCGTTGTTTTGTGTGATTTTTAGCGTAATGCTGATTTCAAATCAGACAAGAGTACATCTTGCAAATCCAATCGAACTGTTACGTGGTGGAAATGTAGGCGAGAAGGAACCAAGGACAAAGGGGATTCTTGCTGTACTTGGATTTTTGGCGCTTGGTAGTGGATATTTTATCGCAATAACAACAAAGTCACCAATCGACGCTATTCCACTCTTTTTTGTGGCAGTTGTTCTCGTTATTATTGGAACGTATTGCTTATTTACAGCGGGAAGCATTGTATTATTAAAGGCGCTGCGAAAGCGAAAGAATTATTATTACCAGACCAAACATTTTACGAGCATATCTGGAATGATTTACCGAATGAAACAAAATGCAGTTGGGCTTGCCAATATTTGTATTTTGTCTACCATGGTGCTGGTTATGGTGTCAACTACCGTTTGCTTATACCTTGGAGTAGAGGATGCACTTGATTTTCGTTTTCCTGCGGATATCAGTATTCAAAAGAATTATGAACCAAACGATAACGCCTCAAAAGATTTATTAAAGCAAGAAACGCTAACTAGGATTAAGGAAGCCGGTAGAAGTATATTCGAGATAAAAGAGCAAAGTTATCTGGCTTTTTCTGTTGGAAGAGAAGGAAACCGATTTGTTTTTGACGAGCATAATAATACTATCGCAACCTCAAAGCAGCATGTTCTTGTATTCATAAGTGCAAGTGAGTATCAAGCGTTGACCGGAAAGGAAGCAAGTTTAAAAAAGGATGAAGTCTTAATCTTTAGTGATCCTGTAAAATTAGGAAAGACATTTGATCTTTTTGGAACGACTTATACTGTAAAAGGGGAACTAACCCAAGCACCAATTGAGTCCGATTATAAAGCCCTTTTGGTTAATTCTCATTTCATCGTTGTTGCAGATGATGAGGTGCTAGAGCATATCTATCAGGGTGAAATAGAGGTATATAAAGAAAAAGCAAGTAATATGGAGTATCAGCTGAATATCGATATCAATGGTACCGATGAACAAATTATTGCGTGCTACCATAAAGTGGAGGATCTCGGAGATTATACTTCAAGCCGTGCAGCAACCAGAAAGGATTTCTATACGATTTATGGAGGGTTTTTATTCCTTGGTATCTTTTTAGGAACCTTGTTTTTAATGGCGACTGTTCTGATTATATATTACAAGCAAGTTTCAGAAGGCTACGATGACAAGGAACGCTTTGAAATCATGCAAAAGGTAGGTATGAGTAAGGAGGAAGTAAAGAATTCCATTGGCTCCCAGGTATTAACGGTATTTTTCTTGCCAATTGTGGCAGCAGGAATTCATGTAGTAGCAGCATTTCCAATGATTACCCGCTTACTTGTTTTGTTTAATCTGACCAATACGAGTCTATTTATTTACTGCACGCTAGGTACTGTCATCCTATTTGCATTCATTTATGCAGTCGTTTATCTGGTAACTGCGAGGGTGTATTATAAGATTGTAAAATAGTATTTGATTCGAAAAGGGAGCATTGCAAATAGGAAATTTCATCTCATTTTGTAATGGTTCCTTTTTTTATTGCACTCATTTATTGATTGCGAGTAAAAAAAGCAAATAAAAGAAAGGATAAAATAAAAATACTCCTTGAATTCTAGAATTGTTAGTACTACTATTTATAATTGAGGGCTTTAAGAAGCGGTCATAGGACCCTTTTTCTTATAACTGGGAGATGTGAATCAAAAGGAGGATACTTTATTTTATGGATCGTATTAAACCAAAATTGTTTTCAGTCATGAAGACATACACAAAAGAACAATTTGCGAAAGACGTGGTAGCTGGAATTATTGTTGCTATCATTGCCTTACCACTTTCAATTGCACTGGCACTAGCCTCTGGGGTAAATCCGGAACGAGGTTTATATACAGCAATTGTAGCCGGATTTGTCATTGCTTTTCTAGGAGGAAGTCGTGTACAGATTTCAGGACCTACGGCTGCATTTGCAACTATTGTAGCTGGTATCGTAGCAGAAAATGGGATGGAAGGTCTGATTGTGGCTACGATATTAGCCGGTATTTTGTTGATTATTATGGGACTGCTTAAATTTGGAACGCTGCTTAAGTTTATTCCTTATACCATTACCACTGGATTTACTTCTGGTATAGCCATAACGATATTTATTGGGCAGTTAAAAGATTTCTTTGGCGTTACATTTAAACATGCTCCGATTGAAACCTTGGAAAAATTAGTGGAATTTGTAAAGTGCTTTTCTACAATTAATCTAAGTGCGCTAATAATAGGTATTGTATCCCTTTTAATATTGGTTGTCTGGCCGAAAATCAATAAAGTGATACCTGCCTCTTTGATTGCCATTATTGTGGCAGTATTGATGGTAAAGGGATTTAAGATGAATGTGAATACGATTGGCAGTTTATATGAAATATCAAACAAATTGCCGATATTCCATATTCCTAACATTAGCATCGGAATTGTGCGTAAAGTATTGCCAGATGCATTAACGATTGCAGTGCTGGCCGGAATTGAATCCCTGCTTTCTTGTGTCGTATCGGATAGCATGGTGGGTAGCAGACATCGCTCGAATATGGAATTAGTGGCGCAAGGTGTTGGAAATATATGCTCCGCACTATTCGGAGGGATTCCAGCAACAGGAGCAATCGCTAGAACCGCTGCAAATGTAAAGAATGGTGGACGTACCCCGGTTTCTGGTATGGTACATTCCGTTACATTACTATTGATACTCGTTGTTTTAATGCCGTATGCCGCATGGATTCCCATGCCGGCAATTGCAGCGATTTTGTTTGTAGTAGCTTACAACATGTCGGAGTGGAGAGAATTTTTAGAATTAGTGAAAACTTCTCCAAAAAGTGATATTATTGTATTGATTACGACCTTTGTTCTTACCGTAGTATTTGATTTAGTAGTAGCGATTGAATTCGGTATTGTATTAGCTTCCTTATTATTTATCAAACGAATGTCGGAAACAACTGGAATCAAAAGCTGGAAATATGAGGATTCGATGGAATCAGACGAAGAATCCGAAGAAATAGAATTAAAAAAGGTGCCAAAAAATACACTTGTTTATGAAATTAATGGACCGTTATTTTTCGCAGTTGCGGATAAGTTTTTACATATTTCTACGGATGCACGTATCAACTGTATCATTCTGAGAATGAAAAGTGTTCCTGCGATGGATGTTACCGCATTAAATTCGCTTAAGAAACTACAGGCAAAATGTAAAAAGAACCATATTCAGCTTGTTTTATCCCATGTACAACAGCAGCCATATTCTGTCATGGAAAAAGCCGGATTTACCGAAGAAATCGGCGCGGACAATTTCTGTAATCATATTGATGATGCTTTAGTAAGGGCAGGGCAAATAAATAAAAAATAATAACAATTATAGGGAATCGTATGAAAAACGAGGGGGAGTAGCAATGAAAAAAATAAGAAAACAGATAGTATGTGCTTTACTAGTTTTATGTATGGCGTTTATTATGATGCCTATGAATATGGTGGAAGCGAAAGAAAAAACGACAGGTACCGTGTTCGAATATTCACCAATGGTCGAAGAAGATGGAAGTATCTATTATATTAAGTCTGTGGGTGAAACGGTAGCTACTTGTTATATTTATCGAATGGATGTAGCTACTGGAACAAAGACAAAGCTGGTTACCTCGGATTATTATATCTTATCCATGGTAATTTATGATGATAAGTTGTACTACACGAGTTACGAAAGTAAGGACGATCAATATCATACCTATTCGATCTCTGTAAATGGTGGGGATAAAAAGCAAATCTTAACCGGTATTGTTATTTATGCAGATCAAAATGGTATTTTTTATACACAGAATTCGGACACGAAAATCAACCTGTATAAAAAAACAGATGATGGTAGCAAGGATAAGAAAGTTTGCACCGGTAATAGTAGCTTTCTCTTTATAAAGGCGTTGGATAATACACTATATTTCAGCCAGTACACACAGGACACCTCTGTACTAAAATTGTATTCGATGCAATCAAGTAGCTCAAAGATTACCACCGTGGCAAAGAGAAAAGTTGTGAAAGATAAATATTCGTATAGTATACCAAGGATTTCTGATGTTGTGGAAGTAAATGGAAACCTATATTATCAATATGGTACGCATGAGGGAAGCGGTAGTTTTTGGTATGGAACGTTGGTAAAAATCGATTTGAGTACGGATAAGCAGACAATTATCTCGAAAGATATGATTGAAGATGCTCTATATTATGACGACAGTAATATTTATTTTAATGACATGAAAAGCAATACCAAATATTACAAATATAATGTAAATACCAATAAAACAACTACTTATTCCGTGAAAACGGTAGATACTGAAACATTTAGTATGATAGGAAGCAAAACCTATCTTGCAAAGCCGGATAGTAATGAATACATCATGGTATCCTCCTTTCAATCGGGAACGAACAAGAAAGATTTTATGGAAGACTTTATCAAGATTTCCTGTAAACAAAAAAAAGATCTAACATATTCCGCCAGTGTAAAGAGTCTCGGAGATTATCTTGTCATACCGGTAACGTGCATTGATTATACGGACGGCAGCTATGGATGGAGAGGTAAACTACTACAAGTGAAATGGTATGTTTTTGATCAGGAAGGGAACTTGCTATCAACGATTTCATAGCAAGTTTGTGTTAAAAGGGAATAGAAAAGACTTAATCTGTAGAGATTAAGTCTTTTTGTGAATTAAATGATAAAAAAGTATGAAAAAATGTAATGGTACCTAATAATATACAAGATTCATGGCATCCTATTAATAATTAAAATTATGATGTAAGCATTTGATCATCCGTTTCATCAAAGAAATGGAACATGTAAAATGCAGATAGGAGATAACGTGTTTACCGACAAACGATTGACGAAAGCCTTTTTAAATGCAAAGGTAGAATATATGGATGATAAATCTAGGTATGTTATATTCAGTGACTGTCATCGCGGTGATGATAGTATATCAGACGAATTTGTCCGCAATCAATATATTTTTGTCCATGCCTTGGATTATTATTATGAAAACAATTATACCTATGTGGAAGCTGGCGATGGTGACGAATTGTGGGAATATTGCAATTTTCGAAATATTCGCTTAGCCCATAGTGACGTTTTTAAAGTAATGCATAAATTTTATACAGCAAATCGATTTATTCTGCTTTATGGAAATCACAATATATTCTTGAAAAATAAGCAGTATGTAAAAAGGAATTACTATGAATTTTATGATGAACACAATCAAAGACGATGCAATCTTTTTCATGGAATCAAACCCTGTGAAGCTCTCGTTTTGAAGCATAAAAAGACAGGGCAGCAGTTATTTATGGTGCATGGTCACCAGGGAGACCTGATGAATGACCAGATTTGGTATATTTCCATGATTCTTTTACGATATTTTTGGCGATTCCTTCATGTGGTAGGCTTTCATAATCCATCCAGTCCGGCTAAAAATCATTATAAGCGCCACAAAATCGAAAAAAGATATAAAGTATGGATTCGAAAGCACAAAATTTTATTAATCTGCGGGCATACGCATCGAGCAAGGTATCCAGGAAAGAAAGAGCTTCCTTACTTTAATTCAGGAAGCTGTATCAATAGTAGATGTATTACCGGAATAGAAATTATGGACGGTAAAATTTTAATGGTGGATTGGCGAATCGCAGCAAATGAGGAGGGTTCATTATTTGTCAAAAGGACAGTGACAAGAGGACCAGAACCAATTGAAAATTTTGATTTAAAAAGAAGATAGTTAATTAGCATTATAAATAAGCACCTAATTGTGGAAAATAAGTTATTCATCACGATCTTAATCTACAAAAGAGGTGCTTTTATAATGGTCCATTATTGCTTTAACGTTGAAAGGAAATTATTTGTACAATCTGCGATTTCGGCTGCTTTTGTCCAATGCAGGTAATGATGACCCTCCATGTAGATTACGGATTGATTTTTTAAGTTTGCAAGATACGTATTATAAAATTTTGATGAGACCTTTTCTCCTTCTGGATTTGAATCAAAAATTAGTACCGGCAAATCAGTAGGAAAAAGAATATCCTGGGTATCATTTATGTTCTTTTCTAATTCTTTGGACTCATTGAGTACGGTTTTATTATAGGCTACTTTCGCTGAGAGAGCTTTTTGTTGCGCTAAATTATCCTTGGAATATACATTTAGTTCATTATCAGAAATGAGGCTTTCCGGTGATAATGAAATCGCGATTCGTGCAATACCAGAAGGTGCAAGCAATTTTACAAAAGAAGGTATCGAGGGAAGGGTTTCTTTATAGTAGGACAATGCTTTTGGTAACGTAGGGTCAATTCCTATTATGGCAGTTACTTCATCTGGATACTGATTCGCGTAATAAGTAGCATAGATGCCGGAGACAGAATGAGGCATTAAAATAAAAGGACCATCTATACCAGCTTTACTAAGAGCAGATCGTAGTTCGTGAATTATATTATCTACGCTTCGTTCTTTATTGGTTAAATCGCTCCAACCATACCCAAAGGGTTCGACAACTACAACCTTGTAATCAGCGGATAGTTGCGTAATAAGAGGTTCAAAATCAAGCACAGGAGCAGTGGTTCCAAGTCCTGCCATAAGAAGAATCGTTGCATTGCCTGATCCAGTCTCAAAAACATGCATCTTTTTCCCATCCACAGAAACGAGTTTCCCTGGTGCTGGATATTTTTTCTCTTCTATATTTGTTTTTATGATGTTATAGCAGAATAAAAGTGCTATCATAATAACTAGGATAAGTAACAGTGTTCGAATTAGAAAGATTAATTTTCGTTTCATTAAAATACTCCTTACGTTTTTTATTTTGATTATACAAGATCAAACCAAAGACAAAATGAAACGAACCTTACATAAACCTTAAAATACAGGGGAGGCTATATGAGTCAAATATATGAGTATAAAATACTACTGGTGGATGATGAAAAAGAAATTGTGGAAATAGAGGAAAATATACTACGCAAAGAAGGTTTTTCAAAAGTCTATAAAGCACATACTTGTGAAGAAGCATGGAAAGTAATGCAATCAGTTAAAGCGGATGTAGCGATACTTGATGTCATGCTACCGGATGGTGATGGTTACCTTTTGTTTCAAAAAATCAAGTGGATTGCAGATATTCCAATTCTTTTTTTGACGGCAAAAGATCAAGATTATGAAAAATTAATCGGTCTAGGTATGGGAGCGGATGATTATATAACGAAGCCATTTATGCCACAGGAATTAGTCTTAAGAATCAAAAGCATTTTGAGGCGTACATATACTACAAATTCAAAGGAATCCGAGTGGAAACCTATATTTAATCTGAGTAATTGTGAGGTAAACTTAAATACGGGAATCGTTTATAACGAAGATAAGCAAGATGTTTTAACTGCAAAAGAGTATGAAATATTGGAGACTTTGTATGCAAACCGTGGAAGAATTGTATCCTCTGATTTAATTTGCGAAAAAGTATGGCACGATAATCCATATGGTTATGAAAATACCTTGATGGTAACGATACGAAGACTCAGAACGAAAATTGAGAAAGACCCAAGTAGTCCAAAATCGCTGATTACGGTGAAAGGATTGGGGTACAAATTACTAGTAGATGAGGATAAAAGGGAATGAAGAAATCCAGTAAAGTGATTAAAAAATATATAAGATATAGCGTATATATTGCATTGTTACTTGTCTTGATTAATATAGCTGCAGCGTTTATCGGAATATGGAAAATGCAAAATGAATTATTAAATCTTGAAAAAACAGCAAAAAATCTAGCAAAGGAACTATCTTTGAGCGGTGTGGAATGGAAAATGTCTCAAGATGGGGTGAAGATTCTAGATGAAACATTTGAATGGGGAATGCTACTGGATGAAGAGGGAACTATAATATGGAAAAGCAACTCTCTACCAAAAGAACTAGATAAATCATATTCAGCTTCACAGGTAGCGGCATTTTCCAGATGGTATTTAGACGAATATCCGATTACTTCCTGGGAGAAAGAAGATAATTTGTTGGTTCTAGGCGGAAAGCAAAACTCCATTTGGAAAATACAAATGAATGCTTCTTATTTCCTACAAAAGTATCTGGTAATCTGGTCAGTACTTATTTTGGCAATAAACATTTTTATCGCTATTTTAATTGCATATCTCCTTGCGAAACGTTCCGCTAATAATATAGAACCAATTATAGAAGGCATACTATCCCTTGAAACAAAAAAAGAATTAAAACTAAATACAAAAGGGTCTTTGGAAGAAGTTGCAAAAAGCCTCAATAACATATCACTGGCCCTATCTGAAAATGAAGCGTTTCGAAAAAACTGGATCGAAGGTGTTTCCCATGATATCAGAACGCCGCTTTCTATTGTATTAGCAAGGGCAGATGCAATCGAACATACAAAAGAAACAAGTGAGGATATACAGCTTCAAGCAGCAAGTATAAAATATCAAAGCCTCAAAATAAAGGAACTTGTCCGCAATTTAAATATGGAATCTGCATTGACAAGTAATGAAAATGTGTATGAATTGAAAGAAGTAAACGTGGTAAGATTATTTAAAGAGGAAACGATAAATTTATTGAATTATAGTGTATCGGATCAATATCACATTAATTTTTTACTACCTAGTAAGGCAGCGGAATATGTTATCTTAGGTAATAAAGAATTACTGATCCGCATGTTTGATAATATTCTAAATAATGCAATCTATCATAATCCGCAAGGATGTGAAATCAAGATTTCATTTGAAAAGAATGGAGACAAAATTTTGATAACGATAAGCGATAATGGAGTTGGCATGTCGCAAAAAGAGTTCAAGTTGTTGCAATCCGAAAAAGAAAGAACGAATAGGAATCTGTTAGGGGAAAAGCATGGTCTTGGGATGCATATCGTTCAGCAAATTGTGGACATACATAAAGGAAGGATATTTTATGAAAATGAGGAAAAGGGCGGACTTTGCGTTCATTTATTTTTATGAGTTTTTATTTTTCACGTATGATTATTGAAAAAAGTGAAATACTAATTTTGTTACTTAAAATTATATAGGAGGTACCAAAATGAATGATTTTTCTAGAAAAACACAGAATTCCAACAAAAATGTAACACAAGATGCAAGTAGAAACGCACAGAACACAAGCAGAGACGCTTCTAATGATGTAAGCAATAATGCTTCCCGCAACGCAAGTAGAGACGCTTCCCGTGACGCAAGAAATGCTTCTCGCGATGCAAACAGATAGTAAATAGTAAAATTATGAAGTAGCTATCAAGAAAGTAATCATTATTACTGTTTGATAGCTACTTTTTCATTCTATTTTAGATGTATGTTTCTTTCGAATTAGCAAATAATATTGCTGTCACTTAAAATTCTAATGGAGGTAGAGAAAAATGAGTCAATCAAATAAATCAAGTAATAATAGCAAGAATAGTAGCAAAAATACTTCAAAAAATACAACAAAAAATAGTACTCAGGATACAACAAAAAATGTTTCTCAGGAGACTAGAAGACTCGCATTTGAAGATAAAAGCAGTAATGTAACCCAGGATTCTAATAAAAGATAAAAATAAGTAATGCGAAGTAGCTATCATAGCAGTTTTAAAATTATTGCTGATTGATAGCTACTTTTATGATGTCGTATTCAATTAAATAAGAAGAAAAAGTTGACCCATTGGATACAAGTTAATAAAAAAATAGCGAAAGTAAATAAATATGGGGAGATAATCGGTGTTAGTCTAGGTAAAAACATATTCAGCTGTTTCAGCGGATCCTTCCATAATTACATGTGGAACGAAAAAAGACTCTGATGGTGCATCATACTTTGCATTAACTGGAGTAAAAACAGGTACCACAAACGTTACGATCTATGAAGAATATCAGGATGTTAAGAATGAAGTAGGTACCATTTCTGTTACCGTTAAAGAAGTACCGGTAGAAAGTTTTGAACTTTATGAAGATTATCTGGATGAAGTTAATAAATTACCTACAATAATATACTATCTTGATGATGAAGAATCTGGCTATCGTGAGCTTCAAAGCCTTTTTGAGTTAGAACCATATGATACCACAACACCAATTACATATGTATCCGCTGATACTAAAATTGTTACCGTTGATAGTGAAGGTATCGTTACACCAAAAAGCGCAGGAACTACGAAAATTACGGTTAGCTGTGGTAAATTTACCTATGATATCCAAACAATTGTGAAAAAGACAGAAGAATAAGACAGACAAATAAAACAGAAGAATTAGACAGAAGAGTAAAACTGCCAAGATGAGAGTGTTGATTCTTATCTTGCTTTAGCTACATATAAGGTTGTTTAAAGGGAAAGAGCTAATAATGAGCTCTTTCCCTTTTTCTATAACTTTATTTAAGCTGCTAATTTTGGTTTGATAATATAATGAAGCCCTTTTGCGATGAAATCAGGTGAAAGGGTGATTGTTATTACAAATGCAATCGGTAGAATTAACCAGTCTGGATGACTTGGATAAATCTTTTCTAATAGAATCTTTCCGCCAAATCCATCAAAGAAAAAGAAAATCAAGCAACGGTGTATTGCATAAATAGAAATGGAATTCCTACCGCATATCGTAAAAGGTGTTTTTCTTTTTGGAATGATTGCAATCAATAAGAAGATTAGTGCAAAAACAAAGCCATAATAGAAAAGTCTTAATAGTGCACCATACCCAGTACTCATATCCAAAGCACGATAAGAATGTCTTCCCGTTAATAATGGACGTAGGTCATATAATACATTAATTTTTTTAAAGACAACGAAGGAAAGGATTCCAAAACTAATCCATCCCATTATTTTTATATAGGTTTTATCAAGCTTTGCTACCAATTCCTTTGGGTTGATAAAATACCCTGCTAAAAAGAAGGGATAGAACACTACAATTCTTGACAATACCAGAAAATCTTTAAACCAAGGATCAAAACCGACCAAGCATCCAAGGATGATTACAATAGTCATCGCATACTTTTTATCTAACTTCTTTACAAGCATCGTGATAAAAGAAAATGCAAATAATGCAAATGCATACCAGGCACTGCCGTCTTCTTCTAGTAAACGAAAAGTCCCGGCTTCTCCGTTAATGATTGCTTTTGTTACAAAAAGAATGATTTTAATGACGTAAAAAAGGATTAAATAAGAAAAAATATTTGCATAGCGCTTCTGATCAATATTTTTCTTGCTAAACAATCCAGAGATAAATAAAAAGGCGGGCATATGAAAAATGTAGATAAAGAGAAATACCCTTCTCATATCAATGGAATTATCCGTATAATACCCTGCCATATGTCCAATAACAATTGTGAAAATAAGTAATGCTTTCAGATTGTCCCACTTTTCGATTCGATTCGTTTCAATTGGTGCTTTCAGTTCCATGGTTTGGTTTTCCTCATTTCAGATTTCTTTTACTATATATATTATAGGAAATATTTATAAGATTTCAAGGGGTTCAAAATTATGTTTATATGATATATATAAATACGAGGGTCAAATGAAAAACTAAATTCTAGTTATTAACCCATTTGACCTCCTATTTTATGATTTAAGCAAATTTTTTGGAAGTACCCTATATAAAATACCCCTAAAACGTGCTATAATCCGTTTTGAATAGTCTGTTTGCACAACAAACAGACAGCTG
>DIGJ01000016.1 GCA_002419585.1 Lachnoclostridium sp. UBA5725
CCTGTTCGAATAAATGCATTGGAACCGAATGATTCATACTTCGCAAGCCATTTTCGAAATGGTGTGTATGTTATCCCATATTTTGCTGCAATTGCTTCCATACTCCCTTTGCCAGTTAAATATTCCTGTACAGCTTGAAGTTTTTCTGATGGTGAGATCTTTTTTCTAGACATGAAAAATGCTCCCTTCTAAGCATCAAGTGATTTTATTATTTCACTTGTCTACCTAGAAGGGAGCATATCAAAATTCAAATTTTTCCAAAAATGAATACTTTGACACAGCTCCTTATTTTAATTGAAATATATTATCTTGCAAGGATACTTACAATCTCGCCAATGTAAAGATTGTGGTAATCTCCATTTGTGTACCATTTTTCATCAATGGAATCTAGGGTAAAATTATCTTTGGATAATGGCTGTTTACACATTTTTTTACATACCATTACGGTCGAAGCTTCATCAATAAAAGGAATTCCTTCGTGATAATTGACATTAAGCCGTGCATTCGCAATCTTATCTTCATCTCTTCCGGAAACTGCACCAAGGTACTTTAGTGCACTGTGATATTCGGGATTTAGAAATGAGATGGAAAAAGTCTTAGATTGATCGATTAATTCTCTTGTGTAGCGGCTGTCGCGAACAACGATGTAAACAACATCTTTACCCCACATTACTCCAAGACCACCCCATGATGCGGTCATAGTATTTGTTTTATCTTCAGCCTGTGCTGTGATTAACATCCAGTCTTTTCCAATCATGCGAAATGGGCTAAAATCAAAAAGATCACTCGGTATTGGTTGAAATGTATGCATAGCTACCTCCTTAAATGCTTTGTTTTTAGTATATTCAATAAAGCACTTATTTACAAGATAAGAAGTGCTTTTTACATTGTTTTTATCATAAAAAATTTATTAAATTCAAACATAAGGGTTCGAACTTTACTTTGACTATGTTATACTAGAGTTAGATAAAAATAAAAGGAGACGAAAGATGGGGAATTTTTTTGACATGGATGGCACAGTTATGGGGACACTTAGTAAGATAACAGATATCATTGTATTAAGTGTTATTTTTCTAGTTTTTTCATTGCCGATTATTACAATAGGAGCATCATTTACCGCACTTTATTATACATCTGTGAAATGTATCAGAAGAGGTAGGAGTTATTTATTTCAAAGTTTTTGGAAATCGTTCAAAGAAAATTTCGGACAAGCTACGATACTTTGGATTAGTGTATTAGTAGCTGGTGGTATCTTGGGTCTAAATATTTGGTTTAGTGGAAATGTCGTATCTGGAACTGCAGGATTTATTTTAGCCTGTATTTATGCAATGATGGCTTTTACCTTTTCAATCGTTACGGTATATATTTTTCCACTAGTGTCCAGATTTAGTATGACTAAGAAAAAATTGGTTTCTACTGCATTTTATATGGCAATCAAGCATTTGCCATATAGCATTTTATTAGTACTTATCTTTATGGCTTCTTTGGTAGCATCTTATATTATTCCTGTGCTAATCTTTATTTTGCCGGCAGCAGGAACTTTATTATTTTCTTTGCCAATGGAGCGTGTACTAAAAAAGTATATGCCAGCATCTGAGGATACTTCAATAGATAAGTGGTATTTAGAGTAATAAAAATCAATGGTAAAGGGTGAGATTTATGGATCAGAATCTATGTAATGAAAGCGAATTGGAACCGACGATGGATAATCTGGATATTAGCCGTTTTGAGCATGGAATTCACTATACGATTTATGAGTTGATGGGTGCACACCTAATGGAACAAGGCGGCGTAAAAGGGGTTAATTTTGTAGTATGGGCACCAAATGCAAGTGGAGTGAGCGTAGTTGGTAATTTTAATGGATGGGATGCTATGCTTCATCCGATGAAATGTATTTATGACTCAGGAATTTATGAACTATTTATTCCTAATATCAAGGAAGGAATGATTTATAAGTATAGCATTAAGCTTCCAAATGGTCTTTCGATGCTAAAAGCGGATCCATATGCGTTTGGAGGAGAAAAAAGACCGAATAATGCCAGCGTTGTATGTAATCTAAAGCGTTTTCGCTGGTCGGACGCTTCATGGCTAAAAAAGCGCAAGAACTTCGACATAAAAAAAGAACCGATGTCAATTTACGAAGTACATCTAGGCTCTTGGAAGAAACCGATACTTAAGGGGGTAGAACCAAATGAATGTTTCTACAATTATCGGGATATCGCTCCAATATTAGCCGATTATGTAAAAAAAATGGGATATACCCATATAGAATTGTTGCCAGTTATGGAACATCCATTTGATGGTTCCTGGGGGTATCAGGTAACCGGATATTATGCACCAACGGCACGTTTTGGTAGCCCGGATGACTTTATGTTCTTTGTCAATTACATGCATCGTGCAGGAATTGGAGTAATACTCGATTGGGTACCGGCTCATTTTCCAAGAGATGCATTTGGACTTGCTTCTTTTGATGGAACCTGTTTATATGAAAATAGTGACCCAAGACGGGGAAGTCATCCACATTGGGGAACGTTGATTTTTGATTATGGAAGACCACAGGTTTCGAATTTCCTTATCGCAAATGCATTATTTTGGGTAGAAAAATATCATGCAGATGGAATACGAATGGATGCAGTCGCTTCGATGCTATACTTGGATTATGGAAAAGAAGCTGGGGAATGGCTTCCTAATATTTATGGTGGAAATGAAAATCTAGAAGCCATCGAATTACTAAAGCACCTGAATTCGATTCTAAAAAAGCGAGAAGACGGGGCTATTTTAATTGCAGAAGAATCTACATCCTGGCCAATGATAACGAGAGATGTTGAAAAAAATGGTTTGGGATTTGATCTAAAATGGAATATGGGCTGGATGAATGATTTTCTTGATTATATGAAAACGGATCCATTGTTTCGAAGTGGAAAACAAGGGGAGCTTACGCTTAGTATGATATATGCTTATAGTGAGAACTTCCTTTTAGTTTTGTCACATGATGAAGTGGTACATGGAAAAGGTTCTATGATTCAAAAGATGCCGGGGGATTACGATGATAAATTTGCAAATCTTCGGGTGGCTTTTGGATATATGATGACGCATCCAGGAAAGAAACTAATTTTTATGGGTCAAGAATTTGCCCAATTCTCGGAATGGAATGAGTCAAAGGAACTGGATTGGTTTTTAGTGGATGAATATGAGAATCATCAGAAAATGCAAGCTTATGTAAAGTCACTCAATACTTTTTATCTGGATTATCCGGCCTTGTATCAAAAGGATTTTTCGGAGGATGGATTTGAATGGATTAGCAGCTTAGATGGAAAGCATAGCATCATTGCTTTTGTACGCAGGGGAGAATGCGAAACGGATGATTTACTTGTCGTTTGCAATTTTACGCCTGTGGTACGCAAAAACTTCAGAGTTGGAGTACCGCATCCAGGAAAATACAAGGAAACCTTCAATAGTGACCGAAAAGAATTTGGAGGGTCTTCGAATGTAAATACAAGGCAAAAAGTTTCAAAAAATATACCATGGGATGGAAGAAAAAATTCAATAGAAATAACACTTCCTGGACTTGGAATCTGCGTTTTTACCTGCAAGTATCAAAAAAAGGAAGTAGTACAAAAAACAAAGGACAAAGGAACAGACAAGTAAAGAAGTGAGAGGAATAATAGAAATATGCAGACAGATGATGTAGCAGAAAATGTAAAAGAAGTGGCGGAATGGATCGTTAATTTCAAAGAGTCGGCCATACAATTTGGAATACGTCTAGTAATTGCCCTTGTTTTTGTTATCGTTGGGAGAAAAATGATCAAATGGATAAAGAAACTCATTAATCGTTCGTTTGATCGCGCGAATATGGATCAAGGTGTGCATAAATTCCTTATTTCGTTAATTGGGATATCACTTAATGTTGTGATGATTGTTGTTGCTGTCCGAATACTTGGCGTAGAAAGCAGTTCCTTGGCAGCAATTATAGGATCTGCTGGCCTTACGGTTGGACTTGCTTTACAAGGAAGCCTTTCCAATTTTGCTGGTGGCGTTTTGATTTTAATTATGAAGCCATTTCGAATGGGAGATTATATTATATCAAATGGTATGGAAGGCACGGTTACCAGTATTGATATTTTCTATACAAGACTCCTTACCGTTGATAACCAAAAAGTAGTGATACCAAATGGTGGTTTATCAAACTCAAGCATTGTGAATGTTACAAATGAAGAAGTACGTCGTTTGGATTTGGTGGTGCCGGTTTCCTACGACAGTGATATCAAGAAAGTAAAGCACATTTTGAGTCAATTGATAGAGAACGAGGAACTCGTATTAAAAGAAGAACCGATAACCATTTATGTAGAAGGTTTTAAGGAAAGCTCGATTGCAATCGGTATTCGAATGTGGACAAACAAGGAAAATTATTGGAACCTAAAGTGGAATTTGCTTGAAAAAATCAAAGAAACATTTGATGATGAGAAAATTTCAATTCCTATGAAGCAATTGGATATAAACATTAAATCCGACAGTATTAATTAATACCAAAATGAAACAATGTATGAAAATGTAATTAAAAAATATGTAAAAACTCTTTTCAAGGAAAGAGAAAAGTGGTATTTTACTCTTAGAACAAGGGCGTTCTCATATAACAGAATGAGAATGCCTTTTTTTAATTTAATAGCAATAGTTATGATAAAATAAGAAATCAGATTTTTTCAAGTAAACAGGGAATAATTTTCTTGCGAATAAAGGAAAGGAAGGTCTAGTATGGAAAAGAATGTAATCGAACAAGTTTTTGCAAAAGATGTTTTTAATGATGCAGTTATGAGGGAACGTCTTCCAAAACCAATCTATAAGAAATTAAAAGAAACCATCGACAAAGATATGGAGCTTGACTCAGATATTGCTGGTGCAGTTGCACATGCAATGAAGGAGTGGGCACTTGAGCGAGGTGCGACTCATTATACACATTGGTTCCAGCCAATGACAGGAATTACGGCAGAAAAACATGATTCCTTTCTATCACCAACCAGTGATGGCGGCGTTATGATGGAATTCTCCGGAAAAGAATTGGTAAAGGGTGAACCAGATGCTTCGTCTTTCCCATCTGGAGGACTACGTGCAACCTTTGAAGCAAGAGGCTATACTGCTTGGGATTGTACTTCACCAGCCTTCTTAAAAGAAGATGCTGCAGGTGTTACCTTATGTATTCCAACTGCATTCTGTGCCTATACAGGAGAAGCTTTGGATAAAAAGACTCCACTTCTTCGTTCCATGGAAGCTATTAGCAATCAGGCAGTTCGCGTTCTTAAGCTGTTTGGACATGATGATGTTGAAAATGTATCTTGTTCCGTAGGACCAGAGCAGGAATACTTCTTAATCGACCGTGAAAAATACTTAAAAAGAGATGATTTAATTTATACAGGACGTACTTTATTTGGCGCAATGCCTCCAAAGGGCCAGGAATTAGATGACCATTATTTTGGTTCCATCAAAGAAAGAATTGCATCTTTCATGAAAGAGTTAAATCTTGAATGTTGGAAACTTGGTATTCTTGCAAAGACACAACATAATGAAGTTGCTCCAGCACAGCATGAAATGGCTCCAATATTCTCAACAGCAAATATCGCAACAGATCACAATCAGCTAGTTATGGAACTGATGAAGAAAGTGGCGAAGCGTCATGGTTTGGAATGCTTACTTCATGAAAAACCATTTGCAGGAGTAAATGGTTCTGGTAAACATGACAACTGGTCTTTGGTTACCAATACAGGTAAGAATCTATTAGACCCAGGTAAGACACCTCATGAAAATATTCAATTTTTACTTATTTTAGCTGCAGTAATTCGTGCAGTGGATGAAAATGCAGGACTTCTACGTCTTTCTGCTTCAAATCCAGGAAACGATCATCGTCTTGGAGCAAATGAAGCACCACCTGCCATTATCTCCATCTATTTGGGAGAACAATTACAGGATGTTATTTCACAGTTGATCGAGACTGGTGAAGCAAAATCCAGTAAGCAGGGTGGAAGATTAAACACTGGTGTAAATACATTACCTGACTTTAAAAAGGATGCAACGGACCGCAACCGTACTTCACCATTTGCATTTACAGGAAATAAATTTGAATTCCGTATGGTAGCTTCTTCTCTTTCTGTAGCAGGACCAAACACGGTATTAAATACAATCGTTGCTGATGTTTTATCCGATATGGCAGATCAATTAGAGAAGGCAGATAATTTCGATCTTGCTGTTCATGACTTAATTAAGAAAACATTATCCGATCATGAAAGAGTTATCTTTAACGGAAATGGATATTCCGAAGGATGGTTAAAAGAAGCCCAGGAGCGTGGTCTTCCAAATGTTAAGACAATGGTAGATGCAATTCCATTCCTTGTGGAAGAAAAAACAGTTTCTATGTTCGAAAAATATCATGTACTCTCTAGAACAGAGCTTGAATCACGTGCAGAAATTCATTATGAGGCATATGCGAAAGCGATTAACATTGAAGCTAAGACCATGATTGATATGGTTAATAAAAAATATATACCTAGTATCATTCAATATACGACCAATTTGGCAAAGTCGATTAATGAAATTAAGAGTGCTTGTGACATAGCAGATACTTCCGTACAAGAAGGACTTTTAAAAGAAAGCTCTTCATTACTTGCGAATGTAAAAGAAGCATTAGAAAACTTAAAAGTAGTGACGAAAACAGCTGGTGATATCGAAGAAGCAAAAGAACAGGCAATCTACTTTAAGGATGTTGTATTTGAAGCAATGGGTAATTTGAGAAAACCAGTAGATGAGCTAGAAATGGTTGTTGATAAGAAGTATTGGCCTGTGCCATCTTATGGTGATATGTTATTTGAAGTATAATTCTCCATAGCATATAAGAAGTGATAAGATTATTGAAGGAAATTACTATAGCATACAGTGAAGTTCTTCCTTTCAAAAACATCTAGATTCTAAAATTATCTTCAAAAAGTAGAAGTTAATTTCAGAATCTAGATGTTTTTTTGTAATAATAGTAGGCTATAATTACATGATTCGAGATGAATATTCACGAATCAGTTGAACAGAAGTTTTAAAATTTGTAAGTTCTTCCTCTGTCATATGAATCTCTAGTACATCGGCTGCACCAGTTCTGTTAAGAATCGTAGGAACGCCTGCAAATACACCAGATTCGCCGTATTCTCCTTCTAGCAGTGTTGATACGGGTATAATGCGATTCTCATCATATAGGATTGCTTTAATGATTCCTACACATGCAGAAGCAATACCATAATAGGTAGTTCCTTTTCGGTTGTAGATTTCCCAACCTTCTCTGGTTGTTTTTCGCACGATTTCATCTAAATTAACGTCACCAACTAGTTCACGGTTATCCTGTATAATATCATTGAAATGCTTTCCTGCAATGGTTACGGTTGACCATGGAACCATTTGAGAATCACCATGTTCTCCCATGGAATAAGCATAAACACTTCTTGGATCCACATTTACCACTTCTGCAATAAAGTTTTGCAACCTTGCAGTATCAAGAGCAGTTCCAGTTCCTATGACTTGATTTTTTGGTAGTCCGGAAAGTTGATGTACGAAATGTGCGATCATGTCCACTGGATTAGAAACAACGATAAAGATGCCGTCAAATCCACTGGCCATAACTGGTTCAACAATGGATTTTGTTATTTTTGCACTGATTTCCAATGTGTCAAGTCTTGTCTGTCCTGCCTTTGGTGGTGCTCCTGCTGTAATTACAATGATATCTACTTCTTTACAATCTGCGTATGTCCCAGTAGTAACCTTAACATTTCGATCCAGATATTTAATGGTATCTCGAAGATCAAGTACTTCTCCAAGCGCTTTTTCTTCATTAATATCAATCATCAAAATCTCATCACATACTCCTTGTGTCACTAAACTAAATGCGATAGAGGATCCAACTAATCCACAACCAATGACTGCAATTTTTGATTTTTTTATAATCATAGTAATCCTTTCTTGGTTCATATTTTCCATATATAGCAAATAGTACTATAAAAGTAAGACTTGCTACAAGTATTTTTTCTTGTTTTGTCATTCTATTATGCTGTTTGTCATTAAAAAAGGCAGGAATGCGATATAGCGAAGCATTCCTACCTCAAATTAAAAAGCAATTACGTTTGAACTAAAATTGTTTGTCCTATTTTGAAGCAGTATTACGTTTTGCACGCATTCTAGCGGTAGGATCAAGAATCTTTTTGCGAATACGAAGACTCACTGGAGTAATTTCAAGGTATTCGTCCGTATCAATATATTCAAGAGCCTGTTCCAGACTTAGATTACGAGGAGGAGTCAATTTAAGCGCTTCATCTGCACCAGAAGAACGAGTATTGGTTAACTGTTTTCTCTTACAAACGTTAACTTCAATGTCTTCGGCCTTTGCATTTTGTCCAACAATCATACCAGCGTATACTTTTTCGCCAGCTCCAAGGAAGAGTGAACCACGTTCCTGAGCATTAAATAAGCCATAAGTGATTGTTTCACCAGTTTCAAAAGCAATTAATGATCCTTGCTTACGATATTGGATTTCACCTTTGTAAGGTGCATATTCTTCGAATACAGAGTTGATGATACCATTACCCTTAGTATCGGTCATAAACTCACCACGATAGCCAATCAAACCTCTGGAAGGAATTAAAAACTCGAGACGGGTATATCCGCCATTCGCCATAGACATTCCCTGAAGTTCACCTTTTCTTTGGCTCAATTTTTCAATTACATTTCCTGCAAATTCTTCTGGAACATCGACAAATGTACGTTCCATTGGCTCTAATTTGTGATTTCTTTCGTCGAAGTGGTAGAGAACCTCTGCCTTACTTACAGCAAATTCAAAACCTTCACGGCGCATATTTTCAATCAATACCGATAAATGAAGTTCACCACGTCCGGAGACTTTAAAGCAATCTGCACTTTCGGTTTCTTCCACTCGTAAACTAACATCCGTATTTAATTCTTTGAACAAACGATCTCTTAAATGACGAGATGTAATGAATTTACCTTCCTGACCAGCAAGAGGAGAATCGTTTACTATGAATTCCATCGAAATGGTTGGTTCTGAAATTTTCTGAAAAGGAATTGGAACAGGATTTTCTGGAGAACAAATGGTATCTCCAATATGAATATCTGCAATACCAGAAATTGCAACGATAGCACCTATGGTTGCATCGGTTACTTCAACTTTTTTCAAACCATCAAATTCATAAAGTTTACTGATTTTTACACGTTGGAATTTTGATTTGTCATGTTCATTTACCAAAACGCAATCCTGATTTACTTTGATTGTACCGTTATCCACTTTACCGACTCCGATACGGCCAACGTATTCGCTGTAGTCAATTGTACTAATCAGTACTTGTGTATCTGCATCTGGGTCACCCTCTGGTGCAGGGATGTAGTCAAGGATGGTTTCAAATAAAGGTACCATATCAGTTGGGGTCTGATTTAAATCAAGACAAGCAACACCTGATTTTGCGGATGCGAAGACGAAAGGACAGTCAAGCTGTTCTTCATTTGCTTCCAAGTCAATAAACAATTCTAAAATTTCATCAATTACTTCGTCTGGTCTTGCTTCTGGGCGGTCAATTTTATTGATACATACGATTACTGGAAGGGATAATTCCAATGCCTTTTTTAACACAAATTTTGTCTGAGGCATAGCTCCTTCAAAAGCATCTACCACAAGAACAACACCATTTACCATTTTAAGTACACGTTCCACTTCTCCACCGAAGTCAGCATGTCCTGGTGTGTCAATAATATTTATTTTTGTATCCTTATAATACACGGCTGTATTTTTGGAAAGGATGGTGATTCCACGTTCTCTTTCAATATCGTTTGAATCCATTACTCGTTCCATTACGGTCTGGTTACTTCGAAATACACCACTTTGTTTTAAAAGTTCATCTACAAGTGTAGTTTTACCATGGTCAACGTGAGCAATGATTGCGATATTACGAATATCTTCTCTCTTCTGTTTCATAAAAATCTCCTACTTCTATATAAGAACGAATGAATGATAATGGAAGATTATGCCATTTCATCATTAGGTATTAATGTACAACTTATAGAGTATATCACACCTCCTTTAAAAAAGAAAGGATAAAATTTAAATATCGGTTTACAAGTTGGACTTGGCATGTTAGAATACCTTTTGATGAGTAGCACAGATGATCGCGCCTGCAAGTACCGAAAGGTCGCAGGTGAGGAAAGTCCGGGCTTCAAAGGGCAGGATGCCGGATAACGTCCGGTGGGGGTGACCCTAAGGAAAGTGCAACAGAAATATACCGCATGGATAATACCTAGCAAGACATTGAATTGCTACGCAATTCTATGTAAGGGTGGAATGGCGAGGTAAGAGCTCACCGCCTGGCTGGTAACAGACAGGGCACATGTAAACCCCATCCGAAGCAAGACCGAACAGAAAGCGATACGGCTGCCCGTCGTGCTTTCGGGTAGGTCGCTTGAGCCTGGTGGCGACATCAGGACCAGATAGATGATCATCTGATACAGAACCCGGCTTATAGTGCTGCTCATCATTTTACAAGCGTGAAAATTTATTTTCGCGCTATTTTCTTATTGCCTGAAAAAAGTGTATAATAGAAAGCAAAGATACAAAAAATGATAAGTGAAGGCATAAATCAGAAAAGATAGGGGATAAAAATTATGAGTTATCAAAGCATAATGAAAGAAGAAAACGAATCGATTTTGGAACGATACGAATTATCGATGGAACGTATTCAATTGATTGCAGAAGGTGAAAATACATTACAAGCACCATTTAAGGACTATTTCTTAAGAGTAGCAACCTTTTTCATGGAGGTCAAAGAGGTATCGGATCTTGTACAGACAGATGAACTAAAGAACTGTTCCATGGAGGAATTAAAAGCATTTAATAAGAAACTGTATTTTGATGTGGTTGGTGAGGCGTATGAGACAAGCTATGCAAATCCAGCCTATGCAGTGAAACTACTTGGTACGGAATATGGACAGGTATTAAGCTTTTTATATACAGAAATCAGGGGGATTATTGCATATGCTTACGAGAATCGATTGTTTGATATCACGATAACAGCAGAATTATTTCTTGAAATATATAATATTTTTGAGGACGAAGAAGAAACAATTTACAAATCCATTAAGTCGGCCATTTATTATTATATCAGTGATTACAGTGATGTGACGATTAACAGACGAAATTTAGAAATGCTAGATCCTCAATTTTCGTTTGCAGTAGACATCATTATGAATCAGGATGTAACGGATCTTCGATATCTTTATTTATTCGGTGAGTATATCTCAGAAAATGAAATAAAAATTGCGGAATATCTGAATCATTTGTCACAGGACAAAATTGATGCAATGGCGCATACGTATACGGAAGGATACCGATTGGGATTTGAAAATTACCGAATTGATTTATCGAAAAAGGAAGTCGTTAATGTGCGCTATCCAGTTGGATTTGAGCGTATGGTAAAAGCAGCAATTACACAGTTTGCAGCTATGGGACTTAAAACAACGATTTATCGTGCGGCAGTAAGCAGTATCCATAAAAAGCAGCATTTGAAAATTGGTTTTCATAGTACCAGTGCAAATAAGCAATATGATTATGATCATCGTTTTGATCAGGCACTCTATTTAAATAAGGCACTCAATGACCGAAAATTAGCAGTTGCAAAAGTTAGTTTCGAATCCATGAAGGATTTGGCAGCTAAGTTTGCTGGTCCAGCAGTAATCGAAGTGTTTGGTGAAACTCCATTTGCACCTATTAGTAAAGAAGAGGCACTCACTCTTTCCGATAAACAGCAAAAGCTTACTCTGGAATATCAAAGAGATTATGGCATTCTTTCGAATGATTATCTTAAAAACGATGAGATTAGCTTTACTATCATTGCATATCCAATACCAGAGATTGGAGCGCAATTTGAAGAAATCTTTGATGAAACGGTAAAAGTAAATACCTTAGATATGGACTTATATGAAAGAATACAAAAAAATATAATTGATGCACTCGATCAGGCAGAATATGTGACGGTGACTGGACGTGGAAGGAACAAAACAAATCTTTCCATTCAACTTCCAAAACTTTCAAATCCGGAAAAAGAAACGAATTTTGAAAACTGTCTTGCGGACGTAAATATACCAGTAGGAGAGGTATTTACCTCACCGAAGCTAACTGGAACCAATGGACTGCTTCATGTAACAGAAGTGTTTCTTCGCGATTTAAATTTCATTGATCTAGAACTTAATTTTGAGGATGGAAAAATAGCAACTTATACGTGCAAGAATTTCGAAAAGGAAGAAGAAAACAAAAAGTATGTCAAAGAAAATGTGATGTACCAAAACGAAACGCTACCAATGGGAGAGTTTGCAATCGGTACCAATACAACCGCTTATGTAATGGGTAAAAAATATAATATTTCATCCCTTCTTCCGATATTAATCGCCGAAAAGACAGGTCCTCATTTTGCAGTAGGAGATACCTGCTTTCATATGAGTGAGGATATGAGAACCTATAATCCAGATGGAAAGGAAATGATGGCGAAAGATAATGAATGCTCCATTCTACGAAAAACAGATATGGAGAAGGCTTATTTTAACTGTCATACGGATATTACGATTCCTTATCATGAACTAGGTGATATCATTGTTCACAAGCCAAATGGTGAAACGATTGATATTATATCGCAAGGTCGATTTGTACTACCTGGAACGCAAGATTTGAACATCGCTCTTGATACATTAAATGTAAGGTAAAAGGTTATTTTTTCTGCTTTACAAGAAATTTAGAATGGGTTATATTAATACTTGTATGTCTAGCATAAAGCATGAAGGAGAATAGTTATGGCAAAAGTAGGAATTTTAATGGGAAGCGATTCGGATCTTCCAATTATGAGTAAGGCATGTGAGATTTTGGACCGTTTTGGTGTCGAATATGAAGTAAAGGTTATTTCAGCACATCGTATGCCAGATATCTTTGTTGAGTATGCAACCAAAGCAGAAGAAAGAGGAGTAGAAGTTATTATTGCTGGTGCTGGTGGTGCAGCACATTTACCAGGTATGTGTGCAGCATTGTATCGTCTCCCAGTCATTGGAATCCCAATTCATACGCAATCATTAGGCGGAGTCGATTCTCTTTATTCCATCGTTCAGATGCCACAAGGAATACCGGTAGCAACTGTTGCGATTGATGGAGCTGCCAATGCAGCAATATTAGCAACAAAGATGTTGGCTATTAGCGATCGAGCTCTTCGTGAGAAATTAACGAACTATAGTAAAGAAATGAAGAAGGGCGTAGTAGCAAAAGACGAAAAACTTTTAAAAATGGGTTATGCAGGATATTTAAAACAAATGTAGAATAGAAACAATAGGCCGGATGCAAATCCGGCCTATTTTCATGTATAACAATAAATTTGAATTATGATAGAATATGTCTTCTCAAAAACGGTCAGTTGATTTAAGATAAAATTAGTAACTGACCACTTTGGTTAGTCAACGCCGTAAAGGAGGGGTTTAATGAATCCAAATTTTTTACTTTTACCACAAGACAGACAGCTTACCATAATAAATGCAGGCTTTAAAGTCTTTGCATTTAATTCCTATAAAAAAGCACCGGTTGCAGAAATTGCGAAAGAAGCAGATATATCAAAGTCATTGCTATTTTACCATTTTAAGAATAAAAAGGATTTGTACTTATATTTATGGAAGGTCACCATTGAAACAACAAGAAAACAACTAGCAAAAGATAAGGTGATGGAAACCAGTGATTTATTTGAAATGATGAAGCGTTCGCTACACGGAAAATGTGAAGTGATGCGAAAGTATCCGTATATGGCTGAATTTTCAATAAAGGCGTACTATGAGCAGGAACCTGAAATTGCAGAACTGATACAAAAGGATTTTGCCAGATTGGCAAAGGATAGTCAACGTAAGGTATTAGAAATAATCGATGTTTCCTGTTTTTCAAAAGAAATGGATATTGCATATATGTATCAGGAAATGATCTGGGCTGCAGATGGATACCTGCATATGGCTTATGCAGGTGGAATACCGGACCCAGATAAGGTGGAGATGGAATTTTCCAGACTGATTGAATTTTGGAAAAGCGTATATAGAAAGAAGGATATCGAATGAAAGAAAAAAAGATAATAACAGCAAGGGGAAATGTCTATTATTGGATAAGCGAGGGTAAGAACGACAATTGCATTGTTTTCTGCCATGGACTAACGGCGGACCATACGCTGTTTGATATGCAGATTGAGGAATGGAGCAAAGATTATACGGTTATTACCTGGGATATACCGTTGCATGGAAAATCAAAGGAATATGATGATTTCTCAATTGAAAATGCAGCAAAGGATTTAAGACAAATCTTACAAACGGAGCAGCTCAATCAAATTGTTATAGTAGGACAATCGGCTGGAGGATATATAGCGCAGGCCTTTATTCAACTGTATCCAGATATGGTAAGCGCCTTTATTGGAATCGACACGACTCCATTTGGAATGAGCTACTATAAAAAGAGTGAGCAATTTTGGATAAAACATTATGCAGACATCGCAAAGTGGTATCCATATGAAATGTATTGTAAGTTGGGGGCAAAGTCGGTCTCAGTAACAAAAGAATCCTATCAAAGCTTTTACGATTGCTTAAAGAGATTAGGAAAAAAAGGAATGCTTAAGGCAGCCGATTTGGTATATAAAGACTTTTTAAATTGTAAGGAAGTGGATATAAAGTGTCCCGTATTGCTATTGCTTGGAGAATATGATCGTACCGGTTATGTAAAACGGTATAATGAAATGTGGAAAAAGCGAACCGGATTTCCGATAAAAATAATTCCAAACGCCAGTCACAATTCAAATTTTGATAACTATGTATTTTTCAATGGAATAGTAATGGAATTTTTGAATAAAAATATACGTGGGAATTGAGATATCTCCTTTAGTTTGAGTGTCGTTGATGCGACAGATTGGAGTAATTATGAAGTTTTATGAATTTGGAGAGCGAAGTAAGCCGGCCGTTATGCTGATACATGGTGGGGGCAATTCCAAATGGATGTTTGAGCGCCAAGCGAAGCTGATAAAAGATCAGTATCGCGTCATATTGCCTGAGCTAGATGGGCATGGAAATGAGTGTAATGTGATATATGAATCTTCCATTGTGGAAGCAGATAAAATGGTAGATTACATAAGATGCGAATGTGAGGGTAAGCTCTTTCTCATAGGAGGTGCTTCGCTCGGAGCGCAGATCGCGATGGAGGTATGTGCAAGGCCTGAAATAATGGTGGAGCATGCGATTTTAGAAAGCGGACTTTATACGAAAAGACCTCATCTTGCCAGTCTAATCGCATCAAAGTGGATGATAAAATGGATGATGGATCTGTATCAATGGGAGTGGATGATAAAATGGTCATTTCATCAATATAGATGGCCAGAAGAACTGTTAGGGGATATCGCAAAAGATGCAATGAAACTTTCGTTTGCAAGCAATCGTAATTTGTATCATACCTATCTAAATTATGAAATGCCTGAGCGAATTGCTAGCATTAATACCAAGGTTTTTCTGCTTTTTGGAAGCAAAGAAAAGAAGATGATAAAACAGGATGCATTTTTCGCAAGCAAGGTTTTTAAACATGCACGTGTTGTAGAATTAAAAGGATATAATCACTGCGGTTTTAGTTTTTCAGAGCCGGAAAGGTATGTGAAAAAGATTCAAGAGCTCATTTAAATGAGAAAATGAAGCTGTCATTTTTATCAGATAAACGCTCCTATGATTGCTGCGACAATCCATATAATTGAAATTACAATAGCAATCAATCATCAAAATAACCAACAATGCGATCGTTACCTTAACACATCGCTTTTCTTTCAGTGCTAATATCATAATGGATATCACATCCACTGTAAAAAAGAACTGGAAAATGCCAGCTAAAACGGATGGAAACTTTGCATGAATCCCCATTGACTTATCTAAATACATTTCCAAATAAAGGAAGTCACTCCAAGTCTAAACGTGTATATTTTACGCCGGTTAACCAGCGGTCTGTAAGAAGAAAAGAAGAGATAATTTTTCAAACAACAAAAAATCGCCAACCCTTGTTTTATGAGGATTAGCGATTTATTTAGTTAAGCGCGAGACGGGACTCGAACATTACCGCCATCCGCAAACCCTATAAAAATAAGGAGAAACGCACACTGTCTACTTAGTGTCTACAGCCTGTCTACAACTATTCTAATTTTATTTGTGAATATTTAACATGTAATCCAAAAAGGCACAGCAAGAGCATAATCAAAATTATGCTTAATCAACTCCAATATTTCTTCAAGGTTATACCCTTGCTTTTTAGGGTTAGTAAATTCGATTTTCCCTTTCTATGCTGGATATTCCATGGCTAGTTCTCTTTTTGCTTCATTATGACATAATAAAATAGAATACAAAGAATCTTGCGTTATCATTTTGTAAAGTAGAGAGTCTTTATTAATAATATGTTTTTGACCGACAATTTCATTTATATTAATCGGCCGCATTCGTTTTGCTAATGGTAGTGATTTTGATATGTTATTCATTATATATTTGCTCCTTTCTGCGTTAAAAAAAATTAATAAGAGTCGGTTGATGTTCTGCCGACTCTTATATTTGTTGATTTATATTTCAGCTTTATTAGTATCATATTCCCATTCTGAATAAAGCTTCTTTCCACCTACAACAGTGTACGCTCTATATTTTATATACATCGTTGTGCCGTCTTTTGCCATAAAACGGTTTTGTGTAGAATAACATATTACTCCATCACGATAGACTACTCTATAAGATTTTTTTGTTTTAAGGTTAGTTGTTCCCTTTGCATATACTTTCTTGAAGCCTTTGTCTTTGCTGATAATGTATTGCATACCATCGCAGCTTTTTAATGCAGATGCTTCATACGTCAATATTGGGTTACATTTGATTTTTCCATTATAACGGTCACTATCGCGTGAAAATCCAGATTGTACGAAACTGATACACATAGTACCAATACTTGGAACAGCCGTATATGTCATTTCCAATACTTTATTTCCACACTTTTTATCAAATGTTGCCACTATCTTATAGGTTCCGCATCCTTTTCGTATAGATGTTATTGCTTTTCTTGAAACTGAATAATCATTTACTGGAATTGAATTACCATCAGCATTCAATGCCACTACATGTTCCTTATCTGCAAACAATTCATCATCATCAACTACAATCAATTTAACAGGTATATAGTAGCTACTATCGTGACCCCATCTATCCTTACCGTCCATATTATAACCGTCTACGTTATAGCCAAATACGTCATAACCGTTTTTATCATATCCATTCCTGTCACAACCTTCTGAATCATATCCTTCTGCATCGTAGCCGTCTTCATCATAAACAGTATCATTATAGACTTGTGTACCGGGTTCATCACTTGCCTGAGCCTTTGTTGCTGGAACAAAGCTTGTCCCAATAAGCAACAGCATGGCAAGGATTCCTACTAAAGTTCTTTTAATCTTCATCATAATTATTTTCGTTAGCACAATTTTATATATTGTGTAACTCTCCTCTCTGTTGAAATACTAATAAATTTTACCAAATAACTAATTACTATTCAATAGTATTAATGATTGTATGTCTCTTTATTTCTTACATTTTTTTATTATGCCTTGAATCAAAAGATTGGGTCAAGGTTGTTGTTTACACTCCGCTTTCACTTCATAAGTAGAATATTAACAAATAATAAAAAATATTAAATTCTTATAAATTAAAATGTATTATTACGGATATGCAACATAAATATATCGTAAACTCGAACTATTATCTGATAATTATACACTTTTAGTGTAGTTGACGCACAATTAATAGCATGTTAATATGCTATCATGCATTACTGATATTACAAATAAGAAAACGTCTCACCGCCCCCAAAAACCAACAAAAATGCAGTAAAATCAAGCCATTGCGTGCGGGGGGCAAGCTACGGCAGGTGCCCCCCGCATGTCTAACCGTCTAACCATAATAAAAGAAAGGAGCCACCGATGTGAAAGAATTTAAAGACCCTAAACCCTTAAGTATAAAAGCCAAGGTTAACGCTTTTGCCGCCAAGTTCTATTACGAACAACTTCCAGACGGAATCGATGCTCTGATAGTGGCAATAAAACAAATAGACAAAAAATCGGCATTAGTCCTATGCATACAACACGATAAAGACGAAGTGAGTGACGGAATTTGGGAAGTGGCTAAGGAGAAGCCACACTTCCACTTGCTATACAAAAATGTTAACCGCAATACTAATACATGCATTAATACGGTATTACAACAATTACACATATGTTATAGACAGGGATTAGACGACGTTTTACTAGCCAACCGAGGTATAGAAACTATCGGGGAAAGTTTTCCCGGCTATGCGCTCTATTTAACGCATGAGACAAAGTCCGCTAGGCTTGATGCAAAATATATTTACGATATACAGGAAATTATAAGCAACTTAACAATACCGGAAATAGAGCAGATTAGAGACGGCTACACGCGAATTACAGAGGGTTCCACAAAGCTTAGCATATCCGATTTGGCAAGCTTAGACTTGGATGCTTTTGCCCTTGGCTATGCCCTTAAAAACTTTAACGCATGGTATAATGCCCTTCCCTTTAACGTTCGCTCCCACAGCAAGCTAAAGACAATAAAGGAATCTTACACCCGGGGCGTGGAATCCAGATTAGAAGAGGGTACAGAAATAAATAGACTGTGCGTTTACATAATGGGAAATCCGAACACAGGAAAGACCTATGCCGCTAAAGAGGCTCTTGCCGGGCAACAAATCCTCAATGTGGGCGGTGGTGGTTCTGGAAAATTCGACAATCTTAGACCAGACCATGACGCAATCATCCTTGACGATGACATTTGCCCTAACCTACTAAACATGACAGATAATTACATTTGTCGTGCTTACCGCAGAAATAATAACAATTCTATCTGGGCAGGACGTTATTTTGTTGTTACCAGTAATTTAAGCTTTACCAACTGGCTTATAACGTGTGGTTTTAAGATAGAGAACCCTAGTACAGTACATTTTAGAATGTTAGAAAATAAGCATTATTCGGCAATGCTGTCCCGGTTTTTTGTTTGTTCTCTAATTCCAGATGCTAACGGTGGTAACAAACTGGCTCTTATTAGTGCAAGTACCAGAGGTTCCGAAGCCGAACAACATGAAAGGCTTAATATGTTTATTGATTTTAAAAATAAATTTAACAGCATAATATCCGAATATACACCGTCTGCAACCCAGATTGATTATAGTGCCTTTGTCGATAATGGGTGCTGTCTGCCAAACATATTATAGCCAAAAAACTAAACCAAGAACGGAGCAAAATTGTGACAATTGAAAAAGAAATTACAAAAGAAATCGAATGGCTGAAACAGCGGATTGCCGATTGCGAAGAGTATATTAAAAACGCCGATAATCCATATTCTGCATACGAAGATATGCTTATACTTTATGGCTATGAACGGCGGCTTGCAAAATTAGTACCGTCTCCATATATCCCCCCTAAACCCATGAAAGGAGAAATAATATTATGACAAAATTAGAAGAATTAAAATTAAAAGAGGCGGAATTACAACAGCTTCTGGATAACCTGGATATCATTTTTAATACCGATTGTGACCTAACCGGCAAGCCTTTAACAAAAATTGCCTATGAGGAATTGTGGAAGAAAAACAAAAAATATGAGAATGAATTGTTACAAGTTCGCCTTACAATATCCAACCTTTCCAATCTCTTGCATCATGAGGAGCCGGAAAAGCCAAAACAACAATTTCAAGTGCTTATTACCAATAATTCTGATAGCGGCTGTGAAACGGATTTACACCCTAAAAAACGTGATGAGCCAGAATTTTAACGGATGAAAAAATTTTGTTTTTCTATCCCCCCGAATAGGGGGGATAGCGAAAGGAACTTTGTTGAAAACAAAGTGTATTGAGCTACACGTCTAGACTTATACTTATATACCCATATTTTTACATTTCTACAACATACCGGATAGAAAGGAGATAAACACATGGCTTACACATTAAGTATGGATGCCAGTTTGAAAGCGAAGAAAGAGAATTTAAAAGGGATAATCAATCACCACTTTCGAGATGTCTTAGAACAAAATGGCATACATTTAGAACACAAAAACGAGAACATAGACCCTACCCGGACAAGCCAAAATATGTCAATGTATTTTGACCAGAATAAGCAAACATTCCTACCTTGCACAGATACAAACCAGATTTTAGAAAGCTTAAATACACGTCTTGCCACGGTTAAAAAGCCACTCCGAGCAGATGCGGTACTATGTCGGAATTTAATACTCCAATTAGACCCCGATTATTACAAAACTGCCACAAAGAAAGAACAAGAAAACAGTTATTTTGCAATGTTAGGTTGGGCAACCAAAACCTTTGGAAAACAAAACATGGTTGGAGTGTCAATCCATCGGGACGAGACCCATTTTCACATTCACGTTATGTTTACCCCGGTTACTTCCAATGGAAGACTTTCCCAAAAAGATTGGTTTCCAAATCCAGCCAGCTTAAGGGAAATGCACGCAGACTTTAGAACCGACATGACTAACAAGGGTTATAACATAAATATGAATAAACAGCCGTCCCGAAAACATCTTTCAGATTCAGATTTTAAAACTCTAAAGGAATCAGAAGAAAGAATTAATGATATTAACAATAAGGAACAGACATTAAAACAAATAGCTAATGCTGTCATACAACGTGAACAGTCCGTGTTCGCAAATGAAACTACCCTAGAAGCAGAAAGAAGTAAATTAAAGGATATGCTTGGACAATCAGCCCAGCTGTTAACAGACAGCAGAAGAATTCATGAAACACTTATACATCAGTATGAGGATTATACCAAGGATGACCCTATTTCAAATGCTAGGCTCAATGAAAAGGCATTAAAGCAGAGGGAAAATAAGCTCAATGTGGAGCTTAATAATAATTTACTACCAACACAGCATAACAAGCAAAAACAGCACTCTATAAGCTTATAACGGCTTTTTAAGCACATTTGCAGAAGTTAGGAGTGGATTTCAATTAGACAAAACAGAATAAATGAAAGTAATGATTATCAATTTGCTCTATTGAAAGATGCCCTTGCCTACGGTATACTTACTACAGACAGTGTGCTTGATAAGCTTATGGCTACTAAAAGAGAACAAATAAAGAAGATTCACCCTTACGCAATTACACCACCATCCACATCCACAGGAAATGGACGCTGGCAGACTTGCTATCGAGACTCTGACAACAAGCGAAAGAATATCAAAGCTCAATCAGAAGAAGCTTTATTGGACAAGCTGATACCAATATATTTTTCCGATTCGAACATTGAAAAAATGACATTTTACGAACTGTATTTGGAATGGTTAGAATACAAAAAGACCGTTGCAAACAGCCAGAACACGATTAAACGGCATGAACAACACTACCGGAAGTATTTTGAGCCGTCAATCCTTCATAAAATGAAAGTTAAAAGGATAGATGAACTTATGCTTGAAACGGAATGCAACCACATTATCCGAGAATTTAATCTTCCACGAAAAGAATGGGGAAACGTTAAAACAATCATTAATGGCATGTTTGAATATGCTGTTAGAAAGAAGTACATATCCGTAAATCCTATGGAAAAGGTGCAGATACTAGTTAAATTCAAACAGGTAGTTAGAAAGACAGGTAAAACAGAAACATATAATTCCGACGAATTAAAAGAATTAAATCAATATCTTGAACGTATGTATACGGAAACTAATGATACTGTATTTCTTGCAGTAAAACTTAATTTTCTACTTGGTCTGCGTGTTGGGGAATTGGTTGCAATAAAATGGGAAGATTATTGCGATATTAACCACTTGCATATAGTTCGAGAAGAAGTCAGAAATCAAATTACAAACAAATATGAGGTTGTGGAGCATACCAAAACTAACAGAGATAGGTTTGTTGTATTGATTCCCAAAGCAATCAATATTCTACAAAAATTGGAGCATCAGAGTGAATATATATTCGTGAGGGATGGAAAGCGTATTACTTCAAGGCAAGTTGCATATGTACTTGAAAAATATGCAGAGCGTCAAGGATTGAATACCAAATCAACACATAAAATGCGAAAGACCTATGCAAGTAACCTTAATGCAAGTGGAGTTCCATTAGATTGCATCCGTGAAATGCTCGGACACAGCATATTAAGCACTACCCTTGGATATATCTACAATCCACTGACAGAAAAAGAAACCTATGACCTCATAACAAAGGCTTTATAAGCTGTCTACAAGTGTATACAGGCAATAGACACATAAAAAAATGGGAAGTCTTATAAATCAAGACTTCCCAATCATTTTCATCAAGCGCGAGACGGGACTCGAACCCGCGGCCCCGACCTTGGCAAGGTCGTGCTCCACCACTGAGCCACTCGCGCATACTCGATATTTCGTTACCGAACAATCAATATGATACAATATGTAGTTGTATTTGTCAACTGGAATTTAAAAAAAATTAAAAAAATTATGCCCCATTTCTGATCATGTCTTTATGTACCACATATGATTATGTCCCATTCGGACTCCATATGGTATACTTATCCCTCATAACTATAAGAAATGAGGAGACTACAAATGCGAA
>DIGJ01000039.1 GCA_002419585.1 Lachnoclostridium sp. UBA5725
TTTTTTACTGTGTTTGGGTACATCTTTGATTTCTCATCGATGCGTCCGTGAACAATCTATGTTGTTCATTTATGAACTTTCGTTCATTTGAAATTCTTTTAGAATTTTCAAGGTTGTTTCACTGTTCAATTATCAAGGTTCTTGTCTGTTTCTTCTCTCGAAGTCAGCTTATTTAGTGTATCATATATTGTATTGCTTGTCAACACTTTTTTAATTATTTTTTTTAGTGATTTCTTCATTTGTGTAATCAAACATTATGATGATATCAACTCTTTTTCCGTTGTTTCATCGCTCTTAGAAGTGATGCAACGTTGACTAGTATATAATGCCGTAAGGCAAAAGTCAACACCTTTTTTAAAATAAATTCAAATCATACAAAAGTACTAAATTTAAGAAATATTTATTCCAAAAACCTAGCACTTATATAACATAAAATACAAATTCAGGAAATTATAATTTGATATTTGCTAACGCATTTGCCAATGCATTGTTTACCGGTTCTTTTGATTCTTTTTTTTGCTGGTTAATATATTTTGCAACATCTTTTTTTGAAACGCCACTACCTTCTTTTTTTCTACGTTCCTGGAAAGCGGCAAGTTTTTCCTTATGTCCACAGACACACACAAATTGTTGTTTTTCGCCTTTTCCTTGTAATTCCATTTTTTTATGGCAAACGGGGCACCTTGCATTACTTGTTCTGGCAATTGTTTCTCGATAGCCACATTCTCTGTCCTGGCATGCAAGCATTCGACTATTTTTACCATTGACTAATAAGAGTCTTTTTCCACATTCAGGACACTTTTTATTTGTAAGGTTATCATATCGAAAGGTTCCTTCTTGTTTTTTAATTTCTGTGACAAGCTCATTTGTGTAGTCTTTTATATCCGTCATAAACTTTGTCCTTGCTAAGATTCCCTTTGAAATTTGAGCGAGTTTTACTTCCCAGTCAGCTGTCAATTCTGGCTTTTTTAAGTCATTTGGTACAAGTTCAAGCAATTGCTTTCCTTTTGATGTGACAAAAATATCTTTTCCCTTTTTTTCAAGTAGAAAGCTATGAAACAATTTATCTATAATATCTGCTCTTGTTGCAACCGTTCCAAGTCCACCCGTCTCCCCAATTATTTTAACTTGATCTTTGTCTTTTGACTCCATATATTTTATTGGATTTTCCATTGCCGAAAGAAGAGTTGCTTCATTAAAAGGTGCTGGTGGCTTTGTCTTATCTTCTTTTATCTGAAAGGAAAGGCCTTGCAAGACTTCACCTTTTGAAAGTGCAGGAAGGTTGCTATTTTTTGTTTCTTCTTCAGTTTCGTCTTCCCAATTGTTTTCGTACACTTCACGCCAACCAAGCGTTTTTACTACTTGACCTTTTGCCGTGAAGGATTCTCCTTCTATTAAAATAGTAATTGTAGTTTGTTCGAATTCATAAGGAGGGGAAAGTACCGCTAAAAATCGTTTTATTACCAAATCGTAAATCTTACGTTCATCTATTGTCATATGATCCATTTGTACATATTGCTCGGTTGGAATAATTGCATGATGATCCGAAACTTTCGCATCATTAATAAAAGTGGCTTTTGTTGAAAATTTTTGCATGGATAGCTGTTTTGCTAATTTACGGTAAGGACCAATGCTAATTGCATCTAATCGGTCTTTCAGTGTCCCAACAACATCACTTGTAATATAACGGGAGTCGGTACGAGGATAGGTAAGCACTTTATGGTTTTCATATAACCTTTGCATGATATTTAAAGTTTCTTTTGCGGAATAATTAAATAGTTTGTTTGCGTCACGCTGTAGTTCAGTTAAATCATAAAGCAATGGTGCGAAACTCTTCTTTGGCTGACTAACCACCGATACAACTTTTGCATCGTTACCATTCACTTTTTCAAATACGCGTTGCGCATATGCTTTATCAAAAGTTGAAGAAGCATTCGTATTGTTTTCTTTCCAGTGATAGGTAACATCACTCAATCTTGCAACTATGGAATAGTAAGGAGTTGGAGCAAATGTCTTAATTTCCTCTTCACGCTTTGCAATCATGTAAAGTGTGGGTGTTTGTACCCTGCCACAGGAGAGCTGGGCATTAAATTTGCAGGTTAATGCTCTTGTTGCATTCATTCCTACTAACCAGTCCGCTTCAGCCCTTGAGATTGCCGCATAATACAGATTATCATATTCTTTTCCATCTTTTAACTTTGAAAAACCATCTTTAATCGCTTTATCCGTAACCGAAGATATCCATAGCCGTTTGATTGGCTTATTATTATTTGCTTTTTCTAAAATTAAACGGGCAACTAGTTCACCTTCTCTACCTGCATCCGTTGCAATTATAATTTCATTTACATCTTTTCGATGGATTTGCGTTTTAACCACGTTGTATTGTTTCCCTGTCTGCTTCATGACCTCCATTTTCCACTCTTTTGGAATAATTGGGAGGTGCTCCATCTTCCATTCTTTAAATTTATTATCATAGCTTTCTGGGGGTGCTAATTCAACCAGATGTCCAAGTCCCCAGCTAACGATATATTTATCGCCTTCTAAGCATCCATTTTGGTTTTTCGTACATTTTAATACTCTTGCTATATCTCTTCCTACAGAAGGCTTTTCTGCTATAACTAATGATTTCATTTTATCCATACCTTTTCTTTTTTTGATTCAAAAATGCATTTGACTTTATTAAGTTAAAAAAGGACCTGTTAAATCAGGTCCTAGATCTTTCAGATTATCGAAAATCTGTGGGTGTTATTTTTAATCGACTCCAAGGATCTTCTTCTTGTTTTTCAATGGGTCTTAAGTTCTCCAACGATTTCTCCGGATCTGTTTCCAGCGTCCCGGTTGCACTAATATATTGGTCATCCTCGTCTTTTGTCGATTCTTTCGATAGTTTCATTTCTTTTGCTAATTGACTAATTATGTCCATCTTATCCATAAGAATTCCTCCATACAGTAACGGTAAGAAAAGTATCCTACATCCTTTGTATCTGCACTTATTATACTCAGAATTTCTTTATGGGTCAACTGGCTTATTTTCAAAAGGAGAAAACGCACTCTAATCGGGTGCATCTTCTCCTAATATAAGCAATACTTATTCTTCTGACATTGTCATTTCTTCTACCATGTCATCATCAAATGAGTCAAAGTCATCTCCAAAATCAATAACATCTGGCATATCACTGCTCAATTGAACATTGCGATATCTCTTCATACCGGTTCCTGCTGGAATAAGCTTACCAATAATAACATTTTCCTTCAGACCAATTAATGGGTCGATCTTGCCTTTAATTGCGGCTTCTGTTAATACTTTCGTAGTTTCCTGGAAGGAGGCTGCAGACAAGAAAGAATTTGTAGCAAGGGAAGCTTTGGTAATACCAAGCATAACCTGTTTTCCTTCTGGAACTTCTTTTCCTTCTTCTTCCAAACGTTCAATCTCATCATCAAAGTCTAACGTATCAACTAAAGTACCTGGTAGGAATTCAGAATCTCCGTTTGTTTCAATACGAATTTTCTTAAGCATCTGACGAACAATTACTTCAATATGCTTATCGTTGATTTCTACACCTTGTAAACGATATACTCTTTGAACTTCTTGAATCATGTAATCTTGAACCGCACGAACACCCTTAATCTTAAGGATATCATGTGGGTTAACACTACCTTCTGTAAGTTCATCACCAGCTTCTAATTCCTGTCCTTCCATTACTTTAATTCTTGATCCGTAAGGAATTAAGTATGCCTTAGATTCTGCTGTTTCTTTATTTGTTACGATAACTTCACGTTTCTTCTTTGTATCACTGATGGTAACTGTTCCAGCGAATTCTGCGATAATAGCAAGACCTTTTGGCTTTCTCGCTTCAAAAAGTTCCTCGACACGAGGAAGACCCTGTGTGATATCGTCTCCGGCTACACCACCCGTATGGAATGTACGCATGGTAAGCTGAGTACCAGGTTCACCGATTGACTGAGCCGCAATAATACCTACTGCTTCACCTACCTGCACCGCTTCACCCGTTGCCATGTTTGCTCCATAACATTTTGCACAAACTCCAATATGGGAACGACAAGAAAGAATCGTACGAATCTTTACTTTAGCCTTATCTTCAGCGTCTATCATCGCTTTTGTATTTACAATACGAGCTGCACGTTTTGGTGTAATCATATGATTTGCTTTTACAATCATCTCACCATTATCATCAAAAATGGATTCACAAGAATATCTACCTGTGATTCTTTCTTGTAAGCTTTCAATTACTTCTTTTCCATCCGTAAATGCTTTAATCCACATTCCAGGCATTTCTTTTCTATTGACTGCACAATCTACTTCACGAATAATCAAATCCTGAGATACGTCTACCAAACGACGGGTTAAGTATCCTGAATCGGCGGTACGAAGAGCCGTATCGGAAAGTCCTTTACGAGCACCATGTGCTGAGATAAAGTACTCCAATACATCAAGTCCTTCACGGAAGTTTGACTTAATTGGCAATTCAATAGTTCTACCCGATGTATCGGCCATCAAACCACGCATACCAGCAAGCTGTTTAATCTGTTTATCAGAACCACGGGCTCCAGAGTCAGCCATCATGAAGATATTATTATATTTATCAAGTCCAGAAAGAAGCGCGTCGGTAATTTCATCATCGGCTACTTTCCAAGTTTCAATAACAGATTTGTATCTTTCTTCTTCTGTTGTAAGACCACGACGGAAATCTCTAGCAATACGTTCTACCGTTTCTTCTGCTTGCGCAATGATTTCTTTTTTCTGTGGTGGTACGGTCATATCAGAAATAGATACGGTCATAGCAGCTCTTGTTGAGTATTTATAACCTAATGACTTGATTGCGTCCAGGGTTTCTGCGGTACCAGTTGCTCCATGTGTATTGATACATTTTTCAAGGATCTGTTTTAACTGTTTCTTACCTACGTGGAAATCAACTTCCAGTTTCAAGAAGTTTTCATCTTTTGTACGATCTACAAAACCAAGATCTTGGCTTAAAATTTCATTGAAAATAAAACGTCCTAAGGTAGATTCAATTAATCTAGTCTCCTCTACTCCTTGTGCATTGATTCCAGTTCTACGAACTTTAATTCTTGCATGAAGGGTAAGTGCATTATTTTCGTATGCTAGGATTGCTTCATTAATACTCTTGAAATGATGTCCTTCTCCTAGATCTCCTGGTCTTTCTTGTGTTAAATAGTAAATACCAAGGACCATATCCTGTGAAGGAACGGCTACAGGACCACCATCGGAAGGCTTTAATAAGTTGTTTGGAGAGAGCAATAAGAAACGGCACTCTGCCTGTGCTTCAACAGAAAGTGGAAGATGCACCGCCATCTGGTCACCGTCAAAGTCGGCGTTAAACGCAGTACATACCAATGGATGAAGCTTAATTGCTTTACCTTCAACTAAGATTGGCTCAAACGCCTGAATACCAAGTCTATGAAGTGTAGGAGCACGATTTAACATAACTGGATGTTCTCTAATAACTTCTTCCAACACGTCAAATACTTCATTTTGTACTCTTTCTACCATTTTCTTAGCTGATTTAATATTATGAGCAATACCTTTTGCTACTAATTCTTTCATAACAAAAGGTTTGAATAATTCAATTGCCATTTCTTTTGGAAGACCGCACTGATAAATCTTAAGTTCTGGTCCTACTACGATAACAGAACGTCCAGAATAGTCAACTCGCTTACCAAGTAAGTTCTGGCGGAAACGTCCCTGCTTACCTTTTAACATATCAGAAAGAGATTTAAGAGCTCTGTTACCAGGTCCAGTAACCGGTCTTCCTCTTCTTCCGTTATCGATCAATGCATCGACTGCTTCCTGAAGCATTCTCTTTTCATTTCGAACAATGATGTCAGGAGCACCTAAGTCTAATAATCTCTTTAAACGGTTATTTCTGTTAATGATTCTACGATATAAATCGTTCATATCGGAGGTAGCAAAACGTCCACCATCTAACTGAACCATAGGACGGATATCTGGAGGTATAACTGGAACTACGGTAAGAACCATCCAATCCGGTCTGTTGCCGGATTCACGGAATGCTTCTACTACTTCCAATCGTTTGATGATACGTGCTCTCTTTTGACCAGTAGCATCTTTCAATTCTTTCTTTAATTCAGCGGAATCTTTCTCTAAATCAATATCTTTTAGAAGTTCCTGAATGGATTCTGCACCCATTCCCACGCGGAAGCGAGAACCATATTTTTCTCTGGCTTCCTGGAATTCTTTTTCATTTAAAACTTGTTTGTACTGAAGATCGGTATCTCCTTTATCAAGCACAATATAGGATGCAAAGTATAATACTTTTTCCAATGTTCTAGGAGAAAGGTCTAAGATTAGACCCATTCTACTAGGAATTCCTTTAAAGTACCAAATATGGGAAACTGGTGCTGCAAGTTCAATATGTCCCATACGTTCACGACGTACACTAGACTTTGTAACTTCAACACCACAACGGTCACAAACTACGCCTTTATAGCGAATCTTTTTGTATTTTCCGCAGTGACATTCCCAGTCTTTTTGTGGTCCAAATATTTTTTCACAGAAAAGACCATCTTTTTCAGGCTTTAACGTTCTATAGTTAATGGTTTCCGGCTTCTTTACTTCGCCACGAGACCATTCTCTGATTTTTTCCGGTGATGCAAGACCAATCTTAATTGCATCATATGTCAAGTGTTGTTCCTCATTCACTGTGTTAAGTTCTGGCATTCAAGACACTCCCTTCTACTCTTCAAAATCATCATCGTCAAGACTATCAACATCCGCAAATTCGTCGAAGTTAATTTCATCGTCCAAATTCTCTGCATCTGTTTCTCTAAATCCTGCGTTTTCAAAGGATTCATTGTTACCGAATCCAAAGTTTTCTTCTCCCTCAATCAATGGAGTTAAATCTTCATCGCCATATTCGATGTTTTCTGTCATCTGAACTTCATTACCATTTTCATCTAAAACGGTAACATCAAGTGCTAGTGATTGAAGTTCTTTTAAGAGAACCTTAAAGGATTCTGGTATACCAGGTTCCTGAATATTTTCTCCCTTAATAATTGCTTCATATGTCTTAACACGGCCAACAACATCATCGGATTTAACAGTAAGGATTTCTTGTAAAGTATAAGCAGCACCATATGCCTCCAGTGCCCAAACTTCCATTTCTCCAAAACGCTGTCCACCAAATTGTGCTTTACCACCGAGTGGCTGTTGTGTTACTAAGGAGTAAGGACCAGTGGAACGTGCATGAATCTTATCATCTACCAAATGGTGGAGTTTCAAATAGTGCATGAATCCAACGGTAACTGCACCGTCGAAGTATTCTCCGGTTCTACCATCGCGAAGTCTAACTTTACCGTCGCGATTAATTGGAACGCCTTCCCACTGTTTACGATAATCTTTATTTTCCAATAAATATTTCATCAATTCAGGATCCAGTGATTCTTTATACTTCGCTTCAAAATCAGAAAGTGGAGTATTTACATAGTCATTTGCCAATTCCAGTGTATCCATGATGTCATACTCGTTCGCTCCATCAAATACAGGAGTTGATACGTTAAGACCTAACACTCTAGAAGCTAAGGATAAATGGATTTCAAGTACCTGTCCGATGTTCATACGAGAAGGTACACCCAGTGGGTTAAGAACGATATCAAGTGGTCTTCCGTTTGGCAAGAATGGCATATCTTCTGCTGGAAGTACGCGGGAAACAACACCCTTATTACCATGACGTCCAGCCATTTTATCTCCAACTTGAATCTTTCTCTTTTGTGCAATATAAATACGAACAGACTGATTAACTCCAGGTGATAACTCATCTCCGTTTTCTCTTGTAAATACTTTTGCATCTACAATGATACCAAACTCACCGTGTGGAACACGAAGTGATGTGTCACGTACTTCTCGTGCCTTTTCACCAAAGATCGCACGAAGCAGTCTTTCTTCTGCCGTAAGTTCTGTTTCTCCCTTAGGAGTAACTTTTCCAACTAAGATATCTCCGGCGCGAACCTCAGCTCCGATACGGATAATACCTCTTTCATCTAAGTCTTTTAATGCATCATCACCGACACCAGGAACGTCTCTTGTTATTTCTTCTGGTCCTAATTTGGTATCGCGTGCTTCTGCTTCATATTCATTGATATGAACCGATGTATAAACATCTTCTTGTACTAATCGTTCACTTAAAAGTACCGCATCTTCGTAGTTATAACCTTCCCAGGTCATAAATCCAATTAATGGGTTCTTACCAAGCGCAATTTCTCCACCTGCAGTAGATGGACCATCCGCAATTACCTGTCCTGCTTTTACTTCTTCGCCTTTTACAACGATTGGGCGTTGGTTCATACAGGTTCCTTGGTTACTTCTTGAGAACTTTTCTAATTTATAGGAAGTCTTTGTACCACTTGTATTTCGAATTATAATCTGATTAGATGCCGATTTTTCGACAATACCATCCTCTTTTGCAACGACACAATTTCCTGAGTCAACGGCTGCTTTCATTTCCATACCAGTTCCTACAGCAGGTGCTTCGGTTACCAAAAGAGGCACTGCCTGACGCTGCATGTTAGATCCCATCAGCGCACGGTTTGCATCATCGTTTTCAAGGAAAGGAATCATTGCGGTAGCAACGGAAAATACCATCTTAGGTGATACATCCATTAAGTCAATTTTTCTTTTTTCAAATTCAGAGGTTTCTTCGCGGAAACGTCCGGATACATTGGTATGAACAAAGTATCCATTTTCATCCAATGTTTCATTCGCCTGTGCTACTACGTATTTATCTTCTTCATCCGCGGTTAAGTAAACAACTTCATCGGTAACCTTTGGATTCTTTGGATCTGATTTATCCACTTTACGATATGGCGCTTCAACAAATCCATATTCATTAATTCTTGCGTAAGAAGCAAGAGAGTTAATCAGACCGATGTTAGGACCTTCGGGAGTTTCGATTGGACACATTCTACCATAGTGAGAATAATGAACGTCACGAACCTCAAATCCGGCTCTATCTCTTGACAAACCACCCGGACCCAATGCGGATAAACGTCTCTTATGTGTTAATTCACCAAGAGGGTTATTTTGATCCATGAACTGAGACAACTGGGAACTACCAAAGAATTCCTTTACCGCTGCTGTAACTGGTTTGATGTTAATTAAGGACTGTGGAGAAACTCCTTCAATGTCCTGCGTTGTCATTCGTTCACGAACAACACGTTCCATTCTGGAAAGTCCGATACGATACTGATTCTGTAACAACTCACCAACTGCACGGATACGTCTGTTTCCTAAATGGTCAATATCATCTGCATTACCAATACCATATTCCAAATGCATATTGTAATTAATAGAAGCGAAAACATCCCAAGTTGTAATATGTTTTGGAATTAATTTGCTGATGTTTTTGCTGATTACATCTTTTCTTTCTTCTGCATCGCTGTAGTTTTCAAGAATATATTTGAGTGCAAAATAGTAAACATCTTCTGTAATACCAAGTTCTTCTTTATCAACATCAATAAATGCATTAATATCAACCATGCGGTTTGATACGATTTTTACTTTTCTATCTTCTACTTCCAACCAAACAAAACCGGTTCCGGTATTTTGAATCTTAATTGCAAGTTCTTCTGTTATGATAACGCCTGCTTCTGCTACCACTTCGCCAGTTTCCATATCAACAACATCTTCTGCAAGCTTACAACCTACAATACGATTCTTTAATGCTAATTTTTTATTAAATTTATAACGTCCAACTTTTGCAAGGTCATATCTTCTAGCATCAAAGAACATGCTACGGATTAAGCTTTCTGCACTATCCACTGAAAGCGGTTCGCCTGGACGAAGCTTTTTATATAATTCAAGAAGTCCATCCTGATAGTTATCGGAAGAGTCCTTTTGTATACTTGCTAAGATCTTTGGTTCTTCACCAAAAAATTCTGTAATCTGGCTGTTGGTTGCACTGTGAATTTCCTGATCAATGTTCCATCCTTTATTTGGGTCTGCACTGTAATCATATACACTATGGTCTAATGCACGGATTAATACAGTAACAGGCACTTTTCTATTTCTATCAACGCGTACATAGAAAATATCATTGGAGTCTGTTTCATACTCTAACCATGCACCACGGTTTGGAATAACCGTAGATGAGTAAAGTTCTTTACCGATCTTATCATGGCCAATTGCATAATAAATCCCCGGGGAACGAACTAACTGGCTAACGATAACACGTTCTGCACCATTAATAATGAATGTTCCTGTTGCTGTCATTAATGGAAGGTCTCCCATGAAAATATCATGTTCGGTAATTTCTTCTGTCTCTTTGTTACGAAGTCTAACCTTTACTTTCAACGGAGCTGCATAAGTTGCATCTCTTTCCTTACATTCTTCAATTGAATACTTTACATCATCTTCACACAATACAAAGCTTACAAAATCTAAGCTAAGGTGCTCACTATAATCTTCAATTGGAGAAATGTCTTTGAAAACTTCGTTTAGCCCTTCTTCCAAGAACCATTTGTAAGATTCTGTCTGCACTTCAATGAGGTTTGGCATTTCCAAAACTTCTTTTTGACGTGAATAACTCATTCTTACACCGTTTCCAATTTTAATTGGACGAATTCTGTTTTTTTCCATTGATGTTTTCACCCCTTGATATATTCTAGCGCTTTGCGCCGATTAACTTGTTCTCATGTATAACGGATATGGTATCCATAAAAATCTCTTTACTATTTGGTTTTCTTATGCTATAATCACCTTATAAAGTAATTATCGCGCAAGCATCCATAATAGTGCATTTTTCATCTTAACACAAGGCACTAGGGTTGTCAAGCGCCTTTTTTTATGCTCAAAGCCTTATTTTATGGGCTTTTCTATATTTAGTCCTTGTAATTTTTGGTATTTTTGACAGCGTCGTTTCAACAAACATAACATAGTACGCATTTTTATTATCTACTACGTTACATTTTTTTATTTTTGTTGCAATCTATTATTCTTAGCAAATCATATTGATTCTTTTTAGTATTCTCTATATTGTTTAATTTCTTCTATATATAGTAGAAAATTTTATTGATATTTCATATCGTAGTTCATATTCCTCTTACCAGATTATCAAATTTTAGTTGAGTTCTTTTCTATTTGTATTGTAAATTATTTACCCTTAGTATACACTTATTTTAACTACTATGTTTGAAAAGGAGACTACTATGCAACAACATATTATTGGTCATTGCCCGGTTTGCAAAGAAGAACTGGTTGTCACAAAGCTCACGTGCCGTCATTGTGGTCTTGAATTATCCAACGACTTTACTTTAAACAAATTCTCATTTTTAACAGAAGAAGATTTACAATTTGTAGAACTATTCATACACTATAGCGGCAATTTAAAAGAGATACAACAACAGCTTCACCTTTCCTACCCCGCTGCGAAGAAACGGTTAACAAAAATTCAAGAAACACTAGGATTAAAGCAAGAAGAAGTAAAAAGCAGCCAGCTTGAACCCATTATTAATAATCTTCCTATTTATCACGATGAAACAAATACCGTAAAAAAAATAAAGGAAAAGCTCAATGCCTCAGGAGGCATTGCTACAATTCCTTTATCAAAAGGTGATTCCTTCCAAATATATTACGAGGATTTCGGAAATGGCGTTTATGCTACCAATCTTCCTCACAGTCGCATCTTAACATGGAAAGCCTTCAACTGTGCTATTGAAGTACTTACTAAAAACAACGGGAAGGCAGTCAAGGGTAATGCTATGAAGGGAAAACTAGGCAGTTCTGCTCTTCCACTTGGCAGCGTTGAAGGTTATGTTGCGCACCACGCGTATGGAGCCAAACGAGGTGACTCTTGCCTCCGAACCATATCATCCCTTGCATCCATCCTCGAATGGGCGGATATTTGCAACAATGGATACGGATTTTTGCAATTAAAATCTTGAATATTTTGGTACGAAACACGTGTACGTTGGTTATAATTATGTATGTAAACAATAAAAATCACCTCATTGTACTTTATTAAAGCAAGGAGTAGACCATGAAATTAGAAGAAGTCTTAGATGCCTCCATCTTAATCGGTTATCAATTACTATGCAATGGTGCAGATGTGTACCGAGTTGAACAAAGTATCGATTACATTTGTGAGGCGTATGGTGCAAAAGAAATTAATTCATTTGCAATACCATCTAGCATCGTTGTAACAATTTCAGATGGCACTGTCTCTCTAACTAAAACAAAACGAATTTTGAAACACAAAACCAATCTTGATCGTGTAGAAAAGTTAGCAGGATTGTCGCGCTATATCTGTGCAACAAAACCATCGTATCAAACCATAACCGAGCGGGTAGATGAAATACTTGCGCTTCCAATGTGGAGCATTAAGTGGCAATACTTTGCACAAATGCTTGCCGGCGCATCCTTTTGCATTTTTTTTGGTGGCAATCTTATTGATTCCTTGGTTTCAGCTTGCATTGGAGCCTTAGTTATGTTTCTTGGCAAAAAATTAGAAACGGTAAATGCAAATAGTTTTTTTATAAATATAATATGTAGTTTTTGCGTTGCTTTTATAAGTGGAAAAATCGGAGTGTTGTCAAATGGTTATTTTAATACCGATGCCATTACCATTGGAGGTATTATGCTTCTAGTACCAGGGCTTGCCCTGGCTAATAGTATGCGTGACTTCATCGCTAGCGATACCATGAGCGGACTTTCCCGGATGACAGAAGCTCTATTCGTTGCTGTTGGTGTTGCACTTGGGGTTGCTGTTGCAATGTTTTTTATATAGGAGGAACATAGCATGACACAAATAATTCAATGCCTTTGTGCCTTTACCGGTACACTTGGTTTAGGAATTATATTTAATATACGAGGAAAAAATTTATTTTTCGCAGCACTCGGTGGAATTCTAAGTTGGACGGCTTTCTCACTTTCCGGCCTATTCTTACCGTCAGACATCGGCCAATACTTTTTTGCTGCTATTATTATTTCACTTTATTCGGAATGTATGGCTATGATACGTAAAGTACCAGTTACCATATTCCTTGTCACTTCAATGATTCCTCTGGTTCCTGGTGGTATCATTTTTAAAACCATGCAAAATCTAATCTCAGGAAAAAACCGACTAGGTGCTGAAATGGGTATATATGCCTTTGAAATTGCTGGCTCCATCGCCTTAGGTATCCTGTTAATGGCCTATGTCGTTCGCGCGATCAAACAGATTATGCATGTTCGGTATTTATTTAAATTAAAAAAGGACAAGCATTAGTCATTTACTAATCTTGTCCTAACTTTTATATTATTTAATTACTACTATCCATCAATATGTAGCAATTTTAGACATATTGAATATGGCATTCTTTTCTATCATACATATGAAATGTTCCTGATAATATGTAAGAATTTTTGAATCATCCGAAATAAACTCTGAAAATTCAATTGCCTTTTCACAAACACCTTTAAATAGTTTTGCTGATATGCGACCTTTTTCAATTACCAGATAGTAAAGGTTATCCTTTTCATTCTTATAAAGCTGGCTTTTAATCTTTTTATCCATTGGAATGGCCTGCGTAAACATTTCAATATGTTCCAAAGAAGTAAAAGCAAATATCCGGAGTTGTACTTGTGTCAGCTTTTTATCCTTTTCAACGGTTATCTCCTGTTTCAAGTCGCCAACCATATCTTTAATATTTTTTATCAATCCATCAAATTCATTTTCTCTATTTTCAGAAAAAACAATTGCAAGTCCATTTTCAGGCAATGGCATTACCTGAACAGCCAATACACCACTGGTTGCTTCATAAGAAACTTGTTTTTTTGCTTCTTCTACAATTTCTTCAAAAAAGCTTTGCGTCTTTTCCTTATTTTTAAAGAAATCTTCTAATTGAATACCATGTTCTTTCATATCTTCTTCCGTTAATACGCAACGGATTGTATCATCATCTAATCTACTAAATTCCATACTTACTTCTCACTTCCTTTTACTGCTTTACAAGGACACTATATATCAAAATGGACATAATAGCAATAAACATTTTATTAATTTTATGCCTCAAGTTCTACTTTCGTATTTTTTTTGAGAAATTCCTCGCCAAATACTGCTTGATAAATTCGTTTTAGTTCCATAAATGCTAGTTCATTCGTTGCATTCTCTTTTAATGCCAAGGATATAATATGATAGTTGTCCTGATAAATCCGACTTCTCACCTTTGTCATGCCAAATCCGCTTTTTTGATAAAACATAATCCTGCGCTGGCGGGTTTGGCTATCTTTGTCAGTTTCAGCAAATTCCGGATTTTCTACTTCAGCAAGCAAAAATGCACCTTTTTCCTTTAGCTTTTCTTTCATAAGTTCCAAAAAAGCAGATCCAAGTCCCCTATTTCTATACTGTTCAAACACCACTAAATAATCTAGCAACAAAGCCTCCCCATTTGGCGCTTTTATTAAATAAGCATAGCCCATTTGCTCCTCATTTTCAAAAAAACCATAACACCAATATATATTTTGAGCAATAAGTCCTTCTATCATCTCAAATGGCTTCACTTCATCTTTATGAAAGTCCTTTGATAAATGCTTTTTATAAAGTTCCATTCGTTCCTTCAAATCAAGTTGCTTCATTTCCATTTTATCCACAATCTCCTACATTACGGGAGGATTAATCCACGTATTTATCGACTTTGTTTTAATGCTTGCTACTAGTATACCTCATATTTTAATGCAAGGCAAATGTAATAAATTCTGGTTTAACTGTGCAGGATAGACGTGGGGGATTTTGGGAAAGTCATGCAAAAGGTGCGGTGGGTTTAGGGGTTTCGAAATTCGAATGGAGCGCAGGGGCAGCCCTTGAAACCAGCCGCATAAACATTCGGTGGAACCTCTAAGCAAGTCAGAATGAGCTCTATGGGAGCACATTCTGACTAGAGTTTCCGCCCAACATGCTAAAATGGTTTTAAGGACTGCCCCTGCGCTCC
>DIGJ01000013.1 GCA_002419585.1 Lachnoclostridium sp. UBA5725
TGTGAAATATAGGCTTGGCGTCTGGATTGTCAGCAATTGCTTTATCGAAGGTCTTAAATACAAGCCTAATATCATTTCATCTACTAACAACAACTGAAACTGGATATCTATCATATAAATCAAAGATTGAGCTTAAATACAACTTCTTTTTCTCTCCGGGAATCCTGAATTCCGTTACATCTGTTACCCACTTTTGATTTGGTACAGTTGCATAAAAATCTCTGTTTAGCTTGTTTTGAGCGATTGTTTCAGGCGTTGAAGATTTATATCTCTTCCTTTTCTTTCTGATAATTGAATGAATATTTAACTTTTTCATGATACGATGAACTCTATTCTTACTATAGTTTGTGTGATTAAAATGATTAATCCATGAAGTCATTCTGCGATAGCCCAAGATATGACTAAAACGATCATCATATTCTTTGATTAGTTCTGCCAACTTAATATTTTCCAATTCCTGTCCCGGAATCTCTCGGTGTAACCATTTATAATAAGCTGATCTCGATACTTCAAGCTGTTTACACATCCAATGAACACACCAATGTTTTGTTTCTTTGAAAAACTTTATTGCCATAAACTTCGAATCATATCGAAGTTTACCTAGCCTCACATCCTTTCGAATTCTTGCACTTTTTTTAATAGTTCAGTTAACATATCCTTTTCTTCAAGCTGTCGTTTTAGACGAGCATTTTCTCTTCTAAGACGCTCTAATTCATCGAGTTCAGCAGCTGATTTATGACGGCCTCGTTTGTCTGTTAATCCATCTTCACCAGTATCATCATATTTTTTGATCCACGAATATACCTGGTTGTATGAGACACCATAGATACTTGCGGTTCCTTTATAATCACGATTATGGTTAAGACAGTATTGGACGATTTCTTTACGTTCTTCAATAGTTGTTTTTCTTTTTGCGTCTGCCATATAGACCTCCCTTTTAGGATTATAATCCTTAAGTTCTCTATTGGCATTATACAACTTAACCCATCGCAATAAAATATCAGCAGCGCTAATTTTGTATTTGGCGGCAAGATCTACTGCTGAACCAGCACCATCAAGATATTCTTCAACAAGCGTTTGTTTAAATTCTTTTGTGTAAGTATTATTACCTTTTGAAGGGTATAGCTCTGTAGGACCGTGTTCTTGATATACTCTAAGCCAGCGTTTGAAACAACCTGGAGTTCTATTATATCCGAGTTCTTGAGCTTTTGCGTGCAAAGAGTATTCTCCTTTTAAATATCCCTCTATAATCTTAATTTTTTCTTCCGGTGAATATTTTCGCATAAAAATCCCCCTTAAGCAGATTTTGGTTATTTACCTTGTCTACTTAAGGGGGATCATATCACATAAGAGCTCATTCTTACTTGCTTAGAGGTTTCGCCGAATGTTTAATGCGTCTGATTTTAAGGATAGCCCCTGTGCACCATTCGAATTTCGAAACCATAAATCCACCGCTCATCTTGCGTCACTTTTCCAAAATCCTCCCCGCATCCGTCCTATTATGTAAATACAAATTATGGGTTTACTTTTTGTATGATATTTGTTACTATGGTTGGAAAATATAAAAAGGGAGCGAAAATATGGAATTCAAAGAGATGAATGTTACGTTAAAAAACGGAAAGAATTGTTTGATTAGAAGTCCTAAACAAAAAGATGCAAAGGAATTATTATATCATATTATTAAGACTTGTGATGAAACGAATTATTTGTCAAGATATGGAGAAGAAATCACCTTTACGGTAGAGCAGGAGGAAGATTTCTTAAAGAATATATTGGAATCTTCGAAGGATATGATGATATGTGTAGAGATGGATGGGAAAGTTATTGCAAATGCTGGATTTGGTCCAGTGTCGTCCTTTATGAGAAATAAGCATCGTGCAACCTTTGGTATTTCCATACAAAAAGCATACTGGAATATGGGGATTGGCTCGATTCTTATTCCAGCGATCATTGATTCGGCAAAGAAGGCTGGTTATGAGTTGTTGGAATTGGAGGTAATTGCAGAAAATAAGCGTGCGTGCCATCTATATGAAAAATATGGGTTTCAAACATATGGTACAAGACGAAACGCTTTTAAGTATAAAGACGGAACGTATGCGGATGAATATTTAATGATGTTAGAGCTGATGGATTCACCAAAATAGAAAAGAGTTGCAATTTCCTTTTAATTAGAATATAATTAGTTAAAAGAGTTAATCAATAAAAATGGGGTGCTGATATGTCATATCACGAACAAAACATAGGAATCGAAGTGGGTTATGGGGAATGCACTTTTTCTATGAGTCGAGGAAGCTTTAAAATAAAAGATAAAGTCTTTACGACGCAAAAACTGGTTCCAAGAAAGAGAAATCTTTTCAAAGACCATGAAGAACTAACGTATCAAAATAATAAAAATAAAGTGGTTTTAGCACTGGGAATTCAAGATACCAATGAAAATGAAACACAATATTCCTTTTATCCGAGGGCAGAAGAAACGATAAATCGTTACATGATTACGTTTCCAATAGATCCCACGGATCGAATTTTTGGCTGCGGTGAAATGTTCACTAAGCTAAATTTGAGAGGCGAAAAGGTAAGAGTATGGGTGGCAGAACATCAAACAGCAAAGCGAATTAGCAGAAAAGTAGTACGGGAAAAATTACTTGGAAAAACGCCGAAGAAAGTACTTCGTTTTTCGGAATACGAAACCTATTATGCCCAACCAACGTTTGTGATTGCTGGAAAAGAAAAACGGTACGTGCATGTTGATGGCAGCGATTATATGGAATTTGACTTTACCAGTAAAAATTCGTTTACCTTAAAGGTACATGGTAATTGCAAAATTTATATTGGCTATGCTGAAAATTTTTCGCTTCTTTCTACGAATTTATCCAATCGATTGGGTAGACAAAAGGCATTACCAGAATGGATTTATGATGGAGCGATTCTTGGAATGCAAGGTGGAACACAGACTGTGCTAGAAAAACTTCAGAAAGCAAAAGAAGCGAATGTAGCGATTGCGGGTATCTGGTGTCAAGACTGGGAAGGCTGCCGTGTTACGAAATTTGGATACCAGTTGATGTGGAATTGGAAGTGGGATGAAGCTCTTTATCCAAATCTGGATAAAAAAATGAAGGAATGGGAGCAAGAGGGGATTCGATTCTTAGGATACATAAATCCATTTCTTGCCATTGAAAAAGAGTTGTATCAGGAAGCAAAAGAAAAGGGCTATTGTGTAAAAAACAAAGCAGGAGAGGATTATCAGGTAACGATAACAACATTTCCGGCAGCAATGGTAGACTTCACAAATCCAGATGCGTATGAGTGGATGAAACATATTATCAAAGAGAATCTCATTGCGTTTGGATTAAAAGGATGGATGGCTGATTTTGGAGAGTATCTGCCGTGTGATAGTGTTCTATATAGTGGTGAGGATCCCAAAAAGATTCATAACAAATGGCCTGCGATTTGGGCAAAACTCAACAAAGAAGCAATTGAAGAATCGGGTCTTGATGAGGAGATATTCTTTTTTGCACGTGCTGGATATACAGAAAGTATAAGATATTCAAAAATGATGTGGAATGGAGACCAGCATGTTGATTGGTCCATGGATGATGGCCTACCTTCCGTAATTCCTGCCACTTTATCACTTGCAATGAGTGGATTTGGAATCACACATAGTGATGCTGGTGGTTACACTACCATGTTTCAAATCAAACGCGAGGAAGAGCTTTTGATGCGCTGGGTAGAATTAAGTACATTTTCACCACTTCTTCGAACCCATGAGGGAAACCAACCAGGAAACAATGTTCAGTATGATAGCAATGAAAGAGTACTAAAACATTTTGCAAAGATGAGTCAAATGCATCAAAAACTTGCACCTTACCTAAAACATTACATAAAAGAGACAGAAACGTTAGGAATTCCATTGATGCGGCCGCTGTTTTATCATTATGAGGAGGAAGCGGCGTTCAATGAATCTTATGAGTATTTATTAGGAAGAGATATTTTGGTGGCGCCGGTTCTTGAAAAGGGGAAAACGGAACAAACGGTGTATCTTCCATCCGATCAGTGGATGCATATGATCACGAAAGAAATATATGCTGGAGGTAGGGTGAATGTAAAAGCTCCACTTGGTTGTCCGCCAGTATTTATTCGCTCAGACAGTCTATGGAGAAATCAATTGAACTTATAATGTAAAAAAATAGAATAGAGTGAAAGGATTTTATTATGGGGGAAGCAATAACAAAATCAAATAAGAAATCAAACACGAATGGACTTTTATTTCGTGAAAAATTCGGTTATGCGCTTGGAGATACGGGAGGGGTTCTTGCATTTGGCGTAGTAAGTTCATTCTTACAAATGTATTATACCGATGTGTTACATATTTCATTAGCGAAAATTACGATTTTAATGCTTGTTGCAAGAATCTGGGATGCGATTAATGATCCAGTTTGGGGAAGATTTATTGATTCAAGAAAGCCGACGAAGTATGGAAGATTTCGTCCGTATATCTTTTGGTTGTCATTTCCGCTCGCAATCTCGTTTGTCCTGATATTTGTAAAAATCCCAGGACTTAGTGAAAATCAATATTTAATATATGCTTATATTACTTATATTTTCTATGGAATGATGTATACGGGAACAAATATCCCTTATGGTTCGCTAGCTTCTGTAATGACAGAAGATGAAGTGGAGCGCTCTAGCTTATCAGTGGCACGTTCTTTTGGAGCTGGCATTGGTTCCTTACCAGGACAGATACTCTTACCATTGTTTGTTTATTCGGTCGCAGTGGATACTGGAGTAAAATATTTAGATGCAAATAAGATGCTTGGTGCTGTAATTTTACTATCCGGTTTTGTCTTAATTATATATTTTGTGAGCTTTAAACTGGTGAAGGAACGCGTTATGCTTCCACCAAAACAGGAAATGGGAAAAATGTCCGACAGTATAAAAGCACTCCTTCGAAACAAGCCATTTATTGTGCTTTGTCTCGCTTCGATGATGTTAATTGCTTCGTCGATGTATACACAGACAATTTACAACTTTTTGTTTAAGAATTATTATAATAAACCAGAATTATTTTCCTTGGTAACGGTATTTACCTATATCCCAATGCTAGCTTTAATGCCGATCATGGGTAAATTAGTAAGAAAGTTTGGAAAGAAAGAATTGTGTGCATATGGAATGCTTTTTGCTGCAATTATTAATTTAATCATGTATCTAATAAAAATCGATAATCCTATGCTGTTTTTGGTTTTCTGCCTGTTTGCAGGGTTTGGAATCAGCTTCTTTACATTAGAAGTGTGGGCGCTTGCTGCCGATATTATTGACTATCACGAATTGCGTACCAATCGAAGAGAAGAGGGTACTGGATTTGCATGTTTTTCCTTTTCTCGAAAATTGGGTCAGACGATTGCGGGAACAGGCGCTTCGATTGGACTTGGATTAATTGGATATAACACAGCGGCCGATGTAATCGTACAGACGGATTCGGTCATTCGTAAAATGTATGGAATTGCTACATTGGTACCAGTGGCTATGTATTTTCTAATGTATGTTTTATTAAGAGTTTTTTATCCGCTCGGTAAGAAAGAATTGGCAGATATGTCAGAGCAATTAAAGGTACAAAGAAAACAAAATCAAGCGGTATAATGCATGCCGCTGATGATAAAGGTGAGTGAAAAGCTGCTCATTTAATTAAAAGGTTTAATATAATAAGAAAGGATGTATGTATATGAAACAAAAATTTAACTACTATATGCCGACCAGAATTTGCTTTGAAAATGGAATTACGAAGCAGATGAATGATTATATCAAAGGAGAACGTGTTTTAATTATATCGGATCCTTTCTTATTTGATAATGGTACTGCAACTAGAATAGGTGAAGGTTTAGTTGGGAAAAAAGTTTGCTATTTTTCAAAGATTGAGCCAAATCCTTCCTGTGAGAGCGTTGACATGGCAGCCGAAGTTGCCAGAGAGCAAAAAGCAGACTGCGTGATTGGACTTGGTGGTGGAAGTTCTTTGGATGTAGCCAAAATCGTTTCTTGTCTTGTAAGTAATGAGGGTAGCATCTATGATTATTACTCTGGAGGAAACAGAACGCTTGGAAACAGAACCGCTGAGCTGATTTGTATTCCGACAACCGCAGGTACTGGAAGTGAAGTTACAAATGTCGGCGTGTTTACGAACAAAAAGGCAGGCATTAAGATGCCGATGGTCAATGATGAGTTTTGGCCTGATTATGCAATTATAGATGGAGAACTTACTTTTACACTTCCATCAAAAGTAACAGCATCAACTGGAATGGATGCCTTTTGCCATGCGATTGAGGCATATTGGAATAAAGGTTCGATTCCTATTTGCGATATGAATGCAATGGGTGCAATGAAGCTGATTCTGGAAAACATAAAGACCGCATATGACGAACCAAGCAATCCAACGGCAAGAGGAAATATGATTGTTGCCAGCTTAATTGCAGGAATTGCGTTCAGCCAGACAAGAACGACAGGAATTCATGCTCTTAGTTTTCCGTTGACGACGGAATTTGGAGCAAGTCATGGGACAGCATGCTCAATTACTTTGCCGGCGTTTATACGTATTAGCAAAGAAGAGGCATGGGATAAAATGAAAACATTGTCTAACTATCTTGGATTTGAAAGTATTGATTCTTTCGCAGATGCAATCGAAAATTTAATGATAAGTATGGAAATGCCAGTGCGTTTGCATGAAATTGGAGTGAAGGAAGAAGATTTATCCCATATTACAAAAGTTGGTTTAAATGCAGCAATTATACAACTGACACCGGCTGTGATGAACGAAGAAACCGTATATGCATTACTAAAATCTATTTTATAAGGAGGAGATAATATGCTGGAAAAAAAGAAGTTAGAACTAGAAGCAAAAGCAAACGAAATACGTAAATTAACCATTCAAATGATTGGAGAACTTGGAACAGGGCATATTGGTGGTGCGCTATCTTTGTGTGAAGTATTATCGGTTTTATATTTTGATACGTTAAATATTGACCCTCAAAATGCAAAAATGGAGGACCGCGACCGTTTTGTTTTGTCGAAAGGACATGGAGGCCCTGCGCTGTATGCAACGCTTGCATTAAAAGGGTTTCTTCCAATGGAGGAACTAAAGACACTGAATCGGCCAAATACAAAATTGCCAAGTCATTGTGATATGCGTTTAACAAATGGCATCGATATGTCAACAGGTTCGCTAGGACAGGGATTTTCAGCAGCTTGTGGCATGGCAGTCGCTGCGAAGCTTGATCGCAAGGATTTATATATTTATTCCGTTATTGGAGATGGTGAGAGTCAGGAAGGACAAATCTGGGAAGCTGCTATGCTTGCAGGAAGCAGACAACTGGATAATTTTATTGCGTTTACTGATTATAACAAAATGCAACTGGATGGCTACATTGAACAGGTAAATGGCCTAGAACCACTCAATAAAAAGTGGGAAGCATTTGGTTGGCATGTACAAAGTGTGGATGGGCACAATGTGGAACAAATCCAACATGCAATCGATAATGCAAAGAAAATAAAAGGCAAACCTTCGATGATTTTGTTAGATACAATCAAAGGTATGGGTGGATACTTCTGCGAGAACCTGGTTGCCTCACATAATATGAATATTACAGAAGACATGTGGAAAAAAGCAGTCAATTTACTAGAAAAGGAGGAGATGTAAGATGGTGAAAGAAGACAGATGGCTTAGAGAAACCTATGTTGATTTACTGATTGAAGCGGCCAAAGAAGATGAGCGAATCGTCATTTTGGAAGCGGATTTAATGAAAGCGGCTGGAACTGCTCGATTTATGGAAGCTTATCCAGAACGGACGATTAACGTAGGAATTGCAGAAGCAAATATGATAAGTGTAGCCGCTGGTATGTCAGCAATGGGCAAAATTCCATTTACCCACACCTTTACTCCGTTTGCAACACGTCGTGCCTGCGATCAGGTAACATTATCCGTTGCCTATGCTGGACTAAATGTAAAATTAATGGGAAGTGATCCAGGTGTTACCGCAGAATTAAACGGTGGAACCCATATGAGCATGGAAGATGTATCCATCATGCGAAATATTCCTGGAATGGTAATCTATGAACCAGTGGATTCGGCTCAGTTAAAAAGTATATTTCCTCAGATTCTAGAACATAATGGACCGGTTTATATTCGTTTACTTCGAAGAAATGCAGAACAGGTCTTTTCTGAAAACGATTCCTTTACTCTTGGCAAGGGTTTTCGAATCAAAGAAGGCAAGGGTGTCTCAATTTTCGCCACAGGTATCATGGTAGCGGATGCCATGGAAGCTGCAAAAGAACTGGAAACCATGGGAATTGATGCGGAAGTTATCAATATCCATACCATAAAACCACTGGATGAAGAACTTGTACTGGAAAGTGCGAAAAAGACAGGAGCAGTCGTTACGGCAGAAAATCACAACATAATTGGTGCACTTGGAAGTGCGGTATCCGAATATCTTGGTGAAAATTATCCAGTGCCAGTAAAGCGAGTGGGCGTTATGGACCACTTTGGTGAAGTTGGATTCACAGATTTCCTCAAAGAAAAGTATGGTTTGACAAAAGAAGCAATTGTGAAAGCAGCAGTTGAAGTAATCGAAAGAAAGAGGTAAGTAAGAAAAAAACATTTCTCTCAGAACGTTTGTATCTAAGGTACGCATATAACTTGCTTTTAAAAAACACAAAGAAGGAGTAAAAAATGAAAAAAATATTAATAGGATCCGATAAGTCAGGATTTGATTTAAAAGAAGCAGTAAAAGAGCATTTAATTACACAAGGGTATGAAGTTGAGGACTGTGGAACTAGAAATATGGAGGAACCAATGCCATACTTTAAAGTTGCACCAATTGCGGCAGCAAAAGTAATGGAACAAGAATATGAAAAGGCAATTTTAATCTGTGGTACTGGCATGGGAATGGCGATCGTTGCAAACAAATACAAGGGTGTATATGCAGCTGTTTGTGAAAATACTTATGCAGCAGAAAAGTGCAGAGCCATTAACGATGCAAATATCTTAACAATGGGTGGGTGGATCACTGCAGATATCGTTGGTTGCGAAATAGTCGATACCTTTTTAAATACAGAATTTACACAAAACCTAGAAGAATGGCGCAAGGAATTCTTAACAAACGCAAGAAAAGAAGTAAAAGAACTTGAACATACAATTTACGGAAAGTAGAGGATGCCGAAATGAAATACTTTTTAGACAGTGCAAAACTAGATGAAATTAAATATGCTTATGAGAATTACTGTATTGATGGCGTTACAACAAACCCAAAACATATTAAGCTAAGTGGAAAACCATTTATGCAGGTAGTAAAAGATATCGCAGCTTGGATTAAAGAAGAAGGACTCGAAGGAATGGATAAATTCCCAGTATCCTTTGAAATCAATCCTCATCTTGATAAATGGGAGGAAATTGTGGAAGCTGCAAAAGAGGTTGCTTCCTATTCTCCAAATTACGTAATTAAAATTCCTTGCTGTGAGCAAGGACTGATTGCAGCAAAAAAACTGGAAGCTCAGGGAATCCGCACAAATGTGACCTTGGTTTTCTCACCTTCTCAGGCAATTCCAGTTGGTAAGCTTGGCGCAAAATTTGTTTCTCCATTTGTTGGCTGGAAAGAAAATAGTGGAGATGATGCAGACTATATTCAAGATATTATTGATATTTATTGTAACTACGGATTTGAAACAGAAATAATCGTTGCTGCCGTTCGAAATGGTAAGCAAATTGCAGATTTTGCAACCATGGGCGCAGATATCGTAACTTGTGGTTTGGAGGTTTATAAAGCAAGCTTTGAACATCCATTTACTACCTATGGACTTGATGTTTTCCGTGATGCTTGGGATAACACAGCAAAAGAATAAACGACATAAACTTGATATGCGCAAAGACAGCGCGGAAATGAGGATAACTATGAGCGAATATTTAGGTAAACTACATGAATCAGCAGTAAGATTTCCACAAACGGATATATGGATGGACTCTTGTGGAGAAGAAGAATTAAACTATGGATTGGAAAGAGGAATCGTAGGAGCAACCAGCAATCCAATTATTGTCGGTAGTGTAATTAAGAATGAATTGAATATTTGGGAAGCACGAATCAAAGAACTAATCAAAGAAATGAATGATGCAACCGAAGATGAGATAGCTTGGGCATTGATTCATGAAATCGGTGCGCTTCGCAGCAAAAAACTACTTCCTGTTTTTGAAAAATACAACGGTAAAAAAGGCCGTTTATCCATACAAACCAATGCAAAATATTACCGAAACAAAGATAAAATGGTAGAGCAGGCGATGGTTTTGAATGCGCTTGGAAGTAATATGCAGGTAAAAATGCCTGCAGGCGCTGCTGGCATTGCTGCAATGGAGGAAGTTACCTATCGAGGCGTTAGTATTAATGCAACCGTTTCTTTTACCGTAGCACAAGCGGTAGCGGTAGCTGAGGCGGTAGAACGTGGATTAAAAAGAAGAGAAGCAGAAGGTCTTTCTACCGATGAAATGGCTCCCGTTTGCACCATTATGATTGGAAGAACGGACGACTGGATGAAGGCCTATGTAGCAAAAAACGGAATGGTCGTAAAACCAGAAGCACTGGAATGGGCTGGGGTTGCAGTAATAAAGGAAGCATATCGTATCTTTACGGAACGTGGATATCGAACCAAATTACTATCTGCTGCCAATCGAAATGTATATCACTTTAGTGAACTGGTTGGTGGAAACCTAGCACAAACCATTAATTATAGCTGGCATAAGCGTTTAAATGCATGTGATGTGACGGTAGAAGATCGTATTCAAATACCAGTGATTGAAGATTACATGAAGGAACTTCAAAAGATTCCTGAATTTAAGAAAGCGTTTGATGAAGATGGTATGAAGATGGAAGAATTCGAAAAATGTGGAGGATTCCGTGATACCTTAACTACTTTTATGGCTGGATATGATGATTTGTGTAAATTGATTCGAGGCTACATGATATGAATCGAAAAAAGATAGGACCGCTTATTTTATTAGCTATTATTTGGGGTAGTTATTATGTGGCAAGCCAAAAAGCGGTGCAAGAACTATCTGTATTTACAGCAGGTATCGTAATCCGATTTATTACTATGATTTTATTAGGAAGCATCATGTGGAAGCGTGGACAACTAAAAGACCTTCTGAATACCAAAGGAGTTTTTGGACGTTTGCTTTTGATTGGTTGTCTGGGATTTTTACTAGACCTAACCGCATTTATCGGGTTGTCCTTATCTGCTGCCGGTACAGGAACTGCACTTTTAAAATGTGATATCTTATTTGTAAATATAATCTCTGTTTTTATCTACAAAGAGAAATTTACGAAGTTTGACTGGGGCTATACCTTTTTCATGCTTTTTGGAGTTCTACTGGTAATGGGCGTTGACTTTGGAAACTTAAAACTCGGTAATAAAGGAGATATCTTCTTTGTTTTAAGTGCCCTGTTTGTTTCCATCAATGCATTTGTCATAAAGAGTGTGCAACTCGATAAACATAATCCAACAAAAGATAATGTCGTTGCATTCTATAACAACTTTGTCACTATGGTATTATTTTTAATCACCTCCATGTTCCTTGGTACCTTAGGACAACTAAAGATATTGGCACAAAATGAAGGAACCTTACTAGCTATTACCTTAGCTGGTATCGGTCAGACCTTAATCTATCTTGTTTATTATTATAACTTACGGCGTAATCCAGTATGGATTGTAAAGGTATTTTTACTCCTGATGCCAATCGTTTCCTCCTTAATCGCTTTCGTATTATTTAAAGAAACGATGGAACGAACCCAATACATTGGCATTGCAGTTGTATTACTTGGCGCATTTGGAATTTTGATGGAACAAAAGAAAAAGGCGGAAGTTGTAATACCAGGGACTTAAGTGACATGTAAAATGCTACAATCAGCATTTATGCTTATTGTAGCGTTTTTTGTTTTGTTCGATATTAATAATTGTAAAATAAAAGATATGACAAAAATAGAATTATTCATTCAAATCCTTAACTCGATACCAATACTGATATTGATCCATAAATCCTAATTTTTTATACAGTTTTATTGCATTTGAATTATTGGCAACAACTTGAAGATATGTCTTTTTCGCACCCAATTTGGCAGCATAGCTTATTAATGACCCACAAATATCTTGCCCATACCCTTTTCGTCTGTGCTGTGCAGAAACAACAATATCGAAAAGACCAGCATAATCGTGTTCAATCACACATAAGCCACAAGCTACGATTTCGTTATTATGATACAATGTTGCACAAAGTGTATGGTTTAATATATTGCTTTGTATTTTTTTTGCTAACGAAATAGAAGTTTCACTTAGTTCGTTTAGAAGAAAGTAATTATTTTGCCAATTCTCATTTATTTCATTTGTTACTACAGAACTAAATCCATCGGTACTAATTTTTGGAATGTCCATCACCATAATATTTGTTTTTGTTACGATGGAATAATTCAATTCAGCTAACGCTTTATCCAAATCAAGTGAGAGTGGAGTAATCTTAAATACAGTTGGCAGGTTCAAACGTGTGTACATTTCTTCACAGTATCTTATTTTATTAGCAACTGGTAACATCGACGGATTCAATATATTAACCGAATTCGCTCGATTTGTATACCCTTCCGCAAATCGCAGATACCATCCATCATAATATACTGTATTTAATGAAGGATGCGCATTCATTGACATTTCTTCTATTAATTTTACTTCTTTGTTCATAAACTTCATCCTTGGTTGCTATTATTACATGTCGTCAGCTAGAAACATTTCGCTGTGCATCAAGCTATACAATATTATAATCGTTTTCATCTTGTTCCGGCACAAGTAGGAAAAAGCATTTTTGCTTAGTTATTGAAATTATAATTTTATCTTATTAATAAAACAGATAGGTAAATAAAACAAAAGTGACATTATTGATGTTATTGGAAACACCATTATCAAATAGTACAGTAACATTTTTCCTTCTCCCTCATTGCTTTCATGTAAATATTTGGATAATTAATAATATCATTTTTTCTTTTAAATTAAAATAAAGTATTTTCTTAAACTTTCCTTAAGATTACAATAATAAATAGACAATGAAGGGAGTGTTAAATACTATATCTGTTATCCCAATTTGCAGCTTCGGGCACCAATCGCATGCGCGCTAACCGAATTTATACGATTATTTTAATAAGACAATAACAAAAATGGAGTGCCTAATCACTCCATTTTTCGTTGTTTATGGCTTATTAAAATCGACAATCGTATTGAGGTTAGCGCGCATGCGATTGGTGCCCGAAGCTGCAAATTGAACACAGTCTACCGTTTCGCCACATCCACATCCACATACTTATTTTAATTGCCCCCATTTTCAAGGAAATAATTAATAATCGTAGAAGCCGGCCCAAGCGCCTCCAACTGCAGATTATAATGACTAAAAATCACCTTATCCGTATCCGAAAACTGCTTTAGATTCGTGGCAAGGCACTTTCGAAAGTCTGGATTTTCAAACAATTCGCCATAAAGCACCACAATACTAGGATCTAATAGGTTGATTGCATTTTTGATTGCAATTGCAAAATAGTGACACACTCGTTCCAGTGTTATTTTAATTGGCACATCCTGTTTTGAAAATGCTTCCATAACTGCGTTCATTGATATGTTTTCTGCATTGCCATCTAACAACTGATATAAAGCAGGTGTGTGTGTTTCGGAAAATAGATCAACGATACTTTTTTCAATGGAATCGTAGCTTGCAATTGTCTCCAAGCAGCCTTGACTACCACAAACACATGGCAGTCCGTGTGGATCTGCAATCGTGTGTCCTAATTCAATGGACTTAAAATCAAATATGCTCATGGAATATCGATAAAATAATCGAGCAGCACCAACTCCGGGACCGTACTTTATAAATAGTAAATTATCTGGGTGAGTCATGTTGGATAGAAAGCTTTCTCCATGGGCCATCGCACAGATGTTATTGGTCAGTAGAACCGGAGTATCTAATTTTGATTGCACGTAGGAGGAAACCGTTGCGTTATTCTCCCAAATTCCATAAGAGTTGATACTGATTCCTCTGTGTGTATTAACAATACCATTTACGCTTATGCCAATGCCAAGAAGTTTATGGGTACGTAGCACATCATAATTTGTTAGGTTTTCCTCAATAATTGTACATAGCTTATCCAGTATTTTTGCGGATTTATTGTGACAATCAGCGGTGTGTACAACATCTTCAAATAATATTTTGCTATTCAGATCAATACATATCACACGAAATTTGCTTTTGCTAATGTAAACGCCAACTGCTGCAAACTTACGGTTATTCATCTCAAGCATTATTTCTTTGCGTCCTTTTTTATTAGAAGACTGTTCGACATAAGATTCCGATATCAAACCTTCATTGATTAAATCCGTCATAATCAATGTAATAGCAGCAGGAGTGAGTCCTAATGTTGCAGCAATTTCCTTTCTGGAAATTGATTTGTTCTGAAATACTAATTTTAGAATCGCACTTCGATTTCGTTTCTTAACATCTAACATATTAATTCCATTTGCATTTTGAAGCATGTAAACACCTTACTTTCTATGAATAATTTAACTGGATGTTTTCTCCGATTAATCCAACATAAGCTCCTTTGGAAGCAGGAATACTTTCTTTGTGTGCAATTAACCATTTGTTTTGCATCCAGATGAGCTTATCTTCCATAGTATATGCCGTTGGAAGACTTACCAGCGGAGAATTGGTTCCTTGTGTTAGTACAATGATACTTTTAAATCCTTTGTCCGATACCTTACAAGGAGCAAAGTGAAGTGTAGTGCTATAAAGCTCAACGGCACATCCTGCTGGTACAAAAAATCCCACAACATCTTCAGTACTTAATTGATTGTCCTTGATTTGTCGTACATCTGCTAATAAAAGGACTAGATCAGTAATGGCAACATCAATTTCGGAGCATTTATGATATTCAAGGGCATTTAGCTTTGAGGTATTTCCGTTACAGTATCCTACTTGGGCATTCGTGTTTGCGTAAAAATGAGAAGACATAACCGATGCGAAACTGGTATTCATTAAGTCGGGGTCACTAGCTACATAACAATTGCCTTCCGTAGGGATATCTTTATGATTCATGATTTTGATGCATTCTTGAAAATCATATTCGGTAATTATTTTTCCGAATTTAAGAAATTCGAGGTTGTGCACATCATAAAGTTTTAACTTTGGATTCTTTTGTTGTAATTGTTCAATCATTGCGTTCCTCCATTATAATATATAGGATACGATTTATAAAGCTCATATGGCATTTCCGTGTAAAAAATCGGTAATGTAAATAATTAGTACCTTTAATTAATTAAAAGAAATAAGTAATAAATACTACAACCATTTCTTTTATGGTAACACGAAAAAAAATGTTTTGCAACGAAAATATCTCTTTACTTTTCGTGCATAATACACTATAATTAATAAATGTAAGGAAGTATTAAGAGCAGATTGCATAGAAACATTACATATTGGGGAATATCGAAAGAAATATGCAAGAGGGCTCGAAACAGTAATACTTTTTGTTTTTTGACATATTAATTAAAAGATTTAATAAAATACAACCATTATTATTTCTATTTCAAATCTGTTAAAAAACAAGAGGAGTATCTAAAAACTTGCATTTAAAAAGGAAGGTAGGCAGTTATGAAAAAAAGAATTTTAGCAATGATGGCAGTAATCGCATTGGGGGTTAGCTCACTTTCAGGATGTGGCAACTCAGGAGAAAAAGAAGCAACTACAACGGATACAAAAGAAGCAACAACAGATGAAGCTGCTTCTACAGACGAGGTAATCACACTTAATTTCCCTTGTATCTGGGTAGGTACTGACAGTAAAGCAGCCGTATTTGGCAAGATGGTAGAAGGATTTAACCAAGAATTTGCTGGGAAGTATCAAGTAGTAATAGAAGAACAGACCGATTACGATTTTTACAGAGACAAAATTAGAACATCGATTTCAACAGGTGCAGCACCAGATATCTTTACATCAGATAGTATGGAAGATCTAAAATTATATGCAGAGTCTGGAAAATTGATGGACTTAACAGAATTTCTTGGTGGAGACGTTGCCAGCCGGTTTACAGGAACTACCATTGAAGATTCAAAAATTAATGGTGCAAACTTTGCAATGCCTTATGAAATGGCAGTTGTTCCAATTATGTTTAACAAGAAATTATTAAATGATGCAGGAATTACTGCAATCCCAACTTCTTATGATGAATTATGGACAGCATGTGATGCACTCAAAGCAAAAGGAGTTTTCCCTACAACACAGATGACAAATGATAATGCTTGGACCTCTATGCTTTGGTATTCCTATGCAGTAGCTGCATGTGGTGGCGCAGATGCTTATAGCAAGGGTCTTGAAGATCCTGCATTTTTACAAGCAGCAGAAATTATGCAAAAAATGTTTACTTATACATCCTCTGACGCAGTTGGAGCAGATGCGAGTGTTGTTAATGGACATTTCTTTAATGAAAGAGCAGCAATCTATGTAAATGGTTCTTGGATTCTTGGAAGAATTAAAACAGAAGGCGTTGAAGGTCTTTATGATAATTTGGAATTAAGCCCTGGATTAAGCAAAGATGGACAAAATGGTGGTGCTTATGTAAATGCAGTACAGGCTTACTTTGCAGCAGGAAAGCAGGATGATCCTAAAAAACAAGAAGCAGTAAAAGCATTCTTTGAGTATATTACAAATCAGGACCGCGTTCTTGAATTAGCAAATTCATCTGGATCACTTTTTGCAATCGATATCGATGCAACTAAAATTGAAAATACATTACAAGCTACGATCGTAGCACAAAGCCAGGCGGCTCCATTTATGGTACCTTACTTCCAGGCATCTGTACCAACTGCAGTTGCAAATGCTTTCCCTAGTGCTTTAGAAGCATTGGTTTTGGGTGATATCACTCCAGAAGGTTTCATCGAGCAATTACAAGCAGCTCAATAACAGAATGCATAGAGACTGTTTGGAACATCTTCCAAACAGTCTCATTTAAAGGAGGTCCAACATGAAATTAAAAAAGGATGAACGAATCGGCATAATATTATTTTTACTTCCGGCAATGATTTTGTTTGTTGCATTTTTTGTACTTCCAATTGCATTTATTGCAATCATGAGTTTATTCGAATGGAATGGAATCACAAAAGGAACGTTTTCTGGTTTTTCAAATTATGCAAAAATATTTTCTGACCATGTGTTTTGGAAGAGTTTAAGAAATAACGTTGTATGGGCATTTTCCGCTTGCTTTATTCAGGTACCACTTGCTTTGTTGATGGCATTGATTTTATCGAAGAAACCAAAATTTTGGAAGTTTTTTAGAACCGTATATTTCTTTCCACAAGTTATTTCAGGTATTGCAATCGCAACCTTGTGGTCAGCAATCTATAATAGTGAATTTGGATTGTTAAATGGAATTTTAAAGGCAGTAGGGTTTGGATCCGTGGCTAAAAACTGGCTGGGAAATCCCCACACTGCATTTATCTGTATCTTGATTTATGGTTTATTTTACATAGGGTATTATATGGTAATCATGATGGCTGGAATAACCAGTATTGATGAGACTTACTATGAAGCAGCTAAAATCGATGGTGCGAATGCGTTTCAAATGGATTGGCATGTAACGATTCCGTTGATCAAATATTCAATCTCAACTTGTGTTACTTTGGCTGCTGTATTTGGACTGCGAACATTCGAACAAGTATATCTATTAACGAATGGTGGACCAGCAAATCGTACAAGCGTACTTGTTCTTTATTTATATAACCAAATGAGAAATAATAACTACGGAGGTGCAAATGCCTCCAGTGTTATGTTGATTTTGACCGGAGCTGTTGTTATCGTATTAATTCGAAAAATATTTTCTAACAAAGAAGATTAGGAGGAGACCGTTATGAATACAGTAAAAAAAGGATTGTTTGGCTTTTTAAAATGGTTTTTGATAATTTTCTTTGCTATATATACTTTGTTTCCATTGGTTTGGCTATTTGTTACTTCCCTGAAGACCAATGCAGAGTATTTTGCAAATCCATTTTCAATACCGGCGATTCCACAGTTTCAAAATTATATCAATGCATTTTCCCAGGCAAACCTTGGACGAATGATCTTTAATTCAGTTACCGTTGCATTTATTGCAACCTTTGTAAACATCATGGTAGCAGCAATGGCATCTTATGCATTGTCCCGCTTTAAGTTCAAAGGAAGAGAAGTTATATTTGCACTGTTTTCAGCAGGAGTTATGGTTCCGCTGAATGCATTAATGGTTCCATATTTTACAATATTTAGTAAAGTGGGATTACTCGATTCATTGAATTCTCTTCGTATCTTATATGCAGCAATTGGATTACCATTATCTATATTTATCGTTCGAGGCTTTATGGATTCTTTTCCTAGAGAAATTGAAGAGGCAGCTTATGTCGATGGATGTGGCTTTTTTGGCAGATTCTTTAAAATTGTTCTTCCGCTTACAAAAACAGGATTAGTAACGGCTGCAACCTTCCAGTTTTTGACCTGTTGGAATGAATTTGTTTATGCAAATCTTTTAACATCATCACCGGAAACGAAAACCATTCAGATTGGAATCCGATATTTTACCAACCAGTTTACCACAGACTATGTATCGATGTATGCAGCAATTGTCATCGCGATTATACCAAGTATTGTTGGATATATGTTGTTCCAGGAACAGATTATTTCCGGACTGACAAGTGGCGCAGTAAAAGGATAGCATTCAAAAAAGTGAGGTTACTTATGAAAGTTATGACAGAAAACGAAAGCTTTTCCCTCCTTCAAGATGAAAAAATAAGGCTGTTTCATTCCAAGGATAAGCCAATGATTTATGTAGGAATTGGCGAAGAAACCGTTAACATGTATCGTGGTAATTTTAAAATAGAAGATTATGTTACACAACGTATACCATTAGAAAATCTTACGATTGATAAGATAGAAGATGGTTGTGTCCTTAATTTTGACGAAACGATCGAAGCAAAGGTGAGCGTTAAGGATGATATGTTTGTGATTGATTTTACATGTTTTAATCCAAAAATCAATCGATTTTGGCTTCGCTTGCCTTGTGATTTAGAGGAATCTTTCTACGGATGCGGCGAACAAATGTCATACTTTAATCTTCGTGGCAGACAGTTTCCTTTGTGGACATCGGAACCAGGAGTAGGGCGAGACAAAACTTCTTATATGACATTTCGTTGTGATGTAGATAACCAATCGGGTGGTGATTATTATAATACAAATTATCCACAGCCAACGTATGTGTCAAGCAATCGCTACTATATACATGTAGACTCTACTGCTTATGGTGTTTTTGATTTCCGTAAAAATGACTTTGTAGAACTACAAATGTGGGAAGTACCAAAACAGATTCGCTTCGAGTCTGCAAAAAGTTTTCCCCTTCTTTTAGAAAAGATAACGCAGTATTTTGGCAGACAGCCTTTATTACCAGACTGGATTTATGAAGGAGCTATTTTGGGACTACAAGGTGGAACGCAGCGTGCATTTTCGCTCGCAGAAAAATCCCTCGAAATGGGAATAAAAGTAGCAGGTATTTGGTGTCAGGACTGGGAAGGAAAAAAAGTAACTTCTTTTGGAAAACGTCTTTTGTGGGACTGGCGCTGGAATGAAGAAATGTATCCAGGGTTACCAGAAAAGATGAAAGAATATGACGAAAAGGGAATTCGTTTCTTTGGTTATATTAACCCATATCTGGTGAAGGAAGGTACACTTTATCAAGAAGGAAAGAAAAATCAGTACTTTGCTACCAAAGAAGATGGCAGTGACTATCTGGTTGACTTTGGAGAATTTGATTGTGGAGTGGTTGATTTTACAAACCCAGAGGCGTATGCTTGGTTTAAAGAAATCATAAAAAAGAATTTAATTGAATTTGGACTAAGTGGATGGATGGCAGATTTTGGAGAATATCTACCAACCGATCTTAAATTATATGATGGAAGTGATCCAATGATTGAACATAATCATTGGCCAGCGCTTTGGGCAAAGTGCAATTATGATGCCTTAGTGGAAACTGGAAAATTGGGCGAAGTGGTGTACTTTATGCGAGCTGGTGCGAAGGGAACACAAAAATATTGTCCACTATTATGGGCAGGAGACCAATGTGTTGATTTTTCGATGCATGATGGATTGGCTACCGTAATCGTTGGAGCTTTGAGCTCTGCCATGATGGGTTGTGGACTTCATCATAGTGATATTGGTGGATATACTTCGCTGTATGAAAATGTGAGAACCAAAGAAGTATTTCTTCGATGGGCAGAAATGGCAACATTTACACCGGTTATGCGTACGCACGAAGGGAATCGTCCGGATACCAATTTCCAATATTATGAAGATGAAGATACGATGAAGGAGTTTGCTAGACTTACAGATATTCATGTAATGTTGACTCCTTATCTAAAAGATATCGTAAGCGAGAATGCCGAAAAAGGAATACCAGTACAGCGTCCATTGTTTATCCATTATGAAGAGGATAAAAAGGCATACCAGATACAAACCGAGTACTTATTCGGCAGGGATCTATTGGTGGCACCTGTGTTTTTAGAAAATAAAGAAACATGGACGGTATATCTTCCGGAGGATGAATGGGTTCATCTATGGACTGGGGATTCATTCGAACAAGGAGAACATGAAGTTATGGCACCAATGGGAAAAATACCGGTGTTCTACCGTAAAAACTCAAAGTATTGCAGTCTTTTTGAAACGATTGGCAAGATGTGATTTGAATAGGAGGAGAAAATGAAAGAATTTCAAGTGGCTTATATTCCGGTCGGAGTACCCACGTTTCACTTAGAAAGTGCTCAGATTGAATTTGAAGAAAGCATTCAATTGCTTCATTCGATTAGTGATGATGTGATTTTTCCGGATAAAATGTTATTGACGATGGAAGATTTGACTTCCTTCCTGGATACCATTTCACCAGACTTTATTGTATTACAAAATATTACATTTGCAAATGCAGCTTATGCTAGTGAAGTGTTAAAGCGTTTTGATTGTCCGCTCATTCTTTGGACATTACGTGAACCTGTCATTGATGGTGGAAGATTACGACTCAATTCCTTGACTGGCGCATACTCTGCAGCAAATGCCATAAAATCATTCCGTGAAGGTGAATTCGAGTATGTCTTTGGATCACCAAAAGAAGACGAAGTAAAGACGGAACTGAGTGCTTCGATTCGTGCAGCAAAGATGAAAAAGGATTTAACACAGCTTACATTGACAGCAATTGGTCATACACCGCAAGGATTTGGATTTGGACGTGCACTCGATATCGATTTATTAAAAACATTTGGGGTAACCTTAGAATCAATCGAAGCGAGGGAATTGATAGACCGTGCAAAAGGATACAGTGAAGAAGAGTGTGCTGCATATTTAGAATCAGCGAATCATAAAATGAAAAATTTATCCTCGACACCAGAAAAAAATCGTACCGATTTTGCCCGATTATTCAAAGCGTATTCGGATTATATCAAAGAACATCATGTAGGTGCGATTTCCTCTAGGTGCTGGCCAGACTTTTTTACCGCTTTTGGCACTCCAGTTTGTGCGGTTCTTGCGATGTTAAATGATGAGGGAATTGCTGCAAGCTGTGAAACAGATGTTTATGGCGCCCTGAGTATGTATATTGGACGAAAGCTTACGAATCAACCAACCTTTTTTGGGGATCCAGTTTCTCTTGATGAAAAGGAAAATACGATTACATATTGGCATTGTGGTATGGCAGCTTGTTCTCTCGCAAGATCGGATACGGGGGCGGAAGTCGGAGTTCATCCAAATCGTAAGATCGGACCTACGATGGAATTTGGATGTAAGCCTTGTGACAAAGTTACGGTATTTCGTGTGGGAAGAGATGCAAATGGAAAGTTCCGTTTCTTCCTTATGGATGGAGAAGCACTTGATAAACCAAAGCAGTTTTTAGGGGCTTCCATCGTAGTAAAAGCGGAACATAATGCAAAAGATATTGTTTGTCAATCTGTGAAAATGGGATTTGAACCACATTTTGCAGTTATTTATGGAAATGTTTCCAGAGAAATCGAGATGTTGGCACATATGCTTCGAATTGAAGTTTGCAAGTTTTAAGAAAATCGAAAAGAGGGTATTACAAAATTAGAATGAAAGTTCTGATTTTGTAATATCCTCTTTTGTGATGCAATCTTTTTGTACTATTATTTTACCATAAAAGCAAATTATAATATAGTCTGTTATTTCAGAAATTACTATACTAATATTTAAGTGGATTCTAATTAACCAACAATGGAGGAGCTTATGAAAATAATTTTTAGACAAACACCGTTATATAAATTTTTGAACTTTTGCAACCAGAGTGACTTGGAGAAAAGTGTATTGGATTTAGGAGCAGGTGGCAACTGTCCACCACTAGCTCTCTTTCACGATTTTGGTTATAAAACATATGGTATCGAATATAGTGATTCGCAAATTGAATCTTCTCACGCTTTTTCAAAAGAACATAAGTTAGAACTTAATATATCAAAAGGAGACATGAGAAAACTTCCGTTTGAAAATGAGTCCATTAGTTTTATATATTCGTTTAATACAATTTTTCACATGAAAAAAGAAGATATCGCAAAAACAGTCGAAGAAATAAAAAGGGTTTTAAGGCCCGGCGGAATAAGTTTTATAAACTTTCTTTCCATTAATGATGCTGATTTTGGTCAAGGCGAGAAAATTGGAGAAGGTGAATTTTTACAGGGTGAAGATGGAGAAACGGTTATACATACTTATTTTAAGGTAGAAGAGGCCGATCAATATTTTAAAGATATGAAACTGTTGTTGAAGGAAAATAGGATAATAGAACGAATATATGATGGTGAAATGATAAAACAAGGGTATATTGATTATATTGTTCAAAAAATATAATGGGGGAGGGATGGCAGTATATGAAAAATAACAAATGGGGAACTATAGTGACGGTGATACTGTTAATTTTATCAGGGATAATCATATTATTAGCAATGTTCTATTTTGTTATTACAAAGGAAGATGCTGCTTTCTTAGAAAAAAAATCAATGGAAGAAACGAATACTGTAACAAAAGAAAAAGATGAAATAAAAGAAATAGGAAAAGCAGACAAAACAGTGAATGCAGATGAAGCTGAAGAAATAGACAATGAAACTGTAAACGCAAGTAATAATACAGGGGGGAATGAGATAAAAGCGATGGACAACAAAAAAGTTTTTGAAATACAAAACATTACAGATGAAATTTTCGAGCGAATGAAAGGTAAATCTTATAAAAAAGATTGTACGATCCCTATAGAGGATTTGAAGTATCTTACCTTATCCTACTATGGATATGATGGAAATACCCATACAGGAGAGATGATTGTAAACGCTTTGATCGCTGAAGACACCTTGCAAATCTTTCAAGAGCTATATGAAGCGAAGTATCCTATTGAACGAATGGAGCTTGTCGATGCATATGATGCGGACGACATCGCTTCAATGGAAGCAAATAATACCTCTGCATTTAATTTTCGCTATATTGAGGGTACTACTCGTTATTCAAATCATGCAATGGGATTTGCAATCGATATTAACCCACTGTATAATCCATATGTGAGAAACAAAGATGGCAAAGAAGATGTTCTTCCGGTAACAGCCAAAGCTTATTCGGATCGAACGACGGATTGCATGTATTATATAAAAAAAGATGATATCTGTTATCAGATATTTACAAAGTATGGCTTTACATGGGGTGGAGAATGGAACAATAGCAAGGATTATCAGCATTTTGAAAAAATTATAGAGAAGTAGCTACTTTGAATAAATGAAGTTATAAATTCATATAAATGTAATAATCTGCAAAAAGGAAGAAAAAATTTGAAGTTGAATAAAAAATATAAATTGGTGAAAGTGATTATTTTATCTATTATCTTACTATTTACAAGTACTGCAAAATTGAATGCTTCCGAAGTTGAAACACCAGATGAATTAAAAAACCTGTACGCAGCGGCAGTTTGTTTGATGGATGCCGAAAGCGGACGGGTTTTATTTGAAAAGGGTGGAGAAAAACAGCTGCCAATGGCAAGTACAACAAAGATTATGACCTGTATTGTAACGCTTGAGAATGCCGATGTAACAAAGCTAGTTACCATTTCAAAGAAAGCAGCCAGGCAGCCGGATGTACAACTGAATGTAAATACAGGTGAACAATACGTGTTAAAGGACTTACTATACTCCCTCATGCTAGAATCGCATAATGATGCTGCAGTTGCTATCGCGGAACATGTTGGGGGCAGTGTGGAAGGATTTGCAGATCTAATGAATCAAAAGGCAAAAGCCCTTGGTTGCAAAAATACATACTTTATAACACCAAATGGTCTGGATGCCCAAAATGCTGGTGGAACGCATTCGACTACGGCAGTTGATCTGGCAAAAATAATGTCATACTGCATAGGGAAATCACCAAAAACAAGTGAGTTCCTTGAAATTACAAGAAGTGCAAATTATAATTTTACAAATAAAGTAACCAAGGAGGACGGTACGGTATCAAATGGTAGCCGTTCTTTTTCGTGTCGTAATCACAACGCATTTCTTAGCATGATGGAGGGAGCTTTATCTGGAAAAACTGGCTTTACTGGAAATGCTGGCTATTGTTATGTAGGAGCGCTACAACGAGACGGGAAAACATTTGTCGTATCATTATTAGCTTGTGGATGGCCAAATAATAAAACCTATAAATGGGCGGATACAAAGAAGCTAATGAATTATGGAATTAAAAATTATGAATATATGCCATTTGACCGCATTCCTATTAATGAAAGTAAATTGATACCTATTGAAGTCTTAAACGGACAGACGGAGGAAATTGGGGCGAAATCCATGGCAACGCTTGCTGTCATTTATGATAAAAAAAACAAGGAAGATGGTATTCTCATAAAAAAAGATGAGAAGATACAAGTTAAGTATGATGTGAAGGAGTCCTTGGATGCACCAGTTGAAATAGGGGAAAAGGTTGGATCGATACAATATATCTTAAATGACAAGATTCTCAAAGAAAATTCTATCATTGTCACAAATTCCATTCGTAAAATTGATCTACTTTGGTGCATAGAAAAGATATGGGGATTGTATTGTATCTGATTTAAGAATAAGTCGAATTAACTATGACGAAAACAGTGACAAAACAGGTGTAATATGGTAAAATTCAAACAATTAATAGAGTAGAACAAAAGAAAAAGAGGAGATTACTATGCGCCTGGTTTCTGTTGATATGATAACACCTGATATGACACTTGCTTTTCCGGTATACTGCAAAGATGCACTTGTTATTAATGCTGGAAAAGATAATATGTCACGTTATATACCAAATCTTATCAATATGGGAATTCAATATGTTTACGTGGAAGATGGATTAAGTGAGGGCATTGAGATTCCAGATGCCATTACTGTCAAGACGCGACATAACTGTAAACATGTACTCCGAAATACGATGCAAGAATACGTGGAATCTTCGGATGTAAAACTATATCATTTATCCGATTCGATTGAAAATGTAATTAATGAAGTTTTAGAAAATAAAGATATTCAGGTTAGTTTAAATGATATCGGTACACTAGATGAGCATACATACCTTCATTCGGTTAATGTTTCTGTTTATTCATTATTAATCGGAAGAGGTCTCAATTATAGTCGTAAGAAGCTAGAGGAGCTTGCAATGGGAACAATGCTTCATGATATAGGAAAGACAATGATTGAACCAAGTATACAATTTAAAGAAGGAAAACTCACCAATCAAGAGTATGAACAAATCAAAAAACATGCAGAAATTGGCTATTATATCTTGTCAAAATCTTCAAAACTTCCAGAGGCAGCAAAAAAAATCGCATTGAACCATCACGAGCGCTTGGATGGAAGTGGTTATCCGAAGAAAAAAGAGGGGATTGAACTTCATGAATATGATAGAATCGCCGCAATTGCCGATGTGTACGATGCATTAACGAGCGATCGATGCTACAAAAAGAAGTGGTCGGCAGCAGAAGCGGTTAACTTCCTCATTGAAAACTCGGGAACTATGTTTTCTCCTGAATTAGTTCAAGTATTTATTCAGCAAATAGCAATTTTTCCGAATGGTTCTTTGGTTTCATTGTCGGATGGCAGCATTGGTATTATTAAAGATCAGAATCGACACGTACCCCTTCGTCCTATCGTTCGAATTATACGTGATGCAGAAGGAATGGAGATTACCCCATATGAAGTGGATTTAATGAAAGTATTATCCTTGACCATTACAGATTCACAGCTTGAAATTGGAAATCAAACAGAAAAAAGGGTGGAAGTAGAATATTTATAAAAAAGAAGAGGAACTTCACAAAATGAGAAATTATAATTTTGTGACAGTTCCTTTTGTTTGAAATGTACATAAAATTTGCATGGTTCTTTGGTGTATGGTAATAATAAATCTGTGCGATTTTATTCAAAGTCGAGATATAGAAAACAAAGCAGAAAACATAAAAATATTTAGGTAAACTATATAATTTTTTGGGTGTTTTTGTATTGAATTTTCGACTCAAAAGGACTAAAATTAAAATCGCGGGAATTTGTTTTTTATTTAACATAAATTAAATTGGAGGGCTGATAATGAGCAATACTTCTCAAATGTCTGCAATGGAAAGAATTGTGTCCTTGCTAGACGAAAACAGTTTTGTTGAAATTGGTGCACAGGTTACAAAAAGAAGCACGGATTTTAACATGCAAGAAAAATCCATCCCATCGGATGGCGTAATTACAGGTTATGGTATGATCGATTGTAAAATGGTATATTTATACAGTCAGGATGCCAGCGTTTTAGGCGGTTCTATTGGTGAAATGCACGCAAAAAAAATAGCGCGTATTTATGATCTAGCACTTAAAGTTGGTGCACCAGTCATTGGTTTGATCGATTGTGCTGGATTAAGACTACAAGAGGCAACAGATGCGCTTGCGGGATTTGGTGATTTATATTTGAAGCAGACGATGGCTTCTGGTATTATACCACAAATTTCAGCGGTATTTGGCACTTGTGGCGGTGGCGTTGCTGTATCTAGTGCATTAAGTGACTTTACTTTTATGGAAGCTTCCGCTGGTAAATTATTTGTAAATTCTCCAAATACTTTGGGTGGAAATTACATAGGAAAATGTGATACAAGCTCATCTAAATTCCAAGCGGAATCTGGAATGGTTGATTTTGTTGGTACCGATGAAATGGATGTATTAAGTAAAATTCGTCAATTAATCGCAGTACTACCAAACAATTTCGAAGATGATGCATCTTTTGAAGATTGTGAAGATGATTTAAATCGCTTGGTACCTTCTTTTGGAAATGAAATTGAAGATACAAAACAAGCGTTGATTGATATTTCAGACAATCATTTCTTTATTGAAGTAAAAGAAGCTTTTGCAAAAGAAATGGTAACTGGCTTTATTCGTTTAAATGGTATGACAGTAGGAGCAATTGCAAATCGTACAAAAGAAATAAATGAGGAAGGCAAAGCAGTGCAGACATATGATGGTTCTTTAACATCACGTGGAGCAGTCAAGGCAGCGGAATTCGTAACTGTTTGTGATTCTTTTAACATACCTGTATTGTCACTTACGAATGTAAATGGATTTGCTGCAACGATGTGCGATGAAAAACGTATGGCGAAAGCATGTGCAAAATTAACGTATGCATTTGCAAATGCAACGGTGCCTAAAGTAAATGTAATTATAGGAAAAGCTTATGGTAGTGCATATGTTGCAATGAACTCAAAACATGTTGGAGCGGATTTAGTATTTGCTTTGCCAAATTCACAAGTAGGTATGATGGATGCGAAGGCAGCTGTTGAAATTATTTATAGTGAAGAAATTGCAAAAGAAAGTGATAAAGTAGCAGCGATTGAAAAATATGCTGCAGAGTATTCAAAATTACAAGCAAGTAGTGAATCTGCTGCAAAACGTGGATATATTGATAATATCATCAATCCAGAAGAAACAAGAAAACATTTAGCATATGCATTTGATATGTTATTTACTAAAACAGAAAGTCGTCCAGCGAAAAAGCATGGAACGATATAAGATGGGGTGGGACTATGAAGAAATTCTTAAGTAAGCTAGTAATGGTTGTCCTAATCCTTACACTGTCGATTGGAATTTCATCGGTAGCTTATGCTTATGATGATGCGGATGTCATCTCAGTAAACGAACAATACCTTGATTCATGGAATTCAACGGATTTTAGCCAATACTTGCAAGATGCAGCTATGAGTGAAGAGTCGCTAACACAATTTACAAATTGGCAGGCCTTAAAAGATCAACTGGGCACGTTTTCAGCAATTGATCAAACGGTAGTTAATGAGGCAGATGGTGTGATTACAGCGATAACGACTGCAACTTTCGAAAATGGTAAATTAGCGTTTACGATAACCTACGATACTGCAACCGTAGAAAGTTCCGGAGCAATGGCTGGAATTTTGTCTTTGGATGCTGCTAGTGCTACAACATCAGGCGGTTCGCCAAATATGGCAAAAGCAGGTATGAATATATTAATGGGAATGGGAATTGTATTTACTGTATTAATATTAATTTCATTTGTTATTTCTCTTATGAAATATATACCAAAGATGTTGGAAAATTCATCAAATTCAAAAGAATTACCTTCCGATGATAATTATGTTGATAAAAATGTTGTGATTAGTGCACCTGTAAAGGAAGAAAATTTAGTGAATGATTGTGAGTTGGTTGCAGTTATTACAGCAGCAATTATGGCTACAGAAGCAGGAAATGTAACACCAGGTGGATTCGTAGTACGTTCCATTCGTAGAAGAAGATAATATATTTTTAATTTCGCATAGGAGGATTATAAAATGAAAAATTATACAATCACAGTTAACGGAAATATTTATGATGTAGCCGTTGAAGAAAACGGTGGAGCAACCACACTAAGCGCACCTAGAGCAGCAGCACCGGTTCAAGCTCCAACACCAGTCCAGGGGGCAGCAGCGCCAGCACCAGCTCAGACAGCAAAACCAGCAGCTGCATCAAATGGAGCACAAGGAGCCGTTAAAGTAAATGCTCCAATGCCAGGTAAGATTCTTGGTATCAAAGCAGAAGCTGGACAGGCAGTAAAAAAAGGACAAGTAATTCTTGTTCTTGAAGCAATGAAGATGGAAAATGAAATAGTAGCTCCACAGGATGGTACAATTGCAAGTTTAAATGTTTCTGTAGGTGATATGATAGAATCTGGAGCCTTACTAGCTACATTAAACTAAGTAAACATACCTGGGAGGTACAATCTAAATGGATTATATAATAACGACATTGGGAAATCTGCTTGGACAGACAGCTTTCGTCTCCCTTACCTGGGGAAATTATTTAATGATAATTGTTGCAGGGATTTTTCTATTTTTAGCAATTAAGAAGGATTATGAGCCTTTGTTATTAGTGCCAATTGCATTTGGAATGCTCTTGGTAAACATGTGTCCTCAAATTATGGAGGAAGGCGGATTATTACATTACTTCTATCTTTTAGATGAATGGGGTATCTTACCTCCATTGATTTTTATGGGAGTTGGAGCAATGACAGACTTTGGACCTTTGATAGCAAATCCAAAGAGCTTTTTGTTAGGTGCTGCCGCACAGTTTGGTATTTTTGCGGCTTATCTTATGGCTATCTTTATGGGATTTACGGATAAAGCAGCAGCAGCAATTTCCATCATTGGTGGAGCTGATGGACCAACCTCTATTTTCCTTGCAGGAAAATTGGGACAAACGGAATATTTAGGACCGATTGCGGTGGCGGCTTATTCTTATATGTCACTGGTTCCAATTATACAGCCACCGATTATGAAACTTTTAACGACAGAAAAAGAACGTAAAATTAAAATGGAGCAGCTACGACCTGTTTCCAAAATTGAGAAAATTCTATTCCCAATTATTGTAACGATTGTTGTTGTTATGATTTTACCACCTACAGCGCCACTAATTGGTATGCTGATGCTCGGAAACTTATTCCGTGAATCTGGTGTTGTAAAACAGCTAACAGAGACAGCATCGAATGCAATGATGTACATCGTAGTTATTTTACTTGGTACAAGTGTAGGTGCAACAACAAGTGCAGAGGCATTCCTTAAGGTGACGACACTTAAGATCGTAGCGCTTGGATTAATCGCATTTGCTTTTGGTACAGCAGCTGGTGTTTTATTTGGAAAAGTAATGTGTAAATTGTCTGGTGGTAAGATTAATCCATTGATTGGTTCTGCGGGCGTATCTGCAGTTCCTATGTCAGCCAGAGTTTCACAAAAGGTTGGCTCAGAAGCAGACCCAACGAACTTCTTACTCATGCATGCAATGGGACCAAATGTTGCCGGTGTTATCGGTACAGCAGTTGCAGCGGGTGTATTCATGGCAATATTCGGAGTAAAATAAAGTATATAATCAGGAGGTAACAAAATGGCAGAAATAGAAAAGAGACCAGTTAAAATTACAGAAACCATTTTACGTGATGCGCATCAGTCTTTGATTGCTACTAGAATGACAACCGAACAGATGCTTCCTATCATCGATAAGATGGATCAGGTTGGATATCATTCCGTAGAGTGCTGGGGTGGAGCAACTTTTGACGCATCTTTGCGCTTTTTGAAAGAAGATCCATGGGAGCGTTTAAGAAAATTAAGAGCTGGTTTTAAAAATACAAAATTACAAATGTTATTCCGCGGTCAGAACATTTTAGGATACAATCACTATGCAGATGATGTAGTTGAATATTTTGTTCAAAAATCAATTGCAAATGGTATTGATATTATCCGTATTTTTGACTGCTTAAATGATATTCGTAACCTTGAAACAGCAGTAAAAGCTGCTAATAAAGAAAAAGGTCATGCGCAGGTAGCACTTTGCTATACATTAGGTGAAGCTTATACCTTAGATTATTGGACCAACATCGCAAAAAAGATTGAAGAAATGGGCGCAAATTCCTTGTGTATCAAGGATATGGCAGGTTTATTAGTACCATACAAAGCAGAAGAACTTGTAAAAGCATTAAAGTCATCCGTAAGTATTCCAATTGATCTACATACACATTATACATCCGGAGTAGCTTCTATGACTTACATGCGTGCAATTGAGGCAGGATGCGACATTATTGATACAGCAATGTCTCCATTTGCCCTCGGAACCAGCCAGCCAGCAACTGAAGTTATGGTTGAAACCTTCCGTGGAACACCATATGATACCGGTTATGATCAAAATTTATTGGCTGAAATTGCAGATTACTTCCGCCCTATGAAAGAAGAAGCACTAAAGAGTGGCTTGTTAAATCCAAAAGTATTGGGTGTTGATATTAAGACATTGATGTATCAGGTACCAGGAGGTATGTTATCTAACTTGGTATCCCAGTTAAAAGAAATGGGAAAAGAAGATAAATATTATGAGGTATTGGCAGAGGTGCCTAGAGTTCGTAAAGACTTTGGTGAGCCACCACTTGTTACTCCTTCTTCTCAAATCGTCGGTACACAGGCTGTACTTAATGTTGTCGCTGGTGAACGTTACAAGATGGTTACCAAAGAAACAAAGAAAATCCTTTCTGGAGAATTTGGTCAGACCGTTAAGCCATTCAATAAAGAAGTACAGAAAAAATGCATTGGTGATGTTGAACCAATTACCTGCCGTCCAGCTGACTTAATCAAACCACAGTTAGCGCAGCTTGAACAAGAAATGGCTCAGTACAAACAACAGGATGAAGATGTATTATCCTATGCATTATTCCCTCAAGTAGCAACGGAGTTCTTCCAATACAGACAGGCACAGCAAACAAAGGTAGATTCCACTGTTGCGGATACAAAGAATAAGACATATCCAGTCTAAGCTATAATAATTATTAAATAAATTATACCCTGTAGGTTAAAACAGTAAATGAAACTGTACTTAGCTTACAGGGTAATTTTTATTCTTATTTTTGTTCTTCTAAGTAAGTATTTATTTTATCGCTTATTATAGAAACCGTGTGATCGATAGTAAAGCTTCCATTAAAGTAGTTTTTCGTTTCTTCTAAAAGAATGGACTGAATTGTTGCATCTGCATCTGCTTTTTTAGTAACAGACTGAAATAGGTTGGAAAGTTCCTTGCGGAAATCCTCTGGAGGATATAAACTTTGAAGGGAGATGCCATTTACTGCATAGTAAGCATAATACTCCCTATTTTCTGGAACCTCCAGATTATTTGCAAATGCAGCTTTTGAAACGGGCATTCCAGTTCTAAAATTATAGGATAAGACGCTTTCTGATAGTGTGAAGTCTAGAAAGGAAAGAGCCAGCTCTATATTGTCACTTTGTGAATTAATACTTAAAAGTGTCTTTGGAATAAACGTGTTTTGATTCAAAAGAGGAGCAAGGTTACCATCGGTACGCTCTAAAAGAGCGGTATATGGAACATAAGTGGCTTCAAAGAAATTAACATTTCCAATACTGATACCGGTTTCTTTCTTCATCCAGGGGAGTGCATCGAAATCAAATGAAGGATTAACACTTTCTTGTGGATTAAGATCACAAATTTCTTTGATATCGATAAGAAAGGTTTTGATATCTGATTCAGATAATCCGCCTTCTTTTGTATAAAAAGTGGATGCACAGACAGGATATAATAGTTTAATCAAAGCTTCATAATTTTGTATATTTAACGAATATTCATAATTTTTCTGATTTTCTTTCGCCCATTTTGTCAAGTCTGACAGGCTTTTAATATCAGCTATCGCATCCTTGTCTCCAAGCATCATAGGAACTTCAAAACGTGCAGGAACTGCATAAACGCTTTTGTCTTCCTTTTGGTAAGCCAATGAAATCGAAGGTATCAGCTTGTCATTTTTTAATTGAGAATCTATATAATCGGATAGATTAAGTAGAAGTGATTTCTTTTCATAAGAGGCTAGCGGCAGTGAGTCCAGAATTAAGATATCGGGACCGTCTCCAGCAATGAGAGAAGACGCCAGTCGCTTTAATTCCTCATCCCGATTGCCTCCATCCTCATCTAACCCTACCTCGTAGGAAATATATACGGAAGGATTACTTCTACAAAACATTCCAATCGCTTGACGAACTGTGAGGTCATCCTCTAGGGAATAGACCGTAAGTTCTTCGGAAGGGAGTGTAGGAACCGTTGGGTCGTATTCATATAAAAATAAAGAGTAAGATTCATTACTATAGCTTAAAACCAAATAAGAATTATCTGCAAGCAAAAGCTTTTGCTTATTAATAGATGGAATACTAAGAGATGTAAGGGTTCCTTCTATCAATTTTTCAAACATAGAATTATTATTAATGCAATGATACATCCCGTCTTCATTTATAATATAAAGAGAACCGGAACTATCATATTTTAATAAAATGGAATATTTGTAGTCATTGGAGTAGCTTATTTGAGAACTCTCCTCGCTGGTTTTTATTTCAGGAGAGAAACTTTGGATTAATTTCCTGGTGTCTAAATCATAGATAAAAACTTTCGTTTTGCCAGATAAGGCTAAGGTGTTGTTAAAAACATCATAATCACCTATTTCACAGTCATTATCGGGTGCTAAAGGGAAATATTCATGAATGAGGTCACCAGTTTTTCCATCAATTTGAAGGATGCTAAAATAACAGTTTAATAAAAAATCGCCGTTTTTTGTAATCAAAAAACTGACAGGGCTGGCACCGCTTTGACTTGAGGGGATAGAAAATGGGAGTTCTTTTAATGCGTTTGCTTCATCAACATAAGCCAAACATTGTGTCTCATTTGTTGCTTCCTCCGAATTTGTAGCATCCATTTTGTCATAGCAAAAATAGATTGTGTCATTTTCATCCCATGCAATGGCTGTAATATTAATCACATCCGAATTTTTAAGTTCCTCTATAAAGGGATACTGTTTCTTTGCCCAGGTTTTTCCATTATCGATTGAAGTTAAATATTGTAAAGAATAATCCATTGTAACACCCAGAAGCTCCAACATGCCGTCGCTATTTTTATGAATACCGAATACGTTGTCTAGCGGTTCCGGAAAATCTAGTTCCGTTTCAACATAGCGCCCCAAAGCATTTTTTTGATTTTCAGACGCATTATTTTCTTGTTTGCATCCGATAAGGGTAATGGTAATCAAAAGCACAATAAATAAAGTTAAGTTAAATTTTTTCATATTCATCTTATAATCCTCCTAATTCTTTATTTATTAAAACATTGTAAACTCAAAGAGTTTCTTAAAATAAATAATATTTTTTATTTTTACTTCATTTCTGTGCTAACTTTTAAATATATTTTTGAGATTCAAGTGCTATTCTGTTACAATAAATCTGGGAGGATAAAATGATGAGAATTCTTATGATAGAAGATGATAGTAAGTTGAGTTCGATTATAGAATACCGCCTACAAAAAGAAGGCTATATACTAGATATCTGTTCTGATGGAGAAGATGGTTTGCGATGGGGAAAAGAGCAGATTCATGATTTGATCATATTAGATAGAATGCTTCCGTCTTTGGATGGAATAGAGGTATTGAAAAGATTACGCGAAAGCAAAATAACCATTCCTGTGCTTATGCTAACGGCGCTTGGAAGTTTACATCAAAAAATCGAAGGTCTTGATTTTGGAGCAGATGATTATATGGTAAAACCTTTTGAAATGGAGGAATTTTTAGCGCGGATTCGTGCTATGATACGAAGACCTACAAAATGGGATAATAACGAAGAAACGAGTTATGCCGATTTTACATTTCAAGTCATAGAAAAAAGGATAAATGGGAAAAAAGGAAGCTGTTCTTTGTCAAAAAAGGAAAGTGAACTTTTAGAATTTTTCATAAAAAATCAAGGACAAATCCTCCCTCGCGGTGTACTTCTTTCAAGAGTTTGGGGACCTGATGCAGGGGTGGAGGATGGAAGTCTTGATACCTATATTTATTTTCTCCGAAATCGCTTAAAATCCATCGGAAGTAGTGTGCAGATTATAGTAGAACGTGGTGTAGGGTATCGAATGGAAAAGGGAAACTAAATGTATCATAGAATTAGGAAAAGGTTAACCCTATTATGTAGCTTTGTGATTACCATCATTTTATTTGGTATGACATTTTTTTGTTTGAAAACAGTGAATAAGCAAATAACAGAAAAAGGGTATGCTGCGTTTTCAAGAGATGTTAATGGTATTTGTTACTACATGAGAAGTCAAAAGGTCATAGATCATACTTGGCTTTCACAAACAGAATCGGAATATAATTTGATTTTATCGTTACAAATAAATAAAACTCCATTACTCTATTCATCAATACATGACAAGGACGAAAGAATTCTACTTTTAGATAAAGTAAGAAATATTGCAGAAAAAAAGTATGGATTGAATATCGCTAAGCCTCCAAATACTAAGCTTAATAATAGCAATGTGCAGTTTGTATTTAAAGATGATAACGAAGAAGTATATTACGGAGCAGCTGTCACGATACCTATTGATGAGGGCTGGATTGGAATTTTGATCGTTAAGGATAGGAATGCTGAGCAAAATCAGTTATCTTCGCTAAGACGTAGTTTTATTTGTGTAGCCGTTATTACATTATTAATATTTAGTCTACTTACTTGGATTTTTATTGGGTATATCATAAAGCCGCTGGAACAAAATAAGCAAAAACAAAATGAGTTTGTACATGCGGCATCCCATGAACTTCGCTCGCCATTAGCCGTGATAAAAACTAGTCTTTGTGTAATACCAAACGCATCAACAGAAGAAAGCATTCACTTTTGCCAACTTGCGGATGAAGAATGCAGTCGAATGTCGCGATTGATTGATGATATGTTGATTTTGGCAGGAAGTGATTCGAAAAGCTATCCGATTTATAAAGAGGAAACGGAGATAGAAACCTTGCTTTTGGTTACATACGAACGTTTTATGCAACAAGCTCGAAAAAAGGAAATAGTAATAGACTTAATCGCAGCGGATGCTCCTATGCCAAAATGTTATTGTGATCAAGAACGTATACTACAAGTTTTAGCGATTCTTTTTGATAATGCGATCTGCTATACACCCAAAGGGGGGAAGATTTGTTTTTTTGGAAAGAAAGTTGGTAAAGACATTCAAATTACAGTAATGGATAATGGGCCCGGTATAGAAAAAGCATACCAAAAAGAAGTTTTTGAGCGCTTTTATCGAAAAGAAGTTTCAAGGAGTGACAAGGAACATTTTGGTTTGGGATTGGCAATTGCAAAAGAAATTATTTTATTACATAAAGGAAAAATCAGCATGGAAGAAGCCCCAGGTGGTGGAGCTCTATTTTTAATTTCTGTTCCAATAATATAATTTCTATAAACAAATAAATTAAACAAAAAATAAAAAAATAATTTAATATCTTGTAGTAAATTATAAACTTTATACGTTTATAGTTATATAAGATAAAAACCTTAGAATATGCGCATAGGATAGGGGGAGAATAATATGCTTATATTTCTATCGATGATAGAAACAGAAGAAGAAAAAGATAAGTTTGTGCAAATTTATGAATCTTATAGCCATTTTATGTGGTATGTAGCAAATGAGGTGCTTTGGGATAAATATCTGGCAGAAGATGCAGTGCAGGAAGCATTTTTAGCATTAACCAGACACCTTGACAAAATTGAAGATGTGAAAAGTCCAAAAACAAAAAAATTTCTTATGACAATTACAAAGAGTAAAGCCATTGATATCATAAGAAAAGAAAAAGGTGATTTGATCGAGGAATTTGATGAGTCGTTCATTCAAGAAAAGCAAGATGATTTATTGCATGAATACATAGAAAAAGAATCTCATGAAGCTTTGCTAGGGTCAATTGCTAAACTGGATGACATTTATCGCATTGTATTTGAGTACAAATATCTTCATGAACTTAGCGATAAAGAAATTGCCGATCTTTTGGGAGTGACACAAAAAGTAGTAAATGTACGCATTTTCCGAGCAAGAAAAAAGCTTCAGGATATACTTGCAAAGGAGGGACATTAAATGGAAGTGGAAAAACGATTAAAAGAAGCGTTAGATGAGCAATTAACAAAAGATTTGGAAAAAATACCTACGGAAGAAGAAATTAAAGTAAGACATACGTTTAATGATTCTTTTCTAACGTACATGCAACAGCTCATTTATAATGAAAGAAGAAATAAGAAGAAAAAAAGAGCAATAAAGCGTACCTATTTTTTAAGAGCGGCAGCTTGTTTGGTTTGCCTAGTGGGAATTGGAACACTGATGTTTACCGCGTTTCCTTTTGGAAGATCGGATTCTACGGATAAGAGTAGTCGAATGGAAGCTACTTCTGAGTCAACTCGATCGACAGAATCAACGAAAGAGAGCAGTGACACGGGAACAAACTCGATTGCATCAGATCAAATGCAATTGGGCATTGAAAGCCAACGTGAAATGGAAGATGCATCTAAAACAGAATATTTTACGCTTACAAGTCTAAGTTTTGATGGCGACTATCACATTGACGTGAGTGTTAACAATCAAATAGATACGGAAATGACGTATACACCAATTTATGAATGGACCTATACTCTAAATGGTAAAACAACAACTACATCCCTCGATATAGATGTGGAAGGAAGTAAAGAAGTATTAAAATCAGGAGAGTCTATTACGGAAACTTATAATCTGAATGATTATGGAATAAAGAAAGGTGGCGGCGTATTGGAAATCAAGCGAATGATTAATGAGCAAGAAACTACGCTAAGTATTACCATAGAGTAGGAACCATTCTTTAGCAATTGTTCAGATGAGTACAGTATTAAAAGTGGTTTAATCTGAAAGGAGAATATTTATGAAACGAAGAAAATTATTAGGAATTATGATTTTGATTTGTATTTTTGCAACGGCATGTGGCTCGAAAAACAGCGCAAATGAAAGCAAATTTGCTCCAATGGAAGAGTCGGTAACGCAAGAAGCTGGAACAGGAACTGAAAAATATGATGTATCAGCGGATACTTTAGATGTTAGCAGGGATGCAACCACGGGGTCTCAAACACTTACTAGCACAAATGATAGTGGAACAAGCACAGAACAGATAACGAACCAAAAATTAATAAAAAATGTATATATGGATGTTGAAACAAAAGAATTTGATACTTTGATTGAAAACTTATCGAAAAAAGTGACAGAAATGAAAGGTTATATCGAAAGTTCTCAGGTGAGTGGAAATAGCTATCAATATGAAAACATGAGATTTGCTTCATTAACCATTCGAATTCCAAGCAATTTACTTGATCAATTTGTATCCATTGTGGAAAAGGATGCGAATGTAACAAATAAAACAGAAGGCACACAGGACGTCACCCTACAATATGTTGATATGAGTAGTCATGTTGAAGCACTTCGGGCGGAACAAAAAAGTCTTATGAAGATATTAGAAGCAGCAACAAAGGTTGAAGATATTATCCAGATTCAGGCACAGCTTACACAGGTACGTTACGAAATCGAGTCCTATGAATCACAGCTTCGTACCTATGATAATTTGGTTGACTATAGTACAGTAACGGTATCGATCAATGAAGTAAAAAGAGAAACTTCAACACAGACCGAATCTTTTGCAGAAAAAATATCAGCCCGCTTTACAACCAATCTTTATAATATTAGTCAGGGATTTCAAGCATTTATCATTTGGCTCATCAGCTCGATACCATACATTATCATTTGGGCGTTAATAATTGTATTATTTATATTCATTTATCGTAAAGCTGTACCAAAGATGAGAGGTAGAAAACATCTGCATAAGACAAATGATAAGATATCAAGTAAGGATATGAATGAAAAAGAATAGTACTGAAAAATGCTGAAAAAGAATAGTACTGAAAAATGCTTGACAGAGCGTACAAAATAAGATATACTCCACCTGTAAAGAAAAAAACTTGACAGGTGGTGTTTCTTATGTTAGACTTGTCTAGGTCAGAAAAAGACCAAGAGACGTTGGATCGTATTGTAGAGCTTTCCTTATTATATGATTACTACGGCGAGCTTTTAAAAGAGCAGAAACGTCAGGTTTTTGAAGACTATGTTTTAAATGATTTATCACTAAGTGAGATTGCAGAGGAACGAGGCATTAGCCGGCAGGCAATCCATGATACCGTAAAACGATGTAGCAAGGAACTAATGGAATATGAAGAAAAATTATCTTTGGTTCGTAAGTTTCAAGTGATAAAAGATAAAGTAAATGAGATTCATCAAACCGCGTTAAAGTTAAAAGAGGAAGCGCAGCTTGATGAGATTGATCAGATAGAAAACCTTTCCAATGAAATTTTAGATGTGCTTTAAGCAAGGAAGGAAGGAATTCATGGCATTTGATAGTTTAAGTGAAAAATTACAAAGTGTATTTAAAAATCTTAGAAGTAAGGGTAAATTAACCGAAGATGATGTAAAGCTTGCATTAAAAGAAGTGAAAATGGCTCTCCTTGAAGCCGATGTTAACTTTAAGGTAGTGAAAAACTTCGTCAAAACAGTTGGCGAGCGTGCAATCGGTCAGGAAGTCCTTACAAGTCTGACACCTGGTCAGATGGTAATCAAGATTGTAAATGAAGAGTTAGTGAAGCTTATGGGAGATGAGACAACCGAGATTGCCTTAAAACCTTCCAATGAGATTACTATAATTTTGATGTGTGGTCTTCAAGGTGCTGGTAAGACAACGACAACTGCGAAATTGGCAGGTAAGTTTAAGCAAAAAGGAAGAAACCCATTATTAGTTGCCTGTGACGTTTATCGTCCAGCTGCAATTGAGCAACTACAAATTAACGGTGAAAAGCAGGGGGTTCCGGTATTTACAATGGGTTCCGGCCATAAACCACTGAATATTGCGAAAGCCGCGATTGAACATGCGGAAAAAAATGGCCTGAATGTGGTTATACTAGATACCGCTGGACGTCTTCACATTGATGAAGATATGATGAATGAGCTGATTGAAATCAAAGAAAATATTCAAGTAAATCAGTCAATCCTTGTAGTAGATGCCATGACTGGACAAGATGCAGTCAATGTTTCGGAAATGTTCAATGAAAAGATCGGTATTGATGGAGTTATCTTGACGAAGTTAGACGGTGATACCCGTGGTGGTGCTGCTCTTTCCATTCGAGCGGTAACTGGAAAACCAATCCTATTTGTCGGTATGGGTGAAAAACTATCGGATTTGGAGCAATTTTATCCGGATCGTATGGCTTCCCGTATTTTAGGTATGGGTGATGTACTTACCCTGATTGAAAAAGCCGAAGCAAATATTGATAATGAAAAAGCGGAAGCATTAGGAAGAAAAATCAAAAAAGCAGAATTTGACTTTAATGATTTTATCGATTCGCTAGATCAAATGAAAAAAATGGGTGGACTTACCAGTATATTAGGTATGATGCCCGGAATGAGTCTCCCAAAGGATGTTGATGTCGATGACAATGCATTTAAAAGTGTAGAAGCGATTATTCACTCCATGACGTTAGAAGAAAGATCAAATCCAGATCTTTTAAATCCTTCCAGAAAGAAACGTATTGCTAATGGTGCGGGTGTTGATATCAGCGAAGTAAACCGTTTGGTAAAACAGATGGAACAAATGAAAAAGATGATGAAACAAATGCCTGGAATGATGAAAAGTCGCGGGAAAAAAGGTAAGTTTAGAATGCCATTTGGTTTCTAATGATATATTGTTTGATAGAATTTTTAAGGAGGTGAAAAGAATGGCAGTAAAGATTAGATTAAAAAGACTTGGACAGAAAAAAAATGCTATCTATAGAATCGTTGTTGCTGATGGAAGAGCACCTAGAGATGGTAGATTTATCGAAGAAATCGGTACTTATGACCCAAATCAGGAACCAAGAGCTTTTAGCGTAGATGAAGAATCCGCTAAAAAGTGGTTAGCAAACGGAGCTCAGCCAACAGATATCGTTGGTAGATTATTCAAAGATGCAGGAATTACAAAATAAGAGGTGAAGTGCAATGAAAGAGTTAGTCGAAGTAATCGCTAAATCACTCGTTGATCATCCTGAAGAAGTAGTTGTAACGGAAAGCGAAACCGAGAAGGGTATTGTTCTCGAGCTTAAAGTTGCTGCAGATGATATGGGTAAAGTTATCGGCAAACAAGGCCGAGTTGCGAAGAGTATTCGCACAGTTGTGAAAGCAGCTGCATCAAGAGAAGACAAAAAAGTTATTGTTGAAATAGCATAATGGCATTTGCCATCAAATTCTCTTAACATAAAAAACGCACTCGTGCGTTTTTTTATGTTATTGAGATAATATAGGAGAATCATATGGAAGATTTATTGCGAGTTGGAGTAATCTCCAGCACTCATGGAATTCGAGGGGAAGTAAAAGTATTTCCAACTACGGATGATAACAATCGATTCAAGTTATTAAAAGAGGTTATTCTTGACACAGGAAAAGAACATATTACCTTAAAAATTGAAACGGTTCGCTTTTTTAAACAAATGGTAATTCTTAAGTTTAAAGGAATTGACAATATAAATGATATTGAAAAATATAAGGGAAAAGATCTGCTGGTTACGCGTGAAAATGCAGTACCATTAGCAGATAATGAGTACTTTATTTATGATATAATTGATTCACAAGTGGTTTTAGAGGATGGATCCTCCATTGGTACGTTAGTAGAAGTACTTACGACTGGCGCAAATGATGTTTATGTAGTGAAATCTCAAGAGGGAAAAGAACTTTTGCTTCCAGTCATTGATGACTGTGTAAAACAGATTGATACGGAAAACAAAAAAGTTACCGTGCATTTGTTGTCGGGATTATTGGATTTATAAGAAAACACGCTTGAAGAGTGAAAGAATATCTTTTATTCGGTGGTTGTATCAACATTGTGCAAAGAGAAGCAAGAAATGAGGAAACGTATGAAATATCATGTATTAACTTTGTTTCCAGAAATGATAGAACAGGGTATGAATACTAGTATTACGGGAAGGGCGATTGATAATAATGTAATTTCTTTAAATGCTGTTAACATTCGTGACTTTTCGGATAATAAACATATGAAGGTAGACGATTATCCCTATGGTGGTGGTGCTGGTATGGTGATGCAGGCGGAACCAATTTATCGTGCCTATGAATCTTTGGTCGAGAAGTGTAAAAAAACACCTCGCGTTGTTTTTCTGACGCCTCAGGGTAAGGTCTTTAATCAGACCATCGCAGAGGAACTGGCAAAGGAAGAAGAACTCATTTTTCTTTGTGGCCATTATGAAGGCATTGACGAGAGGGTAATAGAGACCATTGTAACAGACAATATCTCGATTGGAGACTATGTACTAACGGGAGGCGAGCTGGCTGCGATGGTAGTAATGGATGCCGTATCAAGACTTGTTCCCGGTGTACTAAATAATGATGTTTCTGCGCAGACCGAGTCGTTTTATGATAATTTACTAGAATATCCTCAGTATTCAAGACCTGAGGTATGGAGAGAAAAAAAAGTCCCGGCAGTATTATTGTCCGGACATCATAAAAACATCGAAACATGGCGAAAGGAACAATCCATATGGCGAACCTTAGAGCGCCGTCCTGATCTGCTAGAACATGCTGTTTTATCCAAAAAGGAACAAAAATGGTTGCAAAACCAGCTGGAACAACATGAAAAATAGAAAATCTTCTTGCAATTTGAGTTTGTCTATGGTATAGTTTGAATGTTGTGAGATGAGATGTTCCTCTGTTATGATATGTCAATGACATGATAAGTATTAAGAACATCAAAATAATAAGGAGGTTCACACAAATGAATGAAATAATTAAAAAAATTGAAGCTGCACAGTTAAAATCTGAAGTTGCGGAATTCAACGTAGGTGATACGGTAAGAGTTTCTGTTAAAGTAGTCGAGGGTACTAGAACAAGAACCCAGATTTTTGAAGGAACCGTATTAAAGAGACAGAACGGTGGAGCAAGAGAAACTTTTACAGTTCGTAAATTTTCTAACGGAATCGGCGTAGAAAAAACTTGGCCAGTACATTCTCCAATTGTTGAGAAGATTGAAGTTATCAGACATGGTAAAGTTAGAAGAGCAAAACTTAACTACTTAAGAAAAAGAGTAGGTAAGGCTGCAAAGGTAAAAGAATTAGTAAAATAATGAGAAGACAAAGGGACAAGTCATTATGGATTGTCCCTTTTTTTCACTATTATAAAACAGTTTTTTTATATAAACTGGAGGCAAGACAATATGAGACGAAGATCTTATCGATATCGATATTTAGATGATGCTACAAAGCAAAAGAAGAAACGTATGCGTGGCATCATTTTATGGATAATAGAAATTATATTTGTGATTTTATTGGCTTACGTTATTATTGCGTTTGGTGTTGAAAAAATTACAATGGTAGGCGATTCCATGAATACAACGCTTGCGGATGGTGATAAAATAATAGTAAATAAAATGGTTTATCGCTTTACAGACCCGAAACGGTTTGATACCATTGTTTTTAAACAGACGGGTAAGGAACATGGTTATTATACCATTAAGAGGATTGTTGGTCTGCCAGGTGAAACCATTCAAATTACGGATGGCATTGTTTATATCAATGGAAAAGAACTAGTAGAAAAAGTTCCGGTAGATCTGAGTGCAAACGGAGGAATGGCGGAAGAAAAAATTACGCTTGATGAAAATGAATATTTTGTTTTAGGCGATAACCGAAACAATAGTGAAGATAGTCGTTTTGCCAATGTTGGGAATGTAATAAAGGAGGACATCATTGGTAAGGCTTGGATTCGCTTGCATCCTTTTAATTTTGTGAATTTAATCAATACGCAAACAGATGCACAGGAAGATCAAACGGAATAGACAAAAGGATAGGAGTATTAAATAAATGCATTTTCAATGGTACCCAGGTCATATGACCAAAGCGAAACGCGCGATGCAAGAAGACATCAAGTTAATTGATGTTGTAATTGAACTGGTGGATGCAAGAATTCCATACAGTAGTAAAAACCCAGATATTGATGAAATCGCGAAGAATAAGGCAAGAATTATACTTTTAAATAAATATGATTTGGCAAATAAAGAAAAAACAGCAGAATGGAAGAACTGGTATGAAAACAAAGGATTCCATGTTGCTTTGGTGAATTCAAAATCAGGAGCCGGAGTAAGGGCTGTGAATGAAGTCGTGCAATCTGCATGTAAAGAAAAAATTGAACGAGACCGCAAAAGAGGAATCTTGAATCGTCCCATTCGAGCGATGATTGTTGGTATACCAAATGTAGGAAAATCTACGTTTATTAACAGCTTTGCTGGTAAAGCATGTACGAAGACTGGAAACAAACCCGGTGTAACAAAGGGAAAACAATGGATTCGACTAAATAAAAACGTTGAGCTGTTGGATACGCCAGGTATTTTGTGGCCAAAATTCGAAGATCAGACGGTTGGACTTCGTCTGGCTTTTATTGGATCCATTAAAGATGAAGTTTTGAATGTCCTAGATTTGGGATTAGAACTCATAAAATTTCTGGATACCTATTATGAAGGGGCCATCGAGGAATTTTATCAGGTGGAACAAGGCGAGGATTCGATTGAAACGTTAAAAAATATTGCAATTAAGAGAGGCTGCTTACAAAAAGGTAATGAACTGGATTATGATAAGGCTGCCGGCATCGTTATGGATGATTTTAAGGCAGGAAAAATCGGTAAATTTACATTGGAGTTCCCAGAATACTAGATTATGAGACAAAAAAATTATACAAATATGATATTGCTGACCATTGCGATTGCTATTTTAGTAGGGACGTTTGCCTATGATTACTCCTTTCAAGGGGAAAAAATCAAAGGAGACTCCATGGAAAACACTCTGAAAGATGGAGACAAAATTATAATAAATAAATTAGCATATTCATTTGGTGAGCCAAAACGGTACGATATTGTTGTTTTTCCATATAATAAAGATAAAAATATTTATTATGTCAAACGAATAATCGGGCTTCCAGGAGAAACGATTCAAATTATCAACAGTTCTATTTTTATTAATGGCAAGCTTCTTTATGAATCCTTTGGAAAAGAATCGATGGATGAATATACCGAAGGAATTGCGAAGGATAAAGTCAAACTGGGAGAAGATGAATATTTTGTTCTAGGTGACAACCGGAATGATAGTACAGACAGTCGCGACAGCGAAGTCGGTGCGATAAAGAAAGAAGATATGGTAGGAAAGGCAATATTTCGTACATATCCGTTTTCTTCGTTTGGTAAAATAAGGAGTTGAATCGATGTCGGATAATAAAAAGCAGATGAGAGGAAAGAAGCTTTTTTTGAATGGATTAAAGCAAATGCTCTCCCTATTTTTCTGCCTCATGGTTGCCTATGGGACGGCTCACTTTATTACCGACTTTTTTTTGCAACCAATTCGTGTAGAAGGTGTATCGATGGAAAAAACCTTGTATCACAATGATGTTCTTTTGATCAATAAATTTACGTATCGTTTTCAAAATCCAGAGCGTTTCGATGTGGTCATTTTCCCATATTCCATGAAAGAATATTACGTAAAGCGAGTGATAGGGCTGCCAGGGGAAACGATTCAGATAAAAGCTGGCTCTATTTATATCGATGGAAAACAGTTACTTGAAAATTACGGTATGGACAATATACTTGATGCAGGAATTCTTGCAAATTCGATAACATTAGGAAAAGATGAATATTTTTTGATGGGTGATAATCGTAATCATAGTACAGACAGTCGAAGTCAATTAATTGGGCCAGTGAAAAAAGATAAAATAGAGGGAAAAGTAATTACCCGAATCTATCCATTTGCACAGATGAGATTATTCTAATCAAGCCGGTCAATCTTTAAAATGGACTGTCAAAATTTGAAAGGCAGGATTACATAAGTGAAAACAATTACGGATATTAAAAATGAGATTGAATCAGCCGATATGTTAGAAAGAGACATCATGATTCAAAAATATAGGGATGATGAACGTGCAGGAGTGAAAAAGCTGCTTCAAAAGTTTGTAAAGGAAAAAGAAGCGTTGCAAAAAGAAATCGCACGTGTTGAAACAATGAAGAGATACGAAATGGAACATCAATCGTATCAATATATTTGTGGAATTGATGAAGTGGGACGAGGACCACTGGCAGGTCCAGTTGTTGCAGGTGCGGTAATTTTGCCAAAAGATGCGTGTATCCTTTATATTAATGATTCCAAGCAATTAAGTGAGAAAAAAAGAGAATTGCTTTACGATGAAATTATGGAAAAAGCGATTGCAGTTGGCATTGGAATTGTTTCGCCATCCGATATTGATGAAATTAATATTTTACAGGCAACATATGAAGCTATGCGAATTGCGATATCTAAGCTATCCGTAACACCCGACCTTCTATTAAATGATGCAGTTACAATACCAAAAGTTACGATAAAGCAGGTGCCTATTATCAAAGGGGATGCGAAGAGTGTCTCGATTGCGGCCGCTAGCATTATAGCAAAGGTGACAAGAGATCGGATGATGGGAGAGTATCATAAATTGTTTCCAGCGTTTGGTTTTGACCATAATAAAGGGTATGGTTCCGCAGCACATATCGAAGCTTTGAAAAGAATTGGGCCAAGCCCGATTCATCGTACTTCTTTTATCACAAATTTTATTTGACTTACTACATATATTTATATTGCACTAGACAAGGAGGTTGCTCATGAAGGAAGAAGAATTAAAAACTTCGAAAAAAATGGCAGTTGCACTTTCTTATGATCCGGATGATCCAGCACCAAAGATTGTAGCAAGCGGAAAAGGACTCATTGCAGATAAAATTGTTGAATCAGCAAGTGAAGCCAAGGTTCCCATTCATAAGGATGAACGCTTGGCTAAGACCTTGTCTAAACTAGAAATCGGTGATTTAATTCCACCTCAGCTTTACGGAGTAGTTGCTGAAATCTTAGTTTATGTCGATAAAATGGAAACGATAAAGGGTAGACTGAAACGATAAGTGTGTAGGAAAATCGAAAAGGGGAATGTAAATGATAAATAAACGTGCATTGGGATTCGAAAAAGAAGCGGTAGCATCTGCTTATTTAACAGAGCACGGATATCAAGTCATCGATAAAAACTTTTATAGCCGTTATGGAGAAATTGATTTGATTTGTAAAAAAGATGGATGTCTTATTTTCGTGGAAGTAAAATATCGAAAGGACAAGGATTTTGGTTTTCCTTCAGAAGCGATAACCTTGCGAAAGATGCAGTCCATGCGAAAGACAGCGAATTATTATCTTTATAAAAATAAGCAAACTGAAGAAACACCATGTCGTTTTGATGTGGTGTCTATTTTAGGCGAGGAGATATCCATTATTGAGAACGTGATGGAAGGATAATAGAATAATAGAAACGAAGAAGGGGTAAGAAATGAGGGGATTCGTATTTCATTCCGATTATAATGGAAAGAATATCTGTGAGCTCCATGAAAAGGATGGAGTTCCCTACATACAGTTTAAGCCATATCAGGAGTTGCCATTCATTGTACATGGCTTTTCAACACGACTTGGCGGAGTGAGTGATGGTGAATTTGCAACGATGAATTTGAGCTACAATCGAGGCGATAATCCACATCATGTAGACCAAAATTATGAATTGATTTGTAATGCGCTCGATATCAAAAAAGAGCAGTTGGTATTTACCCATCAGATTCACGAAACGACAATTCAATATGCCGATGGTAGTGTGCAGCAATATAAGGATACGGATGGATTGATTACCGATCAGCCAGGAATTGTGATTGCAACTTCTTATGCAGACTGTGTTCCGCTTTATTTTGTGGATACGAAGAAGAAAGTAATCGGCTTTTCGCACTCCGGATGGAGAGGCACGGTTGGAAGAATTGGAGCGAAGACTGTTGGTACAATGGTAGAACACTTTGGTTGTAAGAGGGACGATATCGTTGCTGTAATTGGACCTTCCATTTGCAAGGACTGTTATGAAGTAAGCGAAGAAGTAGCAGAAGAATTTTCTGCTATATTATCAAAGGAACAGCAAAAGGATGTAATTTTCAAAAAGCAGAATGGAAAGTACCAGCTCGATTTATGGAGAGCAAATCAATGGATTTTGTTAAATACGGGCTTGAAAATAGAAAATATACATATTGCAGGACTTTGTACCTGCTGTAATTCAAAGGTCTTATTTTCGCATCGTGCGAGCATGGGAAGACGGGGAAATCTGAATGGTTTTCTGGGTATACGGTAAAAAGGACTTCCATTTTTGGTAATATTGTGTTATAACTGTATAGATGATTAGATAGGAGAAAAAAGAATGAAGAAAAAATTAATAGTAGCAACACTAATAATGAGCATGGTTGTAGCGTTAAACGGATGCAGCAAGAAAGTGGCAGCACCTAGCGTATTGACCGATGCGGCAAAATTAGTAACTCTTGGGGATTACAAAGGACTTACTTTGGAAGTAGCAGATGTGACAGAAGAAGATGTTGAAGAATATATTAACACAAATTTGCTCTCACCAAATGCATCCTATGAGCAAATCAAAGATGGCAAGGTTAAAGATGGAGATACGGTAAACATTAATTATTCTGGCAAAGTAGATGGAGAAGCATTTGAAGGCGGTACCGATGATTCCGAAGCTGGAACAAATCTTGAAATTGGTTCCAATTCTTTTATCGAAGGTTTTGAAAAAGAACTAATCGGTGTTAAAGTAGGAGATACCGTTGATTTAAATCTTACATTTCCAAAAGACTATGGTAAAGAAGAATTAAACGGCAAAGATGTTGTATTTACCGTTACTGTGAACTACATCTGTGGAGATCAGATAACACCAGAACTTACCGATGACTTGGTTGCAAGTAAAACGGAGAATAAGACTGTTGCTGATTACAAGAAATATGTAACAGACACATTAACAACAAAAAATACAACAGATGCGGAAACGACATTATGGAATCAGGCTGTTAGTAATGCAAAGATTTCAGAATATCCACAGGCTGACATTGACAAAACATTAGAAAGTATGCTTAATTATTATACAAGTATGTCTTCTTATTACGGAATGGAATTAGCTGATTTATTAGCTTACTATGGAACATCTGAGGAAACTTTCAATGATGATATGTTAGAAACAGCACAAAATATGGTAGGCGAAAAATTAATTGCACTTGCAATCGCTAACAAAGAAGGTATTGAACTGACGGATGATGTCTATAATTCAAAAGTAGAAGAATATGTAACTACTTATGGATATGAAGATGTTGCTGCATTAAAAGAAGCGATTTCAGAAGATGAAATCAAACAGCAGATTTATACTGAGTTAGGAAAACAGGTTGTTATTGACAATGCAGTAACGAAATAAAATGTTACTAAAGATTTTAAAAGTCGTCGTTTTCTACGGCGACTTTTCTTTCTAGAAGGAAGTTCTTATGAAAAATATTGGTCATAAAATTACTAGTGTTCAACCAGGTAGTATTGGAGAAGAACTAGAAATTGAAGCAGGGGATTATCTGATTAGTGTGAATGCTACAAAAATTGAAGATGTATTTGATTATCATTATGCAATCAATGATGAATACCTTGAAGTATTAATCGAAAAGCCAAATGGAGAACAATGGGAGCTTGAAATCGAAAAAGAATACGAAGAAGATTTAGGACTTGATTTTGAACAAGGCCTAATGGATGATTACCGGTCTTGTACGAATAAATGTATGTTTTGCTTTATCGACCAAATGCCTCCGAATATGCGAGAAACACTCTATTTTAAGGATGATGATGCCAGACTTTCGTTTTTGCAGGGAAATTATATTACGTTGACCAACATGAAAGATCATGATTTGGAACGTATCATTCATTATAAACTGTCTCCTATTAATATTTCTGTTCATGCCATGAATCCGGAACTTCGCTGTAAAATGCTTCATAATCGATTTGCCGGGGATGCTTTAAATAAATTAAAACGCTTATATGATGCGGAAATTGAAATGAATAGCCAAATTGTATTATGTAAAGGATATAATGATGGTAAAGAGCTGGATCGAAGTATAAAAGAACTTGGTGATCTGCATCCTCATATGGTAAGTTTGTCAGTCGTGCCAGTAGGTCTTACGAAATACCGTGAAAATCTGGTACCACTTGAAAAATTCACCAAAGAAGAGGCAATTTCGGTATTAAAGCAGATTCATTACTGGCAAGATGTCTTTTTGAAAAAATATGGAACCCGCTTTGTATTTGCAAGCGATGAGTGGTATTTGACAGCAGAGGAACCGATTCCAGAGGAATCCTATTATGAAGGCTATGGGCAGATTGAAAATGGCGTTGGAATGATTCGCTCTCTTAAAGATGAAGTGGAGGAATACTTGGATTCCTGTGAAAAAGAGGAGTCAAATCCTACCACCAAACGGTTTTCTATGGCTACAGGGGTTCTCGCAACACCTGTTATAAAAGAAATTTTAGAAAAAACGAAAGAAAAGTTTCCAAATTTAGATGGAAGCGTTTATACTATAATTAATGAATTCTTTGGCGCAGACATTACCGTTGCAGGTCTTTTGACTGGCCAGGATATTATAAATCAATTAAAAGGAAAAAACTTAGGAGAGTTCTTGATTTTACCGAGTGTACTTCTTCGAAATGGGGAAGAGGTCCTTTTAGATGACATTACAATTAAAGACATTGAAAGTGCTTTGAATATTCGTATCAGCATTGCGAAGGCGGATGGAAAATCACTTGTAGACACAATTTTAGATAAGGAGTAATTAATATGAGCAGACCTATGGTAGCAATAGTAGGAAGACCAAATGTTGGAAAATCTACTTTGTTTAATGCCTTAGCCGGCGAAAAAATCTCTATCGTTCAGGATTTTCCTGGAGTAACAAGAGATCGAATTTATGCAGATATTACATGGTTAGACAATCAGTTTACCATGATTGATACCGGTGGTATCGAAATGGAATCGAAAGATGTTATGTTATCACACATGAGAGAACAGGCCGAAATTGCGATAGATACAGCGGATGTTATTCTTTTCATCGTTGATGTACGACAAGGCCTATTGGATGCGGATTTTAAAGTGGCAGATATGCTTCGAAAATCTCATAAACCAGTTGTACTTGCAGTAAATAAAGTTGATAATTTTGATAAGTTTATGGCCGATGTATATGAGTTTTATAATCTTGGTATCGGGGATCCAATTCCAGTATCTGCGGCATCCCGCCTTGGTATTGGTGACTTGTTAGATGAAATCGTAAAGCACTTTGATAAGGATTCTTTAGAAATAGAAGAAGATGAACGACCAAAAATTGCAATTGTTGGTAAACCAAACGCAGGAAAATCTTCCATTATCAATAAATTACTTGGTGAAAACCGTGTTATCGTTTCCGATATTGCTGGAACAACAAGAGATGCGATTGATACCGAAGTAAAATACAACGGAAAAGAGTATGTATTTATTGATACTGCAGGTATCCGAAGAAAAAATAAAATCAAAGAAGAACTGGAACGATTTAGTATCATTCGTGCAATCGCTGCTGTCGAGAGAGCGGATGTCGTCATGCTTGTTGTGAATGCAGAAGAAGGCATTACAGAGCAGGATGCAAAAATTGCAGGTATTGCGCATGAACGGGGAAAAGGAATTATCGTTTGCGTAAACAAATGGGACTTAATTGAAAAAGATGACAAGACGATTTACAAATATACAAGAGACGTACAAGATGTCTTATCCTTTATGCCATATGCTCAGATTTTATTTATTTCAGCATTAACGGGACAACGAATCAATAAGATTTTCGAACAAATTGAAACGGTTATTCAGTTCCAAAATCTTCGTGTACAAACTGGAGTATTAAATGAAATTGTTACAGAAGCAACTGCTATGCAGCAGCCACCATCGGATAAAGGCCGTCGTTTAAAGATTTTCTACACAACGCAAGTAGCCGTGAAGCCACCAACCTTTGTTATATTTGTAAATGATAAAGAACTGATGCATTTTTCCTATACGAGATATTTAGAAAATCGTATTCGTGATGCATTTGGTTTTACAGGAACATCATTAAAATTCATTATAAGAGAGAGGAAGGATAAATAACATGATAGGGAAGATTTTACTTTGTCTGCTTATCGGTTACCTTTGTGGAAGCTTTTCGACCGGATATTTTGTTGGAAAAGCATATCATTTAGACATTAGAAAACAGGGCAGTGGAAATGCAGGCGCAACCAATGCCCTTCGTACCCTTGGAATCAAAGGCGGTTTATTAACCTTCTTTGGTGATGCATTTAAAGTTATCATTCCAATTATGATCATCCGTTTTTGTTTTTCTACCATTACACCTTGCTGGGAAGTTTATGCTTTGTATCTAGGTATCGGTGCAGTTTTAGGACATAATTTTCCGGTTTGGTTAAATTTTAAAGGTGGAAAAGGAATCGCTGTTACTTCAGGCGTTATTTTATCCATTGCAGATTGGAGAATTACGCTGATTGGCTTACTTGTTTTTATTTGTGTGGTAGCGTATACAAGATATGTATCGTTGGGATCCTTAATTGTAGCATGGTTACTTCCGTTAAATATGATGTTATTTTACCGAGACAGTAAAGATTTCGTACATATCCTTGTGATTTCTTTACTTTTTACTGCGTTGGCATATTTACGTCATAAAGAGAACATTAAAAGATTACTTTCAGGTACAGAAAGGAAAATAGGTAAATCAAATGAGTAAAATAGGTGTTTTGGGTGCTGGAAGCTGGGGAACAGCTTTGGCCATTGTATTAGCAAAGAATGGTCATGAAGTTGAATTATGGTCTGCTGTAAAATCCGAAGTGGATATGCTGATTGAACACAGAGAACACAAGGACCGTTTACCAAAAGTTAAGCTGCCAGACTCGATTCAAATTGAACGTACATTAGAAAAAGCATGCAAAGAAAAAGACTTACTTGTATTTGCAGTAGCATCACCATACGTTAGAAGTACAGCAAAACTTTGTGCACCTTTTATAAAGGAAGGTCAGATCATAGTAAACGTAGCAAAAGGTATTGAAGAGGCTTCTTTAATGACTCTTTCTGAAATCTTAGAAGAAGAACTTCCAAGTACCGACGTTGCTGTTTTGTCAGGACCTAGTCATGCAGAAGAAGTGAGCAAAGAAATACCGACTACAGTTGTAGTTGGGGCTAAAACGAAGAAAACGGCCATGATTATTCAGGAAATTTTTATGAATGATGTATTTCGTGTTTATACGAGCCCGGATATAATCGGCATTGAACTAGGTGGTTCCATTAAAAATGTAATTGCTTTAGCAGCCGGTGTGATTGATGGTTTGGAACTTGGTGATAATACAAAAGCAGCACTCATGACCAGAGGTATTGCAGAAATGAGCCGATTAGGAACGGCGATGGGCGGAAAGTTAGAAACCTTTTCTGGACTTTCTGGAATCGGAGATTTGATTGTAACTTGTACCAGTAAGCATAGTCGTAATCGTAATGCAGGATATCTGATGGGAAAAGGTTATACAGCAAAAGAAGCCATGGAAGAAGTAAAACAAGTGGTCGAAGGTGTATATTCCGCCAAGGCCGCATTATTACTTTCTAGAAAATATAACGTTAGCATGCCAATTGTAGAAGAAGTTAATCTTGTATTATTTGAAGATAAGTCAACAAAAGACGCATTGAACGATTTGTTTTCCCGTGATAAGAGAAAAGAGTACTCAGATTTATCATGGTAGAAAGTGAAAGGATAAAATAAAATACGAATCGGAGGATTCCTATGTGGAAAAATACAAAAGAAAAAATAGAATCAGATTCAAGTAAACAAATTGCCACTCAATTTGTCATATCCATTGCAGTGATTTATATTTTACTTGCATCTTTACTTTTATTTTCACCACAAATTCAAATCATAACATTAAGTTATTTTTTATGTTCCCTTTTAGTGATTACTGGAATTGTATTAATTGTACGATATTTTATCACAGATGCTTATAAAAATATAAATGAATACGGATTTTCAATCGGAGTATTTACGGTAATCCTTGGTATGTGTGCGTTGGTGCGGGTAGAACAAGTTGCCAATAGTTTTATTTTATGTATGGGAATTTTATTACTTATGACCTCTGTAATTAAACTCCAAAATGCATTGGATTTGAAAAATCTAAAGGAGAGAACATGGGTAATCATGCTTGGAATTGCATTTGCATTTCTCATCTGCTCGATTATCATTATTATCAATCCATTTAAACTCAAAGAGACGTTATGCGGTTTTACATATCGGATTATGATTATGGATGGTGCAATTAGTTTATTAAGTAATTTCTATTTGTATTTTATGATACGAAAAAATAACAAAAAACGAATCAGCCAGAATGAAAAGGTAGGAAAAGACAAAGAAGAAACTCAGAGTGAAATACAAAAGATGGAGGAGATGAAATATGAAAACCCTAATTCAATCGATTAAAAATGTAAATCTGAGGTTGCGAATTGCTTTAATTGGTATTATAGCATTAGTATTTCTATTACTTTCGTTTATTGTAAGTATAGTTACAACTAGTTTTGCCGGACCTTTGATTATGTTTTGCGTTACAGCGGTATGTGGATTTATAGTTTCGAAAATAATAGCACAATCGATTCTCGAACAGGTTGCAGATACAAAAGAAATCATGGAGCAGGTAGCAGTTGGTAATTTATCTGTTACAGTAGAGGAAAGGTTAAAAACAAACGATCAATTTGGTGATTTGTCTCTTTCAATCGAAAAGACATTAAAACAACTAAATCGATATGATTCTTATATCAATGACATTTCTGATAATTTACAGTTAATTGCAGACGGAAAAATGAAACTAGACCTTTCTCGTTCCTACAATGGACAGTTTACAAAGGTAAAAGATGGTTTACAGCAAATTTCCACCTCACTTAACGAAGTATTGGTTAAAATTGATATATCTTCTGAAACGGTAGCATCGGAATCAGAAAACATGTATGAATCTGCACTGCACTTATCGGATGGAACACAAGATCAATCCAGTGCAATTGAAGAATTGACTGCTTCGATTCAAGAAATTACAGATCAGGTAGCGTCAAATGCAACCAGTGCAGTAGAAGCAAAAGATAAAGTGTTGGATATGGCAAACACAGTAAATCAGAATAACGAAAAAATGAAAGAATTACTTCTTGCTATGGATGATATTAAAAATTCCTCCAATCAGATAATTAACATCATAAATACGATAGAAGGAATTGCCGGACAAACAAACTTACTTTCCTTAAATGCTTCCATTGAAGCTGCAAGAGCGGGTGAAATGGGAAGAGGCTTTGCTGTTGTTGCGGGAGAAATAGGAAGTCTTGCGAATCAGAGTGTAGAGGCAGTCAAAATGACTTCTTCTTTGATTGATAATACCATTCGTGCCGTTGAAAAAGGAGCTGTTTTAGCAGATAATACAGCACAGGTTTCCAATGCACTTGCAGATGTGGCAAAGGAAATCACAAAAATTATGGATTACATAAGCGATGGATCACAGTCACAGAGTGAACTATTAAGCCAATTTTCTTCTGCAGTTGAGCAGATTGCAGCAGTTGTTGATACCAACTCACATGCTGCCGCACAAAGTGCAGATGTTTCAAACACATTGAAAAAAGAAGCATATCATTTAAAAGATTTAGTATCTCATTTTGAACTAAATGAATAATGTAAAAACCCCTTTCATATACTTTACTAGCTTGTAATTTATAAGAAAGGGGTATTTTTATGGACAATTCTAATACATCATCATCGGGTTTTAATGTATACAAAGATATCCAGGCTAGGACGAACGGTGAAATCTATATTGGTGTGGTAGGACCGGTACGAACCGGAAAATCTACCTTTATAAAAAACTTTATGGAACTTTTAGTGATTCCTGGTATTGAAGATGTACATAGCAAAGAAAGAACAATTGATGAACTTCCACAATCTTCGCAAGGCAAGACAATTATGACAACCGAACCAAAATTTATTCCAAAAGAAGCAGCACTCATTTCTTTTGGGGATGATAGTAAGGCAAAGGTACGTTTGATTGACTGTGTTGGATTCATGGTTGAGGGTGCAAGCGGACATATCGAAAACGAGCAGGAACGAATGGTAAAAACGCCATGGTTTGAAGATGAAATACCATTTACCCAAGCAGCTGAAATAGGAACAAAAAAAGTAATCATGGATCACTCAACCGTAGGAATTGTAATTACAACAGACGGAAGTTTTGGTGAATTAGAACGTCAAAATTATATAACACCTGAAATTCGAACCATCGAGGAACTGAAAAAGTATCGCAAGCCTTTCATCGTAGTATTGAATACGAATCACCCATATTCGGAAGAAACGAATGAATTAGCATCGAATCTATCCGATGAATATGGAGTTAAGGTCCTTCCAATGAACTGCAAACAATTGAAACCGAATGATATACACTCCATTATTGTGGAACTATTGGATTCTTTCCCAATCACAAGAATCAATTTCCATCTTCCAAAATGGGCAGAAATGTTAGATAACAATCACTGGCTGAAAAAAGATTGTATTACAAATATCCGTTCCATTTTAAACAATCTTTCGATAGTAAGCCAGGCAACCCAGGATAATTTTAATACAACAAGTAATTATATTAATCAGATTAAACTAAATGACATTCATCTGGAGAACGGTGAAGTAGAAGCAGAAGTAGAATTTGATAATCAATATTATTATGATATATTAAGTGATCTAGTTGGTATGCCTATCGCAAATGAAGAAGAAGTCATTCGTTTGTTAAAAGAACTCTCTGAAAAACGAACGCAGTATGACTTATTATCCGATGCAAGCAATCAGGTGCAGTATAAAGGATATGGAATTGTCATTCCTTCGTTTGAAGACATTTCCATTGAAACGCCTGAAGTTGTAAAACATGGAAATAAATATGGTGTAAAAATCAAAGCAAATGCGCCTTCGATTCATATGATTAAGGCAAATATTGAAACAGAAATTGCACCAATCGTTGGCAGTGAAGAGCAGGCTCAAGATCTGATTCGCTATATTACAGAAAACGCTGCCCAGAATCCAGACGGAATCTGGGATACGAATATCTTTGGTAAATCCATTAAGCAGTTGGTGGATGATGGAATCAAAACGAAAGTAAATCGCCTGACGGATGAAAGTCAGGTGAAATTGCAGGAAACCATTCAGAAAGTAATCAATGATAGTAATGGTGGGTTGGTTTGCATTATAATTTAATGGTGTGATAAATCTAAGATGAGGTAAAAATCTCAAGACCTCAAGACCTCAAGACCTCGAGACTTCGAACGTACAAAATTTTGTGGGATGTTGGGTCAAAATTGCAAGGGAGCGTTCGACGAGCGGTGTTCGAATTGGCAGGATATGCAACCGCACAAGGCACTTCATAGAGCTATAGGCACTTAAAAATGAGCATTTTGGATGCTCATTTTTAAGTATTATCTCTATTACGTTGTGCTAACATGCATCTCCTGCCAATTCGAACACCGCTTGCCAAACGCTCCCTTGCAATTTTAACAAGCTAGACTGTGAAATTTTGTACTGCTTGGAGGTTGTTTATTTTCGCTATTCTTTAAATATTTTAATCTGCTATACAAATTGTTAAATGTTTAATACTACATTACAAATGCAAGTATCATTAAATTAAATAGATAGTCACTTCAATAAATGTTTGATGGATTGATAAACGAATGGTACATACATAGCTGCTAGAGTCAATCTTTCCCAAATTCCTTCATATACAACTATGGTATTCTTAAATTCTGGTTTATCCCCCATAATGAACAATACGAAAAATGCGAAAGCGAATACAAAAGATAAGATACCTACAATTCCCGCAATACTGTTATCATTTTTAAATTCTATAAGACTGTTTATCAATGGGAAGAACAACAATGCCATGAATCCAATAGCTGCCGCAAATCCATGAATTTTAGAAGAAATTGTCAACATCTCCTTTGTTTCATTAACGCTGAATAAACCGGCTAATATCCCAGCTCCAATAGCAAATATCAAAATCAATACCATGCTTACAATAGCCAAGACATTCGAAATTGATTTTCCATTATACCAAAATACAATTGCTGTCATTGACAAGAATATACCTAACCAAATTAACCATGCATTATAAAATATCCTTACTGGGCTTTGTGAACTTCCTAAAACACTCATAACCTGCAGTTTGCTATTATAGCTATCATAGAACTTTGATAAAACAAATGGCACTAAAAATTCGCCAATAACAGTAAACAATAATAATCCCCAAAAAAATTTACTATTTGCAATTTTACACATATTATTCCTCGCTATCTTATTTTATAAATTATGTTGCGTATCTACTAAAAATGGTTCGTACATCATTAATGCATGATTTTCGGTAATATATTCATCAGCAATTTCATTTCCTTCCAAGTTGAAGATTTTTCGATAAATCAAATTGTGGCGGCTATATTTACCAAAAAGTTCTTTTATTATATAATGCTCTTTTTCGTATATATTGTAGGTTTCGAGTGGCTTTATGTTTGTTCTCCAACAACCGCAGAGCATGGAATCATGAATCCATATTTTTAGTTGAACGGGTGTGTTTGTATCGTTACGAATCATTAAATCTCTATAGTTGTAAACACAGGTTGCACCACTTCCAAAGGGTAATATTCGATTACTATCTGGAAAAATATCATAACTATGGCGATAGCGTTCTGTAATCGTAAGAGGAGTATGTAATGTCATCCAGTAGATTAGATTGGAAAGTTGACATAATCCTCCACCTATTCCTGGTTTGACCATGCCATTAAATAAAATGAAACCTTCTTTATACCCTTTTCTTTTTGTTGGTTTGCCGATTAGTTTCCAATAAGAAAAAGTTTCTCCTGGTTTTATTATCACGTTATTTATTTTTTTTAGCGCTAATTCTAAATTTGTTATCTTATTATATTGTAAGTACATATCAACATCTTTTAATTGACGTAATAATGGGGTGCTATGACAAAAGTAAGGATAACGATATGGATGAAAGTCTTTTGTAGTTGCAAATACAACATCTCCAAAAATCCAATATAATCTTCTTTTAAATGAATAAATGGATTTTCCAGCTATTATACGGATTTTACTTCTCTTTTTTGGCTTTAAGTGAATACAATCCATTTTTGCACCACCTTATTTGTTTTTTCATAAATTGAGCGACATGCTTTACATTTTCCGAATCAATATTAAATATCTCCATGACTTCTCCTTCTTAAAATCCATTCGACTTATACTAAATCGTTGCTTATTACTTTCCTATTTAGAAATAGACAGTAATCTTAACCTAAGAGTAGTATAAATCTCAAACAGAAAAGTTGCAACTTGAGGTTTAAAATAAAGTAAGCGATTCGTTGTTTTACAAAATCCATTAGTTGATATATGATTTATTTAAGGAATCTACATAATATAGGAGGTATGCAATGAATCAAATAGGCGATAGAATTGCAATATACAGGCAAAATAAGCAAATGACGCAAGAGGAATTTTCATCAAGACTTGGTGTTACACCACAAGCAGTTTCAAAATGGGAAAGGGGCCAAGGACTTCCAGATGTTAACTTGTTAGAAGGGATTTGTACGGTATTAGCAATCGATGCAAATGAACTTTTAGGCATAAAATCATCAAAAAATGTCGTAGAAAACAACGACTTAGCTATGCAGTTAGAAATTCAGAAAAAAATGATTGCCGAACCTTTAAAGATTGAGTTCGGTAGTGGGCTAATACAAGTTTTTACTGACGGACTAAAAACAAACTTTGTGAATGATCAGCGAAAGAAATTAGTAGAAGAAACAGGAATTTTAATGCCTCTACTACGAATTATAGACAATGTTGATTTACAAGAAAATGAATATCAAATCATGTCCTATGATAAGATTCGAAAGAGCACGATTGTAGATATGACGCATGATAATATCTTCCAAAACGCAATCATGGATGTAATTCAAGAATGTAAAATCAACTATTCAGATATTCTAAATAAACAGATAGTTAAATCAATGATGGATAATTTAAAGGTAATGTATTCAGGTGAAATAGAGGGAGTAATTCCTGAGAAGATTGATTATTTAGTGTTAGTAGATATTTTGAAGGAAATAATTAAAAGGAATGGAAATATTAGAAATCATATTAAAATTGTTGAAATGGTTGAAAAAGAATTTCTACTAAATAGCAATACGAATGTCATTGATATTACGAATAAATTGATGGAAGTGATATGAGTATTCAAAACATTCAATTTTAATTAATACAATGCTATGTCAATTTCTCTTTATTACTTTCTAATGAATATCAACGTATTAGATAGAAGATAAACCAAAGAATGCGATATCGTACAAAATTCAAAACCTACAATAAGAAAACGACCGTGGGGTCAAGACCGGCCTTCGAGTGACGAAATACTTTTTAGCTTGGCGAAGCAGAGACAATACCAAAAATGAGTATCCAAAATACTCATTTTTTGGTGATTATGGCTCTGCGTAGCGTATCAAGCGGTAGTATTTCGTCACTCGAGGGCCGGTCTTGACTCCGCGGTTGTTTTCTTACGACAACCTCCAATTTGTACGTTCACAATCTTCGTATTTTTATTTACACCTTAATCATGGAATTAAAGATTTTATAACCCATAAATTTCCAAAACTAGGAATTTGACTTATTCTTGACAAATTTTGGCCTCCTTGTTATAATAACTTGTAACATATTTAATAATTTCGTAACAAATGATAATGGATTATTAACGATTAGGACAAATATTGTTTATATATTAGGAGGAGCCCAATGATTTCATTTTTAAGACGTACAGCAATTGCTGGAATTGCTGGAATTACGTTATTCACATCAAGTACCATAACCACGAACGCAGATATTACCTTAAATGAGGTTGATATGGCTGGCATCACTTTAGATTTAAATTTATATGCAGCCGATGCAGTAGCAAATACGAATGCTGATGATACAGATGTAGAAAAGAAAGACGATTTTAAACTGAATTTAGTGTATGACCGTTTGGGTGTTGCTAAGGTAGATAATTATTTGAATATCCGTAGCGGTCCGGGCGAAGATAAAAAGTTAATTGGTAAATTACCAAAGAATGCAGGATGTAATATTTATAAAATTAACGATGATGGATGGGCTAAAATTGTATCAGGAAAAGTAACTGGATGGGTAAAGGCAGAATATCTTGTAACGGATGAAGAAGCAGAAGTATATGCAAAGAAAGTAGCAACTAAGGTAGCTACGGTTAATACAACAACATTAAAGGTTCGTTTTCTTCCAACAATGGATGCTAAGGTTTATGATTTAGTTCCTGCGGATGAACAGCTTGATGTCGCAAAAGAGTACTTAAATGAAGATTATGTGAACCAATTTATTGAAAAGCATGCCGATGATGAATTTGACATTACTGAAGGTGTTGATAAGGATGCCATGATGGCAGGAATCGGTGATTGGGCATGCATTAAAATCGATGATGAAAAAGCTTTTATTGCAAAAGAGTTTGTTGATATTTCCTTCAAATTAGAACGAGCAGTAGCATTAGAAGAATTAAATACGGATGGTTCCAGTGGCGTATCATCTTCCAGAGCATCTATGGTTGAATATGCGAAACAGTTCTTAGGAAATGCATATGTATGGGGCGGTACAAGCTTGACAAATGGAACAGACTGTTCTGGTTTTACAATGAGAATTTATGAACACTTTGGATATTCCATTCCAAGAACTTCTTCCGCGCAGTCTTCTTACTTTACCGGAATTAATTCTTCAGATGCACAGCCAGGAGATTTGTTCTTCTATGGTAGTAATGGAAGAGTTAGTCACGTAGCTATGTATATTGGCGGTGGTCAGGTAATCCATGCAAGTACAGAACGTACCGGAATCAAAATTTCCAATGCATTCTATCGTACCCCAATTAAAGTTGGTAGAATTATTAATAATTAAATACAAAATTAAAATACGGTTCATAAAGGGAGTGTTGAAAAGCACTCCCTTTCCATGTATAATAGATTGGAACTTCATAGGAAAAAAACTTGAAAGGCATGGATATAAAATGATATACGTAGGAATTATTATAGGCATCACAATACTGATCATTATAAAAGTAAAAGTAGATAAACAAAACTTTGAAACACGATTGAATATGCATCTTGAAAATACATGGGGACAAGTACCAACACAGGAATATTCCTATGAAAAACTAGATTCGATTCCAAAATACTATGAAACGAAGAAAGATACATCATTGGATGTGGATGATATTACCTGGAATGATTTGGATATGGATCGTATCTTTATGCTTCTTAACCACACAGAAAGTTCCATTGGTGAGGAGTACCTTTACAGTATGCTTCGAAAGCTTCAATATTCGAAGGCTCCGTTAGAGGAACGCAATCGCCTGATTACTTTTTTTCAGGAACATTCAAATGAGCGTAAAATCATTCAAAAAAAGCTTCGTTTGATGGGAAAATTAAAAGATATCTCTTTTTATGAATACATTAATCGAGTGGATGCACTAGAACCTCATAAGCCATATATACATTTCTTTTGTATGTTTTTATTCCCTGCGTCCATTGGCGCTGCATTTATTCCGGGGATTGGTACGTATGCATTTGGGTTGATTATTGGTTCATTAGTCTTTAATATTATTATGTATTATAAACGAAAAGGGAAAATAGATCTGTTTTTTAACGTATTTTCGTATATATTAAGGATGCTTGCGTTTATGGAGGAACTATCCAAAACAGACATCAAAGAACTGGATTCGTATATGAAAGACTTATCAAGCGAAGTTTCTAAATTCAAAAAATTTAGAAGAGGGTCTTTCCTTGTTATCTCAAAAAATGCAGCGGGTTCAATGGAAGATATGATACTCGATTATCTTCGTATGCTCCTTCATTTTGATTTGATTAAATTTGATTTCATGGTAAAAGAACTTAGTAATAAAAAAGAAAATTTGAATCATTTGTTTGAAATTATCGGTATTCTTGATTCTACAATTGCAGTTGCATCATTTCGGCAATTAATGAATCTGGATTATTGCCTCCCAGAATTTTCAAAAGCAAGCGCTATTTTAGACGTAGAAGATGTATATCATCCGCTTATCATTAACCCTGTAAAAAATACAATGAACGCAGAAACTTGTATTTTACTTACCGGTTCGAATGCGTCTGGTAAATCAACTTTTTTAAAGACCATCGCAATCAATGCAATCTTTGCTCAGACGATTTATACAAGTTTAAGCAAACACTATAAAAGCTGCTTTTTCAAAGTATATTCATCAATGGCATTGCGTGATGATATTATTTCGCAGGAGAGTTACTACATCGTAGAAATTAAGTCCCTGAAGCGTATTTATGATGAATCAGGAAGAGAAATACCGATACTTTGCTTTATTGATGAAGTACTAAGGGGTACCAATACGGCAGAGCGTATTGCAGCTTCGAGTCAGATATTAAAAAGTCTGAGTACTCGTAATGCCTTGGTATTTGCGGCCACGCATGATGTAGAACTAACCTATATCTTAGAAACGTATTATTTAAATTACCATTTTCAAGAAAAGATTGAAGACAACAATGTTTTATTTGACTATATCTTAAGGGACGGTAGAGCAACATCCCGAAATGCGATTAAACTTCTTGGAATGATGGGATATTCAAAAGAAATCATAGATCATGCAACGGACGAAGTAAATCACTTTTTAGATACGAATTCATGGAATTCATTATAATATCGGAGGAAATAAAATGTTAGTAAAAATCTATACAGATGGTGCTGCAAGAGGAAATCCAGATGGACCCGGTGGATATGGTACCATCTTAAGTTATGTCGATCAAAATGGACAAGAACATATTCGAGAATTTTCACAAGGATATAAAAAGACAACCAACAACCGAATGGAACTTATGGCGGCAATTGTGGGGTTAGAGGCTTTGACCAAACCTTGCAACGTGGAACTATATTCGGATTCTCAATATGTGATAAAAGCATTCAATGATCATTGGCTGGATGGATGGATCAAAAAAGGATGGAAACGCGGAAAAAATGAGCCAGTAAAAAACGTAGATTTATGGAAACGCTTATTAGAAGCTACAAAACCGCATAACATCACCTTTATCTGGGTAAAGGGTCATGATGGACATGCACAAAATGAACGTTGCGACTTTCTAGCAACAAGCGCCGCAGATGGCGATAATCTTATTGAGGATAAAGAGGGTATTTAGATATGGCACAGCTTACACCAATGATGGAGCAATACATGGAAATAAAAAACCAGTATAAGGATTGCATCCTATTTTATCGTTTGGGAGACTTTTATGAAATGTTCTTTGAGGATGCAATTACCTGCTCGAAGGAACTAGAGATAACATTGACTGGAAAAAATTGCGGACAGGAAGAGAGAGCGCCAATGTGTGGCGTTCCTTATCATGCAGTAGACGCTTATTTAAATAAATTAATCAGCAGAGGGTACAAAGTAGCAATCTGCGAACAGGTGGAAGACCCCAAAAGTGCCAAAGGTATCGTAAAGAGAGATGTAATACGTATCGTAACGCCGGGTACCAATTTAAATACACAGGCACTGGATGAGACGAAAAATAATTACTTGATGAGTATTATTTACACAACAAATGCGTATGGTGTATCCACTGTGGACATTACGACAGGTGACTATTATGTAACGGAAGTAGATACCGATCGTAAGCTTTTGGATGAAATCAATAAGTTCGGCCCAACGGAAATTATTTGTAACGATTCGTTTTATGTTTCTGGAATTGACATAGAAGATCTAAGAAATCGGTTAGGAATTTCAGTTTCTTCAGTGGAGCCATGGTACTTTGATGATGATTTATGCATCCGCTCTCTAAAAGATCACTTTAAAGTGGCTAGCCTAAGTGGTCTTGGCCTAGATGATTATACCATTGGAGTGATTGCAGCGGGGTCTGTCATGCAGTATTTATACGAGACACAGAAAAATTCACTGATGCATTTGACCAAACTAACGCCATATGTAACCAGCAAGTTTATGTTATTAGACAGCTCGACAAGAAGAAACTTGGAGTTGGTAGAAACCTTACGAGAAAAACAAAAAAGAGGTTCCCTTCTTTGGGTACTTGATAAAACAAAAACGGCAATGGGTGCGCGATTACTTCGTAATTTTATGGAACAGCCATTAATCGAAAAGGAACATATCGAGTACCGTCTGGACGCCATTGAAGAACTAAATGAAAATGTGATTACAAGAGAAGAAATCAGAGAATATTTAAATCCAATCTATGACCTGGAACGACTCATTAGTAAGGTTAGTTATAAAAGTGCCAACCCAAGAGATCTCATCGCATTTAAAGCGTCGTTGGCAATGCTACCACACATCAAGTTTTTACTACAAAGCTTCCATAGCAATAACCTGGTTGAACTTTATGACACCCTGGATCCTTTGGAAGATATCTTTGAACTAATTGAAACATCCATTATAGAAGATGCCCCGATTACCGTTCGGGAAGGTGGATTAATAAAAGACGGTTACTTTGAAGAGGTCGATGTTCTCCGCCGCGCAAAGACGGAGGGAAAAGACTGGCTGGCAGATTTGGAATCCAGAGAAAAAGAAGCAACTAATATAAAGAACCTAAAAGTGAAATACAATAAAGTCTTTGGCTATTACCTCGAAGTAACGAATTCCTATAAAGAACAGGTGCCTTCACATTGGGTAAGAAAACAAACACTTGCAAATGCAGAACGGTACACCACTGATGAGCTCAAAAAATTAGAAGATATTATCCTTGGAGCAGAAGATAAGCTGTTTAATCTTGAGTATAACTTATTTAGTGAAATAAGAGATAAGATTGCGCTTGAAATTCGTCGCATTCAAACGAGTGCAAAGGCAATCGCGGCAATTGATGCATATGCTTCCTTGGCGCTTGTAGCGGAGCGAAATAACTTTGTACGACCGGTAATTAACACCGATGGTATCATTGACATCAAAGATGGCCGTCATCCAGTCGTAGAAAAGATGATTACCAATGATTTATTTGTAGCAAACGATACGTATCTTAACAATCATGAAAAGCGGGTATCCATTATCACAGGACCGAATATGGCTGGTAAATCCACCTATATGAGGCAATCTGCTTTGATTGTTTTAATGGCACAAATCGGTAGCTTTGTACCGGCGAGGAGCGCCAATATTGGTATCGTGGATCGTATCTTTACCCGTGTTGGTGCTTCCGATGATTTAGCTAGTGGTCAAAGTACCTTTATGGTTGAAATGACAGAGGTTGCAAATATTCTTCGGAATGCAACGAAAAACAGTCTCCTAATATTAGATGAAATCGGCCGTGGAACGAGTACCTTTGACGGACTGAGCATTGCATGGGCTGTCGTGGAACATATCAGTAATCCAAGATTGTTAGGTGCAAAGACGTTATTTGCAACCCATTACCATGAATTAACCGAGCTCGAAGGCAAATTAGATAGTGTGAACAATTATTGCATCGCGGTCAAGGAACAAGGAGAGGACATTGTGTTCCTTCGAAAAATCGTGCCAGGTGGCGCAGATAAAAGCTATGGAATCCAGGTAGCAAAATTAGCTGGTGTTCCTGAATCAGTACTAAATCGTGCAAGAGAACTTGCGGAGGAATTAAGTGACAATGATATTATTATTAAGGCGAAGGATATTTCCGTACCAAAACCACAATCGAAAGTAGCTGAGGATGCGTTCCAGCTTTCTATTTTTGATACGATGCAAAGTGATCATTCGTCAGAAGATATTATATCAGAACTTCGGGAACTTAATTTATCCTCCATCACACCAATTGATGCCTTAAATAAACTATACCAGCTTCAAAAAAAGATCAAAGATCGTTGGTAAGAATAAAGTAACAACAGAAATAAGTGTGATATCTTTCACTGGAATGGAGTAAATCATGATTACGTTGTTGGATCAAAATACAATTAATAAAATTGCTGCGGGTGAAGTGATAGAACGTCCTAGTGCGGTCGTAAAAGAATTAGTGGAAAATGCAATTGATGCGGGTGCCAATGGAATTACCATTGAAATCAAAGAAGGCGGTGTCAGTTTTATTCGTATTACGGATAACGGGATCGGGATAGCGCCATCCGAGCTTCAAATTGCGTTCAAACGTCACTCGACTAGTAAAATAAAATCGGTAGAAGATTTAATGACCGTAAAAAGTCTTGGTTTTCGAGGAGAAGCACTTTCTAGTATAGCGGCCGTATCGCAGGTAGAGCTAGTAACTAAAACAGCAGGTGCGCTTACGGGTTCTCGTTATCTAATGGAAGGTGGCGAGGAAAAGGGGATCGAGGAGATTGGATGCCCCGAAGGAACCACGTTTATCGTTCGAAACCTCTTTTTTAATACACCAGCGAGACGGAAATTTTTAAAATCTGCAATGACGGAAGCAAGTTACGTTGGAGATTTGGTAGAGCGAATAGCAATTTCACATCCAAATATCGCATTTAAGTTTATCAATAACAATCAGGTAAAGCTGCAAACCTCTGGGAATAATAATTTAAAAGATATTATTTATCATGTATATGGACGAGAGATTGCGGGGCAAACGCTTTCGATTGAAAAAGTGAATGAAACAATCAAAGTAAGTGGTTATATTGGAAAGCCTGTGATTTCTCGTGGCAACCGAAATTATATGAACTATTTTATCAATGGACGTTACATCAAGAGCAATATCATCAACCGCGCCATTGAAGAAGCCTATAAGCCTTACACCATGCTGCACCGGTATCCTTTTACGGTTCTATCGTTTGAAATGGATTCTTCCTTGATTGATGTCAATGTGCATCCGACCAAAATGGAGGTACGTTTTTCAAATCAGGAAGAAGTATTTCATATGACATATGAAGCGTTAGTTAACGGCTTAAAGAAAAAAGAAATGATTCCGGCGGTTACTTTTGATGAACCGAAGAAAAACACAAAAATATTGCAAACAAATCTAAGTTTAGATAGAGAAAATTTGAAAAAAACAAACTTAGAAAACTTAAATACGAGTCATGAAAAATATAATGTGGAACATGCAAATTGGAAATTGCCAAATCTGGAACCATCAAAGTTAATGAAGCCGGTTTTTGAAGAAAGCGTATTTATTGGAAAAACTACGATAAAAAATGCAGAACCTGTTTCCAAACCTATGATAGAAAAAGGACCTGAGCCATTTGAAAGAAATCGTATAGAAGTGGAAAAACAGGCGGAAGAAAAACTAGCAAATAAAATACATGAAAAAGAAATACAAGCAATCAAGCAAGAGAGTACTAAGAAAAATGAATGCGTAATAGATATCGTCCGGGATGCGGTTGTTTATCATACAGGAGCCCAACTTGATTTATTTTCAGACGCTGCGGAAACAAACGAACAAATCTTTTTATCCAAGGAAAATGTAAAAGAACACCGGATTATCGGACAATTATTTTCTACCTATTGGCTCATTGAATTTGAAGATAAGCTTTTTTTAATTGATCAGCATGCAGCACATGAGAAAGTTTTGTTTGAACGTACGATGAAAACCATCAAACATCATGAATTTGCTTCTCAAATGCTGAATCCTCCCGTTATTCTAACACTCAATATGCGAGAAGAAGAAGTATTAACAAAGAATATGAACGTATTTAACCAGCTTGGTTTTGAGATCGAACCCTTTGGTGGTCGTGAATATTCTGTTCGTGCCGTACCATCCAGTCTTTTGAACATTGCACAAAAAGAATTGTTAATCGAAATGATAGATGATCTGGTGTCAGAAGATGGAAAACTACAATCGGATTTGTTATTAGAAAAAGTTGCTTCCCTTTCCTGCAAGGCGGCTGTGAAAGGAAATATGCGATTGTCGCAGTTAGAAGCACATGAATTAATTGATGAACTCATGACGTTGGAAAATCCATATCATTGCCCACATGGACGTCCAACGATTGTTTCTATGAGCAAATATGAAATTGAAAAGAAATTCAAACGAATTATATAAGGATGGAACTATTTTGAAAAAACCATTGATTATTTTAACCGGACCAACTGCAGTAGGTAAGACAGCCTTGTCAATAAAGCTTGCCAAGGCTGTAAATGGTGAAATTATATCTGCTGATTCCATGCAGGTTTATAAATATATGGATATTGGTACTGCAAAAATTGAAAAAGATGAAATGCAGGGAGTGAAGCACTATTTAATTGACGTGTTATCACCGGAAGAAGAATTCAACATTGTAAAATTTCAAACCCTTGCAAAAGAGGCAATAGAAGAAATTTATGCAAAAGAGAAAATACCCATCATAGTAGGTGGTACTGGATTCTATATACAGTCCTTAGTCTATGATATTGATTTTAAGGAAAATGATGGAGATAAAACAATCCGTGAATCTCTAGAAGTGGAAGCTGATTTAATCGGGCCGGATGCGATGCATGAAAAATTAAAACGGATTGATCCAAAAGCAGCGGAGGTAATACATCCAAACAATATAAAAAAGGTGATTCGCGCATTGGAATTTTTTAAGCAGACAGGCGAACTGATTTCTCTTCATAATGAGGAGGAGCGAAAAAAAGAATCGCCTTACAATTTTTCGTATTTTGTATTGAACCAATCACGTGATGTTTTATATGAACGAATTAATCGAAGAATTGATAAAATGGTGGAAATGGGCCTTCTAAAGGAAGTTGAATTTCTAAAAGAAAAAGGGTATGATAAGAGTCTGGTTTCAATGCAGGGATTAGGATATAAAGAAATATTAGATTATCTAGACGGTAGTCTGACCTTAGAAGAAGCCATTTATATATTAAAGAGGGATACGAGACATTTTGCAAAACGGCAAGTTACTTGGTTCAAACGGGAAAAGGAAGTAATCTGGCTTTCCAAAGACGAGTGCCCAGATGAGAATGCTATTTTAAATGAAATGCTTACGATACTCAAAGAAAAAGCAATCATACGATAACGCATAGAATGCGCCTGGATTTATTAGGAACAGCGAGCAATGCAGAAATGAGGAAAGAAATGAAAGAACAATTGAATGAAATGTACGAATCTTTGCACATTAGTAGCGAAGTCAGTAACTACTGTGAGGATATCTTAAATAAGTTAGAAGAACGCTTTCGGGTAATCGATCAAGTTGCGGAATATAATCAACTAAAAGTAATTAAGGCAATGCAGGATAGAAGAGTTAGTGATATACATTTTGCTGCAACGACTGGTTATGGCTACAATGACCTTGGAAGAGATACCTTGGAAGAGGTTTACGCTGCAGCTTTTCATGCTGAGGCAGCACTAGTACGTCCTCAGTTAACTTGTGGAACCCATGCACTTACCATAGCACTCTCTGGAAACTTACGACCAGGTGACGAACTATTCTCACCTGTTGGAAAGCCATATGATACGTTGGAAGGTGTAATCGGAATCAGGGAATCCAGAGGTTCTCTTGCTGAATACGGGATTACCTATGCACAAGCGGATTTACTTGCAAATGGTGATTTTGATTATGATGCCATTCGTAGCAGTATGAATGAACGTACGAAAATGGTAACCATTCAACGTTCCAAAGGCTATGCAACAAGACCTACCTTATCGGTTGCACGTATTGGTGAATTGATTGCCTTTATCAAAGAAATCAAACCAGATGTCATCTGTATGGTAGACAACTGTTATGGTGAATTTGTTGAAACATTAGAACCTACGGATGTTGGTGCTGACCTATGTGTTGGGTCACTGATAAAAAATCCAGGTGGTGGATTGGCTCCAATCGGCGGATATATTGTTGGTAAAACAGAATATGTTGAAAATGCTGCTTTTCGTTTGACCTCTCCAGGACTAGGAAAAGAAGTGGGTGCATCACTTGGTATAAATGGACAGTTATACCAAGGCTTTTTTATGGCACCACAAGTCGTTTCCGGAGCACTCAAAGGAGCAATTTTTGCAGCAAATGTATATGAAAAACTTGGGTTTCCAGTCATTCCGAATGGAAGTGAACCGCGATTTGATATTATACAAGCGGTTACGCTTGGCTCTGCGGAAGCGATTATTGCATTTTGCAAAGGAATACAAGCAGCAGCGCCAGTAGATAGTTTCGTTAACCCAGAACCTTGGGCAATGCCTGGATATCATTCGGATGTCATTATGGCTGCAGGTGCCTTTATTCAAGGTTCCTCCATAGAACTGAGTGCAGATGCACCGATTGAACCACCTTATGCAGTTTACTTCCAAGGTGGCTTGACTTGGTATCATGCAAAACTCGGAATTCTTATGTCCATGCAAAAACTTTTTGAAGAAGGTTTGATTCAATTATAGAATTCAAATAAAATTAATGTTTGTTAAAGGACTTATTTGTCGGAAATTTCTGGTATACAAAAAAGTCCTTTTATGCTAAAATGTAGTGTGGAGTTTAACGGATAGTCGGTGCATAAAGGTACGATAAGGAGTGCACCTTGCAAGAAAAACATATTAAAATAAAAGATTTACCCGTTTTTGAGCGACCCGATGAAAAGCTCATAAAATATGGAGCAGATAAACTATCGGATGCCGAATTACTGGCGATTATTATTCGGACAGGTTCTTTCAAAGAACGATCTGTTGAAGTTGCGATGAAGTTATTAACGATTCATTCGGAATCTTCTGGACTTTTGGGGCTATTTCGGCTTTCTCTTCCTGAACTTACCAAAGTGAATGGGATTGGAACGGTCAAGGCGCTCCAGATATTAGCAGTTGCAGAGCTTACAAAACGTATGGCAAAAGCATGCACTACCGATTCATTATATTTTCAAACTCCTGAGGCAATCGCTGATTATTATATGCAGGACATGCGTAATTTAGAAGTGGAAAAAGTAATTCTTGTTTTATTGAATTCAAAAAGTAAGCTCATCAAAGAAATGGATATTTCTCTTGGAACAGTCAATAGCTCTTTGCTTTCTCCACGGGAAATTTTTATTGAAGCGCTCAAGTATAAAGCGGTTCACATTATTCTTGTTCATAACCACCCAAGCGGGGATCCAAATCCAAGTAATGCAGACCTTCAAATTACAAAAAGAATTGAAGAAGTAGGCAGTTTACTAGGAATAAAACTTATGGATCATGTAATAATTGGTGATAATAAATATATCAGTCTAAAAAAGAAAGGAATTTTGTAATGTCAAAAAGAATATTTGGTATAGATTTAGGTACAAGCAAAATTAAAATATACAAAAAAGGAGAGGGAATTGTATTAGATCAAAGTAATGCAATTGCCATTGCCAATAAAAACAACCTGATCGCTGCAGGAGATGAGGCAAATGAAATGTATGAAAAAGTGCCAATTAACATCAGCGTCTCCTATCCGGTAAAATTTGGAGTTATTGCTGAAATCGCTCACATGCAGATGTTGTTAAATCACTTTTTTAATGAGTTAATTGGAAAGAAGAATGGGTTTGGTTCTACAACAGAATTTTTAATTGCTGTGCCAACGGATATTACAGAAGTAGAGAAAAAATCCTTTTATGATTTAATTTCAAATTCCAACGTGAAGAGTAAGAGCATCGGTATGGTTGAAAAACCGATTGCAACTGCACTTGGTATGGGTCTTGACATTTATCATGCCCACGGTATTTTGACGGTTGATATCGGTGCAGAAACAACCGAAATATCAATTCTTTCACTTGGTGGTATTGTATTAAGCAAGCTGATTCCAATCGGTGGTAGGAAGATTGATGAATCAATCAAATTATTTATTAAAAAACGTTACAATTTAGTAATTGGAGATAAAACAGCCGAATTCATAAAAATGAATCTTGTTTCTGCATTTCCACAGGAAAAAGAATCCATTTTTGTGTGTGGAAGAAATGTTGTAACCGGTCTTCCTTGTGAAATGGAAATCTTTTCAGAAGAAGTAAATGAAATTGTAAACGAACATTTAATTACAATTATAGAATCCGTACGAGTGATATTAGAGCGAACTCCACCAGAAATTTCAGCCGATATTTATCGCTCTGGCATTTATCTTACCGGTGGCTCTGCAAAACTTCGTAATTTAGACCAATTGTTCACACGTGAAACTGCACTTAAAGTAAATGTTGCGGATGATCCAGAAAATACAGTGGCCAATGGACTTGGTGAGCTTGTTGAAAATGCCGGCTCCAACAAACTATCTGCTAATGTAATTAAGACATTTGATCGGAAAAGTAAATAGGGAATTTGTTTGGAGGTTTGTATTACATGCGACGAAGAACGAAAATGACCATAGAACCAAAATATATTTTAGCAACATTATCATTGCTGTGTTTGGTAATTATTATAATATCCTTTCGCTATCCGGAAAAATTTTCACCAATTAATGAAGGCGTAGGCAAAGTGGTAACACCAATGCAAAAAGGAATTAATTCATTTGGAACGTGGCTCTATGGAAAAAAAGAAGTATTTAATTCTGTACAGAAACTGACTGCAGAAAATAATAAATTAAAAGAACAGCTAGACACGATTACGTATGAAAATAAAATCTTGCAACAAGAAAAATATGAGTTACAAGATTTACGTAAGCTATTTGAACTGGATGAAAAATACGCGAGCTATCCAAAGGTAGCTGCTAGAGTAATCAGTCGAGACAGTAATAACTGGTATAATCAGTTTACGATTGATAAAGGAACGGATGAGGGAATTGCAGTCAATATGAATGTAATTGCAGATGGCGGTCTTGTAGGTATCGTAACCAAAACAGGTGACTCTTGGGCAATTGTGCGTACGATTATTGATGATAAAACCAATGTTACTGGTATGTCTCTAAAGACATCGGATGTATGTAATGTAAAAGGTAACCTGGAATTAATTGATTCTGGTATGATTGATATTGAGTTAGTTGACAAAGATGCAGCTATTAAAGAAGGCGATGAAATAGTGACATCCAGTACGAGTGATCGCTATTTACAAGGGATTTTAATTGGATATGTAAATAATTTGGAAGTGGATTCTTCTAATATGACAAAATCGGGATATCTAACACCAGCCGTCTCCTTTGATTCACTGGATACCGTATTGGTAATCACAGAATTAAAGAAAGAACTTCCGGCAGAAGCCGTCACTTATTAGAAAGGCATTTGAATGAAACGCATTGTTAGTACAGTACTTGTAATATTAATTTGTTTTGTTTTGCAAACAACGGTATTTCAATCCTTGTCCTTAGCTGATGTGGCACCAAATCTACTTTTGATTGTTACCGTAGCTTATGGTTATATGGGCGGAGAAAAAGAAGGAATCTGGGTGGGCCTGATTTGTGGTCTGCTGATTGATTTGTTTTTCGGCTCCGTAATTGGTTTGTATGCTCTGATTTTAATGGGAATTGGATTTTTAAATGGATTACTAAATAAAATATATTATACCGATGATTTAATCATACCTTTAATCATCATCAGCATTAGCGATTTACTCTATAATTTCTTTTATTATATTGTAGAGTTTTTATTACGTGGAAGGTTACACTTTTTCTTCTATTTAAGGAGAATTATATTACCTGAAGTTGTTTATACCGTTTTGATTTCAGTAATTCTTTATAGATTACTACATACACTGAACAAACATCTTTGTTTAGACGATAAAAGGGAGGCTTAAAAAATATGCTAGATACGATATGGAATGAAATAAAAGGCATATTTCGGTCGCGTTTATTCCCTATGTCCATTATTTTTTTCATATTACTGTTTGCATTAATTAATCGTATTTTTTCAATGCAGATTATTCATGGAGAAGAATATGTAAAAAAAGCTTCCGTTACGGGCGAAAGAGACCGTGACTTAAAAAGTACACGTGGTAATATTTATGATCGTAATGGCGTTTTACTTGCCTACGATGAATTGTCTTATGCCGTAAATATTGAAGATATCGGTTCTTTTTCTAGCAGTGAAGAAAAAAATGCGATGATCTTCCACTTGATATCCTTGATTGAAGAAAATGGTGGCACCATCGTAACGGATTTCCCGATTCTAATAAATGAGAGTGGCGAATTTCAATTTACCATAGATGGAAATACATTAATGCGATTTAAAAAGGATATTTATGCACTTAGTTCAACTGAAAAATTGAGTGATGAACAGATTTCTGTTACAGCCAAAGAAATGTTTGATTATATACGTTCTTCGACGGCTACATCCAGTCCAAAATTTTTGATTTCGGACAAATATAGTGACGAAGATGCATTAAAAATAATGTCCGTTCGGTATGAACTTTACTTAAATCGATATCAAAAATACGTTCAGAGTACAATTGCAACCAATATCAATAAAAAAACGGTAGCTGCAATTAAAGAAGCAAGTGCCGAGCTTCCAGGTGTTGAAGTAATGCAAGAAACTCATCGTGTTTATAATGACAGTGAATATTTTGCGCATATTTTAGGATATACTGGCACGATTACAACACAAGAGTATGACCAATTAAGTGCAGAACAACAAACAAATTATACAAAAACGGATCAGGTAGGAAAAACCGGTCTGGAAAAAGAATATGAGAACTACCTTCACGGTAAAAAAGGAAGCGAAAAATTAGTCATCAACGAAAATTACCGTGTAGTTGATATAAAAGATCGTGTTGAACCAGTTGCAGGTAATGATTTATATCTGACAATTGATGCGAAGTATCAAGAGAAATATTATAATATTCTAGAAAAAAAACTGGCTGGTATATTGCTTTCAAAAATCACGAACAGCATGAGTTATGGTTCAAAGGGAACCTCCAGTGATGATATTTTAATTCCAATCTACGAAGTTTATAATGCATTAATTGAAAATAATGTAATTGATGTAATGGGGTTAAATGCAGATAACGCAACGAATACGGAGAAAAAGGTTTATCAAAAATATAGTATAAAACAAAAAGATGTGTTTCATAATCTGGACCGTATTATGGATGTAGAAAGTACCGTATCAAATAAAGACTCAGGAGAGTCTATGGAAGAGTATTTACATTATGTGTATTCGTTTTTAGTCGCACAAGGTGTTTTGATTTCCGATTCTGTTGATAAAGATTCCCAGATATATAAAGATTACGTAGATGATAAGGTAAGTTTAAGCGAGTTTTTACAGTATGCTTTATCCAATAATTGGATAGACTTTAGCAAACTAGAAATTGGAAATAAGTTTTATAGTACAAAGGAACTTTATAAAGAATTACTTACTTATACGAAAGATGCACTTGCGTCAGACAAAACTTTTAATAAAATGATATATAAAACACTTATATTTAATCGTACTTTATCTGGAAAAGAAATTTGTCTTTTATTATTTGATCAAGGTGTGTTAGAATATGATGAAAGTGATATTGATAAGTTAAATAATGGAAGCATATCTTCTTATGAATTTATCCATGATAAGATACGAAAACTCGAAATTACTCCTGGTCAGTTAGCACTAGAACCATGTTCTGGTTCCATTGTTGTAACGGATGTAAATACCGGGGATGTTTTGGCACTGGTTTCTTATCCAAGTTATGACAATAACAAACTAGCGAATCATATTGAAACGAAATATTATTCCAATTTACAACAAAATCTAGCATCACCTATGATGAATCGTCCATTACAGCAAAAAACAGCACCTGGATCAACCTTTAAAATGGTAACCTCTGTGGCTTCCTTAGAAGAAGGGGTTGTTGGACAAAGAGAGAAGATATACGATAAAGGTACATTTGAACGAATTCCACAAGGTCCTAAATGTTGGAGTCATACATCCCATGGCGATATTGATATTACGGATGCAATCCAGGTTTCTTGTAACTACTTTTTCTATGAAATGGGTTGGCGTCTTGGTAAATCTGGAGACGCATATAACAGTGATAAAGGTTTAAAAACGCTAAAAAAATATGCAACCATGTTTGGTTTGGATGCAAAATCAGGTATCGAACTATATGAGTATGATCCCCATATATCCGATAAAGATTCCATACGTTCTGCAATTGGACAAGGAACAAACAGTTTTACTCCAGCACAGATAAATCGTTATATTACAACGATTGCAAACAAAGGAACCTGTTACAATTTAACTGTTGTTGATAAAGTCAAAGATTTAGATGGAACTGTATTGCTTGATAATAATGCGACTGTATTCAATCAAGTCAAAATAAGCGATTCCACATGGTCATTAATACAAGAAGGAATGTATAAGGTTTTAAATGGTCCCAAAAGCTCGATTGCGCCATTATTTAAGAATTTAGGGAAAACAATAGCTGGAAAGACTGGTACCGCCCAAGAAAGCAAATCTCAGCCAAACCACGCACTTTTTGTATCATTTGCACCATATGAAGACCCTGAGGTTTCGGTTGTTGTTGTTATTCCAAATGGATATACCTCTGCAAATGCTGCGGAAGTAGCAAAAAATATTTATAAAGATTATTTCAAATTATCGGATACGGCTGCAGATAATTCAAATGAAGCAGACGAACCCGAATTAGATTTACATTCAGTAACCGACTAAGGAGGCAGCATGAATAATTCAGTTATGATTAAGGGGACAAAATCTGGTATCATAGTAGTGTTAGATAGTGCTTTGGATTTTGCATCCCTCAAACAAGCAGTGGCAGAAAAGTTTAGTACATCATCCGATTTTCTTGGAAATGCCACTATGGCGATCAGTTTTGAAGGTCGTGACTTAACGAATGAGGAACAACGACAAATTTTGGATGTCATCAATGAAAATTCAAAATTAAATGTTGTCTGTATTGTAGAGAATAATCCAAAAACAGAAGAGCTTTTTCAAAAAACATTGCAGGAAAAGTTACTTGAAATCAATTCCAATACCGGACAGTTTTATAAAGGAAACTTGCGTTCTGGACAGGTTTTAGAAGTTGAAACCAGTATTATTGTGATTGGTGATGTAAAACCAGGTGCAAAAGTGGTATCAAAAGGAAATATTATTGTGCTTGGTTCATTAAGAGGAAATGCCTTTGCCGGAGCTTCCGGTAATGAGAATGCCTTTGTTTTAGCACTGGATATGTATCCAGTACAGATACGAATTGCTGATATCATAGCAAGATCACCCGATGAACCACAAAAAAATCGGCAAAAAGAAACGAAGGTAGCATATATAGAAGATGGCAATATTTATATTGAGCCATTTACAAAAGATGTCATGGATGACATCCACTTTTAAAATTTTGAAAAGAGAGATTGGAGGAAATTTAAAAATATGGGAGAAGTAATCGTAATTACATCCGGCAAGGGTGGCGTTGGAAAAACAACTACAACTGCCAACGTGGGTACAGGGTTAGCAAAGCTGAATAAAAAAGTAGTACTGATTGATACCGATATCGGCCTAAGAAATCTTGATGTTGTCTTAGGGTTAGAAAATCGAATCGTCTATAATTTGGTAGATGTGGTTGAGGGAAATTGTCGTATCAAACAAGCACTTATTAAAGATAAACGTTACCCAAATCTTTACTTATTACCATCTGCACAAACAAGAGATAAAACAAGTGTATCGCCAGAACAAATGAAGAAACTCGCAAATGATTTGCGAGACGAATTTGATTACATATTAATGGATTGCCCAGCAGGTATTGAACAAGGATTCAAAAATGCAATCGCTGGAGCGGATAGTGCATTAGTTGTTACGACTCCAGAAGTTTCTGCAGTGCGTGATGCAGATCGTATTATTGGTCTGTTAGAAGCAAATGAAATGAAAAAGACACACTTAATCGTAAATCGTTTAAGAACAGATATGGTAAAACGTGGCGATATGATGTCTGCAGCTGATGTTGTAGAAATTTTGGCCGTTGAATTAATCGGTATTGTACCAGATGATGAAAATATTGTAGTATCAACAAACCAAGGTGAACCTTTAGTTGGAAATGAAACCTTAGCTGGACAAGCCTATATGAATATCTGCCGTCGTGTAATCGGGGAAGATGTTCCATATCTTGATTTAAATAACAAAGGTGGACTTATGTCGAAGTTAAGCAACTTATTCAAAAAAAACTAAAGGAGGGGAAACACAATGGTTTTTGCTGATTTCTTTAAGAAAAAATCCTCTGGCAATGTTGCAAAGGATCGATTGAAGTTAGTTTTGGTTTCTGATCGAGCCAATTGTTCGCCAGAAATAATGGAACAAATAAAAAATGATATTATCAATGTGATTTCTAAATATGTCGAGATAGATGTCGAAGGTTTGGATATAAAAATTACCCAAACTGAGTCCGAAGGTAATAATGGATCCGTTCCTGCACTCTATGCAAATATACCAATTAGGGACTTGAGAAATCCAAAGGAATAAGGAAAAGTTAAATGTTTAATTTTAAACAATATGATTTCAGGCATTACAATATATTTCTTATCATTGTTGTAACAATAACCGGAGTATTAGGTGCAAATTTTGTAAAACTAGCAAGTGGAGAAGAGCTTGGTCCATCTGCATTTAAAAAGCAGTTAATTGGTTTTTTCTTAGGATTGCTTTTTGCAATCATAATATCATTGATTGATTACCACTTTATTTGTAAATTTGTTATTTTTTATTATATTTTAGGTGTTTTGATGGCTGCGGCAACGAAATTTTCTCCAATTGGAACGGACTTAACAACCGGTTCATGGCGTTGGATTAAGTTGCCAGGCATCAACCTGCAACCTTCGGAATTATGTAAGATAATACTTATTTTGACCCTAGCGGTATTTTTTACAAAATATGAAGAATATATGGATAAATTCCGTATTTTCTTACTCGGCGCTTTACTAATGATTTTACCAACTGCATTTATATTGGTACAGTCTGATTTATCTTCTAGTATCGTAATGATGTTTATTTTTGCTATGATGATTTTTGCAGCTGGATTAAGCTACAAAATTATTGGTGCACTTTTAGGTGTTGGAATTCCAGCATTTATTGTAGTATTTTGGTATGTTCAGCAACCATATCAAAAACTACTTGATTTTTATCAACAAGGTAGAATTCTCGGATTTTTAGATCCTGAAAAATATAGTGATATTATGTATCAACAAAATTATTCCTATCAGGCTATTGCTTCTGGTACATTACTTGGAAAACTTTTTAATGATACTGCTTCAACAACGCGTGTTTATCGACATGCAGATGTAACAGAAAGCGATTTTATCTTTGCTGTTATCGGAGAAGAAGTTGGTTTTTTAGGAAGTTGTGCTATAATAATATTATTAGGTATAATAATTACAATATGCTTGGTAACCGCTAAAAAAGCCGCCGACCGTTTGGGTATGCTCATTGCCATTGGTATCGGTTCTATGCTCATATTTCAAGTTTTTTGCAATATCGGAGTAGCAACACGAATGCTTCCAAATACAGGACTTCCCCTTCCTTTTATTAGTGCAGGATTAAGTTCTTTAATGAGTTGCATGATAGCGGTAGGAATACTTCTAAATATTCGGCTTCAGTCTTCAAGAAGCCGTACAGGTGGTTTTTCCATGATATAAAAGATTATTTAGATTTTTAATAGAAAATTTTAAGGAGGCTATACGATATGAATATTGGCTTAATTGCTCATGATGCAAAAAAGAAATTAATGCAAAATTTTTGTATTGCTTATCGCGGTATTTTAGTAAAAAATGAACTCTATGCGACTGGTACAACTGGACGTCTCATTGAGGAAGTAACAAATTTAAATGTGCATAAATATTTAGCTGGACATTTAGGCGGAGAACAACAGCTTGGTGCCCAGATTGAACATAATGAAATTGATTTGGTTATTTTTCTTCGAGACCCTTTGAGTCCAAAGTCACATGAACCAGACGTTAATAATGTTGTACAACTATGCGATACACATAATATTCCATTTGCTACGAATCTTGCTACAGCAGAACTCTTGGTGAAAGCTTTGGATCGCGGGGACTTGGATTGGCGAGAGGTTTATAAAGGTTAATGAATTATAAAAAAGTAATTTTTTCCATTCTTATGATGAGTATTAGTCTGATCCTTTTTGGATGCAACATGGAAAAAGCAGATATTGCTTACGTTAGCGACACTTCAAATTATGGATATGTTACTCCGTTAGAAGATACCAAAAGCAGTGAACTTTGTGTGGTACCATTAAGTAAAAAAAATGATACAAACGAATCCATCACAGCAGAATCGGCTTTGATTTTTGATGTTACCGATCAAAGCATATTATATGAAAATAATGTCTATGAACGTCTTTATCCAGCCAGTGTAACAAAATTAATGACCGCATATGTAACATTAAAGTACGCTGATTTAGATGATATCGTCACAATTAGTTACAACGCATCCCATATCACGGAAAGTGGAGCAAAGCTTTGCGGCTTCAAAGAAGGTGATCAGGTTAAATTGCGTAATTTATTGTGTGCCTTATTAGTATATTCTGGTAATGATGCTGGAGTAGCAATCGCAGAACATATTTCGGGTAGCGTGGATTCATTTGCTGATTTAATGAATAAAGAAGCATATGAATTGGGCGCTACTGGATCACATTTTGTGAATCCACATGGATTGCATGATGATAATCATTATACAACGACCTATGATATCTATTTAATATTCAATGAGTTGATAAAGAATGAAGATTTTGTTGACATGATACATTCCAAAGAAGTTCTTGTACCATATAAGGATACAAAGGGGAATGTTTTGTCCTATACATTTTCTAGTACCAATGAATTTTTACTGGGGGAAACAGATGCGCCTGAAGATGTGACTGTTGTAGGAGGAAAAACCGGTACTACTTCAAAAGCCGGAGCTTGTCTTGCTTTATATAGCAAAGGAGAAGATGGACATGCGTACATTTCCATTGTTTTTAAAGCAGATAATAAGACTTCTCTTTATCGTCAAATGACACAATTGTTAAAGTTTATACCAAAAAAAGAAGAATAATGTAAATAATGAAATCCCTTAAAAATTGAACGTTTTTAAGGGATTTTTTGGTTGTAATTTCTAACAAATGGTACTATAATTAAGATATATTTAAAAGATTTTACTTATATCAAATTATCTTTGAAATCAATCTGTTATTTTATGATTGTCATTCAACACCATATGAAGGAGGAGATTACAATGATACAGATTATTGCAGGCGAAAAGGGAAAAGGCAAAACTAAAATACTACTTGATAAAGTAGCAGCGGAGGTAAAAACAACAAGTGGGAACATTGTTTATCTTGACAAGAGCACAAAGCATATGTATGAATTAAGTAATAAAGTTCGACTAATTAATGTGAGGGATTATTTAGTAGAAAATTATAATGAGTTTTTGGGATTTATATGTGGTATTCTTTCACAGGACCACGATTTGGAAAAAGTGTATTTAGACAGTTTTTTAAAAATAGCATGTGTTACAGAAAATGATTTACATAACCTTTTTGATAAGTTGAAGAAGATTTCTCAAGCATTTAATGTGGATTTTGTATTAAGTATATCAGTGAATGAAAATCAAATACCTGAAGAGTATAAAAAAGACATTATAGTAGCTTTGTAATAGAAAAAAGGAGCTTCATCAGAAGCTCCTTTTTTGATGCAATTAATCGTTGTTACTTCGAATTCTTCCAAAGTAACTAATTGCATATAAGCCACAAATTCCAACAATTGTATAAATTGTTCTGGAAACAAAGCTCATATCACCAAAAATAACTCGGACCAAGTCAAACTGAAAGATACCTATGAGGCCCCAATTGATTGCTCCTATAATTACTATTACTAATGCAATATAATCTATGGTTTTCATTTCACAACCTCCTTAGTGGTTATTCTTACCAATACTGAATTATTTATACATTTTATTTCATTTAGGTCTTTAAAAATAATAATTTAATCAGTATAATAGAATGGTTAGGAGGTAGTATGATTGGCTAGACATAATAATAAGGTAGTGCGCTATCATAAACCGTTTCATATAAATATTGGACTAGTTGTATTCTTTATTATATTTATTTACATGGTGGTAATATCCATTCATTATTTTTTTGAGGATTCCATTAGTATATATGAAGTGGTTGAAAAGAATATTTCGGACGACAATACATACAAAGGAATTATACTACGAAATGAAAGTATTTATTACACAGATAAAGCTGGTTATGTGAATTACTATATTGGAGATGGTACAAAGGTTGCAAAAGGCGCCACTGTTTATACTATAGATGAAACGGGAGAAATTTATAAGGCATTAACCAATGCAGATACCGTTAATACATTATCAAGAGAAGACACTGCTAAAATAAGAAATGCGGTTGCTTCTTTTCGGGAAGAATACAATAAAAGTAATTACTTTACGGTTTCAGATTTAAAATATGACATAGAAAATACTATTTTAGAACAAAATACTGCTAGTTTATTGTCAGATTTAAATAACTTGGTATCCGATTCCAATCGAGGGAGTTTTGAGGCCATTTCCTCTAAAAAAAGCGGGATTGTATCCTATACCATGGATGGCTATGAGAATTTAAATAGTGCGCAAATAACGACGGATAATTTTAAAAATATTGATGAAAAACGTGTGCAACTGCGAAGTAACGAAGCGGTTGCTGAAGGTAGTCCTGTCTATAAGATGATTAATAGTGAGGATTGGAATATTATTATACCTTTATCTGATTCGCAGTATAAAAAACTTAAAGATTTCGAAAAAGTACAAATAACATTAAAAAAAGACCAGGTATCCGTGATTGCTGGTATAACTACATATGAAAGTAATGGAAGTTATTTTGCAAACCTTAGTCTAAATAAGTATATGATACGCTACATCAATGAACGATATCTTGATTTAGAGGTGCAGCTAAATTCTGCACAAGGGTTAAAAATACCGGTTACTTCCATTTTAAAGAAGAAATTTTTAGTTGTGCCAAACGAGTATATCGGAGTCGGTGGCAAAACAAATTCAACCGGTATTACAAAAGAATCCTTTGATAAAAAAAGCGGTGAATCCCAATATGAATTTGTTCCTGTTACGGTGGTACTTTCAAATGAAAAAGAATCCTATATTTATAGTGATTCCATTGCGGAAAATGAATATATAATAAACACGCAGACAAATGAACGTTATCAACTTGGCAAAATGGACGCCCTAGAAGGTGTATATAATGTAAATAAAGGCTATGCTGTATTTCGTGTCATTGAAAAAATTTATGAAAACAAAGAGTATGCTATAGTAAGTAAAGAGACTCCGTATGGATTATCCGCTTATGACCATATTGTTGTAAATGCAGAAAGCATGAAAGAATCAGAACTAGTAAAATAAAAATAAGGTGATTATCTATGGTAAAAGAAAATTTAAAAGACGTTGAGGAAAATATAAAAGCAGCTTGTAAGCGTGCACACCGTAATCGAGATGAAGTAACTTTGATTGCTGTCAGTAAAACAAAGCCTGTATCTATGATTTTTGAAGTAATGGAGGAAGGGGTCATCGATTTTGGAGAAAACAAGGTACAAGAAATCTGTGATAAAACAGATATAATAAAAGAACCTTTAAACTGGCATATGATCGGACATTTGCAGCGTAATAAAGTCAAATACATTGTGGACAAGGTATGTCTGATTCATTCGGTGGATTCAATTCGCCTCGCAGAACAAATTGATATCGAAGCGAAAAAGAAAGAAATCATATGCCCTATTTTAATTGAGGTAAATGCTGCAAAGGAAGAAAGTAAATATGGCATTACTATAGAGGAAGCAATCCCATTTATCATGGAAGTTTCAAAATTAAAAAATATCCGGATGAAAGGGCTTATGACAATCGCACCATATGTTGAAAATCCTGAGGAAAATCGAGCATTTTTCAAGGAATTGAAGAAATTATATATTGACATAAAATCGAAAAACATTGATAATGTTTTTATGGAAGAGTTGTCAATGGGAATGACCGGAGATTATCAGGTTGCAATTGAAGAGGGTGCAACCCTTGTTCGTGTTGGTACTGGAATTTTTGGTGAACGAAATTATAACATTTAAATATTTATTGGATTGATAGGAGTTATTATGGCTAATATAGTAAAAAGTTTTTTGGGTTACTTACGACTGAACGAGGACGATGATTTGGAAGATTATATCGAAGATTTCGAAGAAGAAAAGCAAATATCGAAAAAGTTTTCAAAACCTGCCACTCGTCAGATTGAGCAGCCTAGAACAATAGAAAAGCCCTTTTTCAGGCAGGACAAGCCTTCCAAACGTGAAGAAGAACCAGTTCGTGAACGTACCACTCGTATGGAACGAACAACAAATAATAAAATAGTGCCTATTCGTACCACACCAAAGGGACTTGAAGTTTGTATTATGAAACCGACCTGTTTTGAAGATTCACAAGATATCTGTGATATGCTTTTAACTGGTAGAGCCGCAGTGGTTAATCTTGAGGGATTTGATCCAGATGATGCACAGAGAGTAATGGATTTTATATCAGGATGTGTTTATGCTGTCAATGGAAAACTACATCAAATTTCAAGATATATTTTCATTTTTTCACCTGATACCATTGATATATCCGGTGATTACCTTGAATTAATGCCAGATATGGGATTTGACGTACCAACCTTAAATAAGGAGTTTTAATCATGACGTATGTTTTATTTCAGGCATTATATATATTGTGTGTGGTATTAGAAAGTATCTTATTTTTATATATCGTATCATCTTGGTTTCCTAATTTTATAAAAATAAGAAGTTTTCTACTAACCCTACTTGATCCAATCTTTGTACCGGTTCGTATTTGCTTAAAACATTCCATTATGAATACCGCTACAGCAGATATGACACCCATGGTTACGCTGATAATACTTTCTTATCTGCAAACTTTATTTTATGGATTGAGTATGTAAAGGAGAACCCATGAATCAAGAAAAAGAAGAAGAGCTTTTTTGCAAACGACTGATTGAATTATCACAGCAAGCTTATGTTCGTGGCATTTGTGTTTATTCGTCCTTTTTAAACTTAAATGAACTTAACTTGTTTTATAAAACAATAAATACAATATCACCAGTATCCTACCAGCTTTTTGGTGGGTATAAGGAAGCGGAGCGAAGAGTTATCTGTTTTTATGACGATGACTCTTTTCCTAATGTAAGCTTCCCTATTGTTTGTGTATCCATTACACCACACAGTGTCAAGTATAGCGAGGCTTTAATTCACAGAGATTATCTTGGTGCCATACTAAATTTAGGGATTGAGCGTACTAAAATTGGTGATATCCTAGCGCAAGAAAAAAAAGCTTATGTCTTTTGCTACAAAGAAATTGCTTCCTTTATTTGTGAATCACTCGAACGGGTAAAACATACCAATGTGCAAGCCAAAATCGTAGACTTTGATGAAAGTGATTATAAAATCGAAACCAAAGTCATGAGTGGGACGGTTTCCAGTGTTCGATTAGACAGCTTGCTTTCTATAACTTTTAAAGCCTCCAGAAGTAGTTTATCTGGTCTTATCGAGGGTGGAAAAGTCTTTGTAAATGGTAAGCTGATTTTATCCAATAGTTTTGTTCCAAAAGAAGATGATATTATATCGGTGCGTGGGTTAGGCCGCTTTGTTTTTAAACGAGTAGAGACACAAACGAAAAAAAATCGTTACCGAATCATTGTTGAAAAATATATATAAAATACAATTCGATTGTAATTTTTAAGGAGGACAACCATGTTAACACCAGTTGAAATGCAAGGCAGAGAATTAAGGCAAGGCAGAGGATACCAACGAAAAGATGTAGATGAATTTTTATCAGAAATTAACCGAGATTTTGAAACGCTATATCGTGAAAATATGGAGCTAAAAGATAAAGTAAATACCTTAAGTGATGGGCTTAAGTACTATAAAGATTTGGAAAAAACCTTGCAAAAAACACTTGTTGTAGCAGAAAAAACAGCTGAGGAAACAACTAAGGTATCAGAAAAGAAAGCAGCGCTCATCATTTCTGATGCACAACTAAAAGCAAATCAGATTGTGCAGGAAGCAAATTCATATTTCGACAAAGCGCAAAATAATATAAAATCCTTAATACAGCAATATGAAAGCTACCGAATTCAATGTAAAAAATTGGCAGATGCTAACCTTGAACTTTTAAATTCCGATGCTTTTAAAGTGGATTTTGAGATGGTTGGTCTTAGTATTCCACAGTTTACTATGCCAAATGCAGAAATTATGCAAACCAAGTCACTTGAATCGAAACCACTTGAATCGAACCCACTTGAATCGAACCCAATGGAAGCGAAGCTAGGGGAAGCAAAGCCAGGGGAATCGACAACAGCACTAGCAAAACCATCAGAATCAAATCAAATGGAAGAAAAGCCAACCGATTCAAGAATAGCAGATTCTAAACTTGAAAATACAAATTTGTCAAAAGAGATGATTAAATCTAATACTAATTTTACAAAAGAATTAGATACGGAGCTCTTTGAATTTTTTAATTTAAATGAGGATTAACATTTCACTCAGTAAGTTTGTACCTGCGCTACATACGCAAACTTGCTTATCGCAAAAAGCAGCAACGAAATGGAGGGGAATATGAGTAAAGAAATCATAGTACATGGTCCGATGCAAGCTTCCAATCAGGTATTTACGGATAAAAAAGTACCAATCTATTCTATTTTTATTGAACGAGATTATAATAAGTTATCGGATATACTGAACGAATTACAGATAACAAATGGCAAGGTTATGGTAATAACGGATTCAAATGTGGAATCCTATCACCTTACCGATATTTTATTAAAAGTAAGAGAATATACGAATCATGTGTATTCATTTGTAATGGAAGCGGGAGAGAATCATAAAAACCTAGATACCGTTTCTGATATATATGAGCAGCTCATACAGAATAAATTTGATCGAAATGACGTGCTGCTGGCACTTGGTGGTGGAGTTGTAGGCGATATTACGGGATTTGCAGCGGCTACCTATTTGCGAGGGATTCGTTTTGTGCAGCTGCCAACTTCCCTTTTAGCGATGGTAGACAGCAGTATTGGTGGAAAAACCGGAGTTGATTTTCGCGCTTATAAAAATATGGTTGGTTCGTTTCATCAACCACAAGCAGTATATATTAATTTATCTGTACTTTCGACGTTGCCAGACCGTGAATTCTATTCCGGATTTGGTGAAATAATTAAGCATGGCTTAATTCGAAATCAGGAGTATGCACTTTCCTTAAAGGATAATGTTACTGTTGCACGAAATCGTAACCTTGATACGCTAGAAGAAATCGTACATCAAAGTTGTCTTGTAAAACAAGCAGTTGTTGAAAATGATCCAACCGAAAAAAATGAACGTGCTCTACTAAATTTCGGTCATACAATCGGACATGCTGTAGAGAAATTTATGAACTTTACTTTGCTCCACGGGGAGTGTGTTGCAATTGGAATGGTTGCAGCGTCTTATATTTCTTATCTAAAAGGAACGATAAGCGAAGATGGTTTGAAACGTATTATTCATCTGATTGAGGCATATCAATTGCCGATTCATTTCAATATGGATATCAATCAGCAAAAAATAGATTCATCCGAGATTTTATCGATTATCAAGCATGATAAGAAGATGATTTCCGGACAAATACGTTTTATTTTATTAAAAGAACTGGGAAATGCCTACATTGATCAAACCGTTACGGAAGATGAAATGACAAAAGCAATTTCCTTTATTATGGAGGGAAACAAGTAAATGAAACATATGGCAAAGTATCTAGGCCTTAATATTATATTGATTGCATTGGATCAAATCACAAAATACATTGCAAAGTCAAACTTAATGGGAACAGATGGTGTCTCATTGATAAAAGGAGTATTCAAACTCCAATACCTAGAAAATCGCGGTGCCGCGTTTGGTATGCTTCAAAACCAGCTTGCGATCTTGATACCAGTTACACTCCTTATTTTTTTGGGAATTGTTTATATTTATCATAAAATTCCAGATAGTAAGAGATTCTTACCAATACAGTATATCTGTATTTTTATTAGTGCCGGTGCAATTGGGAATCTCATTGATCGTATCGTGAACAATTATGTCGTTGATTTTTTGTATTTTGAGTTAATTAATTTCCCTATCTTTAATTTAGCTGATTGCTATGTAACGGTTTCAGCTGTATTATTGCTATTATTAGGCTTCTTTTATTACAAAGATGAGGATTTTGACTTCTTGAAAAAAGATAAAGGAAATAAAGCATGAATAATGATATGTTAGATTTAAACACAGAGGATTTTATATCCGAAGACGAGATTAGTTTACTGGTGGTTGAGCCTCAATATGAAGGTATGAGATTAGATAAGTACCTCACAAAGTTAAATGAATCCATGAGCAGAAGCTATATTCAAAAACTGATCAAAGATGATCATGTAGTGATTAACGGAAAACCTGCAAAATCAAATTATAAGTTATCTGCTCAGGATGAAATAGAATTTAATATACCAACGCCAGTTTCTATCGATATATTACCAGAAGATATTCCATTATCCATTCTATATGAAGATAATGATTTGATTGTAATAGATAAACCGAAAAATATGGTGGTGCATCCAGCTCCAGGATATTATAGCGGTACGATCGTAAATGCATTGATGTATCATTGCAAGGATAACCTTTCCGGAATTAATGGAGTGTTACGACCAGGTATCGTTCATCGAATTGATAAAAATACAACGGGTGCGATTGTTATCTGCAAAAATGATATGGCGCATAATTCCCTTGCAGCGCAGCTAAAGGATCATAGTATAACAAGAAAATATAATGCAATTGTTTATAACCATTTTAATAATGAGGAAGGTTTAGTCGACGCTCCGATTGGTCGACACCCAATCGATCGAAAAAAGATGGCGATAAACTACAAAAATGGAAGAGAAGCTATTACTCATTACCATGTAATTCAAAATTTAGATCAGAATTTCGCACATATTGAATGCCAATTAGAAACCGGAAGAACGCATCAAATACGAGTTCATTTAACTAGTATTAATCATCCATTGCTAGGAGATGATGTTTATGGTCCTGCAAAATCAAAGTTTAACTTGGAAGGCCAGACCTTACATGCTAGAATTTTAGGATTTAAGCATCCTTCTACTGGAGAATATATGGAATTTAAGGCACCATTACCAGATTACTTTAAAAGTATTTTAAATATTTTAACCGTGTAAATTTAACCATAGTATTCATTTTAATCATAATTTTTATCATAATTCAAACCATTTTTTGATAGTATTTTAACCGTATAGTAGAAAATCAAAAATAAGCTTCGTTCGATTTGATATACTCTAGTTGTCTTAGACAGTTTAAATAATGAAAACTGTTTCGTACAAGGAGCACCTATCAATTATAACGAAGCTTTTTGTAATTTAGCTATTATTAATAAATAAATGTTACAAATTTGTATATTATTTTTTAATTTTATTACATATCTGTGTTGACAAAAGTAGTCTAGTAATGTAGAATTGATTTGCTCGCATCTTCTACGTTAGTAGATATTTCCATTTTTAGCATTTTATTTAAAATTATATTCTACGGAATTTTATATATATTTTTTAAGAGTAAGTTTAAAGCATTTTAATTATACGACAACTGTAGTACTTGGAAAACATTGAGTTTTCGTTGACTTTAAATAACAAGTTATTCGTTGCAGTTTCTGAATTCTACGTTTGTAGAAGAATGTAATGGGAGGTAACATCTATGAAGGAAATCAGGTTACACGAGGGCGAGTTAAACATAATGGAACTTCTTTGGTCCAATAAGACATTAGCAGCCAAGGATATATCAAAAATAATAAAAGAATACATCGGGTGGGAGAAAAATACTACTTATACCGTAATTAAACGTCTTATTGATAAAGGTGCCATTGAACGTGAAGATCCTGGATTTTTGTGTAAAGCAGTCATATCAAAGAAGACGGTTCAAAATATTGAAACACAAGCCTTAATCAATAAATTGTACAATGGCTCTTTGAATAATTTCATTACAGATTTTTTGAGAAATCAAAATATGTCTAGTACGGAAGTTTTAGAATTGCAGAGAATAATTGCTGAAAAAAAATGAATTATATTTGATCATAAAAAAATTATATTTTCTTTTATAGAAAGGCTCTTGACTAAAATAGATATGTTTTATCTATCTTAGACAGGAGCTTTTTCTATATTAATTATTTTTCACAATCATGTATTTATTGTTTATGATAAAACAAATTGATCGTAACATAGAAAAACGGTTATATAAATATAGTTATTTAAAGAGCTCGAAAACTAAATTTACGATTTTAAGTTTAATGGTGGGGGTGTTTATTATGACGAACATTGCAGGTGTTTTTATTATAATGGCAGGCGCATATTACATAATTAAAAATGCAGTCAAGAATGGTATTATTGAGGCAGATAAATATATAAATAAAGCGGATGAAAATGAGGAGGATTTCAAATGCGAAAATAAATAGGATTCAGAGCATACTACTTTATTTATACAGTTTTAAAATTAAAAATGTCTTGTAAATATTTCGCTATCTTCTAAGAGACTTTCAATGGTATCAAAACCAAGACGATGCAGCAATTCAACCACATACGGGTTATCAATCGGTGTTTTATAAGTCGCTTCATCACCATATTGATTTACATTTTCACTTCCTGCGTTACGATCAATGATGGCTTTTGGACCACCAACGCATCCACCGGCACAACCCATTCCCTCAAAAAAGTTTGCATTGGTATTTCCAGCAAGTAATTCGTTAATCATACCTTTACATGCCGATGCTCCGTCTGCTTGCTGTGTGCGAATTGAAATCGTATGATTTGGATCAATTCGTTTTACGGTCTCCCTTACCGCTTCGCTTACGCCTCCAGTACGAGCATATATTCGACCAGCGCGAGAAGAGTGGTCCTTATCACTTTCTTGCATTTTTGCAGGATTAATATCCATGACTTCAAAAATATCGTTCACTTCTTGGAATGTTAAAACAAAGTCAACTGCACCAACCAAGTCTGGCTCTTTTGCTTCTGCTTTCTTTGCGATGCATGGACCGATAAAAACAGTTAGCGCATCTGGATGTAGATGCTTCACAGTACGTCCAGCTGCAATCATAGGTGACACAGCTCCAGGAACATGTGGTAGTAGATCATGATAAATTTTTCGAATCATGGCAATCCAAATCGGGCAACAACAGCTGGCCAATTGAAAATCCGTTTCATTATTTATATTATGATTAAATTCAAGCGCTTCTTTTAAAGTTAGAATATCCGCAAGCAAGGACACTTCAATCATACCATCAAATCCCATTTTCTTTAGCGCATTACGTAATTTACCTGGCGTTACTTCGTTACTAAACTGCCCTAAAAAGGCAGGAGCCACCAATGCATACGACAAACCTTTGTTTGAATGAAGCGCTTCCAACGCGGGAATGATATCACGGCTTGTGGTCAATTTTTCTGATTTGCAATGATCAATGCACAAGGAACAGCCGATACATTGCTCTGCATTAATTTCTATTTGACCAGTTTTATTTTCATGAATGGCATCAAAGGAGCAAATATTGATACAAGTATTTTGATCTTCTGGAGAACAAGTACAATCTCCAGTCCGCCAGACATAGCCATGTTTTTGCGGATGCAAAAGACAATCCAATTGATTACTATCGTATTGATCTTTGTATCTTTTTTCTAATTCTTCGGTATTGCTTCCAGCAACTGCATCAGCCATAAGTGTTTGGTATAACTCAGTAAATGTTATCATTTTCCTACTCCTTTATATGCATCGAGTTTTTTGAAATTGAAATACTATGTTCATTATAAGAGGATGTACGAAATTATGTCAACTTAATCAAAAATGATAATCAAATAAATCTAGAGCTCATCATAACTGCATTTTTCTCATATACTATAAAGAAATATTTGTTCGAGGTCTCATAAATGAACCCTTTTCAAGAAAAAAGAAGTAACTCAATAAATATCACTCGATCCCGATTATTCTCAACACAAGTAGAGGCACGAAGCGTAGGACAGATACAAATACGTTGCACTACAGAATCTTTCGTTCCAATAGAAGATACCAATATAATGATTACATACCCTGGAAAGCCTTCTAGCATCATCCATCGATTGACGACGAATCGTTCTGGATTAACGGATAAGGTAGATTTGCCAGCTCCTAATATCGACTATAGTCTAGCACCTTCCACAGTGCAGCCGTATTCCAATTATGATATCATTGTAATTTCGCCCGGCTTTGAATCTGCATTTTATTATAATGTTGAAATTCTTGCAAATACGATTGCAGAATTAAATGTTATGCTTAAACCGCTGCCAGAAGGTGCTAAGCAGACGGAACAATTTATCATAACGGATCACACTTTGTATGGAGATTATCCTCCTAAGATTCCAGAAAGTGAAATAAAATCAGTAAGAGAAACAGGGGAAATCGTATTAAGCAAAGTGGTAATCCCAGAATATATTATCGTACATGACGGAGCGATTAGCGCTGCAGCGACAAATTATTGGGTTAGATTCCGAGACTATATCAAAAATGTTACCAGTAGTGAAATCTATGCCACCTGGCCAGAAGCAACCATCTATGCGAATGTTTTGGCGATATTATCCTTTACGTTGAATCGTGTCTATACTGAATGGTATCCAAGTAAAGGCTATAATTTCACCATCACGTCATCTACAGCGTATGATCATAAATGGATAAACGGAAGAAATATTTACGAAAACATCAGTAAAATTGTAGACTCTGTTTTCGTAAACTATCTGTCATTTCCAAATGTGACACAACCCATTTTGACACAATACTGCGATGGAAATAGAGTAAAGTGTCCGAAATGGATGTCGCAATGGGGTTCCAAAACATTAGGCGATCAGGGGTATTCTGCCATTGAAATTCTAAGATACTATTATGGCAATGAAATGTACATTAATACTGCCACACAAGTAGCTGGTGTTCCTGCATCATGGAAAAATATTGATTTAGTCATTGGTTCAAGAGGGGATAGTGTAAAGACGATGCAAACACAGTTAAATAAAATAGCGACGGTCTATTCAGCGATACCAAAGCTTGTTGTGGATGGTATCTATGGTCCAAAAACGGCTGGCTCAGTCAAAGCATTTCAAACTATATTTTCCTTGCCAGTAACTGGTGTTGTAAATCGAGCAACCTGGTATAAGATTTCTCAGATTTATGTTGGGATTACCAGAATGGCAGAACCATAAATTGCATTTAATAATATAAGTAAGAAGGGACTATTGCCTTAAATCTTTGTGATTTGTATGGCAATAGCCCCTTCAATTAAATCCTGTTTTCTTCTTTTAACATTGTTTTGAAATATTTTTTAGTGCTTTTTCTGCACTATTTTGTGTAGACGGCTCGAGCGAAATATCGCCCAAAGCTACAATGCCTACCAGACAATTATTCTCAACAATAGGGAGTCTGCGAATTTGTTTTTCACTCATAATCTGAGCAGCATCGCTAACATCCATATCCGGTCTTCCTAAAACACAATCCGTTGACATAATAGAACTTACTTTTTCTCGTCTTGTGTCCTGACCACTGGCTACCGATTTTAATGTGATATCTCGGTCTGTAACAATTCCAACTACAGAATTCTTACTGCATACTGGAATAGAGCCAACATCATTTTGCTTCATTAATTGTGCTGCTTTTTCGACGGAATCATCCGAACAAACGCATGCAACATTAGTAGTCATAATATCTTTTACTGTCATAGAAATCACCTCCGTTAATAGATTGCCCAACAAACAGCAAAATATTTAGAATTAGATGAAAATCATATATGTTAATTCATATAAAATGAAATATTTGTATACGTAGTCTAGAAATACCGCACAATAAAATTTTTTTGGAATAAACTGAATACAGAAAAGGATTCATCAATCAAGGAGGTTTATGTATTTTATATGGACAATACAAATTATGGCAATGAAGCCAATCCGATTATAGGAATCCCATATGAAAATATAAACTGGGAAGACATACCGGGGCAGCCGTTTGGTAAGGCCTCTCAGTTTAATCTATTTGTATTAGGGGATGCCAACAATATCGTCGATGTAGAAGGAGCTATGGCTGTAGGTGGTAGCTTTTATAGTCCAAGAAGCTTAAGCATCGGCTTTGAACGAAAAAAAGGGCAGGTACCGATTGAATTTGCACCTGACGCAGTAAGATATTTAGTTGGAAACATTGTTTCCATGAAAGGGCCACTGGTAGTAATCGGGCATGCGGTTGCTGGTGGTAGCTTCAAAGCTTCACCTGGTAGTACTTACTATATTGGAAAAGATAATGCTAGAGACCAAGCACAAGAGCTGAACTACTTATACCATGCAAATGGCGGAAGTCGTTATTGGACGCCAACGGAGCACGAAAACTACTATATTATTTCAAGCTATGATGTTCCTCGTGTCATTCCAGCTTCTAGAATATCAGCTAATCTTACCAACTTTTTTCAAAATGCGAGAAGAAGCTTAATCAATTATCAAGATTGTATTAAGCGATTAGATACAAATGGAACCATAAGCAGTAATTCTTATGAATGGATATTAACAGGAACGAATCCAAAACAAAATGTATTTACTCTTGATGTAAGGCCGAATGGTTTAATAAATAAAGGAATTCGATTTGATATTCCAGAGGGTAGTGTAGCTATCGTAAGATTACGTACTGGTCCTCATGCACATTTACAGTATGGTCTATACGGATCAGAACGACTTGCAGATCATATTCTCTATGAATTTGAAGATGCAACCAATATTCATATGGAAAAATCTTCTGATATTTGGGGAAGTATATTAGCTCCTCAAGCCATGTTCCATGGGCATCCTACTGGAGGCCGTGTGAGTGGCAATGCTGCATTAGGCGGGTTTGCAGTAAATGCAAACAGTGGATTTGAATTTCACTTATATCCATTTGTGGGCGGGGTTACCTGCATGGAGAGTACACCGGTAGAGGTTGCACCAATTGTTTCGACTCCAATCGAAACCCCAACACCAGTGGCTGAGATCAGTCCGGAAGTAATAAATCTTCCAGTAGTGCCTCCTTGTCCTACCTGTCCAGAAGCTGTGCCATGTCCACAAGCGCCACCATGTCCGCAAGTAGCACCTTGCCCAATAGCTCCTCCATGCCCAACGTGCCCGGAAGCAGTAATCTGCCCAGAAGTGACTCCTTGTCCTGTTTGTCCGGAACAAACTCCATGCCCTACGTGCCCAGAAGAAAGGCCATGTCCGGTATGTCCAACTTGTCCAGAACAACAACCATGCCCAGTATGCCCAACTTGTCCAGAACAACAACCATGCCCAGTATGCCCAACTTGTCCAGAACAACAACCATGTCCAACTTGCCCAATATGTCCGGAATGTCCAGAATATTCGCAGGAAAAGATTATTTATGAGAAGGAAACGGAGTATATTGCGGTTCCATTTCCTGTACCTGTAATAGAAAAACCAAACGTTCCCATTTGTGAAAAATGCCTCATTAAGCCTGGTATCATCGCAGGTAGTGTTTTTGCATGTGATTGCTGTAGAAATCACGAATGGGATATTATGCTTTATCAAATAGAAGATGGTGAGAGAAGATTGATTTATTGCATCACCATAAGCCATTTGGGATGTTTTAAATTTGAAGTTGATTATGATGCTTCTTATATCCTAAAAATATGTCCAACCAGAAGAAACTGTTTTTCACCGATGTGTAAACCGAAAATTGCATTTCAAAATATTGGAGTAGCTAATTTTACGATTGAATAAAAACATTCTAACATGAATTAAAGTAGGCGATAGAAAAGCCATCAACTTTCAGTAAAATTTGATTGTTGATGGCTTTTTATGCACGGTATTTGTATTATAGCTTATAAACGAATGAATATACTATCTCCGAATATAATAAAATAAACACATTATATAGGAGAATTTAATGTACCGAAACCAGGATGGAATACGAAAATTGAATGCAAGTAGTCAAAATAATGCGGAAACAGAAAGATATTTAGATCCATCAGATATTAAGGTATCCGAAGAATTTAAAATCGAGGTCTTTGCGCTGAGATTCGTACCAGCACACTATAGGGAAGGCGGATTTAAGTAGGAACTCGCACTTAGAAGCAACGTCTCCGTTAAACTCGTTAAAGTAGCAATGGATTCCTTAAAATCAAGTTCCAGCCAATGTTCTAATATCGCAACCATTCCACCGGCTATAAAGTGAACCACATATGGTTCCAGGCCGGTTTGCTTATTGATATCTCCTTTCATAAAAAGAAAATGCAAACGTATCGAATCGGCATATTCGATGTATTTCTTCGTTAAAATATAAAACAAATCATCTCGGTGAAGATAAGTAAGCAGCTGTTTTTTTTCAGCCCAATATTCATAATAATGGGTAAAAATTTCAAAAGGTTCCATTGTATATATATCAATTTTACCTTGAAATGATTCAAATAAATGATCCAAGATATAGTGTAGAACATCTTCTTTGGTTTCAAAATTCCGATAAAATGTCTTTCGCACAAGCTGTGCTTCCTGACAAATCTGTGTAACCGTAATTTCTTGAAAGGAATAGGTTTCTAATAAGCGGACTACGGAATCCGCGATCCAATTTTGTGATTGCATGGCAATACGACTCGTTTGTTTTTTATACATAGTGACACAAATGCTCCTTTTTGTGTAAGTTAGATAAGATGTCTTGTTTTTCCTTATTTTCTATAATACTATTATTTTGCATATGACACAAGTGTGACATTTAAAGAAAGTAGGAAGTGAGAACGACATGAGTTATGTGAAAATTGTAGATGAAATCAAACGATATCATATGGGTGAAAGTACAATCGTTGCGAATAATGGGATTAATTTTGAAATTGAGCAAGGTGAGTTTGTTATTATATTAGGGCCAAGTGGGGCAGGTAAATCAACCGTTTTAAATATTCTAGGCGGTATGGATTTGCCAGATGAAGGACAAGTATTGGTAGATGGTGTTGATATTGCAAGCTTTTCAGCAAAAGAACTAATCAAATATCGACGGGAAGATGTTGGATTTGTATTTCAGTTTTATAATCTGGTGCCAAATTTGACCGCGAAAGAAAATGTAGAACTGGCAACGCAGATTTCTCCGAATGCATTGGATGTCGATCAGGTGATGGAAGATGTAGGACTGAGTGATCGAAAACAGAACTTCCCAGCACAGCTATCCGGTGGAGAGCAACAGCGTGTGGCAATTGCCAGAGCTTTGGCAAAAAATCCGAAATTACTGCTTTGCGATGAGCCTACGGGTGCCCTCGATTATGAAACAGGAAAGCAGATATTAAAGTTATTACAAGATACTTGCAAAAATACGGGAACTACTGTTATTGTTATCACACATAATACTGCGATTGCACCGATGGCTAATCGGATAATTCATATACACAATGCGAAGGTTCGTAATGTTGAATTGAATGAATCCCCAATGCCAGTGGAACAAATCGAATGGTAGATTGGAGTAACGAATGAGAAAGAAAAAAGCATTACGTAAGTTTATCTTTCAGGAAATACGTACTTCAAAAGCACGATTTATTTCGATAACCTTGTTGATTCTCATTGGAGTATCCTTTTTCTCGGCCTTAAATGCTTCTGGTCCAGATATGTTAAAAACAGCGGCTCTCTTTTTTGACAAACAAAATCTGATGGATATCCATGTTGTATCTACCATGGGATTCGAAAAAGACGACATCGAAATACTTAAAAATCAAGCAGATGTAGAACAGTTGGAAGGCGGATACAGTAAGGATGTAATCACAGAAATAGAAAATAAACTATTAAAAGTATATTCCTATAAGAACACGAACCAATTAAATAAATTTGACATAAAGGTAGGTCGCTTACCTGAAAAAACTGGAGAAATCGCGCTATTAGGAAGTAATGAAATCAAATCCATCTATCAGATTGGAGATACCGTAACCTTTATTCCAGAAAGTGATGACTCTGAATTGTCTGATCATCTGAAACGTACCAGTTACACGGTAGTTGGCTTTGTAACAAGTCCACTGTATGTAAGTGAAAAGCAGCTTGGCAGTACTTCCATTGGAAAGGGTTCACTGGATGGGTATGGCGTAATCATGGCCGAGGATTTTAATCTTTCGATCTATACCGATGTCTATATGACGTTTCATAGCCTCAAGGGAGTTGATCCTTATAACGAAGCATACAAAAGTAAGATAAAAGAATACCAAGACAAAATCGAGGATTCTTTTAAAGAGAGGGCAGTCACCCGACTACAGGATATAAAAATAGATGCAACGAAGGAATTAGCGGATGCAAAAATAAAGGTTGCAGATGGAAAACAAGAACTAATAGATGGACTTAAGAAACTGAATGATGCCAACATAAAAATACAAGACGGAGAAAAACAGATAGCAAAAGCAGAAAGTAAGCTGGCGAATGCACAGAAAGAGCTCGTAAAAGGGCAGGCTGAATATGATGCGAATAAAACCTCTTTCAATAATAAAATGGCAGATGCAAAATCACAATTGGAGGCAGCGAACACCAAACTAAAAAAAGAACAACAAACAGTAAATGAAAATATTGAAAAGGTCAAACAAGGAGAACAAAAAGTAACGCAGGCGCTGACTCAACTGGTAGAACAAGAGAAAACGCTTACCGAACAAAAAACGCAGCTAACTGCTCTATTAGAAGAGACGAGGAACGTGATTGCCGTGCCTGTATCTTACATCACAGATGAGCAAAAAAGTGCCTTAATCCAGTCAGGAAGTTCCATTTCTGTCGGAGATAGTCAGACACTTTCTGATTTGTGGACGTCTTATTTTAAAGGAGAAGCAAGTGGCAGTTCGCTTGTAGAAGCACTAGAGGGTGTCATTACTCAGTTGGAAAGTGGCTTAAAAACAGCTTCTGATACCAAACAACAACTATCTACACAACTCGAAGAATTAAATAACAACCAAATACAGTTAGATAATGCACAAAAATCTTTAACAAGTGGTTCCATGGAACTGCATGAAAAATGGCAAACCTATGAAGCGGGAAAAGCCAATGGATACCGCCAATTAGCTGTTGCAAAAAATAAACTAAAAGAAGGTTGGTCGGATTATAATGAGGGAATCAAAACACTTGAGACCGAAAAACATAAGCTCAAAGATGCGAAACAAAAATATGAAAATGGTTTGAATGAATATAATGATAAAAAAGTGGAGGCAGAGAAAGAGTTAGCCGATGCCGAAGAAGAAATTGCAGACGGAGAAAAATCATTGGAAGACCTTGAAAAACCGGTCTACTATGCATTTTCAAGAGAGGATAACCCCGGATATACCGAATATGCAGACAATGCAAAGCGTCTTTCAGCGTTATCGCTGGTATTTCCATTGTTTTTCTTTGCCATCGCAGCTTTAGTCAGCCTCACTACAATAACACGCATGATTGAGGAGCAGCGGGTACAGATTGGAACATTGAAAGCACAAGGCTATACCAATTGGGAAATTTCATTAAAATACTATGTTTATGCGCTTGGCGCAAGTATTTTGGGTACGACTCTTGGATTATTATTGGGCTTTTATGGTATACCACAAATTATTATCAATGCTTATCGTTCGATGTATGATTTTCCAAACAGAGTGCTTGATCCTTACTTGATTCCTGGATTATTCTCTTTTGTCATTGCAGTATTTTGCACGGGAGTGACAGCATGGGCTGTATTACGGCAGGATTTAAAGAGTTCGCCCGCTGAATTGATGCGTCCAAAAGCGCCAAAACTTGGAAAACGTATTTTGTTAGAACGAATTCCTCTGATCTGGAATCGCCTTAATTTTATCGAGAAAGTAACGATGCGTAATTTATTCCGTTACAAACAGCGTATGCTGATGACGGTATTTGGAATCGCTGGCTGTATGGGGCTAATGATGACGGGCTTTGGATTAAACGATTCCATATCGGATATTTCTGCATTACAATTTAACGATTTATTACGATATCAGGCACTCGTGGTATTTGATGAAGATGCAAAGAAGGAAGAGATTCAAAAAGCAGAAGAGGCAATTTCCAACACAAGTGGGTTAGAAGAGTACTTACTGGTACACGAAGAACAATTCGAGGTCAAAAAATCAGGTGTGAACACACAGCAGGCTCTCGTACTTGTACCAAAAGATACGGACAAATTTTCGCAATTTGTAAGCCTTCGTAGCCGTATTGGAAAGCAATCGTATGTTATTTCAGAAGATGGGGCTGTGATTACTGAAAAACTAGCCAATTTATATGGAATCATAGAAGGTGATACGATTACCATAACAGATTCCGATAATCAGCAGTTTAAAATACCGGTTGCTAAAATTACAGAAAATTATACCGGACATTATATATATATGACACCACGGACCTATCAGAAGTATGTTCATCGTACCTCCATGAGTTACAACGCCGCCTTACTTTCCTATCATCAAGATAAAGCATGGGAAGATACACTTTCAAATACGCTCAACCAGTACCGTGGTATTTTAGCAGTTTCTTTCCATTCTTCGATGATCGTCATGTTTGATGATTCGATGGGAAGCTTAAATACCGTCGTGGTGGTACTTATTATATGCGCGGCAGTGCTTGCCTTTGTTGTATTATACAACTTAACCAATATTAATGTTTCGGAGCGAATCCGGGAACTTTCTACCATAAAAGTGTTAGGATTCTACGATAAAGAAGTGACGATGTATATCTATCGTGAAAATGTCATCTTATCCTTAATCGGTATTCTATTTGGAAGCTTCGTGGGTAAATTCCTCCATTATTTTGTTTTAAATACCGCAGCCATGGACAATATGATGTTTAGTTACCGTTTGCATGTACACAGTTATGTATTTGCCGGGCTTTTGACTTTGCTCTTTTCTTCTATGGTCATGTGGGTTATGCATAACAAATTAAAGCATGTCGATATGATTGAAGCTTTGAAATCAAACGACTAACTTGGTACAAAAGGTACCACAATGCTTGTTGAATCAAGTGTTGTGATACCTTTTGTGTGTTCTCTAGGAATCGTGCCTTATGAATACAAAGGAAATATTTTAAGTCATCCAGATTGTATCCAATGCGATGAAATAGCTAGTTAATATAAGCAACGGAAGGATTTCATACTATATTCGAAATCTAGGCATATATATTATATAATCGCTTAGATAATGCGACACAGTAACATTATTCGAATAATGGGGTGATCATACGGCACAGGAAAATAAGAACCGAATTGTTAGCGAAGAATATGCCGATTTAGTTGTGGAAACTGCTCAGGTGAAAAACATATTGCAAATGTTACCGGATGCACAAGCACTTCCGATTAATTTTCAAATATCTCTAGTAACTTTTCCGGTAGCATATTTTACAAAACGCTCCATCGTTGAACTTGGATATAATGTAATTCCTTCCCTCGTTGGTCTAACAAATCAGAGAAATCTTGAGGCCTCCGGTATCACAAAATTGCGCAATTTTCCCGTTTTTAATCTTTTTGGTAAGGGTGTTTTGATTGGTATTTATGATACCGGTATTGACTACACAAATTCCATATTCCGATACTCAGATGGTACGACCCGAATCGTATCAATCTGGGATCAGACCATACAAAGCGGTAATCCACCAGAAGGCTATGAATATGGAACAGAGTTTACAAGAGAGCAGATAAATGAGGCTTTACAAAGCTCGCATCCATTTGAGATTGTGCCAACTATGGATACGATTGGCCACGGTACTATGGTAGCAGGAATTGCCGGAGGAAATGTATCTTTGGATCAAAACTTTTATGGCATTGCCACGGAGGCGGAATTTGTTATCGTCAAATTAAAAGAGGCAAAGAAGTACCTGAAAGAGGCCTTATGTATTCCAGCGGATGCCGTTGCCTATCAAGAAAATGATTTTGCTTTTGCATTACAATATTTAACCCGTATTTTTTCAAGATTATCAAGGCCTATGGCAATCTGTTTCGCTCTCGGTGCTTCAGAAGGTCCTCACGATGGTCGAGGAACCTTTAATAACTATCATTCATTGGTTGCTTCAACTCCTGGTATTGTAAGCATCGTTTCTGCCGGAAATGAAGGAAATGCTCGAAGACATTATTTTGGCATGGTAAATGCCGCAACCGGTTATGACACAGTAGAACTGAAAGTGGGAGAGTCGGAAGGCAATTTCTCCATGCAACTATGGGCAGAACAGCCTAATTTCTATTCCTTTGATATTATATCACCATCTGGAGAGTATGTTCCTGGTATCATTGCAAGAAAGGATGATTTCCAAGAAATTCGGTTTGTCTTTGAAAAAACGATAATTTACGTAGATTATCAATTGTCTGAAATCCAAACGGGTAGTCAATTGATTTTTTACCGCTTTATAAATCCAACATCAGGAATCTGGAAGTTAAAAATTCAGGAACAAGGAGAGGTAAGGATGGGGTTTCACATATGGCTTCCGATGGAAGGATTTATCTCAGATGATACCTATTTTATCCAATCCGATCCCTACACTACATTATCCTCTTATGCAAATAGCCCTGTTCCAATTACCATAACAACATACAATCCAGAGGATGATAGCCTTTATCTGAAAGCAAGCAGAGGGTATTCTAGCATAGGTGCTATCACTCCACATGTTGCAGCACCAGGTGTTAATACCGTTGGACCGACCATAGAACAAGGTTTTGCAGAATTTAGTGGAAGCAGTGTCGCGGCAGCCCATGCTACTGGAGTTGCGGCCATGCTCTTGGAATGGAGTGTAGTAAAAGGCAATATACCAAGTATGAATTCTAGTAAAATGAAAATATTATTTGAACGTGGAGCCAGACGCGATAGTAGCATGGCATATCCAAATCAGGAATGGGGATATGGCATTCTTGATATTTATAATGTGTTTAATAGTTTAAGAGAAGAGCTTTAGATGAATTGTAGAAATGAGGAGAGCTATGGATGGAGCGGAACGAGCAATCTTTGAAAGTGAGGATTATGCGGATTTAATTGTATTTTATTTAAATAATCCAGCATCGCTAAGTCAGTATACAAACGCGAATATTCATTATATGAATGAAGCGTTTGCTATCGTTCATGTACCAGTAACTCAAATTACACAGAAAGCAATTAGCACCTTTGGATACTCTGCAATTCCAAAGCTGTATGGGCTGACCAGTGAAGAAAGTCTTTCAACTTCCGGGGTTACCCGATTGAGAACCGTTCCTGACTTCAATCTACGTGGAAGCGGAGTATTGATCGGTATTATTGATACAGGTATTGATTATACCAATCCAATATTTATCAAACCAGATGGTACTACAAAAATCATATCCCTTTGGGACCAGACTCTTACAACTGGAACCTCTCCCATTGGAGCAGGGTTTGGATCCGAATATAACGATGAACAAATCAATCAGGCTTTGGCTTTGGAAAATCCTTATGAAATTGTTCCCAGCATAGATGAAATTGGACATGGTACGATGCTGGCTGGGATAGCAGCGGGAAATAGGGTAATGGAGGAAGGATTTGCTGGAGTTGCACCTGATAGTGATTTAATCATAGTAAAATTACGACAAGCTAAAAATTACTTGAGAGACTTTTTTGTAGTTCCAAAAGATGTGCCTTGCTATCAGGAAAACCATATCATGTGGGGGGTACAATATTGTGCTCAGATCGCCAAAAATTTGAATCGACCGATTGTAATCCTGACCGGTACGGGAACCTCGCAAGGTTACCACAATGGATATGCGCCATTACCAACACTAATGTCAATTATTGGGGACATTCCGAATACGGTAGTTGTTCTTCCCATTGGTAATGAAGGAAATCGCAGGAGGCATTTTCACAGTGACACCAATGGATCCACCGAATATTGTACCGTTGAGCTCAATGTTGGAAAAGACGATTTTGGATTTTCCATGGAGTTATGGGGAAATGCATTTGGAATATATACCATTGATATCCTATCGCCAAGTGGTGAACTAATCCAAAAGATTCCAGCAAGTTTGCAGTATTACAAAGAAATATCGTTTATCTTTGAGAAAACGAAAATCTATATGGATTACCAACTTTCACAGACACCAACTGGAGAACCACTGATTTTAATGCGTTTTCGTAATGTTACCCCTGGTGTGTGGAAACTAAACGTATATAGTAAGCAAAACAAACCTTGTGGTTTTGATATATGGTTGCCAATGGGAAATATGATATCTGACAGCACATACTTTAACAATGCGGATAATTATGTAACTTTATTGGAACCTGGCACCGCTTCTGTTCCAATTACAATTACAGCATATGATATTGTAAATAATAGCCTTTATTTTTATGCAAGCAAAGGATATAACAAAGATAATGTGGTAAAACCCGAACTGGCGGCGCCTGGAGTGAATTATATTGCACCAAACCAGAATAAAGGGTATGGTACTTATTCCGGTAGCAGTGTAGCAGCCGCACATACAGCAGGTATTGTAGCCATGATTTTGGAATGGTCCGTGGTAAGAGGAAACCAGCCGGGTTTAGATTCTATCGAGGTAAAGAATTATTTAATACGAGGTTCTGTGAAACCGCTCGATATAACTTATCCTAATCAGGATTGGGGTTATGGAATTATAAATATTTTTAAAGTATTTGATATATTGAAACGAAGGTAATAGAAATATTGTGTAATAAAAAATAATATGGAAGGTGTGTAATAAAAAATAATATGGAAGGTTGACTTTTGAATTTGTTAACGATATAATGATAACCAGTTTTAAAAAGTTTTCTAGGGTTCCGCAGTTTTACTGGCCTGTGACCGAGAGAAAACTCACAGCTATCATAGCTGTGTCACGGAAGGATAAAAGCCTGGGAGATATCAAGATGATATCTTCCAGGCTTTCTTTGTTGTTAAGGAGGTGAAACTATGGCTTGGATCTATTTAATAATTGCAGGAATCTTTGAAGTTGTTTGGGCAATGGCACTGAAATACTCGCATGGATTTACGAAATTATATCCATCTTTAATTACATTGGGAGGCATGGCGATTAGCTTTTATTTATTGTCACTTGCTACGAAAACGCTACCAATGGGTACCGCATATGCTATTTGGACAGGAATCGGGGCTTTGGGTGCAGTAGTACTGGGCATTATCCTATTCAACGAACCGGTTAATCTTTTGCGAATTGTATTTCTTTGCTTCATATTGGTGGGTATTTTAGGGCTGAAATTTACTGCGGCATAGGCCCAAAATGTTATGTTTATCATGTTAATTAGCATTATTTGATACTATATGAATTTATAATTACACAAAGAAAGCGAGGAAATAATCATGTTTCGAGAAATGAGAAGAAGTAAGCAACTTTTATCAATGGAAGACACCGTATCTGTAATGGACAGATGTACCAATGGTGTACTGGCCTGTTTAGGGGATGAAGATTATCCTTATGCAGTTCCGCTTAGCTATAATTATTACAACGGCAAAATCTATTTTCATTCAGCAAAATCTGGGCATAAAATCGATGCTGTCACAAAGAATGCAAAGGTATCTTTTACCGTAATCGATGAAGATACCATCGTAAGTGAGGAATATACGACATATTTTCGTAGTGTTATTGCATTTGGAAGAGCAAGAATTGTCGAGGGAGAGGAACGATTCGAAGCATTTAAAGCTTTCGTCGAAAAGTATTCGAACGATCAACCTGAAGAAGCGAAACAAAAAGAAATCGCTGGATGTACACATGCCAGTCTTATTGCAATCGACATTGAGCATATGACTGGAAAAGAAGCCATTGAATTTGTGAAAGCAAAAAGGTAACAATGGTATCATAAATCTAATTTTGTATCAATAATGTTCATTTGCATTATTTAAATCACAGCATTTAATAATGCAAATGCAATTCTATATTACAGATTATATTTTTTTATTTTTATTTACTATTTTATAAGTTAAATTGCTCTATTTTAGTACATTATTTTAAATTTACAATAAAATACAAATCAGTTTCTTTTCAATATTTCTTCTTGTAATTCAAGTCTTTAATCAATTATATTTTCTTTTTTTATATATCCAACTATTCCAATAAATTAATTTGTGCATAATGTATATTATACGAACATATAAACGCTCATATTTGTTACAGTTGACAATAGTTTTACAGTAAAATATAATAAATGTACAATTATACATTGATAATTTATATAGATACCAAAAGATGAGTATATGTATAAAATTGATACGTGTTGAAAAAAATTTAAATTTTAAGGAGGTTCTAGATGTTAAAGAAAACATTAATAATCAATGGTGTTAAGACAACTCTTGTTTCTGAACCAGATGCAAAACTATCCGATGTATTAAGAAAGCAGCTTGGTCTAACAGGAACTAAGGTTGGTTGCGGAATTGGCGAATGCGGTTCCTGCTCTGTTATTTTAAATGGTAAAGTAGTAAGATCATGTATTACAAAAATGAATAAACTGGAAGAAAATTCAGAAATTATCACGATTGAAGGTGTTGGAAATAAGGACAATCTTCATCCACTTCAAATTACCTGGATGGTACATGGTGGTGCACAGTGCGGTTTTTGTACACCAGGCTTTATTGTATCGGCGAAAGTACTCTTAGAAGAAAATAATAATCCAACAAGAGAAGAAGTAAGAGACTGGTTCCAAAAGAATCGCAATCTTTGCCGTTGTACTGGTTACAAACCATTGGTTGACGCTGTTATGGATGCAGCAAGATTAATGAGAGGCGAAATTGAAGTAAAGGATCTTTGGAAGCAGTTACCAGAAGGTGCTTCCATCATGGGAACCGAATACATACGTCCTTCTGCTTTAGCAAAAGTAACGGGAACATGGGACTTTGGAGCGGATTTAGGATTAAAGCTTCCAGCCAATACGCTACATGCAAAATTAGTACAGGCTGAGGTTTCCCATGCAAATATTCTTTCCATTGATACTTCCGAAGCGTTAAAAGTTCCTGGTGTATATGCAGTATTAACGTACAAAGATGTGAAAGGCAGCAATCGAATTAACGGCTTAGCATTTCCTTCCAATAAAGGCGATGGCTTAGACAGACCGATTTTGAATGATAAAAAGGTATTCCAATATGGAGATGCACTTGCCATCGTATTAGCAGAAAACGAGAAAGCTGCTCATGCTGGTGTGGAAAAGGTTAAGGTAGATTTAGAAGTATTGCCTGCTTTTATGAGTGCACCAGAGGCAATGGCTGAGGATGCAATTGAAATTCATCCGGGTACTCCAAATGTATATTTCAATAACCACATAAGCAAAGGTAACGATACTGCTCAAATTATGAACAGTGCTCCTTATGTTGTAGAAGATAGTTTCTATACACAAAGACAGCCTCACTTACCAATTGAACCAGATGTTGGCTTTTCATATTTGAATGAAGAAGGAAAATTGATTATTCATTCGAAGAGTATTGGTATTCACCTACATGCATTAATGATTGCGGAAGGTGTAGGATTAAAAGCAGAAGACGTATTTATTATACAAAATAATACAGGCGGAACGTTTGGATATAAATTCAGTCCAACCATGGAAGGTTTATTAGGTGTTGCTACCCTTGCAACCGGAAGACCGGTATATTTAGAGTTTAATATGCGTCAACAGATTACTTATACTGGTAAGAGATCCCCATTCTGGACTACGATGAAAATGGCGGCAGATAAAGATGGTAAAATTTTAGCACTTGAATCGGACTGGACGGTTGACCATGGTCCTTATTCAGAATTTGGTGACTTATTAACACAAAGAGGATTCCAGTTTGGCGGTGCAGGATATAACATTCCTAGTATTCGCGGATTTGGACATACCGTCTGTACAAATCATGGATGGGGCTCAGCATTCCGTGGCTATGGTGCACCGGAAATTATGTTCCCATCCGAAGTGTTAGTGGATGAGTTAGCGGAAAAAGTAGGTATGGACCCTTATGAATTCAGATATAAAAATATATATCGTGAAGGTGCTACGACACCAACCGGATGTCAGCCAGATGTATATTGCTTAGAAGGATTATTTGATAAAGCTCGTCCGGTATATGAATTAGCAAAAAAGACAGTTGCCAAAAAGAATGCATCTAGTCAGGATAAGAAATATGGCGTTGGCGTCTCCGTTAATATCTATGGTTGTGGATTAGATGGACCAGATACTTCGGAAGCATGGGCAGAATTAACACCGAAGGGCGTTGCAATTGGTAACTCATGGGAAGATCATGGTCAGGGTGCTGATATTGGTACGCTAACCTATGCACATGAAACGTTAAAACCACTGAACCTGAAACCAGAACAAATTGATCTCGTTATGAACGATATGACGAAAACTCCAAACAGTGGACCATCTGGCGGAAGCCGTCAAAACCTTGTAACTGGTAATGCAATTACAGTTGCATGTAGAAATTTGCTAGAAGCAATGAAAAAAGAAGATGGCACATACAGAACGTATGATGAAATGGTAGCAGAAGGGTTACCAGTAAAATATAATGGCAAATGGACCGCTCCATGTACAGATACGCCTCCAGAAGGTGGACAAGGTAATCCATTTGCAGGTTATATGTATGGAGTTTGCATCGCCGAAGTTGAAGTTGAATTAAATACAGGTGTCACGAAAGTTGAGAAAATGACATTAGCAGCAGATATTGGTACAATTATTAATAAACTGGCTGCAGATGGACAGATGTATGGAGGACTTGTTCAGGGAATTGGCCTCGCTTTAACAGAAGACTTTGAAGATTTAAAGAAACATACCACATTAACCGGCTGTGGAATTCCAAAAATCAAGGACGCTCCGGATACACTTAATTTACTATATACCGAAACAAAAAGACCAAATAACTTCTATGGAGCCTCTGGTGCTGGAGAAATGCCTCTTGCTGCACCACATGCAGCAATTATCAATGCAATTTACAATGCTTGTGGCGCAAGGGTAACACACCTGCCTGCAAGACCAGAAAAGGTTCTTGCTGCCTTAAACAAATAAAGTATATGTATAATTAAAAATTTGGAATTGGGATGTGTTTTAACTGAATAGGTTATTAGCATACTCCCAATTCCTATTTTCCTATGAAGAAAGAATCTTACTTTAAATGTAGGACATGGAGGATGTTATTCATGGATTTAGAGAAATTATTGGATATCGGGAATCAATGCATTCATTCTGAACCGCCAGTATGTGTAGCATCCTGTCCGGTGCATATGGATGTCATTGCACTGGTGTCAGAAATTGAAAAAGGTGATTTTAAGAATGCTTACAAATTAATGGATAGTAAGATTCCGTTCGCGCGATTAATTGGAAAGATTTGTGATCATCCATGCGAAACTAGATGTGTTAGAAAAGATGCTGGTGGGAGTATTCATATTAATGAATTAGAAAAAGCCATCATACATTTTGGTTACAGTTCACCGAAAAAAACGTTGCTACTTCCAAAACAAAAAGGAAAGGTTGCAGTAATCGGTGGTGGAGTAAGCGGAATTGTAGTCGCAGCCCTTTTAGATAAAAAAGGATATCATGTTACTATTTTTGAAAAATCAGATCGATTAGGTGGAAGGCTTTGGGATTATGAAGGAGAAATTCTTGATAAGGAAACAATCAAAGAAGAACTTCAAATGATTGAAAAAATAGGGATTCAAATAAATTATAACGTAGAGGTTTTAGAGGATGATTTACCAGGATACATGGATCAATTTGATGCCGTATATTTGGGTGCAGGGCATTGGGAGAAAGGCCATCCAATCGATTTTGATACATTTAAGGTAGACGATCTTCCCTTATTTATTGGTGGTCAAATAGTAAATAAGAATCCTTCTATTATTTTTTCGGTAAGTACAGGAAAAAGAGCAGCAATATCAATCGATCGATACATTGGTAAAATTTCTATTTCTGCTTCAAGAGAACGGGAAGGAAGCTATGAATCCTTATTAAACTATAAAGTAGTTGATGTAGAACCGGTTGATCCGGTAGTAAAAGAAAGTGATATTTATTCAGAGGAAGAGTGCATAAAAGAAGCAGAGCGTTGCCTGAAATGCCAGTGCAACGAATGTATTAAGACCTGCAGTCATATGCAAAAATATAACATTACACCCGATGCCTACATTCGAAAAATTAATCATAATGAACGAGTGATCCTTGGAACTCATTTTGCCAATGAAATGATTAATTCTTGTACCGAATGTGGATTATGCAAAGAACAATGTCCCGTAGGGATTGGCATGAAAGATATCATTCATGAAACAAGAGAGAGTATGGTAGCTCGAGGTAAAATGCCTCCATCTGTTCACGAATTTGCACTTAGAGATATGGAATTTAGTAACAGCGATTCCTTTTCCTTGGTTCGAAAACAGCCAAGCAAGGAACAATCGAAACAATTTTTTTATTATCCAGTAATGGCTTTTTCACAATATTTAAGAGGTTTATATAAAGGCTCTGGGAAGACGGGGTATTTATTTTATCCTGGCTGTCAGTTAAGTGCGACACATTCTTCGTATATTGGTGAAATTTATAAGCATATTGTTGGAACAATAAAGGAAAATGAAGCAGATCTTGATGTTGGACTTTATTTAGGGTGTTGTGGTGCTCCTGCTGACTGGGCGGGAAGGCAGGATGGAATGAATGATACAGTTGCCAAGATAAAAAGTGTATGGGAAGAGATGGACAAGCCAACTTTTATCCTTGCGTGTTCTAGTTGTTCAAGCACCTTTGCAAAATATTTACCAATGATTCAAACCATATCTTTATGGGAAATATTTGATAAATATGGGCTACCTGAAGTTGATATAAAAAAAGGAAAACGTCTTTTAAACATTCATGATGCCTGTGCCACAAGACACGATACAAAAATCCACGAAAGTATCCGTAACATCGTGAAGACATTAGGTTACAAGATAGAAGAACTTGAATATTCGAAAGATAAAACGAAATGCTGTGGTTATGGCGGATTGGTATCTTACGCAAACAAAGAACAAGCCAAATCGTTTCAAGAAGACCGTATTCAGGAAAGTCCAAACGATTTATTGGTGTATTGCGCAATGTGCAAAGACTCTTTGGTTCGAGACAATAAACGGACTTTTCATATTTTAGATGTTTTATATGGAAAAGAGGATAACAATGTTATTCTTCAACAAATGCCAACCTTGTCACAGAAACTGAATAATCGAAAAAAACTAAAAGCAGATTTACTAAAAGAAATATGGGGTGAAGAGCAAACGATGGATGCAAGTAACAAATATAATTTTGTATTGAATATTTCAAAGGATGTTTATGACATTATGGAAAAGCGATATATCCTAGTCAATGACATTGAAAAAATAATTGACCATTCCAGAAAAAATAACGAGCGCTTTTATAATCCGGAAACTTCAAACTATCTGGCAAGATTAAAGCTAGAAAATGTGACGTATTGGGTCCAATATGAAGAAAAGGGTAATGAAATCGATGTAAATAATGTATATAGCCATCGAATGGAAGTAGTGGAGGAGTGATCATGAACGGTGCATCAGAAAATAAGGTTCCATGGATATGTGCGAAATGCCAGAAGGAGTTAGTCGAGGAAAAAGTAAAGGTACGGTACCTGGATGGTAATTTTGAAGTTGAACTATTAAAGTGTCCACAATGTAACCATGTTTTTATCAGTGAAGACCTAGCATTAGGTAAGATGTTAGAAGTAGAAAAAGGGCTGGAGGATAAATAGTAATGGGAGCACATGTGAACCGTAGTAACGCTTATGAAAGTAGATGTATGAGCGACGTTTTGGGACGAACATTAAGACCTGGCGAGTTCAAACTAACAGAAAAAGCAATTAAATTCTGTAATATTACAAATAAAGATAGCGTTCTTGATTTAGGATGTGGTATGGGAGCCACGATTGAATATTTATACAAACAATACATTATAAAAGCAACAGGAATTGACCCTTCTGAAAAATTGTTGGGTATTGCAAAAGAGAAGTGTGATTTTGCAAATTTTGTATTAGGAACAGGAGATATGTTACCATTTCCGAAGGAAAGTTTCCAATGTGTATTTGCGGAATGTACCTTATCTTTAATGAATGATTTAAATCAGACAATACATGAAGTAAATAGAGTATTAAAGAAAAATGGATGGTTTATCATTACGGACGTTTTTGCAAAACATCCAGATGAGATAAAGGAATTAGAAAATTGCTCCATCCATAGCTGTATGAGAGGTCTTCATAATTTGGATATATTGCAGGAAAAACTAACAAATACTGGATTTAAAATTGCTTATTTCGAAGATTGTAGTGATTTACTAAAAGAGTTACTGGTTAAAATCATCTTTAACTATGGATCAATGGATATTTTCTGGAGCAAAGCGACTGGTGACACAGATTGCTTATCTGGCATCGAATTTATAGAAAAGTTAAAGTTGTGTAAACCTGGGTATTTTATTCTGATTGGAAAGAAAGGAAAAACAAAATGAATGATTTAGCGTTTAAAATATTCAAATTGTCGGCATCCGGTTTTTGTTGTACACAGATTATGATGAAATTAGCACTGGATGAAGAAGAATCGGAAAATCCGGATTTGATTCGTGCAGTCCATGGACTTTGTAATGGAATTGGGGGCACGCAAAAAACATGTGGTGTTTTGAGTGGTGGAATAGCAATCTTAGGCTTATATGCTGGAAAAGGCAGTGAACAAGAATATGCGAGGGATAACTTCTCCCGTATGATGCACGAGTTTTTAGAATGGTTTGAAGGAGAGTTTGAGAGAACCGAATGTGAACAGCTGATAGGTCTTACGAAATTTGAAGATGGTGATCAAAGCTATCAGGTAAAATGCGGAGATATGCTAGTAAAAAGTTATACGAAGATATGTGAGATTTTGTCCGAATACGATTATGAAATTGGAAGCAGGGAATCCATATGAGTAATGAATATACATTCGTGGAAACGCAAAGTTTGTGTCCAATCTGTCTAAAAAAGCTAGACGCATTCATAATTACAGAAGGTGAAAACTCCTATTTGTCAAAGAACTGCACGGAACATGGAACCTTTTCGTCTGTTTTGTGGAGAGGCAAAATGCCTATGGCGGACTGGATACAACCCAAAGAAAGAGCGCAGATTGAAAATCCCGTAACCAAAGTGAATCTAGGTTGCCCTTATGATTGTGGCCTTTGCGAAGAACATAGACAACACACCTGTACTGCACTAATTGAAGTTACGCAAAACTGTAACTTAGCTTGTCGATTCTGTTTTGCGGATTCCTCTAAAAGCATGGAGGTAGAGCATTCCAAGGAGGTAGAGCATTCCAAGGAGATGGAGCATTCCATTGAGAAAGAGCCTTCCTTAGAAGAAATCCGTTTTCAGTATCAAAGCATCTTACGGGTTTCTGGAATATGTAATATACAGCTATCTGGCGGGGAACCTACCATAAGAGATGATTTGCCGGAAATTATAAAAATGGGAGCGGATATGGGCTTTTCCTTTATCCAGGTCAACACCAATGGGATTCGTATGGCAGACGATGAAGACTTTGTCATCGCATTAAAAGAAGCAGGGCTTTACTCCATCTTTTTACAATTTGATGGCACAAGTGATGAAGTATATAAAACATTACGCGGCAAAGCGCTTTTTGATAAAAAAGTAAAGGCAATTGAACACTGTAAAAAGCATGATATTGCAGTCGTCTTAGTACCAACGCTAGTTCCTTTCGTTAATATCGATCAAATTGGAGAAATCATTCAGTTTGGGATAGAACACGCGCCAACGGTAAGAGGGGTCCATTTTCAACCAGTCAGTTATTTTGGAAGAATGCCAAAAGCACCGCAAGATATTGACCGCATCACCTTACCAGAAATAATGGACGAAATAAGCAAACAAACGCAGGGTTTGATTCAAATGGAGAGCCTGAAACCGCCAGGCTGTGAAAATTCCCTTTGCTCCTTTCATGGCAATTATATCATCGAAGAACAAGGGCTTAAGCAGGTCTCAAAACGTTCCAGCTGTTGCTGCGGTACACAAAAAGCAGAAGAAGGCGCCACGAAGGCAAAAGCTTATGTTGCCAGAACCTGGTCAAATACTAGCTGTAATGAGGAAAATGAGGCAGAGACTTCCGATTGGGATAAGATCATAAAAAATATAAAAAGAAATTCCTTCAGTATCTCTGCAATGGCATTTCAGGATGCCTGGAACGTAAATTTAGAGCGAATAAAAGATTGTTGTATCCATGTTGTAACAAAAGATGGCAGACTCATTCCTTTTTGTATGTATAATATAACCAGTGCAGAAGGAAAGTCTCTATATCGATTTTAAGAAAAGAGGAACCTTTTTGAAACTGACACCACTGGAAAACTGGATTATGGACCGTACCGGTATTGCTACGAAAAGCAGAGCGGATTTGGAAGCATATCAATATAATCAACTGATTCAAACATTAAATTATTGCAAGGAAAAGAGTCTCTATTACAAAAAAACATTGGAACATATTGATATTGATTCAATACAATCCTTTAAAGACTTTGTGAAGATTCCATTTACGGATTCAGAAAACATAAAAAAGAATGCATTGGATTTTTTGTGTGTATCTCAAAGTGAAGTTAAGCGTATTATTACGATTAATACGTCTGGGACAAGCGGTGATGAAAAGAGAATCTATTTTACAGAAGAGGATTTAAATCATACAATTGATTTTTTTCAATATGGAATGCGCTGTTTAAGTAATGAAAGTGACCGCGTCCTCGTTCTACTTCCTGGTAAAGCATATGGTAGTATTGGGGATTTGCTGAGAAAAGCATTAAGCTTATCTCATACGCAGTGTATTGTTCACGGGGTCTTGACAAATCTAGAGGAGGTCACGCACCTAATACAAGAGTACAAAATCAGCTGTATTGTAGGAATCCCAATGCAGATCTTATATCTAAGCAGGTTAAAAAGTGACGTCTTTCAAACATATATTAAAAAAGTGTTACTGAGTACCGATTATGTACCCGACATTTTAGTAAAGGAACTAAGAGGCAGGTTTCATTGCGACGTTTATAATCATTATGGGATGTCTGAAATGGGGTATGGTGGCGGCGTAGAATGTGAAGCCTTACACGGCTATCACTTAAGAGAAGGGGATTTATACTTTGAGATTATTGATCCTCAAACAGGAGAGTCTGTGAAAGATGGGGAGTATGGGGAAGTCGTCTTTACAACCTTTCATCGGCAGGCAATCCCACTTATTCGATATCGAACCGGAGATATTGCAAGGTTTGGGGCGGATCCATGTGCTTGTGGTACCTTTCTTAAAACCATGGACAAAGTATCAGGAAGAATTTCAAATAAAGTGCTTTTACATAATTTAGGAGAAGTAAGCCTAAGAGATTTGGATGAAGCTATCTTACAATTTGAAGAAGTTCTTGATTATAAAGCCAGTATTATGGATGGTGACCAATTGGTAATTGAATTAACAATGAGCAATCTATATGAATTTGAAAACAGGAAAGAAGAGATTATATATTGTATTTATAAGAGATTCTATTTTCCAGTCCATATAAAACTAAAGTATCAGCAAGATAACAGAACGCCTAAAATTACAAACAGTATGATAAAAAGAAAACTCTATGATTTGAGGACTAACTAAGGCAAGGAGGAAGTCGCTTAATGAAAAAGGAACGAATTGCTGCAATCATAATCGCTGCTGGTTATTCATCCAGAATGAATCATTTTAAACCGCTGCTTAAATTTGAAAATAGTACGGTCATTGAACGATTAATTCATACTTATGAATCTGCCGGAATTCAAGATATTTATATCGTTGTCGGATATAAAAGTGAAGATATCATGGAAAAACTGAAAGGCTTCGAAGTTAATATTGTATACAATGATGCATATGGAGAAGGTATGTTTACCTCTGTTCAAAAGGGGATTCTTGCATTAGATAAGTCAATTGATGCCTTTTTCATGCAACCAGTAGATATTCCTTTAATAAAAGCAAAAACTTTGGTATTATTAAAGAATAGTTATATTAACTCTGATAAAGGTGTTATTTATCCTACGTTTACTGGAAAAAAAGGGCATCCCCCTTTGATTGATTGCAAATATAATGCTGCAATCCTAAATAGTAATGGAGATGGTGGCCTGAAACGAATTTTAGAAGAATATACAAAGGATTCCCTTGATGTCCCTGTTTTTGATGAAGCTATTTTAATGGATATGGATCGAAGGGAGGATTATGAAAAACTCCTAAAATATGATAAACTAAATGCACCAAATAAAGAAGAGTGTCTTGCAATTCTTTCGTATTACCAAGTTCCTGATCCTATTATAAGACATTGTGAAACGGTTGAATACGTAACGCACATAATCTACAATGAAATTAGTTCGAAGGGGATTTATTTGAATGATAATGCACTATTTGCAGCAGCACTGCTTCATGATATTGCAAGAAATGAAAAAAATCATTCAATCATAGGTAGTAATATGATAAGAGAAATCGGATATAGTTTTGTAGGTGATATCATGGCATCTCATATGGATATTGAAGTATCTGAAGATGGTCCCTTAACAGAAAAGGAAATATTATATTTAGCAGATAAATTAGTGAAGGAAGATTTGATTTGCAAAATTGATGAGCGATTTAAGCAGGTATTGAATGCCAAAGGAAATAATTCAGAGAAAATAGAGAAGATACTGATCCGGTGGCTTTCAGCAAAATCAATAATTAAGAAAATTGAGAGGATCACGCTAAAAGGTTTTATGTATGGATAAGAAAATTTATCTAGTTAGGCATGGAAAGCTTAATCTTGGAAATGAAAAAAGATATATTGGAATAACGGATCTTTTTTTAGATCCGATGGGAATAGAACAGGCCTATAATCTAAAAAGTTTTTTTCAGCATATGACGATTGATAAGGTCTATACAAGTCCGCTAAAAAGATGTTTACAGACTTCAACTATTATATGTGAAGATAAATCACAGGAATTCACTGTGGTTAATGAATTTACAGAAATCAATATGGGTCTTTGGGAAAATGCACCCATCGAGTCAATCAAAAAGAACTTTCCAAAATCTTTCGAAAACAGAGGTGAAAATATAGTATCTTTCATACCCCCGCAAGGAGAAAGCTTCCAACAATTATCGGATCGAGTCTTATTCGCGTTTAACCGAATCATGAAAAATGATTTTAAAACGATTATAATTGTTGCACATGCTGGCGTTAACAGAGTCCTGTTAAGTTATATCTTCGGTGCTTCGCTTCAGAATATTTTTAGCATTCGGCAGCCTTATGGTTGTATAAATGAACTTATATTTCATGATGAAAATGCTAAGTGGCAATATAAACAGTTAATATTAGGGGAGGAAGAGTTATGAATGACGAAGAATATAAATCTTCGATCGAAAGCTCTCATGAAAGATGCAAACTCTTAAATGTCAGTGAAGATCAAATTTATAGCAATAAAATTATTAGTGATATCGAACTACAAGAAAAGTTCGCAGAGAAACGGAAAATGATTCTGACAGCGGCCCCCTATATGGAACAATTGATTAATTTTGTAAAAGGCTGCAATTTTTTCGCCTTACTAACTGATGGGGAAGGTTGTATCCTAAATGCAATGGGGGATGAAAAGATTCTAAGCGAAGCCTTTCATCAAAAAATGGTTCCTGGTGCATATATGGATGAGGAAAGTATCGGAACAAATGCTATGTCAGTGGTAATTAAAACAGGCAAACCGGTACAGTTGTCCGGAGAAGCACATTATATCAAATCCTATCATAAATGGACCTGTTCTGCGGCACCGATTAAAGACATGGATGGAAATTTGATTGGAGTTTTGGATTTGACCGGATATATCGAGCAGGTGCATCCACATACCTTAGGCATGGTAATTGCCGCTTCCAATGCCATTGAAGAAATGATGAAAGTAAAAGAACTGCACAAATTGCAAAACACCAATAATAAGCATTTAAAAACAATTTTTAATTCCATGCCAGTAGCCATTGTTACCTCAGATGATAATGGCAACATTAATGTTTATAACAATAAAGCAGTCAATCTTTTCGGGTTTGATCATAATTCGTCAAAACCCATTACGATGAATGCGATAATCAAGGACTGGGATACGATGAAAGATCTCATATTAAGTAGTGAAACATATGAGCATGATGTCAACATCACATCTTTATATAATAACGTGAATTGTCATCTTAGCGCAAACCCCATTTATAATCCAATTGACAAAGGCGTTGAAATTGTATGTGTTTTTGATGAAATAAAAAAAGTAAAGACACAGGCCTATTATTCCTTTGATCAGATAATTGGAAAGGAAGAAAATTTTTTAAAAATTGTGCATTATGCAAAAAAAATTGCAGATAGCAAATCTACGATATTGATTTTAGGAGAAAGTGGTACCGGAAAAGAAGTATTTGCTCAGGCGATTCATAATTATAGTGTTCGAAAGGACAACCCTTTTATTGCTATTAATTGTGGTGCCATACCAAAACAGCTCATGGAACTCGAACTTTTTGGCTATGAAGACGGGGCATATCTCGGTGCTAAAAAAGGCGGAAATCCAGGTAAGTTTGAGCAGGCAGATGGTGGCACCATTCTATTTGATGAAATTGGAGAGTTGCCTTTGGATATGCAGATTAAGCTGCAGCGGGTCTTACAAGAGGGCAGTATCACAAGGATAGGAAGTCAGAAATCGATTCCAGTCAATGTGAGAGTAATCGCAGCAACCAACAAGGATCTAAAAAAAGAAGTCGAAATGGAACGGTTTCGAAAAGATCTTTATTACAGACTGAATGTATTACCTTTGTATTTACCACCACTGCGGGAGAGAAAGGGCGACATCAAGCTGTTATTTCATTATTTCATGAAGGTAATATGCGATAGTCTAGGTAAAAAAGAAGTAGAAGTACCGAAAGAATATTTTAAGTTAATGAAGGATTACAATTGGCCGGGAAATATTCGTGAGCTCGAAAACGTTGTTGAATTGATGGTTAATACAGAAACATTTCCTCCAGAATATTTCTCACAAGAATCCAATCAAACAGATATGATTGAGGAAAATTTAGATTTAACTTATGTGGAACGCGAGCATTTATTAAAAGTTCTGCAAAAAAACAATGGTAATATTACAAAAACGGCAACGGATTTAGGAATTCAAAGGAATACGCTTTATAGTAAAATGAAAAAGTACAATATACAATAAGCGGTGTTAACCTTTTCGAAAAATCGGAATAGAATATAGGAGATTCTATTTAGAGGTTCGAATATGAAAGAACTTAATCCGAATAAAGTATTTGTGCAATATCGAGATATCATGAATCCATATGAGCCGGTTATGGGCAGAAAATATACGATTACCCATTCGGATACAACCGCAGAACTCTTTGTGTTTGTGTCTGAAAACTATGCAGAGGACCAAATTACAAGAATGCGTGACGAAGTAAGGCTTGCCTTTGAGCAAACGAAAAATGGGCTTGCATTAATTGGTTCGGTAATTGTGGATGAAAAAGGTGTCATTGGAAATCCGTATATTAGAAATAAAATTTTCTATAATGAAATGCCTACAGCTCTTCAAGCGTTACGCCAAGCTGATAGATTCTTGTTTGGCAGATATCCGAGCCTAGATAACACACCAGTGTATATTGATTTTATTTCAAGTAATCCTGCATATGATAAGACATATGATTTTGGGGTTATCGGGAGCTATAAATAGTATGATAAAAGCATAAGAAATGAAACTCTATCAAGATTCAATTTCTTATGCTTTTATTATGTTAACGTATTTAGAGATTAAACAGTAATGTAGCTATAGCTACAAAAAGTTCGTTGATGCCATGATATGATTTGATTAAAGTATGAAAAATATAAACAATGCTTTGATTAAATTTTATGGAGGAACGAAATATGAGTATGTTTTGCTATCAATGTCAGGAAGCAGCAAAAGGAAAAGGATGTAACATATCCGGAGTATGTGGAAAAACACCTGAAGTTGCTAATTTACAAGATTTGTTGATTTATACAGTAAAGGGAATATCAGAAATTGTAGTAAAAGGAAAGCTGAATGTAAAAGGACTTGGTGAAGTAAATGAGATGGTCTTGGACAGCTTGTTTAAAACTATTACAAATGCAAACTTTGATTCACAGGCTATTACAGAACAGATAAAAAGAAATATTGTAGTACGTGACAGATTGGCAGCTAAGGTCAAGGTGCAACTTTCAGATGCTGCAACTTTCAAAATTGATTTTGCTGCAGATACGACTGGTTTGATGCAACTAGCAAAAAAATTGTTTTCAGGCAAAGCGAAAACAACCTCTTTATCTGAAAAAGCGGAAAAGGTTGGCGTATTAACAACGGAAAACGAAGATGTTCGTTCTCTTAGAGAATTGATTACGTATGGTATAAAAGGATATGCTGCATATACCCATCATGCTCTTAATTTGGGAAAAGAAGATACTGATTTATATGCATTTGTTTACGAAGCAATGGCAGCAACGCTTGATGATAGTTTGACGGCTGATCAATTAGTAGCGCTTACTCTGAAAACAGGAGAGTATGGAGTTAAGGCAATGGCTTTACTCGACGCAGCTAACACCGAAAGATTTGGAAATCCAGAGTTAACAACGGTAAACATTGGGACAAGAAACAATCCTTCCATCTTAATTTCTGGTCATGATTTAAATGACTTGGAACAGCTTTTGGAACAAACAAAAGGTACCGGTGTGGATGTATATACACATAGCGAAATGCTTCCAGCAAATTATTATCCAAAATTTAAGAAATATGAAAATCTTGTTGGAAACTATGGAAATGCATGGTGGAAACAAAAAGAAGAGTTTGCGACATTTAACGGTCCAATTCTTTTCACAACGAACTGCATCGTACCTCCGAAAGATGGCTCTGAAAAAAGAATTTTTACAACAGGTTCAGCAGGCTACCCAGGTTCAAAGCATATCGTAGCCGATGCAAACGGGAAAAAGGATTTTAGCTCAATTATTTCAATGGCAAAAACGTTACCTGCTCCTACTCAGATTGAAGAAGGAAGCATTATTGGTGGATTTGCACACGCACAGGTGTTTGCCTTGGCAGACAAGGTTGTTGATGCAGTAAAAACGGGCGCAATTAAAAAATTCTTTGTTATGGCCGGCTGTGATGGCAGAATGAAGGATCGTGATTACTATACAAATTTTGCACAGATGCTTCCTAAGGATACCGTGATCCTGACTGCTGGATGTGCAAAATATAGATATAATAAGTTATCACTTGGCGATATTGGTGGAATTCCTCGTGTTTTGGATGCGGGTCAATGTAATGATTCCTATTCCCTTGCAGTTATAGCATTGAAACTAAAAGAAATTTTTGAACTAAATGATATTAATGAGTTACCTATTGCATATAATATTGCTTGGTATGAACAAAAAGCTGTTATTGTATTACTTGCACTATTGCACTTGGGTGTAAAAAATATTCACCTTGGTCCTACATTGCCGGCATTCTTGTCTCCAAATGTAGCAAAAGTACTCATTGATACATTTGGTATAGCAGGTATTGGAACAGTAGAAGATGACTTAAAGTTGTTTTTAGCGTAAATATGAAACAGAAAATCCCGAAAATTACATAGAGTAGTTTTTGGGATTTTTTTACGGGTAGAATAATATTAGGATGGTATTTATTATGAATAAGAGTGCAATCGTAATGAAAGAAATGATTCAATATTTTGTAGGTTTTGAAGAAGGTATAACGGATGTATAACATAATCGAATTATTGTCTCATTTATTTTGAATAAAAATTTGATAATTTCTAATAATAATAAAACATTAAAAATATAATGAGGAGGAATTAGTTTATGAGTGACGATAGACTTAACAGTAATATTGCTAGACGAATAAATGATACTCTCTCTAATGAGAGCAGTGTCCATACAAATAATGTTCGATTGAATATAGAAGGCTTAGAATTTGAAGAGACTCAAGATAGAGTTAAAAACCAATTAGAAGGCTTGATAGGTGTAAACAAGGTTGATATGAGTGCCGGTCAAACATATGTTGATATAAACCATGATGAACAAACCACAGTTTCAGAAATTAGCACCCATTTACAAAATAACGGATATAAAGTAACGGAAATAATGTAAATATCTATTCATTAGGGGAAGTTTAATAACTTCCCCTTCATTTTTTATGAATCCTGTTGCAACGAAAAATAGTTAAATATTTAAGGAACATTTTAAATACGATGAAATCAAGGACAAGAATGAAAAATTATACAAAGTAAAAGTACCGGATTACGAGGATATATTATCTCAAGATAAGGATGATGCGCATATAATAGATAAACCTGATTAAGGCGGTTTATGAAATGGATCAACAAAATTATAACCGTGAAATGGCAAGATACAATCGACTATTTAACCGTTATTATGATGAACTTAGTAATTATGGAATAAGGAGAAATAAAGAAAGCCTTCGATAAGCTTTCTTTTTTGTATTTCTATCTAAAGTGCATGTCCTAGGATACGTTGGAAGTGGTAGATTGCTATTTACCTCTCTTCGCAAAAGACCAGTTTTTGAAAGAGAGAGCGTATTATCATTAGAACTTATCATAATGTATTTAATTATAGAAAATTAAATTACTAAGCATATACGCATGTTACCATATTTATACAACTCTTCTAATTCAAAATGATGTAGAAAATAATTATACGGGTAAGTATTTATCTTATACAGAAATTATTCATCTATTTATTCAATCTGTAATGTCTTTTTTGCTCTTAATAAAGTCCGTTTGCTTATCCCTGTTAAATTAGAAATTTCTTGATAGCTATATAGCATTTCCCTAACAAAAGTATGTTCTACACTTGTAAAGTCGCTGTTATTTTCAATAATCATATCCCGGAAGAGCTGGCACGCTCAAGTATGTTCATGATTCGTTCGCCTAAATGCCATACATTTCCAATTCAATTCACACATTCTGCTCATATCTGTAAGCGCTCTCTGGCATATTCCTCTGGAATAGGTTATAGTTTTTAATTGCCCCTCAGTTAGTTATTCCTAACCATAGTATACCACTATTTTATTAATGTGCCATAAAAAAGAAGTACTCTCTGCTACGATAAATTTTATCATCAATAGCGAAAGTACTTTTTTATCTTTAGCTCTATTTCGACTCTGGCAGAGTAATTCCAAGTATATTAGCACCCTGATTTTTGTCTGTAATTCGATATTTTCTGAAAAGATTTCGTTTGTATTTTCCACTCTCTTGTCATTAGAATACCCAATAACAATGCAATGATATGGCTGACAAGAATTGCGAACCACATGCCATCAAGTTTCAATTTTGTATGGAGTAACCCAACTGCCAAAGGTACACGAATGACAATATAATATATAAACATGAGATTCATAGAGAGCACTGGTTTTCCCTTGCCGGAAAGCTCTGCCATAAATATACTTGTCATCATATAACACACATAGCCGACTCCAATAATTACAAGCGCATGGGCAACGATTTCACCTACCGCTGCAGAATTTACAAATAATCTGGATATATATTTTGCACTTACAACTACCAATGCTGTCAAGACCGCTTCAATGAGGCCACCATAAATACATCCTGTCTTCACATAATCATGAACTCGATCTTTTCTTTTCGCACCGGTACATTGACCTATGATTGTCATCAATCCCATATTCATAGCCATTGCCGGATAAAACAGGATATTTTCTATGGATTTAATCACTCCGTACGCTGCAATTGTCGTAATATCAAATCGATTGACTAGGACTACCATAATCATGGAACTGACTGCTGGAATACATTGCTGCAGGCAGCACGGTACTGCATTTTTAACAATTTCCTTAAGTGCTCTTGTGTGAACCATAGAAATATGAAATTGAAAATATGCCTTCTTCTTTACATACACAAGAATAAATAAAAAACAAAAAATCTGTGTCAATGTTGTTGCATATGCAGCTCCCTTAATTCCATAAAAATGAATAAAAATCGGATCAATAGCTGCATTGATGATGGTTCCTGCCAGCATTCCAAGCATTTGAAGCATAGAATCTCCATAAGACCTAAAAATGGCGGTTAATTGTACATACATATATAAGAAAAAATAGCCAATCAAAAAAATTTGCAAATATTGAAATGCATCTTCATAGATACTTACTGGTGTTCCAAAGAGATTTAAAAACTGTTTCAAAAAGACCTTCATTACCCCAACTAGCACCAGACAAAATACTCCCGTAGATACAAGGACCGTGCTGACTGCCTCATTGGATTCTTTTTGATTTCCTTTCCCTACCAGCTGACTGACGATAATCGATGCTCCATTACTGATTCCCATCGCAATTGCATTCAATATAATGCTGATTGAACCAGCCGTTGTTAAAGCGGCATACCCATTCTCTCCCAGCAGATTTCCAACCCAAATACTATCGACCATACTATATGCAAGCATTAAAACCATTGCTGCAAATAGTGGAAGAATCATCTTCATCAAGGAACTTCTGGTATCACTGTTAATAAAATCAATTTTACTCTTCATTTCATTTCCTTCTTTCTATTGAATGAACTTCATTCAATTTTATGTTATAAATTATGACTTGCCCGCTCTGCGAACAAGCCAATTTACCATCCTATGAAATTATTTTCTTAATCAGCTCCATCTTGTTTTAATCCAAGTAATTGAAGCATACTGCTTCGAATCATTTCCATTCTTCTTGCGTCCGAAATTCCTTTCATATGAAAAATTCCCATTTGTCCATAAAGTGCAAATGCAGCAATGGATTCTGGATCTTCAATCACAATCTCTCCACTTTCTTTTGCTTTCGTAAGAATCTCTGTCACATGTGGAAGAAGCTTTTCTGCAATCCTGATAAATAAATCATCATGCATTCTCTTGTTATTCGGTGCATGGAATAGTTCAAAAAGATCTTTATTCTGCTTCTCAACCTCTGTGAAATTGTCAATGCTATCCGTAATTCCATAAATCAATTCTCTTATTGACTTCTCATGACTGTGTCGCTTCATATTCTGTGAAACAATCAAACTTGCATAGTCATCTATAGCTGCTTCATAAATCTCTTCTTTGGAAGCAAAATAACGATAACATAATCCCTGCGATATACCAATAAACTTCGCAATATCTGTAATGGAAGTCTTCTCATACCCTTTGGTTGCAAAAAGACGAATGGCTCCGTCTATAATTTCCTGTTTTCTTTCATCGGGATTTTTTACTATGCGCATATACTTTTCCTCCTGATAAAAAAACTATATACCTAAAATCCAACAATGTCAATGAATATTGTTCATTCATTTTAAAAGATATAAGGAAAAAGTCTCCATGTATTCTTAGCATAATCTGCAAATTCGTCACCAAATCTTTCTGACAATGCGATTTCCTCTGTATGAATCCTTGTCATGTAACATACCATACTTATCATTACCACCAGTATAATACTTACTATATTTCTAAATGAAACAGCTACTCCAACAAGACTTAATATGCTTCCTGTATAAGAAGGATTCCGTACAAGATGATAAATACCATTAGTAATAAGGTGTTGTGAATTCGTTGTCTGTACATTAACAGTAAATGCCTTCTTAAGCGTAAATACAGCAGTCAGCCTTATTGACACGCCTGCTCCTACCATCGCTATACCAAGCCATGATACAAAATAAGGAAGTACACACAATCTAATCTGCTCTGGCATCCTCTGACTTACCCCCAGTACACTCATATAAATACAGACAGCATAGCATCCTATCAGTAACCACTTTGTTCCATTATCGCGTCTTTTACTATCGCCCTTCTTCTGATAGGTCTTAATAAAAATAACTGCCTCACTTAAGAGTATAGCAATAAAAACAGTATTAAATAAATTGTATTGAACTACGTTAGTAAATTTTGATGGGTCTCCCATTTTCACTCATCCTCTCTTTCTCTTAAAAATCCATTAATCTCTTCTGCATCCTGGCTTGACATATGATAAAAATAAATATGTAACAATGCCATTACAAGAAGAAATAGACATGTAAAAAATATAAGATTCATAACTCTAAAACCAAACCAGTGTCCGTACCATGCAAATACAAGGGTTACAGGATATAACACCACTGTTTCTCCGATAAAGTTCGACAAATAACTCTTAAAATCAATCTGTCCTATGATCTCATCTATCACAGCCGTTACAATCAGATACACTGTTACTTCAATTATGTAGAATGCAAATCCATCTAACGTATCACCTGTAAATATTTTGAAAAGACATGAAGAAAAAATAATCATAAAAAATGCCATAGACAAACCTGGTACGTATTTTTTAAGTATCGTATTCATAGCATTTCCTCTCTTCCCATATTTTTTAAATCTGGTATATATTTTCTCGAAATAATTAGCTTCTCCCCATTGCTCATCTCAGCCAGGAGCCGATGATTCGGATAAGGACTTACACATCTTAAATACTTCATATTCAAAAGGCAATTTTTCTGAATTCTAAGAACCGTTGTATGTGCTAACTCTTTCTCAAGTGTTATTAGGTTCCTTTTACACTCATATGTGCCATTCTGCGTATAGAAAAATGTCCTGCCCTCTGTACAATCAAAGTAAATAATATCTTCAAGAGGTATCTCATATGATTTGTCTTCAATAGTTCCGTATACTATATGCTCGTACTGACGAATTTCGCATATAATTCTGTTCAGTTTATGATCCATTTTTGCATAAGATACGGTTATCTCTGGTTCTAACTTGTTCTTATTCTGCTGCAGCTTTATTATCACTTCCATCCCTCCCGACATATTCACTATAGGATAATAAAATATGTATTTCAAGTCGTTTACTTCCAAATACCTTACATGGTGTTTCAAATGCCCTGTTACAACACCCATAATGTATTTCTCTTATTCTAGCATTACTGAACCTCAGAATCCATCATAGCATCACCACCATATATCCTAATATTCACTCATTTAAATTCGGATTTATAAGGGTGATACAAAATCTGTGCTGGTTCATGCCTTGAAAATACTTTCAAATACGATCATAATCAGTCTATAAATGTTCCATTTCAAAATCGCCAGTCGAAGTAGCTATACTTGACTGTACATTCTTAATTGTTCAGCCATTTTCATACTACAGTTTACGAGGAATGCGTTTACCTTGGAGGGGTAATACACCAAAACTTGTTTCATCAATTGTAATCAAGCATCCTCTCTTAGCTCATGATAAACAGGTTGCATTTTATCAAACGTACAGAATTGCGAAAATCCAAGCTTCATCAGTTCCTGCTTTGTTTCTTGAATACCAAACCCCAGATGTTCTTTTTTATGACTGTCACTTCCAATCGTTACAATAGTTCCCCCAAGTTCCCGATATAATCTAAGTATATCCCTAGATGGAGTAAGGTCAGGCAAGCCATATCGATAGCTTGAAGTATTGACCTCAATACCTTTACCATCCGCAATCACAGTTTTCAAAATCTCAGTAACAATTGGTCTGATTTTTTCAAAAGGATATTCCCCTGCTTTATCGTAGCGACTGATTAAATCCAGATGTCCTAAGACACTGTAATTATGATACTTCTTCACAAGAGCTAAGATCTCCTCATAGTAACGCTCGTTATACTCTTGTTGTGTGCGTTCCTGTTGAAATTCCTGTGTCCAGAACTCTTTATCTTCCACTTGATGCACGGAGAGAATAATAAAATCAAATGGATATTTTGCAAACACTGCTTCATACAGTGGAATTGTGTGAGTCTGCATTCCAAATTCAAGTCCCATCTTAATGGATATCTGATCTCCATAACAGTACCGAAGTTCTCGAATTGTGCCATCATACATGTAGTAATCTACATTTTTCAGTTCCATCTGCTCCGGTTCACCAGTGCCTCCACTACGGTATTCTATGCCACGAGGATCATCACAATCCCTTTTTATTCCATAATCTACATGGTCTGTAAAGCAGATTTCGTTCATTCCCATTTGAATTGCATCCAATATAACATCCTCCATACAATATACGGAGTCATCACTGAATTCAGTATGTACATGATAATCAGCCAACATATTATTCTCCTCTCCTTCTACTGCAAGGTTTTTTTCGATAATAGCTCGTGCATTACAACCATCAATACTAATATCACAATCAGATAAACCGGAAAAAGTGCAACTGTAATGTAGTTTGCAATCAACCCAAAGATGGGCGGCATCAGGCAGCTTCCCACATAGGCGCTTGCCATTTGCACTCCTATAATTGCTTGTGATTTATCAGCTCCAAAATGTGATGGTGTAGAGTGAATAATGCATGGATAAATCGGAGCACAGCCAAGGCCAATCAAAATCAATCCAACCAGTGATGCATTTTGCCCAAGTGGAAGAAGCATTGTAATCACACCCAGTCCTATGATAATCTGCCCCATTCGTATCATTTGAACGTCATTGAGTTTCATTGTAATGAATCCGCTTAATGCACGTCCAATGGTAATCCCCATGAAAAACATACCTGCAAAACTAGCTGCAAGATCAGCACAAATACCTTTGTATAACGTCAGATAACTGCTTGCCCATAGACCAGTTGTCTGTTCCAGTGCACAATAACAAAAAAAGCATAACATTACTTCTTTTGCACCAGGTATCCTGACAATTTCACGCAGTGAAAGTGCTTTTGCGGTTATTTCTTTTCCATTTTCGTTTATAACCTGGGGACGCTTTTCCCATAGAGGTAAGCTAAATATCAGAACTGCCGTCAGAACAATTTGAATGATGGAAATAATACGATAACCGCTGTTCCACCCTATTTCTTTGGTTAGTGCATATCCCATAATATAAGGACCCACGGTTGCTCCAACACCCCACATACAATGAAGCCAGCTCATGTGTCGGCTTTTGTAATGCAGTGCAACATAATTGTTCAAAGAAGCATCCACGCTTCCAGCACCAAGACCATATGGAACCGCCCAAATGCAAAGTGCCAAGAATGAATGACTTATAGAAAAGCCAAACAATGCAGTTGCCGTCATTGCAACGCTGATTGCGGTAACCTTACCAGTTCCTAATTTTCGTGTCAATCGGTCACTTTGCAGACTGGAAATAATCGTTCCAACTGCAATGATCATAGATAGGATACCGGCAAATGATATAGGAACTCCTAATTCTGAATACATAGTAGGCCATGCAGAACCTAGAAGCGAATCTGGCAGACCAAGACTAATAAATGACAAGTATATCACTGTCAACAATAATTGATACATCTTAAATTTCCCCTCTATCTCATTCATAATTTATTAGATTACATACCTTTTTAAAAGGATACGGTATCTATTCCATATTTAAAATAATATCGACTTTTTCATCTTGTTTCAATCTTAATAAAGACTTATAATATAACAGAACCGACTCATTCTGTTTTGTATTTTGTATTTTGTATATTTTGCTAAGGAGACCCCCATGAGTTTACAAGAATGTGCGTTGAATATAAATCATTCCCAGAAAGAATTAAAGCCACACGGTACATTGGAATTTCCATGCGCGGGATACGCTTCTACGTATACAGACGCTCCCAGAGATATCATTCCCTGGCATTGGCATGAAGAATTGGAAATTGTATATATAAAAAAAGGAACCCTTAAATTGCAGATTCCTTCTACTACTTATCTACTGAATACAGGTGACTGTGCTGTTATTAACACAAATATTCTTCACTATGCAGTTGCGGTGAACTCCTGCGAACTACATTCACTGGTATTTAGTTCCTCTATTATTACTGGAAGCATTAGTTCTGCATTTAATCAAAAATACATGCAACCCTTACTGTCATGTCACTCCTTTACTTGCATAGCTTTCGAGGCTCAACAGTCATATATTGCGCAGTATTTTCGCAAGGCTTTTGAATCCTTGCGAACCGATACGTTTGGATATGAATTCACTGTCCGCGAAGAATTATCGCGCATTTGTTTAGACCTTTACAAACACTATTCTGACCAGCTTTTCACCGTAAAACAAACACAAAACCTAGACAGCCTTCGCATTGAAAAAATGATTGACTTTATTCAAAATCATTACACTGATGATATAACTTTGAGCCATATTGCTGAGTCGGCGGATGTTGGAGAGCGAGAATGCCTGCGTTGTTTCAAAAGAACCATTGGGCAGTCACCCATACAATATTTACTTAAATATCGCTTAATGCAGGGAGCAAATTTACTTTTGTCATCTCCAGCTATGAGCATTTCTGAAATAGCCAGCAGCTGTGGATTTGACCATCCAAGCTATTTTTCCAAAATGTTTAAGCAATTTTATAATTGCTCGCCAAAAGAATACAGAAATTGATGGAACTAGTTTTTTTTGATTTATTACAAAGAAAAGAATGCATTATATAAAAAGGAACCCCACTTGGTATATACCAAAATTGAGGTTCCTATTTTAATTGTAAACATAAATTAACTACATGTTCTCAATAGACGAATATATAAATCATCACCTTTTCTTTCAACGCATGCCTCGTCTACCATAATACCAACTAAATTTAATTCATCTCCATTATCATCCTCTCCAATCAACTGCCAATAATAACCTTCAACTTCATATTCCCTCATATTGTTTAAACTATTTCTCAATCTTTCAACAAACTGATCATCATTATTATTTCGATGTTGAACTACGACAATTTCTGTACTTTGTCCTTGTTTTTTTACTTTTATCTCTACGTCCTCAGCTCCATTAAATAATAACATAGTCAGTAATTCATTTACAATTAATGCAATTTTTTTCACCTCATGTTGCATCTCAATTCTCCTTTTTAAAAGCATCAAGCATTGGAATTAATACACTTGCAACTATACCACCGGAAAATCCGTTGTTATACAAATTGATTCCTCCATGAATGTAACCTACATTTGTAACTAAAATCATATGTAAAACACCCGCTAAGAAACCAATTAATGGTCCAAATGTGCCTGCTATTGGCGCTAATGTAGTGGAAAATAATACAGACATAATGATACTTGGGGCAGAAATGTCATATCCAAAAAATAGTGCCGCGGCAATAACACCTATTGCTACAGGGAAACAATTTTTAATATGTTTTCCAAATGCTCCAAATCCTACAACTGTAAAAACACCTGCTAAAACTGGTCCATTCAATTTTCCTCCGATAGCTAATACATAGAATAAGCTCAAAAAACCAAGCAATGACATATTAAGAAATGTGATTCCATATCCTACAAGATGTGTAAAATCAGTAATAAGTCTTCCTCGATAATGAAGTATCGTATGATAGTCTCTAAAAGCCCTACGATTAATACACAAGCCTAAAATCATCAATCCAAAGAAGAAAATTAGTAATAATATAATAATAATACCTTGATTTTCATCCGAGATAATATTGACTGGTTCCACCACAAGCCCAAAACTTCTAAGCACACTGGTTAACAAAGTACCAATTATACCTGATGTAAATCCAATATTATATAAGTTGTACCCATCATGGAACTTTAGCATATGCGATGATAGCGGTGCAATAACAAACCCTATAAATATTCCAGTAGTTATCGCTACGATGATAGCTATTATCGGATGTAATATACCTGAAAAGCTAATCTCACTAATCATTGGGGATAAAGCAGTTCCGAACATGACTACTACAATAACCTCTTTAAACGAAATCTTCTGATATTTTGTATACAAATAACCTCCAAAATAAATAGGGAGAATATTATATAAATTTTTACCAAAAAAGGAGAAACCCAGCACTGTAAAAAATGCTGCTAATATAACACCATTAATTTTTAGCCTATATCGATGAATAAGATAAATATTTATAAATCCTACGAGTGCCACATTAATAAAAGTTGCTGCAATGCCTCCCACCTTAATAAAATCTGTTATTAATATAGTCGGAGATAATACAATAGCAGTAAATCCCTTAAAAATCGAAGCAACACTACCACCATTTATAATTTCATATCCAATACCCACAAAAAGGAAAATAGCAGGTATTGTAAGCAAGGCCATTAGTACGCCCATTCGTCCAATATCATTTTCCTTTATATCGTTATATTCCAAATTTCGCCTCCTTTTTTATCAGCCAATGTTTTTGTTTATTGTATCATTTACAATTAATTTGATTATTGTATATTATGCTAAACTTGTCAAGAAATATTTAGTGATTTCACTGAATTGCTCGCCTAAAAGAATACAGAAATTATGGCAACGCCAGCCAATATTCGTTTTCTTCATTCAACATTAAAAAACGACATTACCATTGTCAAAATGATTTGTCGTTTTTTTCATAGTGAAATTTGTAACTTAACACTCCTTTACAAAAGAAACATGATCCTCTAACTCAAAAAAACCATTCTTTTTGTAAAAGCGATATGCCGGTACGCTTCGTTCTGTCTGTAAAAATATTTGTTTGATTCCTCTTTGTTTTATGAATGTCTCAATTTCTTTTATAAACTGTGTTCCAATCCCTCGTCCCTGCTCTTCTGTTTTTACACAAAACTCATCAATACAATACTCTGTGCCAGAATACCAGTGTTTGATACTTCCCATAGAAAGCCCAACCATCGTTTCATTTTCAAATAAGCCAAGCGCCAAAGAATTCAGATTACCGATTAAATCCATAATGTATGCATGCAGCTGATTTATATCACTCCAATCATCATTCCATGGCTCTTTTGTAAAGATATCAAAGAAGAACGATTTGATTTCTTCTATATTTTCTATCGTAAGTGTTCTTAATTCCATTTCAATATCACTCCTGCTGTATATATCAAAAAATGTCTCCCCATGGGGCACATCACTTTCGTGGGAGGTGTGGGGAGTCCTGTTACTATTAGGTTTGTTTTTTTATATATGCCTTAAATCTATGCATGATTCCATCTTTCGAAGCGTGCTCAAAATCTTTCAGATATTGAAAGCCGACCTTCTCAATAACCCTTTTTGACTGTTCATTTTCAAAATCATGGCTACATTGCAAGCTTATTCAATACCCGCAACTGTTACATTCAACAGCTTCACCATGAGCGGACCTTCAAAATTGTTATCCTTCCAAAGCTCCTTTGATAGATACATTTCATGATGCAACTTATTAATATTTCCAGAGATGGATCCGCCAGATACTGGAATGGTTGATTTGCCATCATAATACAAGGCAAGACGTATCTCACCGCAAAAATCACCAGTTAGCTCATCCATATAAAAATCGGAAAAGGCTACTGTTTTAAGATGTGGCTCTTGTTGTAATTCTTCTGCTGTTTTGGAACCACCTTTTACTACTACATTACCGATAGAACCAGTTGGAGCAACCGAAAGATAATGGGCATATCGGGTATTTGCTTCATATCGTTTCAATTCGCCATTTTCAATAATAGTGACTGGGGTAAGTGCAACACCGTCGCTGTCAAAGCCAGAAGAATGCACTGAATTTTTCAAAAATGGATCTAGGGTAACAGTAATAAAATCCCCTTTTACCTGATTGCCTTGAACCTGTTCTCCCATTTTCCAGGTAGAATATTGATTATATATGGAGGCTGCATTGCTCTTTGCGGTATAATATGAGCAGAAATCTCTAACTGCTTCGCGTGTCAATATAACTGGGAAGGTTTGAAGTGCTGGAGTATTTCTTGCTACTGCCTTCTCACGACAGGTCGTAATCATATTCTTTACTTCCTCCGCGAACAGCTCCTCATCAAAGTCAGAGCAGTTAATACAGCGGTACAGCTCAATCTCCTCCCCATCTTCCTTCCAGGTGGTAATAAATTCTACCATACACTTGTATTCTACATTATGCACATCAACACCTTCTGAATTTACGATTCGGGTTTCGATTTTATTTAAAAAGATTTCACAGGAGTTGATGCCTCCCTTGTCATAGATATCGTTTTTATAGATTGCTTTTGTAATTTGATTCATCCAGTAAGGAAGCGTTTCTTTTGCAAAACTGCTCTCCGGTGCAGTTTCATAGGAAGCTACCGGCTTTGCTAGCGGATAATACGGATTTTTCACAAATTTTGCAGCAAACGCCGTTTCCTTGATTGCTTCTTCAATCTCAGCATCACTCATGGTAGGATGAATATTGGTTGTAGAAGAACCGGTTAGATTCTTTCCATTTTCCTCCGAGTCGATATATACGGTTACTTTAAAATGATGTACACTTTTCGCGCGATCCATATCCACATTTTTCTTTACAAAGAAAAGTTCGTTTGATTGAACCTTTGTTTCACAGATCTTAAAGCCTGTAATATCGTTTTGATTCATTAAAATTTTTCTAATTCGCTCTAGCATTATCCCAACCTCACTCTCGCTTTGATATATGGACCACCGTTTGAAGTCTTTACCAATTCCTTATAGCCTTTTCCGCAGTATCCACAGCCATCCAGTTCCACCTGATCGGATACCATGGTAATGGATTGTAGAAGGTCAGGAACAAAGCCTGTCATTACCACTGGAGATATCAATCGGCCAGTAAATTTGCCGTCAACAATCTCTCTTCCAAGTACCGCGATACACTGTATTCCCCAATTCTTAGGATCTTCCATGCCACTGTACATTCCCTCAATCTGATAACCATATTTTATCGAAGCAAGCATATCATCATAGGTATCATTACCCGCCTCGAAAAAGGTATTGGTCATTCTAGCATACGCTTTACGCTCAAAAGATTGTCTCTTTCCATTTCCAGTCGGTGTGGTTCCAAGCTTTAGCGCGGACAATAGGTCTGAAATACCATTTTTGAGGATACCGTCTTTAATAACTACCGTATCGGTTCCAATTGTTCCTTCATCATCAAACAGGTAGGAAGACACATGTGTTGCTGCTGCTGCGCCGTCATGCATTGAGGTAATCGGGGATGCCACCCGTTTATCTATATATTCTGCACCCTTTGCTCTTTCCTTAACGAACATATCCATCTCAACACCATGACCAAACGCCTCATGTGCAATCAATCCGGTAATATCCGGGGAACATATTACTTCATACTCTCCCGGTTTTACAGGCTCTGCATCCAACAGTTTGATACATTCTTCAACGGTTTGTTTATACGCCCCTTCAAGATCTGCTAAAATTTCATAGCCCTTCATGCCTGAGAGTGGGTAATAGAATTCTTTCACTTTATTTTCTCTTCTGGCAACACATATCGCCATTGCCTGACAAATCAGGTAGGATTGCTCTAGGTCCTTCTTCTTGGACATAAATATCTTGGAAACATGCATACTGTGAAAGGAAACACTAAAGTTCACCACTAGATCAGACAACGCACAGGCTGCATCCTTAATCTTTGTCAGTTCTTCTATGATTGTCTCGGAGCTGATGCTCTCTGGATTAATCTGTGATTCACTAAAAAATTGGTCACAAAGTTCCTCTTCCTTCACCAAATCATAGGAATTCACTGATATTTCAGGTGCTACCTTATTCAGCTTAGTCTTGATATCATCAACAATACTCGTAAGACTATCTTCGCTGATTTCATTAAACGAATATTCCGAATAATTAACTCCATTATGTACACGTACTACAAAACCACGCTCTGCAAACATAAAGTCATTTACTTCGGTTCCGGTCTTTGATACCACGTAGCTTTTCCCTTTTGTATCGGTACCAAGCACGGATACATATTTATAATCTTCTGATAACAAGTCAATCAGCTTACGTACTAACGGTTTACTCCTTGCTAAAAATTCTGATTTTTCTGTTTTCATGTATTTTTACCTCCTATATATAATCATTTTTCCCAATTATGAATCTTTCGCCCAATTATACAATTAAATATGGATGGATACATCCATATATGCATCAAAATCATGCGATCATCAACTTTAATTCTAGTTCAAACAAATCCTCAAAAAATTATAACACTTTAATTATATAATTCAAGAGATTTCAGACAAATATTCCTAATTTTTCCATACCATCAACTAATACTACATTTTCAACATAACCTCACAGTTCTCCTTTTCGTGCGTTCAGTTTGTACGCACGAAAAATAAAGTTTACGCCATACCTTTACGATTTTACAGTTTCTCCATTTTATACATGGAATGATAAAACATGATACCTTTTTCCTCTGATTTTTTAACAAAATACATTGCTTTATCTGCATTTTTTATCAGTTGTTTCATATCTTCACTATCATCTGGATATATGGAAATACCGATACTTGCTCCAAGTAAGATTTCTTTGTTTTTGTATGCCCTTTTACGTGTTATCTCAGCAAGAACTCTGCTGCTAAAGCTTTTTACTTCATTTATATCTGCTACCTGGGACATAATCATAACAAATTCATCGCCTCCAATTCTGGCAATGATATGATTTTCATTTGTTATGGAGCAGATATCTTGTGCAATCGCTTTAAGCGTATAGTCGCCAACCGTATGTCCATAGGTATCATTTAGATATTTAAATCGATCAAGATCAATGAATAACAAAGCAACTTTATGATTATACTGCTTTGCTACTTCAAGGCACTGGGGTAAATATTGTTCAAAGTACAAACGATTATAAAGTCCTGTCAACGAATCATGCTGTGCATTCTGTTTGTTCCTATCACTTTCTTTCGCAAGCTGCTCTTGCTTTTTTAAAATTCGGTGCATCGTAGTGGGTACCGAATAGATAAAGACCGCAATGATGATTAAATAGAACGTTCGATAAACCTGGCTAAGGATATCAATCGACATGGGTTGTTGATCAAAATAAGAATCAAAGGAATTGTAAAACCATACATAGAGACCATTCATTGCAAGAATAGATAAAATGGAAGACCAAATAATAAGATATTTGTCCATTCTTAGGGATGCTAGAAAAATGATGATCGGATAAAGTAAAAGTGCAGCCGATGTTGCAGGTAGTATGCTAGAGTTGTTACAAGCATCAATATAATTGTAAATTGTTAATGTTAAAACATTAAGAAACACAGTGCAATAGCCTACCAAAGCAAAGGATTTTTTCTTTATAACAATGATACTAGCAAATAGATTATATAATAAATTAATAAAACAAAGAATCATTCCATATCTACCTGCTATATTATCTTGAAGAAAATATACAAGAGAACTTAGTATAAAAATCATTATATACAAAAACCAGTTAAACCTTAAATGAACCTGCTCTCCTCGCAAAGACTCTGATTTGAATATTTCTTCAAATTGATTGTCATAATGTTCTTTCATGATTAAAAACATCCTTTCGTTTTACCCAAGACAAAAACACAATGAAATATGTTGGCTTTGAGTCTTTTTGTAATATCTTTCCAATAGAGTATCAATAAATATATCTAGTGTCAACTCATTCATGTTTTTCTATATAGCCGTACCAATCCTATGCTGGTATCCATTCACTTATCTTAATGTTCTTCAATCTCTTTCAACACTTGAGCCAGAAGTGTTTTGAACATCGTATATAGCCGTTCTATCTCACTTTCATCTTGACTTTCGAGTGCTTTTTGAAATGCAATCGCTGTCTCATATAGTTTCTTGGCGCCGATATTTCCGGATCCTCCTTTGTTCTTGTGAACAATCTGAATCGCTTCGTTGTAATTTTTCTCGTGCATCACCAATTCCAAGGCTTGAGCAATGTCTTTGTTTTCATTTGAGTATTCCGCTAAAATCATCTTATACAATTCTTCATTGTTGCCAATACGTTTCAGACCATCCTCTTCATCAAGAATCTTGTCATTCCACTCATTCATTTCTGCCGCTGGTTGTGTGTCCTTGTTAATCTCTTTGCCGGTTGGTAGATTATTCATAATATCAACTAAGGTTTCTACCAATTTATCGGGATCGAAAGGTTTGCTAATATAATGATTGATACCAACTGTTTGACAAGCCTGTGCAACACCAGAAACTGCATCCGCAGTCATTGCCACGATAGGAATGACAGGATTTAGTACCCGGATTTTTGCAGTTGCATCATATCCGTTCATGATCGGCATATGCAGATCCATCAAAATCAAATCTACCTCACCTTGGTGCTTTTTCAAATAGTCAACACCTTCCGCTCCATTGTCAGCCAATGAGACGGCAAATCCTATCGGCTCTAGGATGGATTTCGCGATAAACTGATTGGTCTTATTGTCTTCAACCACCAATACCTGATATGGTTTTTCCAACTTACTTGTTATGCCACTGAATTTAACTACTTTTTTCTGTGTTCCTAAATGTTCCAGCTTGAATATTTCCAATATGCCGTCATATAAGACAGATGGAATGATTGGTTTTGTTACTCCGATTTCAATTCCATATGTGTTTGTTTTTTCAAAAAGATCTTCGCGCATCAATGGAAGCATGATAATTGTTTTGAGTTCTGACGTGATTTTTGGATTATTTTTAATCGAGCGAACGAATTCAAAACCTCCAACTTCAGGTGTTTCATAATCAAAAATTAGCAAGTCATAGGATTCTTCCAGCATGTTTTCAACTTGCTTCTCCGACGTCACACAGACTGCTTTGATACCAAAGGATTTCAAATATATTTCCATAAGATTCAAATCCGCAATACTCTTGTCCAAAACGATTGCTTTTATGTCTTTAAAATACAACGATGCAATTTTTTGTTTTTCATCAAACACCTTATCTTGATCGACTTCCATAGGAAGTTTAATCACAAAGGTAGAACCTTCTTCAAGGACACTAGACACCTGAACGTATCCTTTCATCATTTCTACTAGATTTTTGACAATCGAAAGACCAAGACCGGTGCCGCCAAAACGTCTGTTTATGCTCGAATCTGCTTGGGAAAAAGGTGTAAACAGCTGATTTATCTGATCAGCGGACATACCAATGCCCGTATCTTTGACACTGAATTCGATCATGTATACGCCCTCTGATTTATCTGTAATGCGTATACTTAATGAAACCTCTCCTTTATTGGTGAATTTAACGGCATTGCTAATCACATTCAACAAAATTTGCTCTAGCCTTTTCGGATCGCCCCAAAAATAAGATGGTATTTTAGGCTCTTTGAATAAATTAAAACCAATCTGTTGCTCTTCAATTTTAAATGCCACAATACTCATGACATCCTGCAGCACCTTATCCAGATTGAAGGAGGTACGCTCGATTTCAATCTTTCCGGCTTCAATTTTAGAAAAATCCAGGATATCATTGATGATCCCTAGCATATTATTGGCTGCCTGTGTAATCTTATCAACGTAAATTCGCTGGGTCATGGTCACGTCTGTCTTTTTAATCAGGTAAGCCATCCCGGTAATGGCATTGAGTGGAGTTCTGATTTCATGGGACATACGTGCAAGGAAGCTGGATTTTATACGGTTGGCAGTATCTGCATCTTCCTTCGCCTGCCTCAATTCTTCTTCCGTCCGTTTCCTTTTGGTCACTTCTTTTTTTAACTTAACAATCCAATACACGGAAACAATGAAAATGATGATGATTACTGAACCGATTGCCGTGAGGATGCGTATTAATGGACCATAATCAACTTCTGTATCTACACCTATCCAACGATTGTTGATCTCCATTTTTTCCTCTTCGGTTATGGCTGCTAACCCTTTGTTTATAATACTAACTAATAATGACCAGTCATTACGTACTGCAAAATATAGAGACTGAGTGACTTCATCATCAATGTTCACAAATTTTAGTTCCGTAAGACCATAGGTTTTGATCAGATAACTGGAGGTTGCCAGATTTCCTACAAACGCGGTTTCGGTTCCATTGGATACATCTGCTAAGGCTTCTTCCACCGTGTTATATAAACTGAGATCGATGTCAGGATAATTTTTTAGATAGCTATGATGGGAACTGTTAACCTGAACCGCAATTTTCTGATTATGCAAATCCTCAATTCCCTTTATTTGTTTGTTCGATGTTGAAACAACAATTACGCGTTGAAACTTGTAATAGGGTTCGGAAAACAAGAAATATTGTTCCCTTTCCATCGTCCTTGCGATGCAAGGCAAAACATCTACTTGCTTTTCAACACCCATCACATACGCCTGTTCCCAAGTCTTGTCCGGCTCAACCACCATCTCCAAACCAGTCTTTTGGGATAATAGCTTTATATAGTCTGAAGCGATACCTTTATACGCACCATCAGAGTCTATGAATTCATATGGTACAAAATCAGGATCAATTCCCAGATGAATTACCGGATTATCTTTAATAAATTGCTTTTCTTCCTCGGTCAACTCTACTTCTACTTCTGGTGTAGCGGCACTTACGTCTTTACTTGAAAAAGACATGATCAGTAACAAAACGATTCCAATCCAGTAAATTTTTCTCATAAGGCACACTCCCCTACTGTTTTTGGCTAAATTGACATGAAATTTTTAAAATTTCTTCCTGACTTTCCATAAATGCATCCACAATTTCCGGATCAAAATGCTTTCCACTTTCCTCCTGAATCAACTGTAAAGAATACGCATGATCAAAAGCTGGTTTATAGACCCGCTTGCTTGATAACGCATCATAAACATCCACTATTGCCATGAGACGTCCCGCGAGTGGAATATCTTTTCCTTTCAATCCAGCTGGATATCCCGTTCCGTCATACCGTTCATGATGCGTCGCTACAATGGTTATGGCTGTCTCGATAAAATACGGCATATCACCGTTTTGTAGGTCAATCTTCAATGCCTCTACCCCGAAATCTGTATGTTTTTTCATGATTTCAAATTCATCGTTGTCCAGTTTGCCTGGCTTTAAAAGAATCCTGTCCGGTATACCAACCTTGCCGATATCATGCAGCGGCGCAGTGTTGAATAGTTCAAATATGTAATCATCGGTCAGTACCTGTGCATAAGACTCCTTTTTTCTTAGAGTCTCACAAAGAGCCTTTATCATCCACTGTGTCCGCTTGGTATGATTACTGGACTCAATGTCGCGGATTTCCAATAATCCAATGAGCGCATGTATGGTCACATCACGGGTGATGACCACTTCACGCGTCCTGTTCTTTACGGTTTCTTCCAACATTCGATTGTGCATTTCGATGGCTCGACGTGCACTACGTAGGTTCAAGTGTACTTCAATTCGTTTTCTCAAGGATTTTATATTTAATGGTTTTCGGATATAGTCGACAGCCCCCATATCCAGACCTTTGATTTCATTTTCGGTCTCATCATAATTCGTCAGGATAATAACTGCTATATTTCGATATTTCTGGTCAATCTTTAGTGCTTCTAGTAATTCAAACCCGTTCATCCTTGGCATATTTAAATCTAAGATAATCAAATCAAAATCTTGATCTACTTCCAAACATGCCATTGCCTCCAAACCATCATAAGCATAGACCAGGTCACAGTCATTCAATATGTTGCCAATAATCATACTGTCAGTTTTTGAATCGTCCACTACTAAAATCTTAGCATGCATTACAATCCCTCCTTATCATCTGTAAGTATCTTATTGCCCTCGTCTTCCATCTCATTTAGAAAATCTTCTATTGATAATTCGCCCATCATGACTTTGTGCAATCCAGGTGCATAGTATTTGTCCTTTATTTTTTGCCACAAAGGAACCGGCACATCGATGCTTGGCTGGTTAAATTCCTTCAGAAAGACTAAAAACTCCGGATATGCTTCGAACACTCGGTTATCTTCCATATCTTTACGAACCGGCAATCGAAATGGATAATAAGCATCATGCTCAGGACTGTATTCCCCATCCATGATCATTTCCTGTGCCGGCCCCGAAATCAGGTACCGCATAAAATCAATTGCAGCCGATCTCTCCTGATGACTCAACTTTGTTCTCATCGTAAGCATCATTGGTCCAATTTCAGCGTAAAGGGAAAGATTTTGCAGTGGTATGACACCAACCTCAAACGGATTTCCAATCTTCCAAATATCGGTTATGCCCCATGGTCCTTGAATTTCGAATGCAATCTTCCCTTCTCTGAAATAATTCATGACCTCAACGCCCGTATCTGTCCTCCAGGTATCTTGCGCATGAGCACCGAGGTCATTTTTGTAGAATTCGATGGCCTTCTTTGCCTGCGGTGAATTGATCATTACCTTACTGCCGTCCTCATTGACCAACTTTCCAGAAAATCCGTAGACGAACTGATTGACCATCCAAGACACATCATTTTGATCCGCACCTACAAGTCCAATTCCCTTCGCATCGGTCTTTGCTTCAATCGTTTCACAAGCAGCAACAAGCTTGTCCAGGTTATCGATCTTAGTTGGATCAATCCCTGCTTTATCCAGCAGGTTTTTGTTATAAATGAGCCCCATCGAATGACCAAGCCATGGAATGCCATATACCTTGTCCTCTACAACTCCCAACTGCCACATTTTTTCATAAAACAATGGTTCTTCGTCCACAAAGTCAGCCGTCAAATCTTCAAGCTTTTTTTTATAACCAAGATATTGTGTAAACCGATAAGGTAACATATAAATATCTGCTGAATCCTTGCTTTCTAAAAGGCTTTCTATGGTATCCAGATCCTCATCTCCGTCCATCATCTGGATTTCATAGGCACTATTGCCAGTTTGGTTGTATGTATTCACAATTTTTTTTATTGCTTCGCCACGTCCGGAATACGTTTTCCAGGTAATGCGAAACGTTAGTACTTCCCTGCTCACCGGTCCTGATGATGGACTTTCTGTTGGTTTTGGATTTGCTGCTTGTTTTTGCCCATTACATCCTGTACATAATAAAATCAACGCCATCGTAATCATAAACTGCCATTTAGATCTCATACACTACATCCCCCTTATCGATTCTCAATCTTTTCAACGGTCTGCAAATGATTTCTTAAATATAGCTCTCTATCTTAATTATACGCTTAGTTGAACTATTCATCAATTTACTTTTTGTAAGATTATCCAATGTTTAATTCTACAATACTCATGGCTGAAAGTATAAATGCTATAAGCACAAATACGGCCATTATAAGACATATCACACTAATTTGCGCCATACCTCTACTATTTCACTGTCTGCATGATTTTCATATGGATAATTATCTCTTAGCTTAATTTGCGTAGTAACTACAACTGAATAATTTGATATTAGACCAAACTCATTCAAATTCCCATATTCAATGGCATTTTCAAAAGTAGCGCCACAATTGGTAATTGCACTTATGTATGTATCCATTTCAACCAAATCATAGCCACAAAATTCAAATGCAGTGATATCTTGTACGATGTTATCGTTTACTCGTTCTACATCTGGTCTTACTATAATAAGCAAAATCTGTTCGCATTCATGTTTGCCATTATATTTTTTTATTTCTTCCAATTCGAATAAGCCACTATCAAATGATACGATTTCTTCTGCATTTATTCTATTTTTATTATATCCTCTGATATCCTCGGTATTGAAGCATCTATCCGCTTTGAATAGCCTTATTTTTCTATACATTTCATAATTCTGATATTTCAATTTAATTGCCATATTAACCGCTCCTATTCCAAATAACCTTTCATAAATTCTTCCTGATCAAATTTATGAATAACTTTATGGCAAATGCTTATCTCACCAAATGCTCATCGTCCAAAAATATTCATGATTCCATGTAATAGAATTAACAAGGCAGGACATCGCCTGTTTTTGCATTATCCTTAAAATCGTGATATGCATTCCAAGCGCCAAAATTCCCGATAGGAATAATCTTTAAATCCAGTTAAATCTTCTTTCCCAAAATACGATGCGTCATAATCTTTTCCGTCAATTGCGATTGTATCCATTCTAGTCGGTTCAATATCTTTTGCTATCCAAGCTAAGTCCTCGGAATCAATGATGTTACCATAAGCAGTCTTTAGCTGATTTGCCATGCATGGAATATCATTTGTAAAATTCATGGCGTCAAGCCCAGTGTGCGCTCCACCATAAATCCCCATAATGCTTTCATCGCTTAAAGTATCAAATTCACGGATAAAGTTTTCTACCATTTTATTTTCGCGGTACACATCATCCGAATGCTTATAATAATATTTACCTTGCTTTATTACGTCCAACGCCAGTTCATACTGCGTAGAGTCTTTCTGGTTATTCTCTTCCAGATAGTTCAAATATCGCTTACCAGTCGTATCGTATTGGTGACCAACATCGGTACCGTGAAATATAGTTTCAGAACAATTACTTTTGATCTTCTTATAAAACTCCTTTGTATAAGGGTTATACGATGCCGTACCATTCCAATCCTCATAGATGGAATCAAAAATTTCATCACTATCCGACTTCATCCAAACATTTAATAACTCTGCCGTATAGTACGGTAGTTCAACAAATAAGTGTCGCATATTTTTATTTTCATAGTAATCGCACCACAGCTCATATTCTTTATCCAATATTTTTTCTACACCATGTTCTTCTCCGTATAAATAAATCTTGCCTGTGTGTTTTACTGAGGAAACTGGCTTGTTGACCGTAGCAGAGTTATTGGAACAAGCAACCAATGCAATCAACAAAACCATCATCAATGCAAACAAAACAAATTTTCTGTTTTTCATATCTTCACTCCCTTATTAAATCATTTATTTTCCCTATTTTCTTAATATTTTCTCCATCGCTTTCCCTTTTGCTAGCTCATCGATTAATTTATCTAAATACCGGATCTGTCGCATCAGATCATCTTCTATTTCTTCGACTCGATAACCACAAATCACTCCTTTTATTAGTATTGCATTCGGATGAATCATAGGTGCTTGTTGAAAGAATGTTTCCATATTCACATCATTTCGTATTTGTTGCTCTAATGATGATTCATCATAACCGGTAAGCCAAAAAATGATTTCATCTACTTCTTTTTTTGTTCTTCCTTTTTTCTCTGCTTTATTAATATAAAGCGGATAGATATTTGAAAAAGGCATAGTAAAAATGTGTGTTCTTGGCATTTTGATACGTTCCTTTCTTTTATAAAACAAATACACATTGTTTCATAATATAGGTTCTTATTCTTGTTTATCACATATTCTACAATATCTTATTTACTAATTCTAGTAATTCACTTATTTTAGAAATCGTATACTGTGGGTCCATCACGTTTCCAAAGCCATATTCAGCGTAGACAAAAGGGATACTCGCTTCATCTGCTGCCTTCGCATCCAATATAACTCCTTTTTTATCCATTATTTAACCCTCCGCTGTTTATCAATTATTCACGGAAAAATTCCAGCTTGCTGATCGCTACAAGAGTTTTTCATATAAGCGAAACCAATCTAAGTTATATTCACTCAAGCCTAAATCTACCGTATCAATATACTCAAAACCACATTTTTCATATAGGAAGATGGCAGGCAAATTGTTTTCATAAACATCGAGCCGAAGTGACTTCATGTTTAACTGACTACCAAAGTTTGCGGTAAAATCAAGCATTGCTTGTCCAATACCATGACCTAAATAATCCGGATGCACAACAAATGTATATATAACAAAGATTTCTTCATAATTGAGTTCTTTTCGCCATTTAACCGGTAAATAAGCTGGTTCTGGCTCATGGCGTAATATAATTGACCCAACAATCTTACTGTCACAGACAGCTACATATAAGCAGCTTTCACTAATACCATCGACTGCAGTTTCACGAATCGGATATACATCCTTTTTCCATCCTGGATAATTTGTTGTAGCAGATAAGTAATCATTCAAACTATTATATAGTTGCTCTAACTCATCAACATCTGCCTCTTCTCCAAGTCGCATTGTTATTTTCATTTTCATATTACCTTTCTATGTATATCTTAAATTATGATAATTTTTTTAAGAATTCAACCAAGATCCCACGGTGGTAGAAATCAGTCTGCTAATAAATCAATCTACAATAAACAGCTTAGCACCTTTTTCCGTATATGAACGATGAGGATTGATATCTTCGGCAACCTGGTAACTCATTCCCTGCGTTAGTATGAATTTCCGACCATCCTCCAGTTCAGTTACTAATTCACCTTCCATGACTAGAAGAACATGCCCACGCTTACACCAATGATCTGCTAAATACCCAGGTGTATATTCTACCATTCGAACCCTGATATTTCCCATTTCAAAGGTATGCCAATAGGCCTCACCGGTTATGCCAGGATGTGTTGTTGCTTTTATTGAATCCCAATCTACGCTGTTCCAATCAACTGTGCAAAATGGTACGTCTTGAATTTTCATATGATTTTCTCCTTTTGAATACTGTTTGTTTTAACGGTTAACCATTTTTTCCCATCTTTTCGTACGAAAGCTTATTCGGTATAATGCCAATAACAATACTATAGCTATTTGCTAATTCACTCTTATTTTCTTCAAAATCGCGTTTATGAATCGTAACTTTCTTCGCTCCAGCCATAACAAAGACTTCTTGGAATGCTTTTGTTTCCACACCTGTTAACTCAAAGGGAATACATACAGCAACCGTTGGTTTTAAGATTTTATTCTTCATTCCTGTAAGTACAGATTGAAACATCGATTTCATTACTGCAACGGTTTCTTCAAATTCTGCAACCACATTTCTCTTAAAAGTGGAATACACCATAATCTCGTTCATTGCTGAATTTTCCACTGCATCCATATATTTATATGCCTCTTTTCCGATAGCAATAATTTTATGCGTACGATCCGTTGCGATAATTGCATATTCAGAATATGTTTTCATCGAACTTGCACTATAACCTCTTATTTCAACAGGAGAGAAATCTCCTTCTAATCTCGCAATACCCATTTCGTTTTCACCTCACCATTTTTTTAACTATTTGTAAAAGTCGTTATTCGAATTTGGATTTCAACGAAAAAATATCCCATCCCGTTCCCCTCATTAATTCATAACTTTCAAAACATAGATATACTTTTTCTTTTCCCAAATAGAATTTATAATCCTTTAGCTTATATTTTCTAATTATGCTGTAAGCATTATTGTCAAATGATCCATTTGATTTCAGATATTCTTTCGCTGCTTTCCATATTTTCTTTTTTATTTCAGTTGGTTCTCCAGAAATAACATCCTTTAATCCTAACAGCTCTCCACTCGTAACATCAAAGGTATATCCATAATCCGTCTGATTATATACTCCACCTGCATACCAAGACATTTTCATATGTAACCCGAAAACTTCGTTATCATTATAAGTAACTTTGCATGTGGTTTTATAGTAATACTGCTCATTTTCACTCCAGAATCCGTTATTTTCGATAGCCCCGTCTGTATACTCTTTCAACCTTTGTGCAGTTTCAGACGACATATACTCTTTACTCGCATTTTTTAAAGTATCATTAATTTTATGAATAGATTCAGAATTTCCTTCGACAATTGGATATTGAAAATACACAATACCTCTAATTTTTCCATCTGAATCTTTAATAATTTCCTTATCCTTTTGCATTGTATATTTCACTTCATTTGTTGATGTAATTGCACCAGCACGATTCACATCAAAAAAGAAGACGGATATTATGACTAATAAGCATGTTATGCTATTAAAAACTATTTTTTTCATGTAAAATTCCCCCTATATTTATTTCTCCGTCATTCATTCACGCGTTTCGTTCAATTGAAATTTATCTGCTCCGTAGTTTTTCCAAATCTTCTACAGAAGCGCCCATCTTTGTTGCAACCTCATCCATAGTTAATCCTGTAACAAGGAAACGATTGATTACCATTTTCATAGATTCTCCAACTTCAATGATATGTCCATCTAAATCATAAAACCGAACTACACGCTGTCCCCAGCTATGCTCTATGATATCACCCAAATATTTAATATCCGGATACTCTTTCAATTTTTTAAGAAAATCATTGAAATTTTCTTCTTCAAAGCAAAGTTCGATATTGTTCGTGTATTTTAATATTTTTTCCTTCGGAAGATTGACGAGCCAGTCAAATTCTTGTTGCAACGATAGTCCACAAGTAAACGATATGTTGATCCCATAATTCTGGTATAATTCCAGTCCAAATAAATCCTCATAAAATTTTCTTGCTAGATTAATGTCTGCCACTGATAGTACCGTACTTGTATAGTTCATTTAATTTCTTCCCCCTTTATACCTAGAATATCTACCCTCTTACTCAGGAATTCCTCATTGTGCAAACACACTACACATCCAATCAAAGAATTTTTCCTTTTCTTCGAATTGTGGATAATGTGCTGAGTTCTCGAATATTACCATTTCATGTGTAGAATTACCACTTAAACTACGAAGGTATTGTTTAGCAGCTTCTGGAGAAGTCATGCAATCGTATTTACCCATTACAAAGTAAACAGGGATAGGAAGCTCTGTTACCAGCTCAGTAATCGGTTTATCTAGAGCTTCTCGAATCAATCCTTCCTGATACTTGCCCGATGCGGTATAAAAACGAATGGTATCAAGCAGGTTGTACTCACTTCCAAAGAGGAAGCCATTCAAATAATCTGCATTCTCATCGATATTTCTCGCTGCAAATCCATATTTTCGTACATAATCCCGGGGTGCTATGATCTTACCTTGTGATACTGAATTTTCTAACCCACTTAAATAGGTAACATCTTTGGCATTACCCTCCAGTTTTGCAGCATTGATACATTTTTGAAGAGAATCCAGCTCACTTTCAATCGTATCTGACATCTGCCCGATTCCTACATATGCACGATACAATTCTGGCCTCTTCGCTGCAGCCAGAGTCGAGATGTAGGTCCCATAAGAATGCCCGATTAAAATTACTTGGTCTTGATGTAAGTAATCCTCAATATATTCGGTTAGCGCAATTAAATCATCCGCATGGGTAGATGCCGTGACACCAGAATAGTCTGTACCAAACGCATATGATTTTCCACTTCCACGTTGGTCATAATGAACAATCGTAAATTTCTTCTCAAGCAAGTCCTGATACTTCTTAACATATGGTATTTCCGAACAACATGGACCACCGTGTACAAATACGATGACTGGATTATCACGGTCGTTTCCACGTATCATTATTTGAAGATTTGCGTTATTTATCTTAACTTTCTTCATCTGACTAATACTATGTTCGCCCTTAATTTTCGATGTCCATGTAGGAAAAAATAGTCCTATCACAACGAATAATACCAAGATAATGATGAACCACTTTATTCCTTTTATTATCATCTTTTTCATCATATATGTATCCAATACCGTTGTTCAACAGTTCCTTCGTCCGTAATTTCATTTTCTAAGATTCCACCATTATTTTGAATGCTTTTTGCAGAACCAATATTATCCTTATCACATACCATTAATACTTTTTCGATTCCAAGTTTCTTACATTCTAAAAGTGCAAGAGCAATCATTTTCGTTGCAATGCCTTTTCTTCTTTCGGAAGGTCTCACCCCATCTCCAATATGTCCACCATGCAACAGTAAGAAATCATTGAGATCGTGCCGAATATTAACCGCTCCGACAAACATATCTCTTTCTTCATCCAAACAAAAAAATGTAGAATCTGGAACCCAACCATCTTTCGAATCTTTTACTTCCAAAGTGCTCATATAATTCTCAAAATCACGATAATCAACTTTTCGTATTGCATAGGGAATTATTTCTTCATCCGCTTTGTACCATTCTTCCATCATATCATTTAAATGATGACTGTATTTTTCCGTAAGCTTCACCAATCTTAATTTCATTTTTATCTCTCCCAACGTAAAATCGCATCGTCTATTTATAGTTGCTTTCTATACCTTATTTCAATTGCAGAATCAAATCGAGTAATCTGTTCTTGGCCATCCTTAAAAAATCCGCATTTTTCGTAGAATCTACATGCTCTGATATTGTCTTTAAAAACCCAAAGATAAATATACTTTTTTCCTGCTACGGAAATATCTTTACATGCTCGTTCCATCATTGCTTTGCCAATTCCACTTCCCCACGTCTTTTTCAAGGAATGGACTGCAACAATCTCAGCAGATTCTGGATCGTCATCCCCATTACACCAAAATAGTTCACCACATGGCTCCTCATTTAAGTATGCCATATAAAAAGTTCCTTTTTCAGCATCAAACACGGACTCTAACATGTTAGTACACGTCTCTAAATTAGCGTGTTTTTGCAACGTTTCTTTTGAAATAATGTCTTCAAAAGCCGTATGAAACGATTCCATTTGTATTTGAACCAATTGCGCAATATCCTCTTTTTTTGCAACGTTTATTTCAATTCGATCCATAATATCTCCTCCATCCATCTGTTTCATGGAAACATTGTCTTCATTTCGGCCATCGTTAAGCCTGAATCTTTACCGCTTTACGTGAACTATACGTTCCAAAATCAGAATAAGTATCGTGCTTGATATAAGCAACTACCCGAAAGGAATACGTCGCTCCCTTTTCCAATCCGGATAATGTCAATGTGGTAGCCTTTGTTTTTGCATTCACAACATAGGTTTCTTTGTCAGATTTGTATTCAATGTTATATCCTGTAACTCCAGGTATGGCATTCCAGCTAATTGTAGCTTCTCCATTTCCCGTATTCTTTAATGATTTTATGTAGGTCTTTCCAATGGTTACCGTTTTCGCCATTTTTACACATCGGATATCATATGTATTTTTTCTCAACTGCATATAAATTTTCACATCTGCTTTGAGATTGTCCGAAGCACTGATTATTTTTCCGTTTTTATCAATTACATATTCCATTTGACCATCGCCGGATGCAAATTTAACATAAACACCAGTATTGCCTGGAAGTATTTGATAATCTATGAATTCCACAACCCAAATATTTTTTAAAGTAATGTCTGTTACTTTATTTAATTTACTATCCGTAAACGTTAGTTTTGTTGTATCATCCGATGGAGACTTTACTATAATATTGCCATCTCCAATACGTCGTAAATAACCATCTGCAACGAATTCCTCTAATTTACCATTATAATAAACACGGTTTCCATTTTCATCGGAACTTTTGATATAATCCCCATCATATACTACTTCCGAATCAAATGCTTTCACCAGATTTCCGTTTGCATCATATAAGGTTAATCCACCAATATATAGATCACCTTCCACATCATCATCGATATATCCAAAAGCAAAATAAGCACCAAATTTCCAGCCGAAATTATAGATATCCGTGACATCCGTATTTTCCGTTTTTTGATAGGTGATTGTATCAAGAAGAGCTGCTTTTTTATCCCTACTATTTTGGTAAAATGCAACATTGCCAATAGTATTGACATACTCTGCTTTTGCTAATTGATTCCCATTTCTGTCATAAATAAAATAACAGGATTTCATGCTTGATTTTCCCTCTTTATTTAACGCGCTATAGAAGGTATCTAGAATATAACAATTCCCTAAATTTTCAATCTGTGTTCCTTTATATATTTGTTCGGTATAGTCTTTTGGAATGTTTTCTTTTATTTCTTTTTCTACGCTCGTTTTCATATTGGTGATTGCCGTATTATATTGGAGCCAATACTGATTATTCGCAGTTTTATCTGACTCTGGGATTTCAGTAATCGGGTTGCCACTATAATCGTATGTACCCTTTATCTCAACGCAAGCAGGATCCGATTTCTTATTATCCCCTTCTGTATAAATAGGTTTATATACCACAAAGAACGTTACATATTCTTTCAATACTTCACCCGTACCATATGTATAAAGTACCTGTCCTGTTCTGTCGATTAGATAGGTTTTATTTTTTGAATCAACCGCACGAAATCCTTGATCCATAAAGTAAATCTGTGTGTATTTATTCGCAGGTATGATGGTATCTCCATCTCTATCTATAACACCATAATATAGTGTTCCTTTTACTTTTTTCCCGACTATTGCATCTATTGTATCTTCAGTATCATTCTTGCGGATTTCATTAATGTCATTAAATTGTGTCCGTTTTATTAATTTACCAGTAAATCCATCCATAAGTGCTACGCTGCCGCGACTGTAGCCATAGATAACTCCATCGGTGTCAAAATTTACTGGATAATATCGGTCAATTGAAGTTGTATTTATTTTGCTTACTTTCCATTTTACATCAGCAGCCTTTGCCTCTGTATTAATTGTCAATGGAAATACCAATGCACAGATTAGTAAATAAGCTATCCATTTTTTCATTTTTGTCATTGTATGTCCTCCTTTTTAGCTGTATTCCCATATCGAATACTGTTTCATTATATACCTCAAGGAAAGACAATGGTAACATATTTTCAAATCTTAATATTTTTGTAAGAAAAAAAAGGTACCACTATATTTCTATAGCAGTACCTTACCTTTTCTACTCATTAAATATTATATTTTTCAATGGCATTTACTAATTTTACAGAAATGGTGCTTATCTGTTCTGCAATTTCTAAAACTTCGTTCGCTTTTTCTGTTATATTGGCAGTTTTCTCTGCAATGATACTTGTGCCAGAGGCGGATTGATTGTTATGCCGTTTAATTTCAGTCGCTAGGATTGTCTTTTATGATGGATTCTAGTTTTCTTGCTTTATCATAAGACATACGCTTCCAATTTCCGTCGTTTTCTCTTAAGAAAATGTTCCCGAAATGATATACAACATTTTGACTTCCATCCTTGTAGGAAATCGTGATAATATATGTCATTCCCGAATATTCGTCTGGATTTTCTGTGAATCTTTTCTTTAGCGATAATTCGTTCAAATATTCAATGATTTTTCCAATCTTATCTACGTCAGTGTAGCTTCTTTTATATGTTTCGCTCTCCGGCAAGGTAGTAATCACAATCTTAGTTGCATCTTCTTTCGTAATATTAAGATTGTTGGTAAAATGCCATGTAACCAAAAACATTACGGTAATGGCAAGGATACCCATCATCACTATAAATCTTTTCATAAGGACATCTCCTTTTTTTTGAGAATAACTTCATTATTATTTTACTAATAACCATTCACCTCATAGGCAACATACTCATGGTCATAATGATATCCAAGTTTTTCAGCTAACGCCACGGACCACTTATTTTGAGCATCCCAACTAGGATACAATTTATTTTCTAGACATGCCAATATTAATTTAGCACCACATACATATGCCAATCCTTTTCTTCGGTGCTCTTTTTTCGTATCGATTTCGATCTCAATACCATCTTGATATCTCGCGTAAGAGGAAGCACCTGAAACAAGTTCCTCACCTTTTAAGATCGCTACACCGATTCCAAGTTTTTTGTATGTTTCATAATTCTCATATTGCGATACCAAATCCATACTCCATTCATTCGACTTACACAAATGAAAAATATCTTCATCTATCATTTTTAAGGAATATTCTGGTTCCAAAGAACGAATCGCATGCTGTAATTTTTCCTTGTCAAATATTTTTGGCTCCTTCTTAATCGCATAACGCATAACCATTCTTGCTTTGTTTCCATATGTACGAACGATCAAATCAGCCCACTTTTCATTTTGTGGAACCATTATAATAAAATCTTGCATACAATCAGTTGGTTTATAACAAACCAACTCTTCATATGGAATACCTGCAAAAAAGCAAAAATCGCCAAGAATGGCCATTGCAGATGATGGTGTTTCCAAATTGTCTGCATAAATCGTTCCCATTATATTTTGTAGGCAAGACCATATCAATGTTTCCTGCCAATCAAGAAATAATGGTTCTACTTTCTGTGTATCTTCTATTTTTACAACCATAGTTTACTCCTTCGGTATTATTTTACGATTATCCTAAAATCACAACAATCGCCACCTTTTCCAATTGTCTTTGTTCTACCCCAGATTAGTTTTTGGTGCATATTGCCATAACAGGCATCATCCGTTTGATTGTTCTATACTTTTTAAATTAACATTTGCCATATGTTCTCGCTCACTCCATTAAATATTTTAAAAATTCTTTTTCCTTTTCAATATGAATTCCATGTCCGCACTCAAAACGAATTATTTTACTGTCCGTAATGAAATTATTTACTTTTTTTACATCTTCTTCACTCATTGCTGCCAACAAAACACCCTCATCACTGATATTTGTTTTTGCTTTCATGATTACGGTTTCACAGCGAATTTTTTTCAATATTTCTTCATGAGATATGTTTGCATGAAAACTGTCATTATAAAAAGTTTCTCCAAAGTACGGATCATATTGATTCATTCCTCGATAACCACTAAGTGCTGACTTTGGCCAAAATGGAACCTTTAGGTCTTTATCCGAATGTTTTTCACGATACTTTTTCGCCATTCCAATCATTTTTCTTCTGATTTTGTTTCTGGATTTTTCAGGGAAGAAATCCCATGCCTTCTGGTTTGAAAAATAATACAAAACAAAATCTTTTTCTTCCCTTTGCTCATTATAACTGTGGCAAATGCTTGACAAATCATTATAATTGAACGTTTTAAATCTTCTCTCCCCTTGCGAGGAAAAGAATGGTGGATCTTCTAAGTACAACTTTTCACAAAAATCGGAATAGGCTGCAATAAAAGCTGCAATCAATCCTCCGGAGGAATGCCCCACTAAATATACGTTGCATTTTACTATATTTTCAATGAAATTAATTATGGCTTCGCCTATTGCTTGAATATTATAATTTCCCCTGTCATGAGAACTATAACCATGCCCATAACAATCGAGTGCAAAAATATGATATTTTTTTGATAGAGTTTTAAAAACATTGTCGTAACTTATGCTACTAACACCTTGTGCATGAATCAGGACCAATGGCTTTAAATCATTTTTAATTTCGTAATAATGTAATGAAATATTATCCGTTGTATATTTACTAGACATGATTTCTTCCATCAATCATTCCTCCTAATTAAATGGTATTACGTTTCAGAAACTAATCTTACCAAGTTTCCCGATGTATTTTATTGATTTCGTGCCGATTCGGTTGCACTTTTTTCTCCTGTGTATACCCAAATGCGATTAAAGCAATCGGTCTGATATGATTGGGCAAATTAAATTCATTCACAATATCCTTATAAAAATCGGAACTTTGTTTTACACCACACCAAACACCCCCAAGCCCTAAGGATTGGATTGCAAGTAGCAAGTTCTGCGTTGCAGCTGAGCAATCTTCTAATAGCCATTCTGGTATACACTGCATAATTTTATCCCCGCATACAATGATGCAGGCAGCAGCACTTTCTAACATTTTTGCGTAATGGGAAATTTCCGTAATCTGCTTCATTTGTTCTTTGTTTTGTGTAATGACAAAATGAAATGGGCGCTTATTTTTTGCAGAAGGCGCACATAGTCCTGCATTTAAAATAGTATCTATGACCGCATTGCTAATTTCCTTGTCAGTAAAGGATCGAATGCTTGCGCGTTCTCGAATGATTTTCAAGGTCTCATTTTCTAATAATTCAGGCTCCGCTATTGATTCATTATCTTCGTGATCCAGTTCAATATCTAACGAAACATTCAAGTTTTCTTCTTCCTTTAGATTAAGATGTTTGATGAGTTGTTTGCTAAAAAACAGAAAGAATCTACCATTCCCCTTGGACATCAATCTTGACTTAAACTGAGTACCATTAATGATACATTTCACAAAAATTGATCCTTTTGGAATGCCAAACTCTAATTTGGGGTTAAAAGGAAGGTGAGCTATAACAGAGTTGCCTTCCCTTTTAATATCAATCGTACAGTTCATTCAAATACCTCCATAAAATTATTTAATCAAACTCAAATATTCTATTATTAATAGATTTTCCCATATAAAATCTTAGCATTTTGAGTATATTCACGTACAAATTCTGTCTTACTTTCTGTATATCCGTCTCGGTTATGCTCATATTGCTTCCAAAGAGATAGCTTTAATTTTTCATATTCCTTTGCAATCTCAGAGTGTTCGTTCAGATAATCTCTGAAATACAGCTCATCGTTGTCCCCATGGCTTCTAAGATGTATGTGAAATACTTTTTCAGCAAATCCATTTGGTGTATATCCTTTATTAAAATCAATGGAAGTTTGATTTTGCGCCATGCAAATATAGCCATTGTTTAGAAGTACACTTTTAATGATCTCAAATTCACTTAGATTGGCTTCCACTAAAATATCGATAATTGGTTTTGCGCAGATACCCTCTATGGAAGTGCTACCAATATGATGCATTTTGACCGTATGTGGCAGAACCAATAAGAGAAGGTTTTTTTCTTCCTGATACCAATCCGCCCAATATACTTGGTGCTGCGTCAATTGTATCGGAAATAATTCCCACAATTCTTCCAACGTCATTTCTGACAAAGGCTTACACATAAGTGGATCTCCTTTCTAGGAATCAAACTCAATGGCTAATTTAGCGGCTTTTGAGGCATGTATTTTTGTTGTATCAAACACAGGCAAATTCGTATCTTTTTGCCCAATTAACAAGCCAATCTCCGTGCAACCAAGAATTACTCCTTGTGCACCCTGTCTTGCAAGAGAATCAATTATGCAACGATATTTTTCTTTTGACGTTTCTGAAATACTACCCAAACATAATTCATTATAAATTACATCATTCACCATCTCAATTCCCTGTTCATCTGGGATAAGAACTGTAATTCCCGCTTGTTCTAATTTTTCTTTATAAAAATCCTGCGTCATGGTATATTTGGTTCCAAGCAGCGCTACCTTTTTAATATTATGACATTTTAATTCATCTGCTGTTGCTTCTGCGATATGGACAATCGGAATACCTATCTGACTTTGGATGTTTGGAACTACTTTGTGCATGGTATTGGTACAAATCACAATAAAGTCTGCTCCAGCTTTTTCTAGATTTTTAGCTGCTTCGGATAAAATATCTGCACTTTTTTCCCAGTCACCCTTTGCCTGACAATCCTCTATTTCAGAAAAATCAACACTGTATAGTAGAACTTTTGCTGAGTGAAATCCGCCCAACTCTTGCTTTACGATTTCATTCACAATTTTATAATATGTAACCGTGCTTTCCCAGCTCATTCCACCAATCATGCCTATCGTTTTCATTGTATTTCCTCCTATCAAGTGTATCCCTTATTAAGCTTAAAGCAAAAACTTGCGCATAATACAGTCATGTTCCCTTTCTTTAAAAACGGTATACCCAGCTCTTATATAAAGTTTTTTTGCTTTCGCGTTGTGATTCATTACCCCTAACCTCATTTCAGTGAGGCCCTGTGCTTTTGCTAATCTCTCTGCTACAAGCAATGCTTGAGAGCCATATCCCTTTTTTCTATACATTTCATAAATATAGAAATCACCAATAAAAGCCTCACCCGGAAAACCATGCTTATCTTCATTTAAAAACCAAAGAATTCCTACTTTTTGTCCTTTTACAGTAATATTATACAAATATGTGTCGGGGGTACAAAATCCGTTATTGAATACATCGTTATATTCCCATACAGCAAATTCATGTGCAGCCTGTTTTGTATTATATCGCCCACTTCGCATCAACTCGGTTTCGTAATTGGATATTGCCGAAAGAATATAGTCATTATAATCTTCCAACGTCATTTTTTCCAAATTTATATTTTCCATTTTCTTTCTCCTTCGGGCTTATCTCTTCTATTTTCTACTCTCACTGAACGAAAGACCGTAATAAATATCGAGATCAGCAAAAGAATAATTTTTTTTAACATATACCGTAATTTTATCCCCGATACATAATTCCGGTTTTTCCCATAATAAAGCGCTTTTTCCTTTGTATTCTTTATCGTTAATCATATACTTAAAAGATACAATATAAGGTGATTGATTGCCCCAACGGGTGTAAGATAATAGCTTTATTTTAGTAACAGTACCCTGAATTTTCACTCCATTTTCTTTCAATTTCTTACGTTTTTTTTGGTGATACCAAGGAATAAAAAAGAACGTATTTCCAAAGATGAAAATGATAATTCCTAAAATAGGAAATACAATAGCTGGATCCCCTTTTGAATTAGGGCTTGTTGCTAACAATCCGATTGCATTTAAATATCCAGCCACAATAAACATAGGGCCTAGAATCAAGAATATGTAGCTTATCAATTGCATTAAAGAATTGGGCTTTTTCAATATAATACCTCCTGTTGTCATAATTTGGTAGACGACTCACGATTGAATTTTCTCCTTATTTATCGTTCACGCCTAAAATTTAGAATTCTCATAATTGTATGGTATGCTCGTGCCAACAACTACATCTTCAATCTTATTAAGAATCAGCCAATCGTCCATATTTCCCTGATGATCGAATAAAAGTGGCTGTTCTATTTCCTTAACACCATCAAATTCAACCAGACATAAGCATTTTTTGTGCCATCGTTCTTTTTGTTTTTCGGTTAAGTTCAATTTATTCTGATTGTTATCTAGTATTTTAGCAATCTCATCCTCTGTTAATTTGACATAGTTTTGAACTGATTTTACAGTTGCGAAGGCAGCGATAAGCGCGGTTCCTTTCTCCATAAAATATACGGTTTCACCCTCAAACACTCGACTATGCGGAATTTTACGACCTGCAGCACCTCTTACTACCATTGTTTTTGTACCATTTATAATTTTATCTAAAACACGTTCTCCTTTTTTACCTGTATTATCACAATATACTAAATGTACCATTTTTATTTTCTCCTCGCTATATAAATAATTTGATTATTTCTTTTTAATACTCATTCCAATCGCCAAACCCAAACACATTCCAATACTCAATCCCATTGCGATATTGTCAAATAATAATTGACCGACTGACATTCCAAGACACATACCAAGGCACATACCCAATGACATATAATTTTCTTCCGAATTACTCTTTTTATCTTCCGATAGTTCCTGATTTAATAAGTTATCCTGTTTCACATCTTCGTTATCATTTTCCATGTTTTATCCTCATTTCGGCACTCTTTTCTCTATTTTAATTTCAGACATATTATTATAGTCTTTACACTTCATCATAATCTATATAGTACGCTTTCAACAACACTTTCATTTATATTATAAAATACAACATTCCCACAGTTATTTGGCAAAACAACTGCAAATGGTTTTTCACTGTCGATTTCAATTGTTCGAATCTCGTTACCATCATCAATCTCGACTTTACAGACTTGTTGTTTATTCATTGAAATAAATGCTCGCTCATCATAACCTTCTACCGTACATTCTGCGATATATTCTTCAGTTTCAAGAACTGATCCACCGGCTCTAAAAAAGTATCCAAAAGATAGCCCCGGATGATTCACATAAATTGAAAAGGTACTATCCGAAAGGTCTTTGGAATAAAAAATCATAGCGGCCATCGTTTTAGATATTCCTTTTGCAGCCTGCCAATCTACTTCAATCTTCTGAGATTTTCGAGCATTTACTTCGAGTTTTGACTTATTTATACCAATATCATTATTAACGTATAACATGCCAATTGATATAAGCAAAGCAACTACTACACCACTTATATATTTAACTGGTTTTTTCATCATGCATAATCTCCCATATCTATCTATTTAACCTTTGTTTCGTTTAAATTTACTCACATAGCATCTTCTGTAACCAGCCAAATCTCTTTAAACAGTCAATGTATTTTGCAACACAGTAAAAGTTTTGTATGTCTACTTCATCTACACCTTGAAATGCACAAAGTTCATCCCAAAGCATGCTACTTCCCTCTACCGTATACCAACCAGTGGCGACATCTATACCTACAAAGATTTTTTCAAGATCCTTGAAAATCTCATCTACATTTTCGTAGAGAATACAACCGTTCCCTTGATTTTCCACATAATATGTTTTTGTTATTGGGACTGCTCCAGGTGCCAGTCTACTAGCATGCACCTCATTCATTGTTACATTAAATCGAACTACATCAGCCGCTTTCTTATCATGTATCTCAGTCAAAACATACTCTTTAGATAAATAATCAATCAGTTCTTGCCCAGATTTTCTGTTTGGGGTAAGCCTATCTTTATATTGATTCCACACGGATTTCCATTCCTCACACATTTCTAGCGCTGGTTTTTGCATTAACATTATATTTTCTCCTTTACTCCGACTAAAAATTGAACCAGTATTTTATGATAAGACATCATTTTTTAGTATTTCAATTATATTATTCTTACAGATTTTTCTTCCTCCGATATAGTACGCCAATGCTATACACCCCATGATCATGCATGCAAATATCAAAAGCGGAACAATTGGCATGCTCTTCAAAAATTCCACCGGATTTATGTAACTTGCGGTTGTTGCAAATACAACAAAAGCAATCGTCAAAGGAATCGTAAATACAATAGGCTTACCACCAATAATCAGAGCTTCCATGCATAATATCTTTTTAATTCCCCCTGGTGATATACCAATGGAACGATACCGGGCAAATTCTCGTTGTCTCTGATAGATATATCCTAATGAATTTGAGAATACATTGGACAGACCTATAATTCGGCTTTTTTTTATCTAAAAGCATAGGCATCAGAATATTTCGCTCTACTGTTAACGTGGGAATCAGGTTATAAAATTGATAAATCAATCCTACTTTTTGGCGACGAAAAATAGCGGACGATGTAGGGTTTAGCGTTGATAAATCCGTGTTTTCTACCAGTACTTTTCCTTCGGTGGGCTGATCAACGCCACCTAACAAATGCAAAAGTGTGGATTTTCCTGAACCAGAGGCTCCAACGATAGCTACAAACGCTCCCTTTTGAATGCTCAAATTCACATGGTCTAATGCTACAACCTGATTATCTTTTGTTCCATATATTTTTGTAAGACCTTTACAAGATAGAATTTCCAAGGCAATTCCTCCTTTTGATACAATATAAATAATTTACCACACTTAAGAATTCGTAGCATTTTCAATGAATCGAACCGCATTTAAAAGTCCATTTTCATCTTGCATTTTCTTAGACAAATCCTCAACGCAATCATGTATTTTGTTGTAATTCATCTTTAACTCATTGATTGCACTTATCAGTTTTTCTTCGCTCAATTCACTTGCTTTAATTGGTTTAACACTTACTTTTAATTTAAATAAGCGGTCAGCAAAAGCAAATTGATCAAGGACATGTGGAATCGGAATGATCGGAAGACCATAAAGCATGGAGGAAGCCGATGTACCAAATCCACAGTGATGAATGACGCAGTAACCTTGTTTAAACAACCAGCTATGAGGAACAGATCCTACACGAATCATTGTTTCTGGGAGCCTATAATCGTCTAAAGTCTTATTAAAACCTTGAATCATTGCCCGCATTCCAGTCTTTTGAAATGCATTTACGAATATATCCAGTTTTTCTTTTTCCTTTTTGCTCTCAAAAGACATTGCTCCCAGCGATAGGATAATTGGCTTATCCCCCGCATTTAAGAAATCTTTTAGACTTTCCTCTGGTTCGTAGTCGTAATCATTATTGTACCAATACCCTACTATCTTATTTTTTTTATCCCAATATGGATTTTGTTCTACGATATAGCGGCTAATCGGAATTAAATTAAGCTTTGGTGACATAACTTCATCCATGGATTTAACCTTTGGTAGATGATATAGCTTTCGAATCTGATTATACGGCTTAACCATTTGTGGATTTATGAGTGCGCCAAACAATTTATCACGTAAGGTTTTCTTCTTATTTATTTCGGGAATCATCTCCGTTTGCAAAGTAACGTTAATCGTTTCAATGTTTAACACTTCTGCTTCCGTCGCACCCATCTGACTATGTGAAACGATTACGAGATCTTTGTTCTTGCAACATTCGTAGATATCGTTTGAGGAACTTTGAATAATATGAAAAACAAACTTCATCGTTCTAAGCATACTAAACACTGGATTTTTTGTACGGCCACGAATTACAGCCGCTTCGTATTCAATATCAATATCCGGTCCGATTGGTGTATATTCAATACTTGCATTTGTTACAAGGTCCTTCCAGCAAGGATGCGTACCAATCGTCACCACATGCCCTTCTTTGATTAAAGCCTGTGCAAGATAAATATATGGCTGAACATCCCCTCTGGTGCCCATTGTAAAAATAACTATATTTTTCAAATCGATTCCCCCTCAAATTTGAATATCAGTAGGACAGATAAATCAGCTCATTAGAAAGAATTGACAATGGATTCAATATGTATTTGAGTGGTATTCAGGATTACGGTATCCAAATCATTCTCTTTCAGCATTAAAGGAAGCTCCGTGCAACCAAGAATCAATCCATCCGCATTCTCCTCTTTCAACAAGCGATTTGTAATTGCAAGCATTGTGTGTTTGTCTTCTGGTACAACAATACCTTCTTCTAGTTTCGGGAAAATAATATTATGAATTGCTATCTGGTCCTCTTTTGATGGAACAACAGCTGCAATATCATACTTCTCAAATGCCTTGGTATATAGATCGCTACTCATTGTGAATTGCGTCCCAATCACGATAACTTTTTTGCAGTTTTTCAGCTGCGCGTACTTGCAAGTTTCTTCAACAATGCTTATGAGTGGCAAAGAAGATTGCTTTTGGACCTGATCAAATACTATGTGCGGTGTATTTGAGGCTATCGCAGCAACTTCGGCGCCTGCATTTTCTAGATTCTTGATTGATTTAAGTAATAAATTGACCAAAGCATTCCAGTCTTTTTGCGACACATAGGATAACATTTCGGTCATATTAATACTATCTATGATAATTTCAGGGTAGTTATTGTCTTTTGTTTTTTGTCTAATTCCATGAATAATGCCACTATAATAATCTAATGTAGACGCTGGCCCAATGCCGCCTACGACTCCAATTTTTTTCATAACCAAACCCTCCATCATATAATCTGATTTTTAAACGCTCACTATGCAGATTTTCCCTTTTCGCCAAAAAGAAATCTGATTCCAGGTATTCTTCTTATAACTTCACAAGTTAACAAAGTCATAACGTATGTACTTATTAGGGATATGCAATATGTAATAGCAATCGAGTTTGTAATTTGACATAAATAATATTGAAATACTACCAACCACCCAAAATGAAATATATAAATCATAAAAGACCTAGATGACATATACCTGGTAAATCCATTGTTCTGGTTAAAGTTACGTTTGGCAAGTCCTAAAAATCCTAGAATTCCAAACCATGCCGCACATGGATTACAGATTGATACAACGATTCCTGTATGGTGCCCTTTCCAAACGAATAAATATGTTAAAATTATATCAAATACAACCATGCCAATCATGTAAATATATCGATATTTTGTCATTCTTTCCAGAACATCTTCTTCGGAAAAAATATAGTATCCTAATAAAAACAAGGCAAGATCTCCGCCAATACTTTTACCTCCAAAATTTAAAATTGGAGTCGTAATTAGCGGAAAAATCATTAAAACTGGTAAAAGATAAGTCCTGAAATTTGAAAAATTAAGCTTCGGTAATATCTTTTTTTGCAATATAATCAGCAATAACGAAACCATTGAAATAATGAATAAAAACAAAATAAACCACAAATGTCCTGGAGTAAAAAAGCCTTCGTATCCTGTCAAATCCGAAATATTTGTAAAAAACACCTTGTAATGATTTATAAAGTTACCGTTATAATTGTTGTGGAACTTATCCGCAATATATGTCATAAACGCCACGACAGTAACAATTCCAGTTATTAATGGAATTAGCAATTTCTGGATTCGCTCCATTGCAAATTGTTTATAGTTTCTTTTATTCAGTGCATATCTAGCACTCATACCAGCTAATACAAATAACAGCGGCATAAACCATGGGGCTATAAAAATAACAATCGACGACATTACCATATTCTCATACAACCAGATATAATTTCCTTCCCAACCATTCCAAGCCATTGCTGCATGAAACGGAATTAATAACAAGATCCACAACCAACGCAAATTATCAATATAATATTTTCTTTCGCTCATCTTTTGCTCCTTATTAGTCGACTACTCATCTTCAAGATGAAATTTTGATTGATTCATAACGCTGACTCCAAGTCTACTATCGATCAATCTCACCAAGGACGATTCGTCTTTCTGAAAAATAAGATCATCGCTGTCTATTTTAAATACCTAGCTATACATATTGTCATCGGTAGTCATTGTTAATAAATCATCCTCGATTGAATAAGTTCCACGTGGCCAATAACTACTTAGTGGATCAAATGAGAACGAGATGGTAGCATCAGAAATAGTAACAGATGGAATAAAAATTGTTTCTTTGATTCCTCTGCCATAAGATAGGTCCCATTCTTTACACTTGCTGTATCATGATTAGAATTACAGCCTGTTAATAACGAGAAAATTAAAACCACAACGAAGCTAATATTTGTTTTTTTCATCCCTAGCTTTTTCATAATACATATTAAACCTCCAAGTCTATATTTAACCGCAAAAAGGTACTGCTATTTTGATATAGCAGTACCTCTATTTTTAGATAAAATAATCCCTTTTCCCTGCATACTTTGGCACCCTCGCTTCTAATCTAGAATATATTCTCTCTTTCGAGTCCCTTATGGAATATATTTCCATCATGATTATAACACTTTATCTATTTAAATCAAAGAATTAATTTCTACAATCGAATAAACAGAATTAATTTCTACAATCAAATAAACAGCCAGATATTGGTATATCTCTTTTCTCCATGAAATCTCCACAATTCAAAAATATAATAATTTTGTAACATATTTATTATTTTTGTAACATTTTGTAAATTTACATTTGGAGGTTTTATGACAAAAAGAATTAGAAATGTTTTAACATGTTTTATCATTGCAAGTACACTCACAACAGGGAATGGTATGATTTCCCAAGCAGCAGAAACAACGCTTGCGACCAATACGGTGGAACAAGCAGTAGCAAAGACTCCATCAACACAACCAACAATAACTAAGCTAACGACAACGCCAATTATATCAAAGGTTTCTGCTATTTCATTAAAAAGATTGAAGTTAGTAAACTATGCATTAAAATTTAAAGGAAATCCATATATTTGGGGTGGAACAAGCTTAACAAGAGGCGCCGACTGTTCTGGGTTTACACAATCTGTGTTTCGAGACAATGGGATTCGCATTCCAAGAACATCAAGAGAACAAGCAAAAAGTGGACAAAAAATATCCATTAAAAATATTAGACGTGGTGATTTAATATTTTATGATAGAAATGGTACTATCAATCATGTTGGTATCTACATAGGAAATGGAAAAGTAATAAGTGCTAGTACCCCAAAAACAGGGATAAGAATAACGAATTACAAATACAGAACCCCAGTTAAAGCCGTTCGTTATCTTAAATAAGCATAACTCAATTACTATATCTATAATTGGATAAGGGGATGTTGCAACATCCCCTTTGGTACTGTATAAGTGTAGATATAAACTTAGAAATAAGTTTTATATTTACACTTATTTTTTTATAATAAGGTGGTAAATGGTCTGGCGTACAGCCCCTTGGATCAGAAAAGCATCCGTTAAAAAAACAGTCAGCCATCACCTTATTATGGGCATTCGATTAAGCAGGTTGAAACCCAATGGGCTTTCGCGTAACGAACCAAGATGAATGGTAATAAGTGAGGATGGAACCATTACAGAAAGGAAATGTAGACGAATGATAAGTGTAGGAATTGACGTGTCAAAAGGGAAAAGTACCGTCTGTATTATGAAACCTTATGGTGAAGTTATCCGATCACCGTATGAAGTGGCTCATACAATTAATGAGCTTCAGGAGCTTGCTGCATTACTGCTCCATCTGGACGAAGAAGTTAAGGTGGTAATGGAGGTAACAGGTATATATCATCTCCCTATTCTTATGTATTTAAAGGAAAAGGGTATTTTTACAAGTGTTGTAAATCCACTCATTATGAAAAAGTATGCTGACAGTAGTACGATTCGTAAAGGAAAAACGGATAGGATCGACTCCCGAAGGATTGCCTGTTATGGCCTTGATAATTGGTACCACCTTGTGGAATTCAATGCAGGAAAGGAAAGATATCAGGAACTTAAACTGCTAAGCAGGCAGTATTCACACTACATGCGGATGCGAATCGAAAGCGTATTATCTCTGACAAGTATACTGGATTCTACTATGCCGGGTATTACCAAGGTATTACCTGGCTGGAGATTCGAAACAGAAAAAGACAAACTATCTGATTTTGTAGAGGAATTTTGGCATTATGACTTGATTACAGAGAAAACTGAAAAGCAGTTTACTGATAAATACGTAAAATGGGCAAAAAAGAAAGGATACCGTAATAACCAAGCCAAGGCCTCAGAAATCTTTGCTATGGCTAAAAACGGCATCCCCGCAGTCTCTTCCCAGTCCCTGGCTACGAAGCTTCTGGTTCAGGAAGCAGTCCATGTACTGAGAGAAGTAGACAAGACCTTAGCTACTATTTTAGCACATATGCAAGAAATCGCAATGAATTTAAAAGAATATCCGGTAGTGAGAGCGATGAATGGCGTTGGTGATAGATTAGCTCCAAGGCTTATAGGTGAAATTGGTGATATCACCCGTTTTAAAAGTGGAAGTGCATTGATTGCTTTTGCCGGAATAGATGCACCACCTTACCAATCAGGTCAGTTCTTTGGGACAAACAGACGAATTTCGAAACGAGGGGCTCCGGGACTCAGAAAAGCTGGCTATGAGGTAATGAAGTGCTTAAAAACCAATAAACCGGTTGATGATTCTTCAGTGTATTGTTATATTGTGAAAAAAGAAAATGAAGGAAAGCCAAAAAAGGTTGCAAAGATTGCAGGTCTGAATAAATTTCTAAGAATTTATTATGCACGTGTAAAAGAAGTGTATCAGTAAAAGTAGAAAAAAGTTCAGGCTGGGCAATACGCCCAGCCTGTTTGCTATGCTTAAAAAACAACTTAAGGATTTAATAAAATACTATTGACTTTCATTAGCAGGTTTTCTTGTTCTTTATTTTTGAATAAATAGTTCATTTAATTTGTTAAATTGAATCACAATCTTTCCATTTCTTAAAATCACAATACCTTCCGGTTCTCTTGTTGTGCCGAGTGATATCTGTTTGATATTTGTACCATCCAGGTTAAATGTGATATATTCACCGTTTATGAGTAAATAATATTGGCCATTTCCCATTGCAAAGCCCTGTATTGGTTTATTCACAGTATTATTGACAAAACCACTTATGTGAATTTTTTCACGCCAATCACGGGTTGCCAATTCATCATTTACTAAATGAATTTTATTAATGTCATATCCATCACCTGATTTTGAAATAGCGATTGCTGTATGAGCATCTTGCATAGCTAATACATTCGGATGAATCGTAGAAGGAATCTCCCACTGATTAACGACCGTCAACGTCGTTGGGTCAATTTTTTGCAGTATGTAATTAACTTGACCTACTATGTCCGCTATTTCATAAAGATAACCGTCCATATACGAAATTGCCTGACCATGACCAATGGTTAATTTTTTACTTATTTTAAGAAGTTTCCCTTTTTGATTGTATTTATAAATGTAGCCATATCTTGTTTTATCGCCAGTTGAATAGGTTAAATAGAAATTATTATTTGAATCTACCGTGATACCCTGTAACCCTCTGGCTGCTGTTTTCTTCACACCCGCAGGATCTCGATATGGATAAAAACGTGTTTTCACAGTTAAATTATTGCCAAACGTAAGTGTGTGATTCGGGTTCGTTGCTGCTTTAATATGCAATACAAATATCGAAATAAAACTTTGAAGTATTATTAATGCAATCAAAACTAGTGTACAAAGTCGAGTCTTTTTAATAAGCATTGGTTCTCCTATCGTGTATTTACCAGATGATTTGTTATCTTGAGTATCCATTCAAACTACAATCTTACTGTACTCATTATATCAAATTTGTGGCTGATAATCTAGTAATACCAAGGATTTCCAGTGTTTTATAATACTTTGTTTCCATTTGCTGTGAGTTTGAATTTCATTTTAAGCAACTCCGCTGCTCTTCTACACATCAACATTCTCTCCAAGAAAATTTCAAAGTAGTCCAGTACAGAGCAGGTTTCTTCATCTAAGTCAATATCTAGATGAATGATACCTTTTTCTTTATTAACGCATATTTTTGATTTTAATACTGCATAGTTTACTCTATCATGCTTATCAAAGTTAGCTATTTCCTTGTTTCGTACTCGATTTCTTCTAACATCTGATTTATCTGCAAGTATAATCGCTGCAGAAATAGGCGTCACTGCATTTCCGGTACTCTCATCATGGTTACCAATTGCGGAAACAATGACTGCAATATCTTTTGGATCCATTTGCAGTTCTTTGAGTATCTGAAACGCCATAATTGCACCACTGTGAGCATGATCTCTTCGATTCACAGAATTACCAATATCATGCATGAGTCCTGCTATTTTAGCAAGCTCGATATTTTTTTTCGAATAACCCAAATCACTCAAAATCTTACTTGCGTCCTGTGCCACCTTAACCGCATGCGCTTTGGAGTGATCTGTATACCCCAGCGCTCCCAATACATCATTTCCCATTTCAATATATGTATTAATTTCTTCATTTTTCAAAATCTCTTCATAGCTAATATTTGCCACTTTAAGTTTCTCCTATTTCTCTCGTATTTGTTTTAGAATAACTTTTTTTGTTGATTTCATGCAATCAGCGCTACGTAATATTTTAGTAAAATACGTGTAAATGCAAAAATTGTCATTATTCTAGATAAAAGTTCCTCTTACATTTTGCGTATTTATTTCTTATTAATACAAATACTTAATATACAGGGTTTATTTTAGATAAAATAATTTAATTAAGACAGTTACGTAATCGAAAGGAGCGACGTCTATGGCAAAAGCTGGTATGAGAAGACCTGATCCAAAAGAACCTCACGGTACAGAAAGCAACAAAAAAACACATTTTTCCAAAAATGAGGTAGAACCCGTACCTGAAATACAAGGAAGAGCGAAAGCGGGTCATGAGAAAGCAAAACCTATGATATAATATGGCAAACATTTAGTTTTTTAATGATTTGTGAGTGAGCCAGAACAGGCCTTCCAAAATCTCAATACGATTAAACATTTTATGAAGCTATAAACAACAATAATTGAGTGATTTGGCACTCAATTATTGTTATTATCTTCATAAAATAATCGTAAATGTAGATTTTTGAAGACCTGTTCTGGCTCACTCACAAATCAAAATAAGACTTTGAATTTTTTAAGATTCCTTTATAAGTTCGCTTTCTTTGTATTTTCATTCACCCTAAAGGCAACAATTTCAAGGTATTGGCTTGTCAATCGGGAACTGTATTATTCCTTTTCCTCCTTTATACATGGATAGTTCTTCTTTGAAGGATTCAATACCAGTTGGTGTTGGATAAAAGCCGATGTGATTTTTAAATGCTGCAAAATGAAAAAAATTGCCAGAAAGATAGAATGTAGGTAGTATCCCTTTCTTCAAGTAAAGTATGTTATTTTATTCTTACCTTCCCGTTTTGACTGATACATAGCGGTATCGGAATTTTTAAGTAATTCTGTGGATGAAGATCCATTTTTAGGATATTCTGCTACTCCGATACTAGCCGTTGGAAAGATGACTTTACCATCTTTGCCAAAAGGTTTCATTACGGCATCCTTTATCATTCTCACATATTCATTTACTTCCTCTTCCTTGATTTGATGTTTGATAATAATACCCAGTTCATCCCCGCCAAGGCGCCCAACGATGTCTTCTTCATGCAAAATCTGCCTCAAACGTTTTGTAATCTCGATTAATACTGTATCTCCTACAAAATGTCCCATGGTATCATTAATATTTTTAAAATTATCAATATCCATGAAAATAACAAATAACCTTTTGTTTGATTTTTTATAAAACTCAATATGTAGATCCAGTTCATCTATAAATGTTTTTCGGTTTAATACTTTTGTCAATCCATCAAAATAAGCAAGTTTTTTCAGCTCATTTTCCTTTTTTTTCAATTCTTCCAAGTGCTTTCTTACTCTCATTTTATAAGTATAAATTAAGGTAACTAGAATAATAGCTGTGAAGTAAGTGAAAATCGCTGGAACAGCAGTTGGACTTTTACTATAAAATACAAAAATAACGGCGCCCCATAAACTGATTATATTTAGCAACACAGAAATATAGTAGCCTCTTTTATCATCATTAAGAACGATTGCTACGGAAAGTAATACTTGTATCTGTATAATGATTGCTTTTATATCCGCATCATTAATTATGATAAAAAGTATTTTTCGATTTGCTATGGATGGCAAATGTTCTCTTAATGCAAAAATCAAATGCAAATATAGTATAGTTCCTAATATTGTAATAAAGATTCTATGATTCGATTTTAAAAAGTTTACTACTTTTTCCATATAATCGCCTCCTTTTTACCCGCTTACAAAATGCTTTTATTAATTTTCAACTTTATTTTGAATTATTTTCCATTTTTTACCTATTTTTTCGATTGTTTTATCTTTTCGTTTATTATATCATGGATATCTGATATTTTCCAACAAATAAAGTTGTTAATTGTTCTTTATGATAATATTGGATGAATTATTTAAATTCTGTGGAAATATATTGCAAATCCTACCTATTAATTTATGTAATAACACAAAGGACACCAGCTCTCTCTGAATTGAGAAATTTGGTGTCCTTTGTGTGCGGATTGCACATACTCTAAATTCGAATACACTTGAATTGGTAATGCTATTATTCTATACGTTATTTCTTTTCTTTCGTTGAAGTACCCGATAGATTTGCCATTAACGCCTTCACCTGTTTGTTTGTCATGCCTGCAGATGTCAGATAAGATTTCGCACCTTTTATAAGGTTTGCTTTCGTCAATTTATCAGTACCTGCAATATACTTTAACATGGAAGTTACATCTGTAGAAATTACGGTATACTGTTCCGTTCCTTTTTTCACACCATAGTAATTTGCATAGCTCTTCATATAATCTGCTACGATTTCACTCTTAGTCGCTCCCATCAAAGAACCTAAAAGCGCAGCATAAAATCCTGTTCTATCTTTTCCTTCGGTACAATGGAACAAATAAGGCCCTTTGTTTTCTGACATATAAGTCATACCTTTGATTATACTAGCCTTGAATTCATCACTTGTATAAGCAAGACCCATATTTAAAGCAAGTACATTTCCATTTGTATAAAGTTTTTTATAGTATGGGGAATTGTAACCCTCTGCTGCAATATAGGCATCCATGTTTTCTTTGGAGTCAGCAAGATTTACAACGGTCTTAATTTTTGCTGCCTTTATCAATTTGTCTGTATATGCAGCTCTACCAATTTCATTATTGACTGGACTTGAACTACGATATAATACATTTTTTGCTATCTTGCCCATTGTAATATTTCTAAAGTTTGCAAATACAGCGTCGGAAGAATAGTCTTCGCGATTATTTGTTCTTGTAAGTTTTCGAATCTCATACTGTGTGAGATATCCTTTTTCTTCTGACATCATAATGGTTACTTTATCGCCAACTTTTACATTTGCAATCGAAAATAATTTTCCATAATTGATGCAGACTGCAATATTGGTATGTCCAGGATATGCACGTACTAATGGATAACCATTGTCTACATAGTATCCATCCAAATAAGGAGCTTCTAACACGAATCCATTATCAAAGATTACGGTTAACATATCGCCTTCTTCAAATCCGAGTTTATTAAAGTTTTCAATTAAGATATCGGTTGAAGTATGACCATATTTTTCGATCTCTTTTACCGTTCCTGTAACATTCTTTGCGGAATACTGTGATCCTACGGCTAGACTTTCTTTTAACTTAGCAATTTCATCCGTTGTCATTCCAATACGAACCAAGTATTTTTGTGTTGCAACTGCAAGATCAACATTCGAAATATCAGTACCTTTTGCAGCGCCACATACGATGGTTGTCATGGATGTAATAATATTACTTTTTGCAATGGCTTTATACTGCTCACTATTTTTTTCAACTTTATAGTAATTTTCATACGTTGTCATATAGTCAGCTACGATTTCATCGTAAGTTGCTCCCATCAGCGCTTCCAAAACCGCACTTACGAAACCTGCTCTGTCTTTTCCTTCGGTACAGTGTACTAAATATGGTGCTTTGTTTTTGCTCAAGAAGCGAAGACCTTCTGCTAACTTCTTACCAAACGCTTCACTTGATAAATCAACGTCCATATTCAGGGTCTTTACACTTCCTGCATCATACAATGATTTGTAATATGCGGAATTAAAATCGTCAGCTGCAACGTATTTTTTGATTTCAGATGCAGAGTCTGCAAGATTTAATACGGTCTTTACGCCAACTGCTTTCGTCAATTCATTTGCATAAGAAGCACGTCCTAGTTCATTATTAATTGGGCTGCTACTTCTGTATAAAACGCCTGAATTAATCCCTTTTGTTGAAATATTTCTAAAGTTTGCATAAATGGAATCGGTGGAATAATCACTTCTATTGTTTGTGCGTACCAGCTGTCTTAATAAGTATTCGGAAAGATATCCGCCCTTTTCTTGTAATGAAAAGCTTACGGTAGCTCCAGCGGAAACTTTGTAAGTCGTTGAAAAGTTACCCATATTAATCGCTACGATTAACAGGTTGTCATCTTTTGAATCGCGAACTACCAAGCTACCAGTATCTACATCACTATAAGAAGTACAAAATGGAATTTCAAGGTTCACATCCCCTACGCTTACCTTTAAAATATCCCCTAGTTCAAATCCTGCATCATATAGTTCCTTTGGTTTAATATCCAAAGTAAGATTACCATATTTCTGGACTTCTGTAACTTTTGCTGTTACTGTTTTACTGTCTGCTGCATTTGCGGTGTATGGTATTTGTAAAGATAGAACAACAACCAATAGCACTGCAATGAAACGTTTCATTTCTTTCATACTACAATCCTCTCCTTTTGCTATAATCAATTTTTTTATTACAATATCAATTATAGCCCAACAGAATATTTGTTCAATTACTATTTCCTAAAATATGGAATTTCTTATTATAATAGTATTGATTGGTTCTATTTTTACTTTGTTGCAACTGCGGCAAAAATGCTGATTTTTGCAGAATCACCGCCACAACTGGAATCCGCTCAGCAATCACTTCCTACACAATGGATTTCATAGGAAGAAAATCCTGCTTCCAAATACCATTTTAAGATATCGTTTATCGAATTGCGTTCCTTCGTTCCAATAAAATGGTATCCTGCCATTCACCAAAACGGTCCTTTGCTATCTTTTCTCGATAGCCAATTTCACGAAATCCATATTTCTTATGTAGTTGAATACTCGATTCGTTAATGGCAAATATAGCTGCATATAAGCACCAGTATCCTAGCGTTTCACTTTCTAGACACAGTTTTTCCATCAGACTACTGCCTACTCCCTGACCACGTGCCTCCTTATCAACATAAATACTTACTTCCACAACACCCTTGTAGACCTCTCTTGCTGAAGTTGCACTGATTGCAGCCCATCCTAAGATAATGCCATCTTTATCTGCGACATACCTGCAATCCTTCAAATGTCCATTGTCCCATTGCTCATAATCAGGGCACATGGTTTGAAAGGTGGATTCTCCCTCTTCTAGTGCCTGCTCATAAATTTTTCGAACAGCTTCCCAGTCTGTTTCCATCATTTCCCGTATTATCATTTTCTTTTTCCTCCAAAATACGACTGCATGCATCAATATATAATTCTAATGCTTCCATTACCGTATCTCGTTTATCCTGTGGTATTGCCTCTAATATGGCTTGAAACTTATGATTCATATCGGTTTCTATCTTTTGAAAACGCTCGTTTCCCTTAACGGTTAATTCAAGTTCTACCCATCTTCTGTCAACTTTTGATGGCTTTCTTAGAACCATATCATGCTTTACGAGATCTTCTACTGCCCTGCTGGCAACACTTTTATCCACCTCTACAATCGTTGCAATGTCTTTTAGGGAGCTCCCAGGACACCTTCCAATTTCTACTAAGATATGGCATTGAAGGGCGTTTACTTCACAACAAGAGCAATCATCGGCATTTATCATATTTAGCTTTCTTTCTAAAAGTCTTGTATATTCTCGAAATTGATTTGACGGATTCACTTTCAGTCTCCTTTTTTCTTAATAAAATTATAATAATGAATATAGTTGTTATTGTCAACTATTGTTTTGTGCAACTGTTTTCAGAATAAAATCATCTACTTTTATATATCTGAAATGCAAGTATTATATAAAATATTATTTGTCAGCATTTCTTTATTCACAAAACTACATCGTGTTTATGCGACAAAATTGCCGCCTAGTAACCAAAATCCGACAGTATCATATAATTTAATACGGGGATTTGTATGATTTTTGATAATCAGCAAACTCTTCATCATATTTACAAGGAGGTAGTATATGGAATTTTTCAGGTACTTTCTAGTATTACTAGGTCCTGGATTAATCGGTGCACTGACTTTTAGTATTGTGGCACGGTCAAGAACGGAAGTAAATATTTTTGTAGCACTTATGATGAATCTATTAGTCTTTACAACCATGATAACTGGTCTCTATTTTTTTAAAGATGTTTATAAAATGAAAGACCTGCTTTATGAATTTACTTGTTTAAGTTTTACCAGAAATTATATTCTTTTAAGTACAGCGATAAATATCGGATATGGTATTTTCTTTGGAATCATTCGACGATTTTTACCGTGGTTAAGACCATAGCCAAACGCACAAATAGCCTGTGCCCTAACGTATTGAGGTTAGAGCACAGGTTATTTGTGCGTTTGGATGCAAATTGAAGACAACTTTTTTTTATATATTAAGTTCATCCGAATCCTGGAATGTAGGTACTACTTCTTTCATTACCACTTTTATGTCTATCATTGATTTTGAATGAATCGCTCGTGATAAATTCTTAAGTTTCTTCTTGATTTCTTTTTTCGATATATATTCCTGCGCCTCTCTATATATCTTTTGATTTTCGGTAGCGATTAAGTTATCACTATTCATCAAATGCTCTTCATATAACTTTTCTCCAGGACGAAGACCCGTCTGTGCAATTGGTATATCCGTATAAGGTTGATAACCAGCCAGTCGTATCAGATCTTCTGCCAAATCAATGATTCTTATCGGCTCTCCCATATCTAATACATAAATCTCCGCACTGTTGGCCATAGCTCCTGCTTGTAATACCAAAAGTACTGCCTCAGAAATGGTCATAAAATAACGGGTAATTCGCCGATCGGTTATTGTAACTGGTCCTCCCGCCGCAATCTGCTTTTGAAACAAGGGAATCACGGACCCATTTGAACCTAGTACATTTCCAAATCGTACCGCTACAAACTTCGTTTTGCTGCTTTCTTTCCTGCTTTGAAGTATCATTTCGCAAAACCGTTTGCTGGCACCCATGATACTTGTTGGATTTACTGCTTTGTCCGTTGAGATTAATACAAATTTTTCAACTTCAAATTCTTCGGAAGCTCGCACTAAATTATAGGTCCCAAATATATTATTTATGATTGCTTCCTCCGGACAGTCTTCCATTAAAGGCACATGCTTATGGGCGGCTGCATGAAAGACTACATCAGGATGATAACGACGAAACAATTGATCGATTAGTTCTTTGTTACAAATCGAGGCAATTTCCGTTCTTAAATTCAGCTGATCTCCATATTTTTGTACCAATTCTTGCTGAATACTATACGCATTATTCTCGTATATATCTAAAATAATCAAAAGCTTTGGTTTGACTTTTGCGATTTGCCGACATAGCTCAGATCCTATGGAGCCTCCACCACCAGTTACCATGACTATTTTATTCTTCAGAAAATTTGCTATCTTATCATTTTCAAGAATAATCTGCTCTCTACCCAAAAGTTTCTCTATATCAATATCCCAAACACTATTTTGAAGTATAAATACCTCATTTTCTTCCGGTGAATTCGAGCAAATAAGCTGCAGTATTGCTTGACTTTCATCCATTAATTTGTTACACCTCCTTTGGTGATATTGTCGAATTATGCAATATTTTGTATTACATAATTAATATATTCCAAAGGCTTGCTTTCTGTACCTGCTCTATCCTTGATTCCATACGACACGATTTACATAATCGGTATACGACAAAATAATCCGAAGTATTTTGTCCGATACATTTGGCATACTATAATCGGCTACTTGCCTTAACGTATCCTCCTTTTCTGTTTCCAAAATACTTAATCCTTGTAATATCCGCTCTTTTTTTAGTCCTACCATCATAACGGCCCCTTCCTCCATTGCCTCCATTCTCTCATGTGCCTGTCTTAGATTCAGTGCCTTGAATTTAAGAATGGAGGATTCTTCGCTTATTGTGCCACTATCGCTTAGTACGGCCTTTGCATTCATTTGAAGCTTTAGATAATCATAATATCCAAAGGGCTTCATCACTTTTATAAGAGGATGGAGTATGACTTTATCCTCCTCCATGCGTTTTCTGGTTCTTGGGTGCGTACTGATTAGTACTGTTTTTTGATAAACTTCTGCAATGGCGTTTAAACTGTCAATGAAATCTTCAAAATTCGTGTTTGAATTAATATTTTCTTCTCTATGAGCAGATACCACAAAAAATTGATCCCATTTAAGGTCAAGTCTTTGTAATATATCCGATGCCTCGATTTGTTTTATTCTTGCATTGATGACCTCATACATTGGGCTTCCAGTTTTTATAATCCGATCTGGGGGAAGTCCTTCCCGTTTTAAATAATCCCGCGCAATATCACTGTAAGGTAAATTGATATCTGCAATATGATCGACTAATTTCCGGTTGCTCTCTTCGGGAACTCTTTCATCAAAGCAACGGTTTCCTGCTTCCATATGAAAGATTGGAATATGTCTTCGTTTCGCAGCGATGGCACATAGACAACTGTTTGTATCTCCAAGGATTAAAAGAGCATCTGGATTTGTTGTTTGTAAGACTTTATCTATTTTAATCAGAATATTTCCGATTGTTTCGATTGGATTTGACGTTGCAGCATCCAGATAATAGTCAGGCTTTCTTATGTCGAAGTCTTGAAAGAATATTTCATTCAATTCATAATCGTAATTTTGTCCGGTATGTACAAGAATATGTTCTATGACATCCGACTTCTCTAACGTATGGATAATGGAGGACAAACGGATGATTTCCGGCCTTGTACCAACAACTGTCATAACTTTTAATCGATCCATTTACACCTCCATATAATACGTATCCGGGTTATTCGGATCAAATATCTCGTTTACCCATGCAAGAACAACCAGATCCGTCGTACTGTTATTTTCTATATTGTGCGTATACCCAACCGGAATGTCCACTACCTCCATTTTCTCACTACTTACCTCGTAAGCAATGATCTCATTCGAAGTGATTTTTCGAAGCCTTATGATTCCACTTCCACTTACTACGAGAAATTTTTCTGTTTTTGTTCCATGCCAATGGTTTCCTCTTACGGCACCAGGTTTTGATCGAATAACAGAAAACTGCCCGATTGAATCTTGTTTTAAAAACTCAACAAAAGAGCCTCGGTAATCTTCCTTTCTTTGAAGTTCATATTGAAAGGAAGATTCCGGCACATAACTCAAATAGGTACTGTATAACTTTTTCGTTAGGTCATCTGCCATACATGGAATTCCCAAGGTTTCATGCAGCTTGTAAAAAGTAGAAATTGTATCTGCCAAATCTTTTAAAGTAATGGTATGTGTACATGGTATTTCATAATACTCCCCTGCTTTGTTTGCCTCTCCCTTTATCGCATGTATGAATTCTTCCACAACATCATCAATATAGGCTAAATTCAAGGTTGAATCAGGGGAATTTATCGTAATTGGAAGGCCATTGGCTATATTATGACAAAAGGTTGCTACTACACTGTTATAATTCGGCCTACACCATTTACCGAATACATTCACCAATCGATAAATTAAAACAGTTGCTCCAGTTTCCGCCACATACGAAAAGAGCATCTCTTCTGCCTCTTTTTTTGTTTTACCATATAAATTGTCCATGGTTGCCTGAATGGAAGAGGTGAAAAGAATTGGACAAGTATTATGCTGTTTTTTTAAAGTATCTAATAAAACTCTCGTAAAATCGACATTCCCATTTTTATATTCCGATTCCTCAATCGGACGATTAATACCTGCAAGATGAAAAACAAATTCCGCCTCCTTACAGTAGTGTTCCAATAAAGACAGATCCTTTTTCGTATCAAATTCCATAATATCCATGTAATTATGATTTCTTAATCCTACGACCAGATTTTTACCGATAAATCCGTTTGCTCCAGTAATTAATAGTTTCATACATCCCAACCCTTCGAGTAATTGATCGCACGTTTCAATTCGCACAGCGTTATTTTGCTATCCAGCTCTTAAGTTGTTTCTAGAGCCTCTTTAATATAATCCAATTGAAGCAATTCCTCTTTGATCTGTTCAATGGTGAGTCTTTTTGTATTATTTGAATTATATTCCTCCATTTTCTCTAACGACTGATGTCCTTCCAGAAAATATTTGTTATAGTTAAGTTCTCGTTTATCTGCAGGAATCCGGTAAAAAGTACCCAAATCCTCGGCCACAAAAAATTCTTCTTTGGTAAGCAGGGTTTCGTATTGTTTTTCACCATGGCGGGTTCCGATTATTTTGATTTCATTGTCGGCATGAAAGAGTTCCTTTAGCGCTTGTGCTAGGTCACCAATCGTTGAAGCCGCTGATTTTTGTACCATGATGTCTCCTGTTTGTGCATTATGAAAAGCAAAATCAACGAGTCCTACTGCTTCGTCAAGATTCATTAAAAAACGAGTCATATCTGGATTTGTTATTGTAATTGTCTGACCACTCTTGATCTGCTCCACAAATAACGGTATTACGGAGCCTCTGGAGGCCATTACATTACCATATCTTGTTCCGCAAATTAACGTATTATCAGAATCTACGGTCTTTGATTTTGCGATAAATACTTTTTCAAGCATTGCCTTCGAAATACCCATCGCATTGATTGGATATGCAGCTTTATCCGTAGAAAGACATACAATTTTTTTGACTTGAAATTCGATTCCAGCGGTCAATACATTATCCGTTCCCAAAACATTGGTTTTCACTGCTTCCAGTGGAAAGAATTCACAAGAGGGAACTTGCTTAAGCGCAGCTGCATGGAAGATGTAATCTACCCCATGCATCGCATTTTTGATGGAATCGATATCTCTTACATCACCAATATAATATTTGATCTTATCATTCTTATAAATATTACGCATATCATCTTGCTTTTTTTCATCTCGTGAAAAAATCCGAATTTCTTTGATATCTGTATTCAGAAATCTCTTTAGTACTGCATTCCCAAAACTTCCAGTTCCTCCGGTTATAAGAAGCGTACTATTATTCATGTTACCTCCATCTTTCTATCAAAAATGCTCTTCAATTAATAATTTCACTATGCTTTATGTCGCCTTCGTCCTTTATGACTCCTTCTTGCTTTGTAGCTCTTTTGTATTCCTTCTTTAAATCCATAAATCCTTAGATTCTGTGCTGCCTTTTCAAATCTGATGATTTGTTTGTAAATTGTTTGTATACATGTTCCAAATCGATCTGGATTGGCACTAAATAAGTATTTGAATCGCCTCTTTACTGCCTTTTCTGATAAAATTCCAAGCTGTTTATAATTCACATTTTTTATGTTGTTCTCTTCAAACCACTTCTTATCATTCCACAGCCACTTACCCCATGCAATTCCGTATCCGTAGCTTTGATTTATTTTGTAGGGAACGATCATATTGCTGATGTCATAATCGTTTTCCCCATAATTCCATAAGAAGATCCGATTGGTGTCTTTGATTCGTTTTGTCCCAAATTCTTCAAACTGCCAGGGATTTTCTGATAAATCCAGAAAACTAAGGAGGGCTTCTTTGTTCCATAATGCAAACTGCGTATCGAGACGAAATGTGATATCACCTCCGGCAATATAAAAGTTTTCATATTGCTGCGTTTTAATCAGTCCTTTTTCATTGGAAACCGCAAGCCTGCAAACTGCAATATCCGAATTTTCCTCCATCCATTCATAACACTTTTCTAGCTCTTTACTTTTCACATAATCCAAAAGAAAAAAATCTTCTAAGGAAAATATGATATATTTTGACGGAATTTCCTTTAGACAATGATATAAGCGTTCGCTCCATGTAAAGTTACATCCAATATTTTGACATCGTATCTTTAATCCTTCATGGGTATATGTTTTATTTTCAGTGATCAAGTAAATGTCGTTTGGATGCTTGCTCCAGTACTTTTTAATCAACTCAAAATAAGGGTACCATGCCGTTTCATACTTGTCGCAGCTGGAGACCACGAAACTACAATCCTCCATTAACATCTTTTTTTTCACCACGCTTTTTGATTGCTACTATTAGCTTATTCCGTTCCTCTTTTCCTGTGCCAAAGAAGAAAACGATAACTCCAAATACAATTGATACAATCATTCCTTTTAAAATCAGCCATAACCACCCTTGCTGCTCGATAAATTCAAGAACTGTAAGGGACAACATAAGGGAAACTCCGATTGGAAGGAGCATTCGAATATAACAGGACTTGTAAAAGTGAATCATACCAAAGTGTAATACTTTGTAATAAATTACATTCATATAGATAAGATTGATAACTGCTGTAATACAGATTGCACTACATACCCCAATCGCTCCAAAATAGTAGGATAATAAGGCTGCGATTCCGATATTTAATATACTGGTGCAAATCAAACCAATGGATTGTAATTTTACTTTATTCTTGGCCAGTATGGTTGTTCTGGCAATCTGCTGCGAATATTCAAACAGCGTTGGAATCACTAAAATGACGGTACAATAGTAAGCATTAAGGTACTCTTTTCCCATCCAAAGTGTCATAAACTCTTTTCCAACGCTCACAAATCCTACAAATACCCATCCTAGTACAAATAGCTGGAATTTTCCTATCTTTATCATAAGGGTTCGAATATCCTGCTCCTTTTTTTCGGATAACTTTCGAAAAACGGTGGGTAGAAACAGTCCATCAATAGCAGCGGCGATAATATAAAAATACCCTGCAATCGCAGAAGCTGGTGCATAGAGGGCAATTTCTCCACTGGTGGAGGTTACTCCCAAAATGGATGGTGCAATATTGTAGGTCAGACGTTGTGCGATTCCGATTATCGTAATCCATATGGAAAAATCAAACATTTCCTTCCTCATTGTTTTATCGTTGCTTGTAAAGTCCACTTGAATCGGAGTATTCCGTTTTAATAATACTAGCTTTATAGTGATAACGATTAAGGGTACGAACGCATTTACCGCAACAATTGAAATTACGCCATATCCAAATAGAAGCAAAGCAACAACCAAAAGGATGGATACCACTTTTTGCAACAGTTCACATAGCTTTAATTGTACAAAATATTCATATGCGCTAAAAATTCCATTTAAAATGCTGAATGGAAAGGATATTACACTAAAACCAGCAATGATGAGGAATAAAATTTTAAATTGCGACATCTCCTGGGGTTTAAGCCCTACATAAATGTACTCTAGTGAGAAATAGGTCGCTGCCAATATCAAAAGAATAACAAAATCGATAATAATGAATAATTTGAACACGATTCCAAGTAAATTATTGATACTTTTCGTATCGTTATCAACCTTATATTTTGCTACAAATCGAGTTACAACTGAGCCGATTCCAAAATCCATTAAAAAGATGGAAATCAGTGAAATTGCAAGCGTATACAATCCATAGTCCGATTTTCCTATTTTTTGAACCATCCACGGCGTATATAGTAACGTTGCAACAATATTAATGATAATTGCAAGATATGAAATGAAAGCTCCATTTCTAATTTGATTTCTACTCTCCATGTTTCTCCTTATCCGCGAGAAAACCTGTTTTCATTCATAAATATTAATCTGTCATAATTCCTACTCATCTGTTTTTCTTAATTTCAAAAATGCCTCAGAAAAAACTGCCTGTAATTTATTAGCAATATCGTCGTTCTTCTTTTCGATATCATTGATTTTTGTTAAACTTTGTTCCTGCGAATGAAAAATCACAGAAAAAGGTTTTTGTTCTTTCGTCGTTTTCACGATTTTTACATCATAGAATAGAGCCATGACCTTCATCCATATGTCATCTGCTGTAGGTGCATCCTTATGAATCAAATCCAAATCAAATACCATATCTCCAAAGATATGCGGAGGGTATAAACATCCAGCTCCTGTCGAAGCCATAATCATATGAGTAGGTGTTTCGACTCCCAAAGAAGAATATACCTTCCAATGAATGCAACTTGATATAGCCCCATTCTCCTCCAAAGGAAATAACTGAGCACGATTGCAAATGATACAAGATGGGTATTTTCTATGCCCTTCCATGAGTTTTTCGATGGAATTCGGTGGGTAGATCAAATCATCGTCATAAGTAATCAGTATATTATCTTCTTGCTCTTTCATAGCATAATAAAACTTTTTATAGGATTTTAGATCCTCACAAAACCGAATCTCTAGCCCTCGCTCTTGTAACAATCTTAAGCGTTCCGGGATTTCCCAATTGGGGAACTGTTCTTTTGCTAACCATAGTATAATTTGATCGGGTTTTAATGTTTGAAGCATCAAAGACTTTATGGAATAAGACACGATATTGATCCGTTTTGGGAAGGATGTAATCGATACAATGATTTTGTTTTCTCTTGCTTTATTATTCAGTGGCTCATCAGGAATTTTAGCTCCTCGAATATAGCAATTTTCTAAAAACCACGCCACTTTATTGCGAATCCGACCAATATAAGGTATCCCAGATTTCCCTTCGGTACGTTTCAATGAATCACAAAATAAAATGAACTTCATTCCATCTCCTTCCCTTTTACATCTCCCGCCTTAAGCTTAAGCCATGTATGTTCTATCTTTCTTGCTACTTTGGTAGGAAAGGAAGGCTGCCATAGATTCTTTACTTTTTCAATATAGTGATAATCCTCAATCATGTATGTTGGGTGTATTAATGGAAACACACTATCTTGTACTGGAATTTCAAAAACATACCGGATATCTTTTGGAAGCTTATAAATACTATCGGTAGCATGGGTTGCATTTTGAGAGGCGCCTATATTGGATACCATATTTACGGTTGGATAGATAACTAATCTTGCGTTTAGGACCGTACTAAATCCAACAATATGCTCCCAATAAGGAATCTTATCTTCTTTATGTTGCATTGCTTCCTTTATCATTCGATGGTGTACCTTGGAATTATTATTTTTGTGATTCAATAAATCCTGATAATAAGAATCCTCCAAGACATCATAATTTTCCTGCCAGGTATCCGCTACTCGCCGCCAGCTTGCCCAGCCCCAGGAAGAACCAAACGAAGAAAAGAAATAACTATATCTTTTGTCCTCAATTCCATCAAACAACGTCTGCCCACAAATCCGGTCAATTCTCTCATCATGTTCATATCGGTCCAATAATTCTTTGCAAAAAGGGAAAAAGCTTTGTGATACCACAATATCATCCTCAAGAATAATACATTTATCTACAATGGAAAACGCCCATTTATGAGAATAAAAAGTGGAGGGATCACATCCATAATTGGTTTGGTTATACATTTTATAAACACTGCAGTTCCAATCAATATTTTCTGCAATTTTCCGACATTCCATAATGTTTTCTATATCATCTGGCCTATCTTTTCTTGGTCCATCCTGCCATAGTAGTAAAACACGCGGACGAGCGATTCTTACCTGTTCAAAGGTCTTTCGAAACTCCTCCGGGCGTGCAAAAAAGATACATAATACAGGGACATCAATTTTCCAGTTTTTCATAATTCCCCCTCACTTCCGCGATGCACTTTGCGCATAGCAAGTTTGTGTGCGCAGCACAGACACAAACTTGTTGAGTGAAAATGGTTTTCTTTCACTCTTCCTCCGTACCCATCGACTTCTCTTTCAAGCTCATCCATACCGGAATAAAGAAATACAAAATCAAAGCGATTTCAAAAGAAGTTCCAATTGGGTTAAAGATTGACAAAATAAAACAATACAGGCATGCAATCTTAAATATATAGGTGTCGATTTCTTTTTCTTTTAATTGATATAACATATGCTTACTTGTTTGAAAGAACATGATTAGGTAGCTAAAAAGACCAATGATTCCGCAGCTAGCCATTAATCCGAATACATAAGAGTGTGAAATATCCCCAATATCGGATGCTCCCCCCCAGACCGGACTTTGAATAAATGCTTTTAGTGCATTCAAATATAATCTAGGACGAGAATGTAACACATTAATATCCTGGCTACCATTTATATACTGTGCCAACCATGAAAACTTATCTCTTAGCATATTCTGATGTAAATGAATCGATAAATAGGCAAAGATATCTCCCAAATTGATAATAATAAGAATAAAAGCCATGATTAGTAACAATTTAATTACCACATTGGATACCTTGCTAAATAAAATCATTGCTGCAAATATCGTTGTCATAAGCAGTAATGCCGTATATTGAGCGGCTACTATATAAACATAACCTAGTACCACTATCGGTAAATAGAGCAAACGTTTAACAACTGCACTGGTTTGTATGAAATTATATAAAAACAACAATACCAGTACCCCAACCATATAAGAAAATTCAAACCCTCCTACATTTTCCAGTCTGTAGGAAGCGACATTGGACGATATGGTCACCCCTTCTGCCAGCTCTCTTGCAAGCATCGGTCTTTGAACCAAGGCCATTAATGAAACGAAAATGATATATAATATCATGCAGAGCATAACTATAATGGTACGCTTTCTTGCTTTTAGTTTCATTTTATTGATTGCATAAACGCCCATTGCTGCCGGCAAAAAAAACCTGACATTTCGAACAAATTCATTCATGCTTTCCTTTAAATCACCGGGGATTTTCACCGTAAAATATAGAAACGCCAAAAGCGCAGAAGTAATGATAAGATAAAGAATGAATTTTTGCGACCTGCTAAAGAATAAAAAGGGCAGGCTAATCAGCATCAATAAGGCAGCCACGATATATGGAACGGTATATTTAAAATAAGGCAGAACATACACGGTAAATACAGTAATTACATAAATAAAAAATGTAAAACTAACGAATTCATCTGCCGTAATTTTATAATTCAAAGAATTATAAATGATCTTACTTACTCTATTCATTGATTAACATCCTTTTATATAGTTCATAATATTTTTCATACATGAATTGATTGCTATACTGATTTACAGCGATGGAACTAATTTTCACTTTATTGATATCCTGTTTCAACCACTGCTTCAGATTATCTTCTAATTGATCTAGATCAGCGTAGATAGAAAATGATGAAAATGTAGGGATAGCTATCGTTTCTGGCGCTCCTGCAAAAAATCCGACCACAGGGGCTCCGCAGCAAAGACTTTCCACCACAATCATACTGTAAGTTTCTTTTTGACTGGTCAAAATTACTGCATCTGCCATGCTATAATACATGGAAAGTTCCACCTGATCGCTGATGTGTTTTATACCAACAACATTATTAGGTAGTGTTACAGTGCCGTTATAGCCAACTATAATGAATCTAATTTCCGGCATTCGCTTCGCCAATGTCAGAACATAGTTACCGCCTTTTATCGGATCATTAAAATTTGGTGTAACATATAATACCGTTTTTCCTTGAAAAATTGATTTTATCTCATCATTTATCTCCTCAAGCGTACGATAGTGAAAAACATCCGTATCAACTCCATTCGGGATTGTTTCATGATAAAAATCGCTTAATATCGAGGATCTTTTTGCGCGGTCCATTAACCAGTTTGATACCGACACAACATGCAATTTATCAAAACCGCGAAACGCTTTTTTCATCTTCCGATATGATTTTTCGGCTCTTGGATAGGAACTTTCACATTTCTTGCATCCATCAATCCACTGATTACATTCCAATGCATGCGGACAATTTGCGGTATACATAAATTCTGCATGTAATGTTAATACCGTCGGAATCTTTGATTTTTTTAGAAACGTAATGAATTGATATATATTTACAAAATATCCGTTGATACACTGTATATGGACAATATCCGGCTGTTCTCTTTTTATAATATGAATTAATTTGAATGTGGGGAACAGACATTTATTATAATGCATGCCTGTTAATTCACTGATCTTCTTACGAACCTTAGAAAAGACTTCGGATGCTGTCTTGTAAACATCTTCTTCTCTCACTCTTTTTCCTCTGCCATAGCAGATGATTGCCTCATGCCCATTCCTCTTTAGATTGGTTGCGAGCTCATAGGTTATCTTACCGGTGCTTCCTTTCTTATAAACCACATTAATCTGCAATACTTTCATGTTCGATGCAACCTTTCAGAATACGTTTGACCATTCGGCTTTGTTTTGTACTATCATGATTTTTAGAAGCTACGATTCGAGCTTTATCCGCATAGTTACTTCTCAACTTGCCAGAATCCATTAGTCTTCGGATGGTATCCTCTAAATCCTTACGATCCGTCACAACTGCAGCACACGCATTCTTTTTAAGGTATTGAATGGAGGCTATGTCTTGCGGTCCATATGCCAATAAACACACTCCACTGGCTAGACTATCTGCAATTTTCGTAGAAATAGAGTAACGTACTCGTAGTCTATCCTGTGGCTGAAAGGATTCCGCATGTATCAATAAGCGATAGCTTTGCATTGCTTCAAATACCTTGCTCCCAGGAATAATATTCATCATTTGAATGGATTTGATATGCTCAAATACCTTTCCTTGTTCTTTCGCTTGGATACTTGCGTATATTTCCAATCGATAATGGGTATTATCGGTTTCATTGATTCGATCCAATGCTTCTCCTATATGGCTAAGGGACAAATCTCTATTTATCGATAGACCTCCAAAATATGCTATTGTTTCTTGCTTTACTTTCGGTATGGAATCTGTGATACAAAAATTGGTTCCAGTTGATACCGTCTTCGCATCGCATCCAAATTCTTTTATATAGGCATCCGTTAGTTCCTCGCATATTGTTAGTACTGTTTTTGATTTTGTTATGCGTTTTTTTATTTCTTTTCTTAAAAACCTCATATAAAATCTTCCAATCAAAGATGGGGTTATCGAAGAAAAATAAAAGTCATCGCAGATGTAACTTACTACTGGAACATCTAATTTTTGGCTAATATACGTGACAACATGATAAAAAAATAAAGAGCTACCAGGGGCGACAAATATGCAGTCTGGCTTTTCGATATTTAGCCAGTTTGAAAGTTCTAGTGATTTCCAATGTCCCAATTTCCATAGGATACTCCGGCATATTAATTTTATATATTTGCTTTTATTTTTGTTTTGAAAAATAAGTTCCTCTTTATTGTTTTGATAAAGCTTGTTATCGGAATGAATTTCTTGCCTCTCAATTTTCTTCCCAGCCGAATTTAATGTAAAAATGCTTTTTAATACTTCCTTATCCGTAATTCTAAAATAGCTCCCACATTTTTTCAGATTCGGTATGGTCGGATAGATATACAATTGGATTAATTCTTCTTCGCTAAATTCAGAAAATAGGGAAAGCAGTGTTTTTCCCATATTGTTATAATCTGTAATTGGGTTGTGACTAATAATTAGAACCTTCATTGATTGATACTCTCATTCTTTTGATTTATAGTTGAGTGAATCAGTTCCGTAAGAAGCACATAATTCTTTTGCCGATCAAATTTATCCTGATATAAACGGAATGCATTCTCTTTCATCGTATCTTTTAGCGCCTCATCCTCATATAACGTCATAATCGCATGGGCAATTTCCGTTGCATTCCCATTTTTTACGTTCATTCCTGCTCGATATTTCTCCAACAAATTTCGGTATTCTTCACTATTTTGTGTATTAATAACAGGCAACGCTGCTGCTGCATAATCCGATACTTTATTTATGATACTAGCTACGGACCTACCTACGATTGGATTGACGGCCACATCACACAGCATTAACATTTTCATCATAACGCCGTAATCTAGAACTCCGTAAAAGTTGCAGTTTACATCGAGTTCCTTCGCATATCGCATAAATTCCTCTATTAAGGGGCCGGTTCCCATGACTTGAAATTTTATCGTAGTGATACCACTATCTTTTATTATCTTTAAGGCATTCAATACAACTTTGATATCATAACTATGTCCAAGTGCACCAGCATATCCGATCCAAAATTCAGCCTCCGGTTTTTCTATCGTAATCCCCTCTGTTTTATTCAAAACCAGTTCACTGTCTGTTCCAATGTATATACTTAGACCAGAGGTATCCTTTTTATTGTATTTTAAAGCCCGTTTTACATAGGTATCGGAAACAGCGACAATCTTATCCGCATTTTTATATATTCTATTTTCCTGCACCATCATAGGAGCAAATAAAACATCCGATAGGACTGGAATATTCAGTGCCATTTTAAACGCCTCCGGCCATAAATCCTGAACATCAAGAATTACAGGGATTTTATTCTTATTGGCATATTTTATTACCTTATCGGCTACCGTTAGCGTCGGTACAGAAACGATGATGGCATCTGGCTTTTTCCTTTTTTTCAAATAGCGAAGCACATGATTACCAAACTGAATATAGCTGTAGATACGCTTGAAACTAATATTTCTCTTATAACCATGCTCTGGCAGCAATGTCATTTGATAAGGCAGCTCATTTAGATTCAGCTCTTTTGTCTTTCGATGCGTTTTCTTCATATGGCAAAAGTTAGAGGTTATGACCTCCAAGTCAAAATCCTTTACCAAAAGATCCGCAAAGGTTCGGTACCTGCTGCTTGATTTTTCATGTTCAAAGTGCCAGTAATTTGCAATGAATAGGATATCCTTTCTGGAGTCTAAATATATTGTGTTCATCCAGTTATCCCCAAGTTCTTATTCCTATTATTTGCTGCTATCTCCATTGCTTTCCCATAAACAAAGTTACGGTTCTCTTCGAAGAATAAAGCGTCTTTATCCTGTAACATATCTTCCAGCTCTCTGATTTCTTTTACGCCTTTTGTAAATCTCTCCTTTGCTTCCTTCCGATCCTCTATTTTAGTCGCATCAAAGAAGCTTCTTGATAAAATCACCATACTAGAGCCCAATCGATAATGCTCCCCAATAATATATTCGGCAGGCAAATCCCCATTTCCAGGCTTTGATATTCCTCCAAAACCATATGGGATTCCTTTTAATTTGCATTTATTACATATCCTTTCTACCGTTCCATCCGCTAATGGTTCAAACATAAAGTCCATATTATAAGATAAATGCAAATCATTTAAACCAATATAGACAGAATCAATTCCTTCTACATCGAGAATATCATCCATATACTCCACTGCTTCTGCCGTTTCACATAGCAGACATGTCTTAGCCTTACCACCTACATAAGAAATAAAAGCGTTTGCTTCCTCCTTCGTCTTAAAATACGGAAGCATGACAATATCCGCTCCCTTTTGAATCACACTCTCTATTTCATCTTTCGAACCAACAAAAATCGGATTTATACGAACCAGTAATTTTGCTTTCGTTAGACTTTCCTTGATTTTTTCGATATCTTCTATCGAATGACGAGAAATAACGGTATCATACTTACCTTGCCGTTCAACCTTTCCATTTATTTCCAGATCAACAAACAGGATATCAACACCGCTGTCTTCGGCTATTTTAGCAATTTCTAAATTATTTGTTATATATAATAAATTTAATGCCATACCCAACCTCATTCCAAAATTAATTATTTGGCATTATAAAATAATGATTTGCAACGCATTATTCATTTGCAAATCATCCTTTTATTTATCAGTTAGAACAGTACATTAATTTTTTTCTTTCTTATTTCGAACCGTTATTTCGGTATTCACATTGTTTCGCATGGTTAATACCACAAGGATTGTTTTCAAAAATATGTTGAAGTCGCCATGAAAAGTAAGCGTTTCAACATATTCCACATCGTATTGAATCCTTTGATCCCACTCTAATCCTTTGCGTCCATTAATCTGCGCCAAGCCTGTTAACCCAGGTCTTACATGAAATCGTTTCTTTTGCAAATCCGTATACTCATCAAACGGCCATGGATGATACGTAAGTGCAGGGCGAGGTCCAATGATAGACATATCCCCTTTTATAATGTTAAAAAACTGCGGGAACTCATCCATGCTGGTTTTACGAATAATCCTTCCTATCCGTGTAACTCTTGCATCTCCTTTTTGCTCGTAGACACCCTCTTTTTCTGCTCCAACATACATGGAACGGAATTTGTATATTTGAAATACGTTTCCATTTAGCCCTAATCTAGTTTGTTTAAAAACCACAGGACCTTTCGAATCCAGTTTTATGAATAGGCATATGAGAAGTAATAGTGGCATGAGAATGATAAGGCCAAGGAAGGACAGAACAACATCCAATACTCTTTTTACTTTTATATAGTTCATATAAACGAACGCCTTCTATCTACAAATGGGCAAACAAGTTACAAGTCAATTTGTTATATTAAATAGTAAAATTTATCCCGAAGTATTTTCCCTTCTATTATCTGTTTGCTATTATTCATTAAATGCAAACAAAAATCATCGCCAAATTTTTTACGCACAACCTCATATGCTTCCGCAATTTTAGGCATACGTTGTTTCGTATTATGACAATCACTAGCCAATACATCAATATACCCTTTTTTCATGTATTGAAATGCCCTGGCTCTTGTCTTTTTGTCAACGATAGAATCCGCATTTACTTGTATGATACAGCCGATATCAATCAGTTTTTTTATCAGTTTGTTACTTTTTTTGATTGCCTGATATCGTTCTATATGTGCAATGATTGGAATAACTCCATAATAATCAATGAGGTGCTCTATCTTATAAAATAGATCATTTTCCCATTTCTTTTTATATGGTAATTCCAATAGTAAGTAGTTCGTGTTTTCTACACATAAAGGAGAGAGATCCATGTAATGAAATAAATAATCATTGAGTGCGGTCTCGCTTCCTGAAAGCAAACGGATATCGGATTCTTTCATAAGAGACATGGAAGAGGCTCTTTTTTCTAAAAAGTCAGTCATCGTTATCCTCGAAGGATCAAAATGTGGAGTACATACCGCCACTTCAACATTTTGCTTTCGTAGGAGTTCTGTCAGAATCACTGCTTCCTCATACGTTGCAGCTCCATCATCAATATAGGGAAGAATATGTGTATGAAGATCTATCATTTCTTTTGATATTGGTTATAATAGTTGTATTTTAGATACTTATTACCTTGCGAATAAGAATGCCCATTTAATACAAGTCCCAAAATATTTACTTGTGAGAACCTGAATTTGTTTAACGCATTGCTGATACTAAAGTGCGATGTGGTGCCTTCTCGTACCACCAGGATAACTCCATCCACCAGATTTACCAGATTGAAGGCATCCGATACGATATTTACTGGAGGCGTATCAATAATAATATAATCATACTGCGTTTCAAGGTGTTTCAATAGATTCTCCATCTGTTCGCTACCTAATAGCTCATTGGGATTAGGTGGAACGGAACCCATTGTCATAACTTTAAGATTTGTATATTTTGTATTTCGAAGGGCTTCTTTTTCTGTAACCATACCAGACAGTGCATCACTTATGCCAGGTGCACTTTTCGTTTGAAAATAATGATGGAGCGTTCCCTTTCTTAAATCGCAGTCAAGCAGCAATACACTGGAACCGGTTTGTGCAATCGAGATTGCAAGATTAGCACTAACGGTACTTTTACCTTCATCCGGACTTGGACTTGTAATCATGATTTTTTTACAACCATCCTGACGCAGTAAAAAACGCAAATTTGTTCGTAACGAATTATACTCTTCGAGTACCATCAGCCTTGTTTCATCCTTAATATTGCTCCATGAAAACTTTGTATTTACCTGTTTTTTAAGGAATGGGATTCGAAACAGTTTTCTATTTGCACTATGATAATGTGGTATTGTGCTTAACAATGGCAAATCATATTTCTTTTTTAGATCATCCGGATTTTTCACATTGTTATTGATCATTTCCCATAATAATACAGCAAGGATCGCTAGAAATAAGCCAAACATTCCTCCCATTACCGTATTAGATATAACATTAGGACCAGATGGTGCTGCCGGATATTCAACTGGATCAACCACACTAATTTCTGAAGTATTTAATATGCTTTTTATGGATTCCGGTGCAACATGTTGCATTGTTGCCGCTAATAGATAGGAATCATCTGGATTATTCGATGTTACACTGATTTGAAATATCTCGGTATTATTGATTGTCTTAATTTGCGTCATGTTCCTTAGTTGACCAGGATAATACGTTAATCCACTTTCTTCGATCACCTTTTTATAGAAGGTATTTGTTTGTAGAAAATTAATATAAGTTGTAACTACCTTCTGCGCATAATTCAAAGTATTAATGTCGGCAGAAGAATCTAACGTATTTGAATTGACATATAGTTGTACGGATGCCGTATAAATAGGACTGGTGACATATTTATTAAACACAAAAAAAGCGCATACAACTAAAAATGTGCAAATTAAAAGAAACTTTACTCTTCTTAGTAAAATCGTAATCACTTCTGCGAAAGAAAACTCCATGAATGCTCCTCCATTTTCGTATTTTAAATCGTCGCATAGAAACGAATTTAGCTCTTCAATATTTATCATATGAAAAAGTGCATTTTTTGTGATAAAATGTCGTTAAAGTCGCAAGTAGATGATTAGCTACAACTTTAGCAAATCCATGTTCAAATCAAAAACAGGCAGGTGAAATTTTCACCTGCCTGTTTTTGAATAATTAGTTATCTATGATCACCATAACTCGTTAATCCTGTATTCGCAAACTTAGGTATTACAAAAGTTCGCGGTATATAAAATATTTTTATATAAGTTTATCCCTCAACTGAAGAATCTTCTTTTCAATCAATTGAATGGTCTCAATAAATTCCGTATCATCTTTCCCAGTTGGATCATCTAAGCCCCAATTTTCATTGTATTTTGATGGAAGGTATGGGCAATGCACATTACAACCCATAAAGATAACAATATCCGGTGCTGGAATGTCTGAAACTAATTTACTAAACTGCGTACGTTCCATGTCAATATCATGTAGTTTTTTCATCAATCGAACCGCGTCCTGGTTGATTTGATCTTTTACTTCTGTTCCAGCAGAATAGCTTTCAAAAGCATCCGAAGCTAACTTTTTCCCAATTGCTTCCGCAATCTGACTTCTGCAAGAATTATGCACGCAGACAAATGCTACTCTTGGTTTTCGCTCCACTCCATCAATACAACCGTTTTCATAATTTATAATCGTGGTAATTTCATTATTCATACGTTTCCTCCTATTTTGTAAATTCGTACTTTATGCAATACTTATTTTTTACAATACTTACTTATATAATACTTACTTTATATAATTCACACTTTATATATTTCGTAGTTCATCGCCTTTTAATTCTTTCGTAGTCCACTTGATCAAAGCAACCTTTCCATCTGCAACATCCGCAATTTTATTGATCCATTTTATTTCATTCTTTGCTTTTGCTTTTAATAATCCATTGGTTGTATTTGTTGCATAAAGCGATGAATTAATGACCCACCACTTGCTGTGAATGCCAGCGCGGTTCAAGTCTTCTTCCAATCGTTTCGCTTCAAAAAATGGTGTGGTTTCTGGTAATGTAACGATGACAACTTCCGTTTCTGCAACATTACGTAGTCTTGGTAATAATTTTTTCACGGAATCTGGTGTATCTCCCATCGTTCGTTGCACTTCTTTATGATAACTCTGTGTCGAATCTAATAACAGCAACGTATGTCCCGTTGGAGCCGTATCGATTACAACAATTTCTTGATCTGCTCGGTCAACGATTTCTGCAAAAGCACGGAAAACGGCTATTTCCTGTGTGCACGGAGAACGTAAATCTTCCTCAATATAAGCAATATCTGCCTCACTTAGATGACTTTCGATTGCTTTACTTAATACGTTTTCTCTGTAATTTTCTAATACCTCATGTTCATCGATATGACTCATTGTAATGTTATCTTGCTCCGTCATAATATATTTTAGATGAGCCGCTGGATCCGTTGTAGTTAAATGAACCTTCACCCCTTTGGAAGCAAGTCTTAACGCAATTGCCGCAGCCACGGTAGTTTTACCGACTCCACCTTTTCCCATGGTAAAGATTACTTTTTTCTTCGATTGATAGATGTCATCGATTACATGATCTAGCGAATATAGAGTTTCTACTTGCAATGGATCGTTTGATACCACTCCTGTATTTTGATTCAAAAAGTTTCTTATATTTTCTAGCCCCATGATGTTATAAGCACGCAATGGAATGTAATACTGCTGCATTTCTTTCAGTGATTTCGGCATTTCCTCTAACGCATCCTGTTGATTTTCATAAACTGCTTCTGATAATTCATCATCATAATTTTCTAAATATCCATTTATGATTAGCTCTTGATTCAAGACTCCAATATCACGAAGTTCAGTGGATGCTCTTTCGGCTTCCCGTAAAGGTGCATTATCTGGACGAGTTACCAATAGAAGTGTTGTCATTTCTTTATCGGCTAGCATTTTGACTGCTAATTTATATACTTCTTTTCGGTCTTCTAACCCAGAAAGCTGCCCTAAGCAAGATGCGCCATGTGTATTATCCCGAATAAAATTGCTCCAGGCAGATGGAAGCTGCAGCATTCTTAGCGTATGTCCGGTTGGGGCTGTATCGAAAATAATATAATCATATTTCGTCCCAACTTCCTTATCGGTAATAAACGTAGAAAATTCATTGAAGGCAGCAATTTCAGCGGTGCAAGAGCCAGAAAGCTGTTCCTCCATATTTTTTATCACTTCGTCTGGTAACTCTCCACGATAAGGAGCAATTACGCTTTCCCTATATTCCGCTGCTGATTGAATTGGGTCTAAGTTGGCAACCACCAAATCAGGAACTTTCTCAATCGCGACGCCTTTACCATCTAAGTTAGTTTCAAAGACATCTTGTAGGTTCGAAGCTGGGTCCGTACTGACTAATAGTACCTTTTTCCCACTATCTGCAAGACTTACTGCGGTCGCACAGGCCGTGGAGGTCTTTCCAACTCCACCTTTTCCTGTAAAAAATAAATATTTGGTGAGTTCTATTTCATTGGGATTAAACTGTTTTCTCATTTACAGCATCTCCCATCTTTACAATCGCAGGCCGCAACATCGTTTACTTCCATACATAAATAATCCTCGGTCACCTCCAAAAAACGGGCAATTTCTTCATTGGTTGGATATGCTTCCATTTTAACGATTTGGTCATCCACGATGGTAATTGGCAACGCCTTTACTCCTTTTGATTTTACAATCTGATGTACCGCTCGATTATTCATAAATGCGCGTGGACTGCTCGATAAGTTATAGCGGGTTACCTCGATTCCATTTTGCACCAAATGATTGAATACGGTAGAAATTCTTAAAAGTTCAGGGTTAACAGATACACCGCAAAGACCAGTGGAACAGCACATTGCTGGCTCATAGATATACATTTTTTTCATGGTCAAATCTCCTATTTTCTATGCTATTATTGGATGCTATTAAAAGCATTCTATTATTTTTGTCCAACCTACAAACGATATCCTCCGTAATCTATTACTCCTTTTTTCAAAACTTAGTCTTTTATATACTTCTTGCAGCATTCGGACTACATCACAATCTCAATCAATTGCACTCCATCATTCGTACTCCATAAATCGCACTCCATCATTTTAATTCCTTTATTTTGATTCTTCTGGAAACCAACTTATCGTTCTATTTGCAAATTTAACTAAGGTGAGCATGACTGGAACTTCTACTAAAACACCAACAATCGTTGCCAGTGCTACCGGACTTTTCGCTCCAAACAAAGCAATCGCTACTGCAACCGCCAATTCAAAGAAATTGGATGCACCTATCATGCCTGCCGGTGCAGCAATACTATGTGGAAGCTTCAAAGCTTTACTTGCAAAGTAAGCAATAAAGAAAATTAAAAACGTCTGAATTACAAGTGGTACTGCAATCAATAAAATGTGTAATGGATTTTCAAGTATAACGGTTCCTTGGAACGAAAATATAATCACTAACGTCAACAACAGACCACTGATCGTGACATTATTAAACTTAGGAATAAACGCTTCTTGAAAATAATTCACGCCCTTTTTCTTGGTAACAATAATTCTAGTTGCAATTCCACCAACGAGTGGGATAACAACAAATAATACAACGGATAAGATAAGGGTTGCCCAAGGTATGGTGACGCCTCCTACTCCTAATAAAAATGCTACAATTGGAGTAAAGGCAACTAATATAATCAAATCATTGGTCGCTACCTGAACAACGGTATACGCAGGATTTCCCTTTGTTAAATGGCTCCATACAAAGACCATTGCCGTACATGGTGCAGCGCCTAGCAGTATGGCTCCTGATAAATAATCTTTGGCTAATTCTGGAGTAATCAGCCCTTTAAATACCACGTAAAAGAAAAAATAAGCAATGCCAAACATGGTAAATGGTTTGATCAGCCAGTTAGTCACCCAGGTAACAAATAAACCTTTCGGATTTTTTCTGACGTTTTTTATACTTTGGAAATCAACCTTCATCATCATCGGATAGATCATTAACCATATTAGGATTGCAATCGGAATAGATACGTTCGCATATTCAAATCGACCTAAGAAAGACGGAATTGCTGGAATAAATTTTCCAATTAATACGCCAACTACCATACATACAATCACCCATATCGTTAAATACCGTTCAAAAAAACCTATCCCTTGTACTTTTTCATTGCTCATTTGTTTTACTCTCCTTTTCTTTATTCTTTGAAACTGCACAGATCACATGCTTTGCATTTATTGTAGTTTTTACAGTCCTCTTCATAACCAGCAATCTCAGACAAATGAGATATTAAATATTCATAGAGTTCCCTTTCCTGTGATATAAAATTCTCATTCACCTTAAAGTACGCCCATTGTGCCTTCTTATAACTATCTAGTATACCCGCTTTTTTTAGGATGGATAAATGTCTGGAAGCATTAGACTGCGTTAATCCTAAACATGCTTCAATTTCACATACACACATATCATCTTTTATTATTTGAGCAAATATACGTAGCCTGGTTTCATCAGAAATTGCTTTTAGTATCTCTATCATATATTACCACCTCCTTATATGCGCATATACGAATATACTCATATAATATGTAAATGGAAAGCCACTTGTTACAATTACCAATGCTTACACTGAATATTTTTACAATGATTATTTCTAACAATGGTATTATTACAATGGCTTTCTAATCTTATCCTCTGATTTTTTCTAAAAGCTTAACCGCTTCGTCTGTCTTTAATACTTTTCCGTAAGATACCACTTTTCCATCAACAACAAGTGCTGGAGTCGTCATAACACCGTAAGCTGCAATCAACGCAAAATCCGTTACATGCTCAATCGTCGTATCCATACCTAACTGCTCCAAAGCCTTTTTTACATTCGCTTCCAAATCATTGCATTTTGCGCAGCCAGATCCAAGAACCTTTACCGATTTCTCTTCTTTTATCGATTCAGAAGCATTCTCGAGATCTTGTGTGCTACAATCGCATCCACCTCCACAACAACATCCACTTACTTCCTCTTTTATTTCCTCTTTCACCTTTTCTTTTTTTGATCCAAATAATCCCATTTTGTATTCTCCTTTTATTTTATAATATATTGTTAGTTAAAAAACATTTGTAATGCATTAAAACTATAACCGATAATAATGATACCAGCCGTCACTATCGCAAAAAATACGCCCAGTAACTTTGGTTTTACTGCCTTGCGTAGCATAATCATAGACGGCAGTGACAACGCCGTAACACCCATCATAAAGCTTAATATGGTTCCAAGGCCAACACCTTTTGCATAGAGTGCTTCGGCAATTGGCAACGTTCCAAAAATATCAGCATACATCGGAACACCAACGAGCGTTGCCAAAATAACGGAAAATGGATTGTTGGCGCCTAATATCGATTGAATGATGCTTTGAGGTATCCAGTTGTGAATCAAGGCTCCGATTCCAACACCAATCAATACATATAAAAATACTTTTTTGACCGTAGCCATCACCTGCTCTTTTGCATAGATGCAACGTTCTTTTTTGGTAAGCTCTGGCGCATCGATATCGATACGATTGGCACCCTTAATAAAGTCTTCCACATAATCTTCCAGTTTTAGCTTTTCTATGATGGTACCACCAACAACCGCAAGTATTAATCCAACCATTACATAAGCTAATGCAACCTTGCCTCCAAAAATACTCATCAGCAAGATCAAAGAGCCCAAATCAACCAGTGGCGATGAGATCAAAAAGGAAAAAGTGACCCCTATTGGCAATCCAGCACTCGTAAAACCAATAAACAAAGGAATCGAGGAACAACTGCAAAATGGTGTTATCGTACCAAGTAATGCGGACAGCATATTTGCTTTGATCCCATGAAAATTCCCAAGTATTCTTTTCGTTCGTTCTGGTGGAAAATAACTTTGTATATAGCTGATGACAAAAATCAGAATCGATAACAAAACAAAGATTTTAATTGTATCATATAAAAAGAACTGAAGACTTCCTCCCAGTCTTTTACTTATGTCAATCCCAATCGCAGAAAGTCCATTTCCTATTAATTCATTGAGCCATTTCATCGCAAGAATCTGATTTTGAAAAAACAGCCATCCATTTTTTATTGCTTCCATTGTTTTCCTTCTTTCTATTATATTATATTTATATATAGAAATCTATCTATATGTGATTTTTTAGAAAAGCCACCCTTTGATGGCTTTTATTATCCGATACATTGATTATCTGGTATAGCGATTATTTTGTACAGCAATCCTCTTGATTATTCGATTGACAAACACATGGCTGAATCATTTCTTTCAGCAAGTCCTCTGCCAATTGACAGCCTTCTTTGTTGATGGAATAATGCATCCACTTGCCCTCTTTACGTCCGTTTACAATGCCGGAATCACATAAGATTTTCATATGATGAGATAACGTTGCCTGACTGATATCGACATCTTCCAATAGCTTACATGCACATTTTTCTCCGCATTTTAACTGATTTAATATTTCAATTCTGCGTTCATCGCAGAAAGCTTTAAATACTTTTACTTTATCCGAATTATTCATTTTCCACCCCATTTTTGAGATTTTTTCTTGTATACAGCATGCATGCTTATTACTCACTTATTATTTGTATACTTATAGTTTATGCAATATATCGATAAATGTCAATATATTATTTGTACTTTATTATATCTATGATTCATTCTTTTTATTGTTTTATGTTCTTCATCATTCTCTTATTTCTTCTTTTTTTATGATTCATTCAAGACATATTATTCGAATTATGCTATAATTAAGGGATAATTATGCATTTTTAGATTCGAATAGATCATACAAATGAAAGGTAGATTATCATGGCAACATCCATTCCATATAGCAAACAAATAAATATTGAAAATACAGAGCGTCTCCGTGATCTCTTAGCCACTTTGCCTCCATTTTGCAAAGAATACTTTCGCGGAATTGAACCAAGGACTTCCGCACGTACTCGGATTAATTACGCGTATGACCTACGCTTATTCTTTCTGTTTTTAATCTCTGCAAATCCTACATTTAAAACTTATGATACCACTAAATTTACGCTCGACGATATCGAAAAGCTCGAATCCGTGGACATTGAAGAATATTTAGAGCATTTAAAGCTGTATGAAGGATCAAACGGGAAAATGCATACCAATGATGCACGAGGTCTTCAAAGAAAATTGTCCTCTCTTCGCTCCTTCTACCACTACTTTAACAAACGACAGCTTTTAAAATCGAATCCGTCTATTTTGGTGGACATGCCAAAACTTCATGACAAAGAAATCATCCGTCTCGATTATGACGAAATTGCAGATTTACTGGATCTGGTGGAACACGGCGGTGATTCTTTGACTGGAATGAAAAAAGTTTATTACGATAAGAACAAAATTAGAAATCTTGCCATCATCACCCTGTTTTTAGGCACTGGCATCCGTGTATCGGAATGTGTCGGACTTGATTTAGATGACATTGATTTTAAAAATAATCGGATTAAAATCGTTCGAAAAGGTGGTAAGGAGGACTTTGTATACTTTGGAAATGAGGTAGAAGAAGCTTTAACGAATTACATAGAAGTAAATAGAAATGCAATAACGCCAAAGACGGGACATGAAAATGCGCTATTTTTATCGATTCAAAGAAGTCGTATGACACCACGCGCAATGGAAAATCTGGTTACGGAATATGCGAGTCAGGTTACAACTTTAAAGCACATCACCCCGCATAAGCTCCGCAGTACCTATGGTACTTCGCTATACCGCGAAACGGGTGATATTTATCTTGTTGCTGAGGTGCTCGGTCATAATGATGTCAATACGACGAAAAAGCACTATGCTGCTCTAGATGAAGAAAGGAAACGGGCAGCGGCCAAGGTGGTAAAATTGAGGGAGCCTTAAAAACATGCAAAAAAAGATTATAAGTACTTTCTTTACATAAATATTCTATACTGGAGGTGTGTACTGATGAGTAAAAGTACTATCTTTTTTTTAGTCCTCACAATTGCTCTAATCCTCAGCGGTTGCAAAGTTCAGTCCGAAAAAAACGTGGAAGAAGTATCGAGTACGTTGGACACATTGAGTTCGTCAAGCATCGAGAAGGACAATAAATCTGCATCTTCTAGTGCACCTAAAATCACGTCAGAGAATGTGAATCAATGTACGGACTTCACGGTTCATGGTGGCAGATTATATTTTTCCAATAACTATGACAATGGGACACTTTATAGCATAAACATCGACGGCAGTGAAGAGCTTAAGTTGAATGATGATTGGACACCGTGGTTTTGTGTTTCAGGTGACCAAATATATTATGAAAATGGTAGCGATGACTCAAAACTATACGCTATAGCAACAGACGGCAACGACAGACGCAAGTTGTCTGATGATAAACTGGTTTCTATCTTTAGTGTATATGAAGGACGGATATATTATAGTAACCATGATGACGCTGACAGTTTATACAGCATAAAAGCCGATGGTAGCGACCGAAAAAAGTTGAGTTCCGATTCTCCATTATATATGAATGTACATGGAGACCGGATTTACTATTATGAGTCAAGCGGTAATAAAGGTATCTTCAGTATGAAAACGGATGGAAACGAAAAGATAAAATTGTCCGATGACGAACCTTTTGGTATTGTTACAGCAGGTGATTGGATTTATTATCCAAATACAAAGGACAGCTACAAACTTTATGCTATGAGAACTGACGGCAGCGACAGACATAAGGTAAGCGACGACTATGCACCAAATATGAGTGTAGTTAATGATAGGATTTATTACCAAAAAGGGGACGATTGGAGAATTTTCAGCGTAAAAATAGATGGTAGTGATAGAAAGTTACTGTCCAACGACCACGGGGATAGTTTTTCCGTGTGGGATGACAGAATATACTATACGATAACCGGTGCAAAAATATATTCCATGAGCACAGGGGGTGGCAACAAGCAGCTACTAGTTGATTTATCCAGAAACGCTTATAAAGATGTGACCTATGAAGTGAGTGACCGTCTTCATAAGGATATGCCAGAATACCGTTTTGTAGCCAAGGGTATGACACAGGGTACAGAAAATTATGCGGTAGGTTTTGTGATGGGAATAAAAGTCTTTGATGAAAAAGAGCATCCCATCCTATCGGCAGATTTTTCGGAAACTTATGGTGATGAGGTTCTTGGCAACCCCGTTTATAATGAGATGATGGACACGATGGGTTTGCATATTGTAGATGTAAACTTCGATGGCTACAAGGATTTGATTATCTTGAAAGGCTTTTCAGGCGCCCATAGCAATACATGGTACAACTGTTGGCTATGGGACCCGAAAACATCTTCGTTGGTTGAATCTAAATCGTTTTCTGAGATTTGTAATCCGGCACTTAATCCGAAGAATAAATGCATTTACTCTGCTGGTGGCTCAGGTGCGGAATTTTGGGGCGGTTCTATTTATAAATATATAGATGGCGAATTTATAATCACAAACAACTTGGATGCCGATTCGAAAGGATTGACTGAGACAGAACTTGTAAACGGAAAAATGGTGGTTATCCGTAAAGTGTCATATAACACTGAGGATAAGTCTGCGGATGCTGAAATGCAATACTATAAAAAAAGCAAGCTTTGGCAACTGGATAATCCTCATTGGTATATGGTTGGTGGTCATAAGGCTGATAAATGGCTAGGAGAATCATGATTAGAAAACTGTTCTTGTCATTTTACTAAACTAAATCTTTATCTACAAAATAAGATAGGACGTACCACAATGTAATTTGTGTACGTCCTTTCTATATTTCATTTTCCCAAAGTAGTTTTCTTATATCCCCATAATGCGATAAATCCTTAAATAAACTCTTTGCAACAAAAGTTAGGGGTTCCTCTTTGTATTTTAGCTTATAATGAAAAATCAACAGGAATGTTCTTAAATCTTCCTGAGATCTTATTGAACTCGTTAATCGTATTTTGTTAAAATGTTTGATTTAACGTTTATTCAGCAGAAATATGGAATTAACACGCACAAAGATGTCCAGCACACTGACTTTCTTTTCTAAGAATAAAAAGAGCATATAAGAAAAAAGGTATAAATAATATTAATGTACCCATAATAGAGGAGAATGTAGCGGTACTGATTGTTGGTTTCCATCCTATCGTAATCTCATTTAATGAAAATACTATATCGAATATTCCATGCATAAGCATCCCCAACCATATTGATTTCGTTCTTATTACGCATGCTGCAAAACACACACCAATTAAAAATGCATATATGATCTGATTTAAACACCCTAATAATGTCAATCGACCGATGATATAACTGTATATATGTAAAAATCCAAATAAAAGGCTAGATAAAAAAACCGATTGATAAATTCCTCTCTTCGAGTTGCCCCATCGTTGTAGCATAACAGGAAGTACTAAACCACGTGTCATTGCTTCCTCAAATAATCCAGTTGTTAAGTATACAACAACGAACAATAAAATCTTGATGGGATGAGCAGTATCAAACTTAATATTTGAATCAAAGATATTGGTTGATTGCAACAGTATTAAAATTATAATAGGCCAGTAAACCCATATTTTTTTCCAATATTTTGTTTCCTTGTATCCACAAATAATAGAATTACCTAACTTTATGGATAATATCACTAATAATATGCCAACTACAGTTTGTAAAATTATACCCTCAAGGAAACCGGCAATCTGTTCCGTCGTATATAGTAAAAACAGTCTATTTAGTGGTATACTACAAGTTAGAATAGTTCCTGCCAGCACAATCATAATCGAAAATAGTACTGGCGTTTTTAAAGATATATTTTTTAATTGTTTCATCAAAATTCTCCTTATAATAATGGTAACTTTACTTCAAAAATCGTTTCATTTATAGAGCTTTCCGCCAAAATAGAACCATCATGTATTTCAACGATTCGTTTTACTATGGCAAGACCTAGACCAGAACTAGTATTTTCTGAAAGCGAAGTACGTGATTTATCTATTTTATAAAATTTTTCAAATATATATGGTAACTCTTCTTTTGGTATCTGATTTCCATAACTAATTACCTGCACCACTGCTTCCATGGATTCTTTTTGCAGTTTAATATCCACTTGTTTTCCTGAATTTCCGTATTTCAAGGCGTTACTCACTAGATTATCAAAGACTCGGGTTAATAAAAATGCATCCGCATTAATAAAAATCTTTTCTTCACAAAAGAACATTTGATATTCCATATCTGCTTCCTCAAACGCGGGTATAAACCCAATCAATATCTGTTCTATTAGTTCCTTTAAGCTGATTTTTGTTTTCTGTATGTTAAAATCTTTATCACTTAATTTTGTATAATCAAATAATTCATCAATCCGTATTTTTAAGTCCATGCCTTGATTGCGTGCTATCCCGGAATATTTTTTCAGAAGCTCCTCTTCCTTTAATTCTGTACTATTAATAAGCTCTAAATAACCTAGCATGGAGGTCAATGGTGTGCGCAAATCATGTGAAATGTTCGTGATAAGGTCACTTTTCGTTTTCTCCAGGCGCCGTTCTTCTTCAATTGCATTCTTTAGTTGAACTGCCATTTCATTCACAGTCTGCGCCATTATACCTAATTCATCCTGAGATTTAACCGGTATATTGATATCTAAATTCCCCTTTGAAATTTTTCTTAAATTATAGGTAATAGCCTCAAGGTACTCTACATTTTTTTTAATAATAAGAAGAAAAAATGTTATGATTAGTACAACGCTTAAAATAAGAAAAGAAAAAACAAATGCAAATAAGTGTTTAAAAAAGAACACTGCAAAACCATGATTTGCTGATCCAAGAATAAGTAGATAACATAGGAACAAGATAATTATGCCCGTTAAGGTAGCACTAATAAAAAGAGCGAGGACCAGCTCTAATTTAACTGAGTTTATTTTAATTCTTTTCAATTTTATACCCCACTCCCCATACAGTTTCAATAATCTTAGGTTGCTTAGGATTTTCTTCAATTTTTTCCCGTAGTCTCCATATATGTACCATTACCGTATTATTAGAATCATAATACTTCTCCTTCCAGACCTTTTCAAATATTTCTTCTGCGCTATATACCTTCCCAAGATTTTCTGCAAGCACAAGTAATATATCGTATTCCGTTGGCGTTAAGTTGATTTCCTTATCGTTCAAGGTTACCATATGATTGTTTCTATTTATGGTAACACCTTTCATATGAATCACATTCTCATCCCGTTCACTATTGGGAGAGCTCAGATAGAAATTTCTTCTTAATTGTGCCTTGATTCTTGCGATCAGTTCCATCGGATTAAAAGGTTTAATCATATAATCATCAGCCCCAATACCAAGCCCCAGAATCTTATCCATATCCTGTGACTTAGCACTTAACATAATAATCGGTATATTCCGATTCTGTCGGATTCTTCGGCAGGTTTCGAGTCCATCTATTCCCGGCATCATAATATCTAGAACGACAAGATGGATGCTGTTTTCTTGCAGAATCTTTAAACCTTCCATGCCATTCATTGCTTTATATACACAATATCCTTCATTTGCCAGAAAAATTTCAATTAATTCAATGATTTCAACGGAATCATCGATTATCAATATATTATAGGTATTCATTTCCATCTTAATAACCATGCCTTTCCATATCCTGTTAGTTTTTTATTACTTTGAGGGGAAGCTCAATGTTAGATGATACTATATTATTCCTTTGTACCTCTATCACAGGATGTTCATTTTCTGCTATCCTGTCAAAAGTAGAATCATCACTTCCAGCTATTGCAATTCTTATTTTATGTCCCTTTTTTATTAATACAGATGTAGCTTGCATTCCAATTTTAATCTCTGTCGTTTCACCTGGTATTAATAAAGCACCATCCTGTCTTTTAAAGGAATGATTTGGTCCAAGCACCACATGCCCTGGATTTTCCTTTGATATCTTTCTATGAATTCCTCTTAACTCTCCCTCCGTAAGATAAGTTACGGTACCATCTGGTGCTACCTCTTCTAAATAAGTTATAAATGCCCCATCGGTTGCCGTGGAAGAGAGATTAAGGGTAACTACTGGTATTCCAGTAATTTCAACATCATTTTGGAATGCTTCACTCGTATAGGTTAATAATTTTTTATCTTCATTCTGTCTATCTGGATATCGTACTGGACCACCACCATAATTCGTCTGCCATCGATTCGTATTACCCGTTGTAGCGGTAAAGTCAATCTGATAGGTATCAGATCCGGTTATAGCATTTGGTTTATTTTCATTTAATGTTCCATTGGAACCGAAATACAATACCTTCGTGTCCATACCTTCAATCGGCCATTTGTCAGAAGTTTTCCATTTACCTTCTCCAAAAGTATAGTATTTGATTGTTGAGTTTTGGATTGTTTTTGTATCATCTTTTATATATTGATCTAAAAATGTAATAACCTCATCTGCCTGTTCCTCTAAAAGCTTCTGCTGTAATATCTTCTTATCTGAAAGCGGATCCCAAAAACTGCTGCCTCCATGATTCCATGGACCTATTACAAGCGTCTGATTATTACTGTAGGTAAGATATCTTTCCAAAGCACCATTTACCGTTGCAGCATCCTGCCATCCAATACGGACATATAACGGTATCCTTGATTCTTCGATTTGTTTTTTATAGTTATAAGGCGCCATATCATTTGCTGTATAGGCACCTGATAAGATATCGTCATAATAGGTTACTTTTTTTATACACTCATACACATCATAATTATTTTTATGACCAGCTATTGCTTGATTTAAAAGTTTACCATCTTTATCTTTATCCACAGGCAAAAGTCCATCTATCATACTGTTTTCCAAACTATTATTGTCATCCTGTGCAGTTCCATCACGAAACCGTTTCAAGAAGTTACTGCTAAATAAACCTCCCGGCAACGTGGTATTACTTACTGGGTTAAAATCCCCATAAAGAAGTGCTGCTGCTTTTAGTGCAGGATGACTAAGACTTGTTGAGAGTTCAGCCGTATTTGACATATAGGATATGCCATAAGTTCCAACTTTCCCATTCGACCAGTCTTGTTTTACTATCCAATCAAGAATCTGACCATAATCCTCTATCTCTTCTTTTGAAAATTCAATTTCTCTTTTACCAAAAGAAATACCTGAACCACGTGCTTGAACATAAACATAGGCATGATTTGTATTCAAAAATTTCCGAATAATAATTGGCATATCGTCTTTCATAATTCCTAGATTTACGAATGCATTAGAAACAAAACTTAATTGATAACCGGTACTGTAACGTGTACTTTCCATTATTGTTGGTATTTTTTCATTTTTTTTGAGATTCTCTGGAAGCGTAACCCTTACCCCAATCTTCGTTCCATCCTTCATGGTTACATAAATAGATTGCGTTTGCTTATAACCGGATGGAGTCACTAGGTCTTTTTGTGGCATGCAACCAGCAATGATAAATATTACAGCAAGTGTAAGTGGAATTGCAAGAATACCATATAACATTCGTTTTAATTTTTTATTTTTCATTTAAACTCCTATCTGTCTGATAAAGCAGACGCTCAAATCAGGAATGTGAAAATTTATTTTCACATAAATTCCTCCTGAAATCGAAAATTTATTATTAATCTACTTTATATCAAAACCTTGGGTTCAAATTAAATTCTCACTTACAGATTTTTTACGAATTTCTTAATATTTTTAATGTGCAATTTCTCCGCTGACTAAGTGGAACCGAATAAATCCTGCCCACCACTCTCGTCTTCTTCATTATACGGCAAAGCAGTCTTGTAATTAAAAATCAAGTTCTGAACTTTTTTTCCCGAATCCTTTCTATTTTATCTTTAAAAATGAACTTTATTACTCTATTCCTTATCCAGCATGGATTTCTTCTATTCAATTAAAAAGCACATTATTTTTTAGTTATAATAAAGGGAACAGCGGCTTTGATTTTCTCAAAACCGCTGTTTCAGTGGTAACATAACTTTTACCAAAGTTCTATTAAAACAATCTTTTTCCATCTAAAATATCTATACCAAGCTCTTTCGCTATAGTGGTTTGCTTAAATGGATTTATTTTTTCCACTATACCATCACGCTTAAAAAATGAGCCTGTATTTTTGAACCAAAATGTTACGTTTGCTTTTACGCATTGTTCACGGATATTAAGAACCCAATCAAAATCACATTCACGAGCATCTCGCCCCGTTTCGCCGCCAACTGTAACATGGTCTACTCCATGAAGATACGGTGATAAATCGATCGCTTCCAAAAGTGGTGCGCAGGCGATAAAACGCCGTTTTATCGGATAGGATAAGAATAATGGAAGTCTAACATCTGCTAATTCTTGATTTTCGACAGTACATCCAATATTCACATTGTCATATCCTTCGCCCCAATCGGATGGAAGTGATACAAGGAAACGGTCAATTCGCTTTGTCAAAATCAAAAAATCTATGTCCGTTCTTTCCTTGATGATAGACCAAACTTCTTTACGCCATTCATCCGCTTCGGGAAGAAAAAAGTCCGTTGCAAAACAGGTTGCAAGAATTTTGTTTCCTTTAATGTTGTATTCGCCCTTTGCAGTTTTCCTTATAGGCCAATCAAATTTATCTGTTTTTTGTATTGTATTTTGACCGTAGCGTTTCGCATGTGGCCCGTAAAAATAACAATTTGTGCAGCCATCACTTATTTTGTAGCAACCTGTCCACGGCTCCCAGTTCATAGGCATCCTCCCTTATTTGTTGGTTTTTACACCATGTGTCATTTATCAAAGCACGACGCATACTGCTTCACGACGTCAAGTGGAAACATAGTGCGCTTGGCAACTTCTTCAGCCGACATGCCCTGACTAAAAAAGCGTTTGATAACAGTATTCATATTCTCTGCAATCTCCACAATATGCTTGTCCGGGTCATATACCCGAATGTCACGCTGCCCCCACGGGGATGCTCCCCATAGTTCAGCAATTATAGCGCTTCCATCGAAGGCAAGCGACAATGTTCCGCAAGCATTCGGCATGAGCGTATCGTTTGCCATGAATGTATCCCTCTCTGGAAATACGATGTTGTAATATAGAATATATTTTCTCAGCCCCACATGTGAGGGAAACAATTGAATTGCTTGTCATTTTTGATAATCAAATTGCTTTTCTCCCTTGCTTTTCAAAGTAAAATTTCGCAGGTAATAATTAATTATTATACCATATATTTCTTTTTCACTCTACTGTTTTGAAGGCTAAAAAATGTCCGCCACCGTTATGCGGTTCTATGAAAAGAGCTTACATTTGTAGGTCATTCAAAGAAATAATTTTACTACCTTTACTTTCATAATAACATAGCATTTCGCCGATTTTTCTTTTATCATAACTGGTAATGCAATCGGATAGGACATTCACGCCATAATTTGCTTTGCGTAAGTTATAACAGGTCGATTTAACACAAGCAGCAGCATCTGCTCCCGCTATGTAGAAATTACATATTTCATTTTTACGAATAAAGTCGGTAAATTCTTCACAGCTTAATGCGTTTCCTTTGTATTTTGTAAAAACATTTTTTGATACTATGTTCAAGTCTGAGGCTAATTCAGCTCCATGTGTATTGGGTTTAAAAGTCCTCGTGCCGGCTGATAAATTTTCATGTTTAATATAAATAACATAAATATTATGATTGACTGCCCAATCAATCGCTTTATTGATATTACCAATAACTTCCTTGTAATTCTTTGTTATGTCATTTTGAATATCAATTATTACGAAAGCATTTTTGTGCATAGTGTTTCCTCCAATCAGTAGATTAATTTGTTTACTTTTTTATTATATCTTACAATTGTTGACATCAGTATGGCAACAATCTATAATGATGAAACAAGAAATTTTGAAAGGCGGCTATCAGATGAAAGTTGACAGGCTTGTTAGTATTATAATGTTACTCCTAGATAAAAAGCGTATAGGCGCACAGGAGTTAGCCGATATGTTTGAAGTTTCACCCCGTACAATCTACCGCGACATAGACACAATCAACATGGCGGGTATTCCTGTTCGTTCATTATCAGGAGTGGGCGGTGGCTTTGAAATTATGCAAGAATACAAGATTGATAGAAATGTTTTTTCGACTGCCGACCTTTCCGCTATCTTGATGGGGCTTTCGAGTCTATCCAACATGATGCGCGGTGATGAACTGGTAAACGCCCTTGCGAAAGTCAAGAGTTTTATCCCTACTGACAGAGCGAAAGAGATTGATTTAAAAGCAAATCAAATATTTATAGATTTGAGCCCGTGGATGGGCAACAGGGACATACAACCATATTTAGAAATTATCAAAACAGCTATACAAGAAAGCCGGCTACTATCATTTGAATATGCAGACCGCTACGGAAATAAAACCGCACGAACAGCCGAGCCGTATCAGCTTGTATTGAAAAGTAGTCATTGGTACTTACAAGGGTATTGCCATAAAAGAAATGATTTTCGGTTATTTAAACTATCCCGCATATCAAACTTACAAATTCAAGAGGAATTTTTTACGCCACGAGATTATCAAAAACCGCAGCTGGAGTTTACTGATATTTTGGCAACGATGCAAACTAAAATCAAAATTCGCATTCATAAATCTGTCATGGACAGGGTACTTGATTATTGCGCTTATGAACACTTTTCGCCAGACGATGATGAGCATTACATTGTTCGTTTTCCTTTCATAGAGAACGAATACTACTACGATATTCTTCTCAGTTTTGGTGATAAATGCGAGTGTTTAGAGCCGTTACATATCCGCACAGAAATGAAGCGTAGAATACATGCGATCGCTACCATATACGAAAGTTAATACATGAGGTAAGATGGAAAATACAAACGAATTGCTTTTCGTGCCGAATCCTCTCTAGCTCACTTCTCATAATCAGTCTTATTTTTGTTTGATCATCTGCAATACAGTCGATTACTCGATAATTTATGTGAAGAAGTGCTTATGAATTTCCTCCACAAGTAATTGAAAATGAAATAAAACCTTATATGCACATAATTTAGATTAATACCATCCATAATAAGAAGAAACATAAAAAGGAGTTTGAATTATGGATTATAGTTTGATATGGAAAACTATCGTAATATTTTTTATCGGAAAAAGTATATTACGACTTGGAGGACGTAAATCAATCTCTCAGATGACGATTACACAAACCATCGTAATGGTTGGAATCGGTTCACTATTGATACAGCCTATCGCAGAAGATAATATTTGGAGTACTTTATTAATTGCATTTATTTTCACACTGCTTATGATTATTTCAGAGTATTTGGAAATTAAATTCGATGTTTTGGAATCCTTCTTTTCAGGTAAGGCTGTAATTGTTATTGAAAATGGAGAACCCAATCTGAAAAATCTGAAAAAATTAAGACTTACTGTAGACAGACTTGAGACACGATTGCGTCAAAATGGAGTAAGCTCTATGAAAGATGTAAAAACAGGTACGCTCGAGGTCAGCGGTCAATTAGGTTACGAATTAAAGGATGACAAAAAACCTCTGACAAAAGAAGACTTTATAACCATCATGTTCGAAATATCAGAGTTAAATCAATTAATGAGAGGTTACCAAAACACAAGGAAAAATAATTCAGATAATATGTTTCAGGAAGTTATGGATAAAAATAAAGAAGGTAAAAATGAGCCTTAAATTTGGCATTTCTACCTTCTTTCTAAACATATTGATCTTAACTTACTCTACATTGATAGATTGATCTTACCATAACAATTAATTTTGTATGACACTTAATAATTTACATTTTCCACCAAATTTCAACTTGAAGTTTCTCATCCTTTTCTTTTACTTCTTTCGCCATCTTTTCTTTGATCTTAGAAAGTTTATTCGAAATATTTTCATCATAAACCCCCAGTATCTGTGCTGCCAATATGCCCGCATTTTCCGCTCCATCAACAGCTACTGTTGCAACTGGAATTCCTTTTGGCATTTGAACGGTGGAAAGCAAAGCATCAAGACCATCAAATGATGCGGATTTACAAGGTATCCCTATTACAGGAAGTGTCGTATGGGCTGCAAGTACTCCCGCAAGATGTGCCGCCATTCCTGCTGCTGCAATTATGACTCCAAATCCATTCTCTCTTGCATTTTTGGCAAACTCACAAGCTGTTTCTGGAGTTCGATGTGCACTCATCACATGCACCTCAACAGGTATCTCATACAATTTTAGGCTATTAATCGGTAAGCGATGAATAACCTACCGT
>DIGJ01000006.1 GCA_002419585.1 Lachnoclostridium sp. UBA5725
TTTCCTTTTCTCCATGAAAAGATAGTAACAATAACATCAACAGCAAGCAGGGCAAACAATAGATAGTCAAGGATGCCGAGGTTATTGAAGTCAACGAGTTTCAGAACAATAAATACGATTAATAATGTGGTAAGATTATTTTTATAGTCTTTCATAGGTTTGATAGTTGTGATATAATATGATTACCTTTAAGAGGTGGGGAACTTTCGTTCCCCTTTGGGTACTTACTTATCATCTTTATTAAACGGTTTCATCAGCTTGTCGGCAATTTGAACCGCTAACCAGATGATTGTAAGTACCTTTATCATATTATCCAACTGTTATTCATCTCCTTTCCTTTATTATGTATTTATTATACCACGCAAATGCGTGGACGTCAATGGATATTATAAACTTTTAATATATTTTTAACGCCTATAACACTTGAAGTTATGGGCTTTTTTTATGCAAAGAAAGGAGACATGTTTTGAATACAGTTGAACCAATCAGGGACATGAATATGGTATTAGATATTGCAGATTATTTGAGAGTAAGAAATGAAAGAGACTATGTAATGTTCATGTTTGGAATTTACTCTGGTTTGAGAATATCAGACATTCTTCTTTTTCGTGTGAGGGACGTGAGGGACAAGGATTATTTGATAATTAGGGAAAAGAAAACAGGCAAGGAAAAGAAGTTCCCAATTAACAATGAGTTTAAGCCGATTATTAAACAATATGTATCTAATAAAAAAGATTACGAATATCTATTTAAGTCACCTCAACAAAACAATAAAGCAATCACACGACAGCAGGCGTATAATATTTTAAATAAGGCAGGGGAAGCATTCGGCCTTCAAGCAATAGGAACGCATACACTAAGAAAGACATTTGGATATCATATGTATCAGCAGACAAAAGATGCAGTAACAATAAAAGAAATCCTTGGGCATGCGCATATATCAGATACACTGAGATACATAGGTATAAATCAGGATATAAAAGATTCAATGATTAAAAGATTATCATTCAAACGATAGTCTTTTTTATTTTGCCTTTCAGTAGAAAAAAATGGAAGCAGAATTTTTTATGTCGTTCGATTTGACATATCTAAGAGTTGTAAAGTATGACTATAAAATTTTTGTCCGGTTATATAGAAGAAATACAAAAATAAATATTTGACAAAACAGTAAGATATGACAAGTAAAATGAGGTCGGCAATAGGGGTATCAAACCCTAGGTTCTTCCAGCGCTGAAAAAAGCATTGCGGTTCTGTCGAGCCCAGAATATTGCTAGACACAATTAAAAAAAATTTCACATTGCCATTTCCGTTTTCATAAATTAGGAGGTGATATGATGGCAGCAAACAAGTTAGATGATATATCAAGCATTACGGTATCAGCAGGAGCATTAAGCAAAACACTAGGAATTAGCGAAAGAATGGTTCGATATTTAGCAGAGGATGGGATTATGGTAAAAACATCATCTGGTAGATATAAATTACAGGAAAGCATTTTTAATTACATTGCAAATCTTCGAGTAAATAACGATATGAAAAATATGCCAAAACTTGAAGATGAATTGGATCTTGATATAGAAAAAGCGCTACATGAAAGAGTAAAGCGTCACATAACAGAACTAAAACTTGCTCTTATGAAAGGTAAAGTTCATAAGTCAGAAGATGTCGAGGCTGTAATGATGGATATGCTAGCTAATTTTAAGACGAAGCTTTTGGCTATTCCGTCAAAATTAACACCACTATTGTTAGATAAGGATAAAGCACAGATTCAAAATATTCTTACAGATGAGATATATGAAACATTGACTGAATTATCTTCTTATAATGCTATGGATTTTTATGGTAAGGAATATGTAGACAATGAAGATGAACCAGAAGAAGAGGAAGAGATGTATTTAAACGATGAAGGAAAAGAAAGCGGAATTTAAAACAGTCATCTTGTTTATTGGAATTGCGAAAATATTGGCGCCAAGACCAAAACTGTTAGTAAGTGATTGGGCAGATACATATAGAAGACTATCGCCAGAAGCCAGTGCGGAACCAGGAAGATGGAGAACATCAAGGGCTGAATTTCAAAGGGAAATCATGAATGCTGTAAACAGCGCAGAAGTTCAGGATATTATAATCAAATCAAGTTCGCAGGTTGGAAAAACAGAAATAATATTATGCATTGTTGGATATTTCATTGATTATGATCCTTCGCCAATAATGTTATTGCAGCCAACTATTGAACTAGCAGAAGCTTTTTCAAAAGATAGATTGGCTCCAATGATTAGGGATACAGACGTTCTTAAAAAGAAGATACGTCCAGCACGTTCGAAAGACAGTGATAACACAATCTTACACAAAACATTCCCGGGTGGTCATATAACAATGGCAGGAGCAAACTCACCATCTAGTCTTGCATCAAGACCAATTAGGGTTGTTCTTTGCGATGAGGTAGACAGATATCCTGTCAGCGCAGGAACAGAAGGCGATCCAGTCAAACTTGTAGAAAAACGATCAAACAACTTTTGGAATAGAAAGAAAATTAAGGTGTCAACACCTACGATTGAAGGATATTCAAGAATACAAAAGGAATTTTTGCAAGGAACACAGGAGGAATGGAGCGTAATGTGCCCATGCTGTGGCAAATATCAGCCCTATGAATTTAAGAGAGTTCATTTTGACCGAGTGGAAATGGAATGCTTGTACTGTAAGGAACAATTTAGCGAAATAGAATGGAAGGAGCAACCTCATAAGTGGATTGCAGAAAATCCAAATATCATACGTAGAAGAAGTTTCCACCTAAATGAATTATGTTCTCCTTGGAGAAGCTGGGAAGAGATTATTGAAGATTTTAAAACTGCTAATGAGGAACTAAAAAAAACAGGTTCAACTGAAATGCTCAAGGTATTTGTTAATACTTCTCTCGGAGAAACGTGGGAAGAGCGAGGAGACGGAGCAGATGACGATGAACTAATGAAACGAAGAGAAAAATATGTTGCAGATATACCAGATGGAGTTCTTCTAATTACGGCAGGAGTTGATGTTCAGGATGACCGCCTTGAAATTGAGGTATGTGGATGGACAAGAGGGTATGAAAGCTGGGGACTGTTCAAAACAGAAATAAGAAGTGATCCAGCGCAGCAAGTTACGTGGGATAAGCTAGAAGAGTATCTAGATACGGAGCTATATTTCAAAAATGGAACTGGTCTTTTAGTGGCTGCAACTTGTATTGATACTGGTGGACATCATACCAACATGGTATACAAGTTTATAAAGGCAATGGCTAAAAAAAATAAAAGAATTTATGGAATAAAGGGTTACTCAAACACTCCAGGTATTCCATTGATTTATAAAAAAACAAAGGTTGATATCAAGAATGCAAAAGGAATTGTGGTTGACCATACGGACATATATATTCTTGGTGTTGATTCTGGAAAAGAAGATGTAATTTCAAGGCTAAAGATTGCAGAGCCTGGACCAGGATACTGTCATTTCCCAGAAAATAGAGACAGAGGATATAATCAGACTTACATGAAGGGAATAACATCCGAAGAAAAGGTTACAAAACTAGTGAAAAACAAGTTGAAAATCATGTGGGTAAAAAAAACCGGAATACGAAACGAACCACTTGATTTAAGAAATTATGCATATGCAGCAGTTGAAATCTTAAATCCAAACTGGAGTAGTCTTGAAAGTAAGGTAGAGAATGGAATCAATTACATGAAAAAGAGTGCTACATCGGTACGAAAACGAAAAACTGGTGTAAGAAATAAAGGAATTGAGGTTTAAAAAATGAAGATAAGCGCAGCAGATCAGGTAAGACTTGATTCATACAAAGAAAGATTAAGGCTGTATATTGATGCTGAAACAAAAATTTTAGAAGGACAGTCTTATTCTATTGGTTCCAGAAGTTTATCAAGAGCAAACTTAGCGGAAGTCAGAGTGGCAATTAATGAATTGGAAGGGAAGATTCGTGCCCTAGAAAGACATGGTACAACCAAAAGAAAGGTAGCACGTATTATTCCAAGAGATTTTTAAGAAAGGAGGGTGACATGTGAATCTGATTGACAGTATGATTGGCGCTATTAGTCCACAAACGGCTTTGAGCCGAGAAGTGGCAAGACAACGCTTAAGCATAATAAAAAACTCTGGTTATGATGAGGGTGGTGCTAGTAAAAGAAAGAATAGCATGAAGGGATGGACTGCAAATAGCAAATCACCACAAAAAGACATTGACTTAAATTTGCATCTTTTAAGGCAGAGGTCAAGAAGTCTATTTATGACAGCACCAATTGCAACATCGGCTATTAAAACAAATAGGACAAACGTAATTGGCTCTGGTCTTATTCTAAAATCTAGAATTGATTTTGAATTGCTTGGCATAACACATGAAGATGCGGACAATTTAGAAAAAAAGATTGAGAAAGAATGGGCTTTGTGGAGCGAATCAAAATTTTGTGATAATAATCTGCAGCATAATTTTTATGAATTACAGCAAATAGCTATGATTTCATGGTTGATGAACGGAGATTGCTTTGCTCTTCCAAAGTATAAGGCAGAAACAGAGTACATGCCTTATCAGCTTAGAATAAAACTTATTGAAGGGGATAAGATATCAAATCCAAATTCGTATGGTGATAATATTGATCTTTCCTTAAAAAATAAAAAAGGAAATAGAATCTTTAATGGAATCGAGATCGATGCAGATGGAGCTGTAGTTGCATATCATGTATGCAATAACTATACCGATGATTTTGACAGTGGTAAAGAATGGACCAGAATAGAAGCATATGGAAAAAGGACAGGGAATCCAAATGTATTACACATCTTTGAGGCTGAACGATGTGAGCAATACAGAGGGGTTCCTTATTTGGCTCCGGTAATTGAAACATTAAAGCAACTTACCAGATACACAGAAGCAGAAATAATGGCAGCAGTTATCAATGGAATGTTCACTGTTTTTATTAAAACAGATGATGGAAATGACGAGATGGATTTTGGTGGAGTTGAACAAGAGGAAGATAGCGTGTCCGATTCGGACACATCTTCTTATGAACTTGGAAACGGACTAATAAACTACATGAAACAAGGAGAAAGCGTTGAAATTGCAGATCCAAAACGACCGAACATTAATTTTGATGGGTTTGTTTCAGCTATGACAAAATATTGCGGTGCAGCACTGGAAATTCCAGTTGAACTGCTAACAAAGAATTTTACCGCATCATATTCGGCATCTAGAGCAGCATTGTTAGAAGCATGGAAAGCATTCAAGATGAGAAGAACATGGTTTGCAAATGATTTCTGCCAACCAGTCTATGAACTTTGGTTAGCGGAAGCGGTTAGCAAAGGAAGAATCACTGCACCTGGATTTTTTACTGATCCATCAATTAAAAAAGCATATAGCAAAGCAGAGTGGAATGGTCCGGCTCAAGGTCAGTTAAATCCAGTTGTTGAAGTTCAGGCCGCACAATTAAAAGTTCAAAATGGATTTTCTACCCGTGAAAAGGAAACGATTGAAATGAATGGTGGAAATTTTGACAGCAATATTGAACAGTTAGCTTTGGAAAATCAGAAAATGGAAAAAATCAAGATGAATGAAGGAGGAAAATCAAATGGCTAAAACAGCGTATATCAAAGGAGACATTATTCAAAACGATAATAAATGGATTTACGACTGGATTGGATGGGAGTCAACTTGTCCAAAAGATATTTTAGACGTGCTAAAAGAAGTAAATGGTACGGATGATATCATTATTGAAATGAATAGTGGTGGAGGAAGTGTAATCGCAGCACATGAAATCTATACTGCCATACTAAACTACAATGGAAATATCGAAATTCATGTAGTTGGAATTGCAGGAAGTGCGGCATCTGAAATATTAACAGCTTGTAAAAATAAGATTACCAATGTTGGAGTAGTAATGATACATAATTGTTCATCGAGTGCATCCGGTGATTATAGAGATATGGACAGTGCATCACAAATGTTACAGGTTATAAATCAGTCCATCCGAAATGCATACAAAGCAAAAACAGGTCTATCCGATGAAAAATTAGTGGAATTAATGGACAATACAACATGGATGAGCGCAGAGGAAGCTGTGGAATATGGGTTTGTAGATGAGATCATAAAGGCAGAACCACAGTGTAGCATTTCCAATGTAATGAACAGAAGACCAATTGATTTTTATAATTCATCTACTGGTATTCCACAAGATACCATCGAAAAGCTAAAGAATATACTGCTTCAAGAAAAGGGAAAGAACATAATTGAAAAAAATAAAGAGTCGGAAAATCAGATAAAGAATAACGCTGATAATCCGGCTCCTATTTTAAATAAAACTATTCCAGAAGGGAGAAAAGAAATGAAATTAGAAGATTTATTAAAAGAAAATCCGGATGCAGCAGATGAACTTGCAACAAAAATCGAAGCTGCAAAAAATGAAGGAGCAGCGGAGGAAAGAAGTAGATTGCAATCAATCGACAATATTGCATCCATAGTCAGCGAAGCCATGCTAAATAAGGCGAAGTACGAGGAACCTATTAATGCTGCAGAGCTGGCATTACAGCTAGCAACTGAAACAGCTACAAGTGGCAAAAAATACTTTGAAGCAGCAGTAAAAGACAGCAATGAGTCAAACGTAAATCAGGTAACAGCAACCCCTACAGAAACAGATGTAGATCCAGATGAAGCGTTAATGAACATGGCTGTCCAGTCAGCAAATGCTAAGAGAAAGGGGGCAAACTAATATGTTGTTAAATCAGACAAGTTATGAAGTGGTTCCAGACAAACTGATCATCGACAGTAAACATCCTTTGGATGTTAAAACGGTCAAAATCAAAACAAATCAAGGGATTGTTAAAAGAGGTACTATTCTTTCTTTGGTTAGTCCTACCAATGAATACGTGGTATACGGTTCTACCTTGCAAGAAGGAGAGACTTCTAAAGCAAATTGTGTAGTATCGGATGAAGTGGATACCACTTCAACAGGAACAGATGTGGTGGTAACCGTTTATATTTCTGGTAATTTAAACAGAAATGAACTGATCGTTAAAGAGGGAGCAACATTAAGTGCTGCAAGCATTGAGGAGCTTAGAGCTTCCGGAATTTTTGTAACTAGTTCAATTAATGAATAAAGGAGGACATGATAATGTCAATTTACGATACTAGAGTATTGATTAAAACAGCAAAAAAGATTTACCCGGTAATGAGTTGGTTTAAGAAACGCTACTTCCCTACAACAGATAAGGATATCTTTCCTACAAAGAAAGTATTAATTGAATATAAAGAGGGTAGCAGAAAAATGGCACCATTCGTTATACCAAGAAAAGGTGGCATTACAATGGATCGAGAAGGCTATATCGCAAAAGAATTCGAACCACCTTACATTGCACCACAAAGACCGCTAACCATTGACGACCTGAACAATAAGGGATTCGGTGAAGACCTTTATTCGGATATGACACCAGAACAAAGACAAGCTCAGGTACTGGGAGAAGATCTAGCTGATTTATCAGCAATGATTGACCGTAGAGAAGAGTGGATGTGTGGTGAAGTAATCTTTACAGGACAGGTTATTATGAAGCATTACGCTGAAAAGTATGGAGTAGGAGAACCTGTGGAAAAGGTATTAAGATATTTTGATACTACGTTCCAAAACGTGTATTCACCTTCCGTACTTTGGGATGGTGCAAATCCAGATATTTATGCGGATCTTGACGCAATGGTATCCGTACTAACTTCTGCAGGATGCGCAGCGACCGATTTGAATATGGCAGCGGATGTATATGCAAAGTTCATTGGAAATGCTGGCATTCAGAAATTGCTTGATAACCGAACCATTAACATCGGAAATATTACACCGATTGAAACACCGGATGGTGTGGCACATGTTGGAAGTATTATTGTAAGAGGAAAGAAACTTGATATTTTCGTATACGATGAGACTTACGAAAATGAAAATGGACAGATGGTTCCATTTATGCCAGCAGGTAAAGTGTTTATTTCTGCTCCTGGAATGGGTCGTACATTGTATGGTGCAATTACACAGATTGAGCAGGAAGACAATCAATTCCATACATACAGAGGAACAAAGATTCCAAAATACCTTGCAGATGCAAAGAATGAAGTAAGAGAATTACGTGTTGCGTCAGCTCCAATTCCAGTGCCAAATGATAAAAGAGGTTGGGTTGTAGCTGATGTACTAAGCTAGGAGGTAGCGCATGATAAAAATTATTGCAGGAAAATATGGGCCTAAGTTATTAGGCCCTGGAACTGTTTTAGAGTTGTCCAAAGAAGATGAAAGTAGACTTGTTAATAATAAGGTTGCTGAATATGTTACAGATCATAAAAGTAAGAATGACGATGAAGTGGTAAGTAATGCGACTGCTGATTCCATTCTGTCAGATAATGAGTTTTACTTGTCAGAAGATGAAATCAAAAAAATGAAGTCAAAACAGGAATTGGTTGACTATGCAGCATCCATTGGGCTGGAAGGCATGGATACAGATATGAAAAAAGACGATCTTGTAGATGCAATTCTTAATTTTATTGAAGAAAATTCTGAGGAGGAATCGGAATGAGTTTTAAGGAAAATATACTATCGGATTTAGATAATATATTTTTTAACTTGAATGAATTTGCGGAATTATGTACTTTCAATAAAAACACCATTAAAGCGATTATTGATGACCAACAACTGATTGCAAAATATTCCTCTGAGTTTGAAGCGCTTGGACAGGGTGGTCACCTTGTATATGCAGTGGAAAGTCAGTTTAAAACACTCCCTCGTAATGATGAAGCTATCGAATTTAATAAAAATCTTTATGTCATTGATGAAGTAAAACGTGAATATGGGATGTTACTTATATTTCTAAGAATAGGGCGTGTTTAATTGATTAAGATTAATACTAAAATTGATACACCATTTTTCAAACAACTAAAGATTGTTACTACGGAAAGTGGTAAGAAATCCATGAGTATGGCGATTAATGACTCGCTTAAGACCGGAAGGACATCGTTGAAACGAGAAATCAGTCAAAAGTATAATTTGAAGCAGCAAGAAATTGAAAAAAATACAAAAATTAATAAATGTAGCGCCAGTAATTTAAAAGGTGGGAGTATTAAAGTTTCGAGCAGGCGATTAACCATAGGTACGTCAACACATTTTAGTATTACTCCAAAATCTTACGCATCTTCGAAAGGAATTAAAGTAGCAAAAAGAAAAATAGCTACCGCAACAATCCGAAAAAAAAGTAAGGAACAGGTAAAACATGCTTTTATTGCGAATCCTTCCAATCCAAAGGTAGGTAATACCATGCTATGGATAAAAATGAATAAAAGTGGAAATCAAATCGCTCCATTAAAGACCATTTCTATCCCACAAATGGCAGAAAATAAGAACGTTATACAAGAAGTACAAAAAGCTATGCAAGAGAAGTATAATAATCGGTTTGAACACTATATGAACCGTAATCTTAAGAAGGTGAAAGGAAGCTAAAAATGGCAAATACAGTGCTTAAAATTCTTCATGAATATCAGGAATTTATTGAAGTGGAACTAAAAAAGGATAACTATTTGCTTCCGAAATCGCCACCTTTGGATATGCTTGGAGATGAAGAGTCTACGATGGTAATTCCGAAAGTAACAACAGGGTGTCTTCCACATACCAATTTTTCGTTATACGGTGCCGCAAATGAGTTCTTTCAGGCACCGTATATTATGGTTGGAATGGATGATAATTCAGCGGATATGGATAGTTCAAAAACGCAGATTATGATCCAGGTATGCTGTTATTCATCAGGATTGTATATAACGGATGAACAAGATGAACGATATGAATTAAAAATACCAGACAATAAGGCTTTTGAAGACTGTATCAATCTATTGGAGTGGATTAGACAAAAGATAATAGAAAAAGGAAGCATTAAAGGTACTACGGTTGAAAGGCCAATTCAGCTTGGTTCTTACAATTCAAAGGAATTAACATATCCGTATTCATTTGGATATCTTAGTTTTGAAGCTTTATCGGTACCACTTGAAACAAACAGAACAAGAATAACTTATTAACAGATAAAGGAGGATTTAAAATGTCTAGAGGAATTAACGCAGTACAAGAAGAGAGTGAATTACTGGATGGAAAGAAAAGCTCTCTGATTCCTTGCTATATTGGTTCTTCCCCATATTGGCAGATTGATAGAACCGATTGGGCTAGCTTGGCAGGACAGGCATTTGTAATAAAAAGTATTACAGATGCAAAAAGTAAGATTGGATTCTTTAAGCCGGAATCAGGAAAATGGGCAAGACATGTTTCTATTTGTGAGGCGGTTTACGCTCATTTTGGAGATAGAAAAAATGTAATAGGACCAATCATTGTATTACTAAATGCAGAAGAGGTCAGTGTTGCAGCGGAGCCAGTAACTGCAAATGTAGTAATTTCGAATGGATATGGAACGTTGGATGTAGGTGGTTTGGCAATTTTGAGCTCTTTTTCCATAACTGGAAAGGTAAAAGGGATTGATTACACAATAGAATACGATGATACAGGTAATGTTCTCATTATTACGGATTTAAAGAAAGCACTTGGAACCAATGTTAGTGTTACATATTCGGTAGTTGAGAAATTAGACACATTAGTATTTACCGCATCTACCTTTGATGCAATTGATTACTTTGAGCAGACAATCTTTAAAGTACCTACGGTATTATTAGCTCCAGGGTGGGATGATCAGGTTGCTGTTCCTACAGAAAATAGTGTTGGTTCCATGCTGTTGAATTTATCAGAAGGACAGATTAATAACCATTGGTATACACAGTCTTATGCACAACTTTCATCCACTGCTAGAGATAGTATTGCATCTGAAAAAGCAGAAAAAGGATATAATAGTCCAAAAATGAAAGTATGCTGGCCATACGTGAAAAAAGATGGGCTTATCTACTGCTTAACAACTAAGTTTGTAGTAGCAAAAATGAAAGTTGATATAAGCAATGATAATATTCCATTTGAATCGGCTTCCAATGAGATTCTTGACATTGATGGACTTTGTGATATTAGTGGAAAAGTTGTTCTGCAAAATGAAAAGGCAGCAAATTCATTGAATGAAATTGGGATTGCAACTTGTAATTTTGCGCAGGGAGACTGGAGAACATGGGGCGTATGCATGTCTAATTATCTGGAAAGCAATAAAGACAATATTAAGCCAGAATATCTCAATGATGTCGCAGTACAAATGAGGGATTATGTAAGCAATGATTTTCAAGCTGAAAACTTTGACTATATTGATAAACCAATTCCTCCAAGAAAAGCAAAGGAAATTGTAGGAGATTATCAGGTAGTGCTTAACAGTCTTGTAAATTTTGGGGCGCTACTGTTTGGTGAAATTTCCTTTAATACGGCTGAAAACCCGCCTTCTTCCATAGCAGACGGAGAATTTGTGTTTAATATTGCGGAGACGAATACACCTCCCGGTAAGAGTATTACAGGAAAAGTGAAATACACAGCAACCGGTTTGGATTCCTATTTTAGAGAGGAGGATGAATAATGAAATTTTATGCAAATAAAGTTGTTGATTTATTTCCAACTATAAAAAGCGGGAAAAAATACATCGAAATTGAGGATGTAACATCATTCACAACTCCAGAAGTAGCATTCGCAGATGGTGAAGTAACTGGTTCTGGAATATTTGGTACCGTAAATATACCAGATATCTATAATATCGATGCAATGGAAGCAACAATTACTTCAAAGTCACTAAGCCAAGGAGTATTAACTGCAATAGATCCAAGTGGTGTTAATTTAAGATTAAATTGGGCGGTAGATAATATTGGAGGAACAGGAGAGACAACATATACCTCTTATACAGCTACCATAAAAGGAAGACCAAAAGGTATTCCATCACTAGAAGCAACCAAAGGCGAAGGAATGGAAATTGAACTGGCGATTGCCTGTAGTTATTACAAGTTGGTTAAAGATGGAACAGTAATACATGAAATTGACCCTTTGAATGGAAAACTTACCATTAATGGAATCGATTATGCGAGCAAATTAAATAAGGCATTAAATAAATAGGGTGAGAGCAATCTCATCCTTTTTTATGGAGGAATTTAGCATGAAAGAGAAATTAGAAAATCAGGAAAATATGGAAGAAGCTATGTTTGAAAATGTAACAGATGAAAGTAATGAAGAAGAAAACAAAGACTATGGAAACAAACTTGTATTGCATAAACCCATTGAAGTTGACGGAGAAAATATCAAAGAAATTGAATATGATTTCAACTCAGTTAAACCGATTCAATACATAAATTTGGTTGCTAAATTAAGCAAAAAAGGTCAGATTTCAGTCCCAGAATTAGATTTGAACGTACAGATTGGATTCTTTTCACTTGCTAGTGGAATTCCAGTATCTGATTTAAAAAGAATGTCAAGCGTACAGGATTTTACGATCGCATGTGGAAAGGCAAGAGATTTTTTGCTCGGAGCATCGGATACGGAGACCGAGGAGGACTAGATTTTATTAAATTGGTAGCAGGAACAATTACTATGGACACTTCTACAGACTATATGACTGCTCTTGACATGCCATTTGGTATATTTTTAGACTGCTACGAAACGTTATCCTATATTTCCAAAGAACGAGAAAAGGAAATGAAGCAAAAAATGGATGCTTCTAAAAATAAAAAATAGGAAGGAGGAGATAAATTGGCAAAAGGCAGGGTATTAAATACTGTTATATCCCTTGGCGGTTCGATTAATGGAAGTCTGTTAAAAGCTTTAAATACTACAACTGCAAAGACTGCAAAAGCATCTAGGGCAATGAATAAATCCATGAGCCATGACACTATGTCAGCTGCAAAAGCCATGACAGGTTCACTAAAATCCGTCGCTGGTAGCGCGTTGAAGTTATTTGGAGTAATAAAAGCAGTTGGTAGTCTAAAAAATTTCGCCAGTGAAACCATAACAGCTGCAAAGGCACAGATTGAAGCTGAAACCAAATTAGCATCTGTACTAGAAAACGTAAAGTCAATACAGATAAGAGGACCAAATGCAGCGGCAGAAGCTGCGAAAAACTTAAAAAATGTAGCGTCAAATTTACAAAAAGTTGGTGTTATTGGTGATGAGGTTACACTTGCAGGAATGCAGCAACTTGCAACCTATCAGCTATCAGATAAGGAAATAACTACTTTATCAGACGGAATGACAGACTTATTAGCGCAGCAAAAAGGATTAAATGCCACACAAAGCGATGCGGTATCCATTGGCAATATGATAGGAAAAGCTATGAATGGTAGTGTTGGGGCATTATCAAAAGTAGGTATTTCCTTTACCGAGGCACAGGGAAAAGCAATTAAGACAGGAGATGCAACACAAAGAGCAGCAACCATTGCACAGGTATTAAAGGATAACGTAGGTGGGGTTAATAAAGCTTTAGCAGAAACAGATCAAGGGCAGATACAACAAGCGAATAATACCTTAGGAGACATGAAAGAAACAATAGGTATGTTTTTACTGCCAATGCTAGCAAAATTAGCAAAGAACGTGATGCCTTTTGTTGAGAAGGGATTTAGTAGATTAACAGGAATTATGGATAAAGCTAGTCCTATTATTAAAAACTTGTTTGATACTGGGTTTAAACAAATTTCTTCTATATTACCTTCTATAATGGATAGTATAAAAGAGGTTCTTCCGTTCATTACAGAGCTGTTATTCCCATTGCAGTCAATAGGGAAAAAAGCCATGCCTTCCATTCTCTCAATGGTAAAACAATTACTACCATCTATTGTAAAGTTGATAAAGTCAACCGCGCCTTTAGTTATGATGATTAGAGATTCTTTAGTAAAGGCATTTCAAACACTGATACCTCCGGTGACAAGCTTAATTCGGAACATCATACCGGTACTAATATCTTTAATTGGTTCGTTCCTACCTTTTATTACAAAGATTGTTGCTCAAATAGCACCATTAGTGGCAATTCTAATTAGCGCACTATTGCCGGCCATAAACATATTAATACCTCCTATCATGAATGTTGTAAAAAGTCTATTGCCTGTATTATCCCGCTTAATCAGTTCGATTGTATCCGTACTAACAGCACTTGCACCAGTAATATCCGTTGTTGCTCAGGTGTTTTCTGCAATTTTAGCTAATGCTATTAATGCCTTACTTCCAATCATTCAAGGAGTAATTGTTCATTTTACGAATGTATTAAACATTTTATCGCAAGTAATAAACTTTATAGTTAATGTGTTTACTGGTAATTGGGAGGCAGCATGGCAGAATGTACAGAATATATTTAAAGGTATTTTTTCTGGTCTTGCAGATATAGCTAAGATACCACTAAATGGAATAATTGGTTTAGTAAATACTGCAATTAGTGGAATAAACGGATTAACTGGAGTAATCAATAAAATACCAGGTGTTGAAATTGGGGAGATACCTCAAATACCTTATCTTGCAAAAGGAGCTACTGTTACAAGTCCTACGTTAGCAATGATTGGTGAGGGAAAAGTACCAGAGACAGTTGTTCCACATAACAACAAACCAAGATCAAGAATGTTACTTGCACAAGCTGCAAAAGGAGTAGGAATGAATCTTGGAAACTACTCTGATTTATTACCTGCCGTTGACAGAATCCGTTCTTCTTTATCATATTTTGGAAATAAATTTACTGGTAAAAGGGCTTCAAACGAAGGTACTGCTCAGCTCGATACTGTTACTACCACGAATAACCGGAATGGTGGAACGATTGTTTATGCACCCAAAATTTATGCCAAAGATTCAAAAGGAGTAAAGGAAGCATTAGAGGATGATTTTGAGAGATTCAAGTCTTGGTATCGGCAGATGAAAGAAGAGGAAGAAAGAGAGGTGTTTGCGTAATGGATACATATATTGCAAAACAGATGGAAACATGGGATTTAATCTCTTATAAGGCATATGGTAATGAATATCATATTGCAGATTTAATCTTAGCAAATCCAAATTATTGCGATGTTGTTGTGTTTGATGGTGGAGAAGTAGTAAATATTCCAGTAATTAATACTGCAGACACTTCCTCTCTTGCTCCTTGGAGGCAGTAATATGAAGTTAATAATTAACAACAAAGAGATAACAGCAAGTGAACAGTCAATGAGATCATGTAGATACAATGATTATGCAGGTGGTCGCGCAGATGCGTTGCATATTGTTTTTAACGATACATATGACTTATGGAAAGGCTGGGGGCTAAAAAAAAATGATACGATTCAGGTTGTGAAGGATAGAATTGATACCGGAATCATGTATGTAAGCAGTATAGGAATTGAGGATGGAGCTTATACAGTAAAAGCACTATCTACTCCGTCAAAAGCTCTAAATGAGCTATCAAATACAAGGGAAAATATTAAACTGACAGGAATCTGTTCTGAAATCAGTAACGAATTAGGGTTTTCACTATATACCTATGAGATTACGGACTATCTATACGAGTTTGTACAGAGGATAAATTGCAATTCGTTAGAACACCTGCAATCCGTCTTGGTAAAAGAAGGAGATATTCAGAAGGTTTATAATAACAAACTGATTATTTATTCTGAGAAAAAATTAGAAAATAAAAATCCATCCATAATCATATCAAAAAAGGATTTTATCAAAAATCCTTACTTTTCAACATCGGATGCCAAGTTAGTATCTTCGATTGAAAATATTTATCAGCATGAAAATGGAATCATAAAGACCAAAGTAAGTTCTGGATTGGATGGAAAACATCTTATTTTAAATATTCCGGTGAGTTCACTTGGAGAGAGCGAACGTTTTTGCAAGAACATCATGCGTTTTCATAATAAATATGAATTTGTTGGATCTGGGATTGTTGCATACCAGGGAATCACAGCTGGTATAACCATTAATTTAAGCGGTGATTTTGCGGAATGGAGTGGAACTAATTTTGTCTATGAAGTAAGCAATGATATTCTTTTTGACAGACAAATAATAAAATATAGGAAGTCGATACAAGGAGATTATTAATGTCATGATAAAAAAAGGAAAAGTCGCAGAAGTAAAAGGAAATAAAGCAAAAATAGTATATGAAGAGATTAATCAAATGACACCATACATTGATATTGCAAATCACATCAGTGATTTAACGGTAAATTCTACTGTAATTGTAGCTGTATATGATGACAACTTTCGTACTGGTGCAGTGATAGGAGTGATTACATGAAGATAGCAACATATGGACCTAAAGTATTTTCGATAAGTGCAGACATGATAAATACATTTGGAGCAGTTTCCAGATCATCTAGTTACAATGTAGAGGAACAGGAGAACGGAACAAATAAAGCCAAACTAAAAAACAAAGCCCCAGGTCTTGAAACTATGGCTTTCGAATTACAATTAAGAAATGATTTTGTTAATGTAAGAGATGAGATTGAATCATGGCTTGTATTACAAGGAAAATCGTATTATTTCATAGTTGGCAATGAAAAGTATGGAACAAATAAGTGGGAGCTTATTGGAGTAGATATAACAAATCAGGAATTTACATTAAGAGGTGTTTTAAAAAAAGCAACAGTATCGTTGAACTTTAAAGAAATGGTATCTACAGTGACCAACAATGTAACTGCTAAACAAACGAGAAATACAAAAAGGTAGGTGAATGTTTTGTTTAAGTGGGAAGTTAATCTATCAAAAGAAGATAGAATTAAAAAGAATGTTATTAATCTTCTTAGTATTAATAAAGATGAAGTGCATTTTGACTGTGATCTTGGACAGTCTGTTGATTTCGTAGATAAACACCCTGAAAAAATTACTTCTGAAATGCTTACAGATACACTTGATATGCTTTCAAAGCGTGAACCAAGAGCATCTGTTTCAATTGGTGATATTATCACGATAACACAAAATGGAGATTATGAATGCAAGGTGGTGATTCAAGATGCATAATTTTATTGATTTTAATGAAAGCGAAGTTTTGGAAGGAGCAATTGAGGCATATGAAAAAGAAACAAATACCTCATTATATGCAGGTGATGAAAGAAGAATTTTAATCAATGCTTTTATGTATCCAGCTACAATTATCGCTGCAAAAGCAAATTATTATGCAAATCAATACTTTGCGCAGACTGCAGTTATGCCATTCCTGAAAGATATTGGAGAAGGAAGGGGAGTATATATGTTAGCTGCTGAAAAAGCACTTGTGCCTATGAAGTTTAATATATCCGCTGTAAAAGATTTTGATATTACAATTCCATCTGGAACAAGAGTTACACTAGATGGCAACTACTTCTTTGCTACTATACAAGAAAGTAAAATTTCAAAAGGGACATTAAGTGTTGTAGTTACGGCAGCTGCAACCGTGGCAGGTAAAGGACACAACGATTTCCCGATAGGAAGCATTAATACTTTAGTAGACAGCATTTTGTATGTTACTAGCGTTACTAATACTGATAAAAGTAGTGGAGGGGCTGAAATTGAGGATATTGAAAGCTACAGAGAAAGAATTCTTCTTAAGCCATTTAACTATAATACGGCAGGAGCGGAGGAAGCATATAAATACCTTGCAAAATCATCAGACAATTCAATTGGAAGTGTCAGTGTTTCAACATCTGGTTCAATAGTTACGATTACTGTATTGAACAAAGATGGAACGTTACCTAGTGAGTTGGTAATTGCTCGTATAAGTGAAAGTTTAAGCGGTAAAAAAGTACGCCCACTAACGGATCAGGTTATAGTACAGAAGCCAACTATTGTAAATTACTCAATTAATGTAAGTTATACCATAAGTGAAGCGGATAAATCTAATGCACAAATTATACAGGCTGCTGTTAGCAGTGCTATAACTGAATTTATTAATTATCAGTGCACTGATCTAGGAAAATCCATAAATCCTGATATGTTAAAGAAATATATGTATAATGCAGGTGCTTATACCGTTAACGTAACTAGTCCATCCTATATTACAGTAAATGAACAGCAGATTGCACAGTTATCCGGTGCTCCAGTAGTTACCTATTCAGGACTATATTAAGGAGGGAATTATGAAACTTGATAGTATTGACATGTTAGACTTAATTCCTACTTATATGCAAAATGATACAAGTGTGAAAGGGCTGTGTGCAGCCGGAAACTATATCTTAAGCAAGTTATATCAAAGTATTCAATGCATGGATTTTATACAAAATTTAAGCTCATTGAAAGAAGAAGACCTTGACTATATTGCTAAGATAAATAATATACTCTGGTATGATGAGGAAGATTCGAAAAGTGTTAAAGTTGATATAATAAAAAATTCAGAACAGGTATTTTGGACACTTGGTACTGTGTACGCCATAGAAAGTGTTATAAAGGATGTATTTGGAACTGGAGAAGTTGTTGAGTGGTATGATTACGATGGCCAACATGGACATTTTAAAATTACAACAGAGAACAGTAGCGTATATGGAGATGCCGTACAGAAGTTTAGTAAAATAATTGAACATGTGAAGAGAAAGAGTGCTATTTTAGATGAAGTTGAGATTACATTAATTGCGTTTATGAATACTTACTATGGCGCTGCTCTTCATACAGGCGATTTTATAACATTGAGACAGGAGGGATAATAATGAGTTTTAGCACCATATTATTCACTGAGAAAGGGCGCGCATTGCAATCAAAAGCAATAGCAGGAGCGCCCTTAAATTTTACAAAAATACAAATGGGTTCCGGGACATTAGGTGGTCAATCTCAAATTACTCTGAATGCATTAATAGAACCAATAGTAACACTTGCGATTACTAAAATAGCAAGGACAAATGACTATGCTACAATCCGTGGGAATTTTAGTAATGCAGATATTACTACAGGCTTCTACTGGAGAGAACTAGGCATCTTTGCAACTGATCCTGATCTTGGTGAGATACTGTATTGTTATGCAAATGCAGGAACGTTAGCTGAATACATACCACCGCAAACGTATGAAATTATGGAAAAAGTAGTTAGTGTTTCGATTATAGTAGGAAATGCCGCAAATGTAACGGCTACTATTAGTGAATCACTGATCTATGCTTCCGCTGCAGATTTAGAAGCAGTACGCATAAAGATGGATGATAAGATAAACAAAGCAAGCATTAAAAATAATACAACAACAGAAGAAGCCGGATTTGTTTTAGATGCAAGGCAAGGTAAAGTTCTCGAGGACCAGCTTATTGCATTAAATGCCGATTTAAATGCAGTTG
>DIGJ01000025.1:0-1390 GCA_002419585.1 Lachnoclostridium sp. UBA5725
TGACTTCCCCAAAATCCCCCGCGTCTGTCCTGCACAGTTAAACCAGAATTAACCCAACATTTCATCCATTACTTGCTCGATTGGAATCACCCTTGCAAATCTTTCATCCCATATTTCTTTCTCGTAGTAGTTTAATACTGTTTCACCGGTAAAAAAATCATTGTCAAATGTGGCTGTTGTCCGTTCTGGAACAATAACACGGTATCCATGCTCAAAGGCTGATTTTATGGTTGCATCAATACAGTATTCTGTTTGCATTCCTACAATAATTAATGTATCGATTTTACTTTCATTTAATATCTCTTGTAACTGCGTATCTTTGAAGGAGCTATTGAACTTTTTCTCTACAAGTTGATCCGTATTGGAGGGTGCGACTTCTTTATAAATTTCCCATCCTCTTGTATTTGCTTCCAGTTCGTCTCCAACCCCACCATCGTGTCTAACATATATTACCTTTATACTGCTTTGCCTAGCCGTTTCAATTAGCTTGCAAATATTCTCATTCATAATAATTTCATTATATGGATGTTCCTCGACTAGTGCATTCTGCACATCCACAATAAGCAATGCCATCTTTTTCATTATTCTTCCTCCTGGATTATTTTTTTACTTAGCGTCTTTTCTAGAAAAAATACAAAGCTTCGTACAATCCTTACCTTCCCTTTCGTTATATTGAAACGTTAACGCAATAAACTTGTCCTCCGATACTCGGGCTATCAGCGCTGGATAAATCCATTCCGTTATTCCTAAATCAATCCAATTAATCAATTCTGTTTTATTTGCGATTAAACTTCAAATTGACCATTTTTTAGGCGGTAATTAATTGCAATACCAATTCCCATTAGCAACCAAAAAATCGGTGCAACCGTTATGCTTGAATCATTTGCAAGTCCCATTATCATATAGCCAAAGGTTCCTACTAGGNNATAGGAGTCCAATTTTGACTTCATATATAATCGAATACTGGTAACAAAATAGAAGAGATAGAATAGCAAAAATGCGATCATCGATACCAAGCCTGTTTGCACTGCGATTTGCAGATAACTCATAGTATTAGGAATCCCATCCCTATATTTTTCATTTTATTTATTCATATACTTTGGCATTGGTCGATATATTCCAAATGCATTTACTCATCCTATTGCTATTTTATTGCGTAACCACACAGGCTTTATGCATATATTTCAACTGATATTAGGCTATGCCGTTATTACAAGCTTATATAAAAAATAAGATATATATATAGAATTTAAATCTTTTAAATTACGCATCAATCCTTATTGTAAATGCTTCTATAGAAATCGAATATCTACTGAACATTTTACATCAATTTAAAATCCGGAAAAAGCGGACAATAAACTATCGTAGAAATTCAAATACGGACGGGTGT
>DIGJ01000025.1:1474-1604 GCA_002419585.1 Lachnoclostridium sp. UBA5725
ACACCCGTCCGTATTTGAATTTCTATCAAAGTCCTGGTCCCGCTTTTTCCGTGACTCTAACCTTATGACTTAAGCTCTTTTTTCAACAGCAAGCGTTACCTCTTCGCCGTTGATATTCCATTCTTTCTCT
>DIGJ01000025.1:1711-2885 GCA_002419585.1 Lachnoclostridium sp. UBA5725
TGCATCTTTTCTCATGGTCTGGATCTTACTGATAATCTCGAGTACAAATCCTTCTTCGAGTAATGCTTCGGATAGGTTGGTATCAAGTACAACCGTAATTCCATAGTTGGACTCCGACATATAGCCTTCCATTTGTGCTGCATCAATGAGTAAATCATCTTTTTCAAGAACTTCTTCCACGCCATCTAGGATAATTGTCAGCGTTCCTTTTTCATTTAATTCATCCATCGATTTATTGCCATCTAAGGCTGCAAGAACTTCTTTTAATGCATTTAACTGTTTACCGAAACGACGTCCTAAGGTCTTCAATTGAGGCTTAAAGGTATAAGAAGTAAAGTTTCTAACATCATCTGCAAATACAACTTCTTTTACATTTAATTCTTCCTCGATGATTTCGGTATAAAATTTAGAAAGTTCGGTTTCAGCTTTTACATACATCATTGCAATTGGCTGGCGATTTTTAATGTTTGCATTATTTCTGCAAGCACGACCAAGTACAACGATATCAAGAACTTCTTCCATTTCTTTTTCTAATACGGTATCGATCCATTCTTCTGTCACTTGTGGGAAATCACACAAATGAATACTTTCTGGAGCGGATTTATCGATACTGCATACTAAGTTACGATAGATGTCTTCTGTCATAAATGGAACCATAGGAGCTGCTGCCTTACTTATGGTTACTAATGCNNAGTATAAAGTGTCATATACGCATTAATCTTATCCTGCTCCATTCCCTTTGCCCAGAAACGTTCTCTACCACGTCTTACATACCAGTTACTCATTTCATCCACAAATTCCTGAAGTGCTCTTGCTGTTTCNNGGAATCTTATAGTTTTCGAGGTTTTCGTCTACCGTCTTTACCACCGTATTCAAACGGGATAACAACCATTTATCCATAACGCTTAGTTTTTCATAATCCAAGCTATATTTTGTTGCATCAAATCCATCGATATTTGCGTATAGCACGAAGAATGCATAGGTATTCCAAAGAGTTCCCATGAACTTTCTCTGTCCTTCTTGTACTGCTTTTCCGTGGAAACGATTAGGAAGCCATGGAGCACTATTTACATAGAAGTACCAACGGATTGCGTCTGCACCATATTCTTCTAATGCATCAAATGGGTCTACGGCATTTCCTTTGGATTTTGACATCTTCTGTCCATTTTCATCC
>DIGJ01000025.1:2928-3075 GCA_002419585.1 Lachnoclostridium sp. UBA5725
AATAGAACCAACCTCTTGTCTGATCAACTGCTTCCGAAATAAAGTCTGCTGGGAACTGTGCTTCAAATAATTCCTTGTTTTCAAATGGATAGTGGTGCTGTGCAAATGGCATTGCTCCAGAATCAAACCAACAGTCAATTACTTCTG
>DIGJ01000025.1:3094-49318 GCA_002419585.1 Lachnoclostridium sp. UBA5725
ATTATCAATGAATGGGCGGTGTAGCTCAATATCCTCTGGACAGTTTTTGGAAAGCCCTTTTAATTCTTCAATGCTTCCGATGGAATGCATATGACCACATTCGCATTCCCAGATATTAAGTGGTGTTCCCCAATAACGGTTTCGGCTTACGCCCCAGTCCTGAATATTTTCCAGCCAGTCCCCAAAACGTCCTTTTCCGATGTTTTCCGGTATCCAGTTAATGGTGTTATTGTTGTGGATCATATCTTCCTTGACTGCTGTCATTTTAATAAACCAGGATTCTCTCGCATAGTAAATCAGTGGAGTATCACATCTCCAGCAGAATGGATAGCTATGCTCAAATTTAAGGGATTTAAATAATAATTTCTTTTCTCCTAATAAACGGAACACGATTTCATCTGCTTTTTTACAAAATACCCCTGCCATATCGGTACATTCTGCCTTCATCTGTCCTTTTTCATCAACCAACTGAAGGAAAGGAAGGTCATATTTACGACCAACATTCGCATCATCTTCACCAAACGCAGGTGCAATATGAACAACTCCGGTACCATCGGTAAGCGTTACATAGTTATCACAAGTAACATAAAATGCTTTTTTATTGTAAACCATGGAACGATCCCCTACATCCCCTACGGTTCCATCTGCTTTATTGAAGCCATAGTCAAAAAGTGGAAGGTACTGTGTATACTCTAAGTCTTTTCCTACATAAGATTCTACGATTTCGTAAGCTCCTTCGATTACGGATAACAATGCCTCGGCTAAAATGTAGTATTCTACGCCAACTGCTGTATCTTCTTCGCCTTCTTTTACAACGTCTCTTTTCTCATTTACAGAAACTTTTACTTTTACATAAGTTTCATTTGGATTCACACAAAGTGCAACGTTAGAAGGAAGGGTCCATGGCGTTGTTGTCCATGCTAAAATATATTCGCCTTCTTTTCCTTTCAATGGGAATTTGGCAATTGCGGATTTTTCTTTTACATCTTTGTAACCTTGTGCTACTTCATGAGAAGAAAGTGGAGTTCCACATCTTGGGCAGTAAGGTACGATTTTGTATCCTTTATAAAGAAGCTTCTTATCCCAGATCTGCTTTAATGCCCACCATTCGGATTCGATAAAGTTGTTGTGGTAAGTTACGTACGGATCTTCCATATCTGCCCAAAAACCTACCGTTCCAGAAAAGTCTTCCCACATACCTTTGTATTTCCATACAGATTCCTTACATTTATCAATGAATGGTTCCAGACCATATTCTTCAATTTGTTCTTTTCCATCAAGACCTAACAATTTTTCCACTTCAAGCTCGACTGGAAGACCATGGGTATCCCATCCTGCTTTTCTAGGAACCATATAGCCTTTCATGGTACGATATCTTGGAATCATATCCTTAATAACACGTGTTAGAACGTGTCCAATATGAGGTTTACCATTTGCAGTTGGTGGTCCATCATAAAAGGTATAGGTCTTTCCCTCTTTTCTATTTTCCATACTTTTTTCAAAAATTTCATTTGCTTTCCAAAAGGACTCTACTTGCTTTTCCCGGTCAACAAAATTCAGATTCGTTGATACTTTTTCATACATTGACATGATTTATTTTCCTTTCTTTTTTTATAAGTCTTCTTCCTGCTTTTTGTGGCAAGACAATGGATGTACGCTTCATCCCATTCATTCGACGTGCGCATTCTTCTTGAATTGCTTTGCACGTCTCATTGCCATCACGATAAAAGGCTCCCATCCTAAACAGGATGAGAGCCAAAGCTTTCATTAAACCACCCGTACAATAATACAGTCTCCATATAACGGTGGATACCGGCGGGGCCTACTAGTTGATACTTTTGACCTGCAACTTGGGAGTGATATTCAACTTATCATACTCAGACCGGGTTTCCACTATCTCCGGCTCACTCTGCTTTTCTAAACAAGTCTACTGTCTCCGTCTATGTCTTTTTCATATACGTTAATTATGAATATAGTATATATTTTAGCACTTGTCAACTTTTTAATGCTTTGATATTTATATTTTTATTTATCCTTTTATGACCGCATACCCTTCATCCTTTAAGTTAATTTTGATATTCCCCACTTGTGTGCCATTAGAATAAGTAAATGTATTATTACGTTTTGTAAAACCATCCGGAAAATCTTCAATCAGCCACTGCTCACCCCTCTTTATGGTAACGTTACAGTTTTTATATCCATTATCAGATTGCAAATCCAAATAACAATTGGAAGAAACAATAGCGTTTAAGCCTCCTGTAAATTGATTCGGAATGATATAAGATATTGAAGAATTATACACATCTGCATTGATGTTCCCAACATCTTGGAACACACCATTAAAATTAGCAGTAGCTGTTTTAACCTGCAAATTTATATCCCCATAAATGATATTGGGAACATACATAACTGCAGATGAGTATACCGACTCTTTCCCAGTGTAAGAGATGTGTATCTTCGAGTTGCCGCTTTCCTTTTCAACAGAAACCTTGTATAAGGTGCTGTTGTAATCTATAGCTATTTCTTTATCTTCTGTAGTAATCAAATCAACAGCCGCATTGTTATCGATTATAATATCGACATTAGGGCTATCAACAAACGCTAAAATATCTGTTTTTGCCGTTTTATCTCTAGGATAAGCTTTGTCATCCAGTTTCCATGGTTTGTAATCGAGTTTCTCATTACCATCTTCAAAAGAGCTATTATCTAATTTTTCAATGGTCCCAACAGTATATGCACCCGCTAAAGTAGCTCCAGCTAAAAACATAGAACTTAACAATATGGATATAAAAATTATTATTTTTGATTTTCTTCTAAAACTCAAAATAGAACCCAACCTTTCTTTTAACAGTTTCGTATTCTCACTTAATGTTATTGATACAATAGAATCACTGTATGTGCCTTCCGTCTTTATGGTTGCCACTAGCGTATCCCCATACTGTATTCGGCCTTTTTCATCCAAGCCTTTAAGTATAACTTCATCGCAGGACAACTCACAATTCTTATTAATTTCACGATTTATAATATAAATGAGAGGATTATACCAATGTAGGCATACAGTAATTTGTATAAGCCATTTATAGAAAATATCCATTCTCTTATAGTGAATCAACTCATGTAAAAAAACATGATACAGTTCGCCATCATCCAGTTCCAGTTTGGGGATAATGATGACGGGACAAAAAATACCAACGAGCATTGGTGATGCTACCAGCTGGTTAACGTAAATTGGCAAAGGTTTTTTTATTCCTACTTCCGTTATTACTTTCTTATATACTCTTAAAAACCTTTCCTCCTCAATCCTGTGTGTTCCCGCTTTAACATAACGAATAAAACTATGATAGCTTGTTACCTTTCTAACAAAAAACAAAACAGCAACACCGAGCCACAGCAACCAAATACTGCTTTTTATATCATTCCAATAATTCGATGACGACTCTGAAAAAATAGCATTGTCAGTATTTTGTGAAACAACTCTCTCTGAAAAATTATCCGTTTGAGCTTGAATTTGTTCCTTCTCCACTAATGCAGTCGAATATACAGTGTTATTATCCAAATAATAAAACAAACTGCCGACCACACTAGTCTCAGGTGTGAATGGTATTAAAAATCGTAGTATTATGATCAGCCAAATATAATATTGGCATCGTTTACTCAATCTATTTTTTATTAGCGGTTTTATTAAAAACAACACAAGAGCAAGAATTGACCCTGAAACAGACAACGAAAAAAATATTTTAAATATCACATTCATTTGCATTCTTCCCCTTATTCCAAAATTCTCTTACATCTTCTAACTCCTCCGGGGTTAAAACATCGGGACTTAACATGGTAGAAATTAGATGTTTCACATCCCCCTTAAAAATCTTATGCAGAAACTCCTTTGTACGAGCCTCTATAAACTCAGTTTCCGAAATGGCGGGACTGTAATAGTAAACATCCTTTTTTTCTTGAAGTAATACCCCTTTTCCAACCAATCTTCCAATTAATGTACGAATAGTTGAAGTATCCCATCCACCTTCACAACCTAATACAGCGCGTATCTCAGTATAGGTTGATGGAGACGTTTTAGACCAAATGACCTTCATCACTTCAAGCTCCGCATCCGATATTTTCTCTATATTGTTTGCCATGAACCAACCTCCCTTTTCATGCGACAATTGTAACTCAATTACAACGTTACATCTGTCGCATGAATTTGTCAAGTATTAATTTTGTTATCACATCCTATACTTCCACATCATTTGCATATTTTTGATTCCCAGTTCTTTTTTAAGTAACTTGACAATCCTTTTATTTCGTAGCAATATATAGCAAAAGAATACTTAAAGTAAATTTACAAATGCCAGATATATTAAGGAGGACTTTATGACTGAGAACCTTACCCTGTTAACTGATTTTTACGAGTTAACCATGATGCAGGGATATTTTAAAAATAACGTACAGGAACGTGTCATTTTCGATGCTTTCTACCGTACCAATCCATCCGGTGGTGGTTATGCAATCTGTGCCGGTCTGGATCAGGTAATTGAATACATCAAAGGGCTTCATTTTGACTATGATGACATTTCCTATCTTAGAAGTCTTAATGTCTTTGACGAAGATTTTCTTGATTACCTTGCTGGTTTTCATTTCACTGGAGATATTTACGCGGTTCCGGAAGGTAGCGTTGTCTTTCCTATGGAACCACTTGTTAAAGTAATTGCTCCAATCATGGAGGCACAGTTAGTAGAAACAGCTATTTTAAATATTATCAATCACCAAAGTTTAATTGCAACAAAGGCTTCCCGTGTCTGCTTTGCTGCCAGAGGTGATGGAGTCATGGAATTTGGTCTTCGCCGTGCACAAGGACCAGATGCTGGAACACTTGGTGCAAGAGCTGCTGTGATTGGTGGTTGTATTGGTACCAGCAACGTACTATGTGCAAAGAAATTTTCGGTACCTGCACTTGGTACACATGCACATAGCTGGATTATGAGTTTTGAAGATGAATTGACGGCATTTCGGCGTTATGCGCAGCTTTACCCAAGCAACACAACGTTATTGGTTGATACGTATGATACGATACGTTCTGGTGTCCCAAATGCAATTAAGGTATTTCATGAGTTAAAAGAAGCCGGAAAAATGCCTCAAATCTATGGTATCCGATTAGACAGTGGTGACTTGGCTTATCTTTCAAAAATAGCACGTAAAATGCTGGATGCGGCAGGATTTACAGACGCAATGATTGTAGCTTCCAGTGACTTGGATGAATATTTGATTGATTCTTTGAAAACACAAGGTGCTGCCATTAATTCATGGGGTGTTGGTACAAACTTAATTACTTCCAAGGATTGCCCTGCTTTTGGGGGTGTTTATAAGTTGGCTGCCATTGAAAAAAATGGAACGTTTCTACCAAAGATTAAATTATCGGATAATACTTGGAAAATAACAAATCCAGGGAACAAAACCATTCACCGCATATACGATAAGAGCACAGGAAAAATCAAGGCGGACTTGATTTCCCTTGTGGACGAAGAATTTTGTGAAAACGAGCGACTGAAACTTTTTGATCCAGTAGAAACTTGGAAAAAACTGTATCTTGAACCAAATACTTATACGATGAAAGAAATATTAATTCCAATTTTCCAGAATGGACAATGCGTCTATGAATCACCAAGCGTTATGGATATTCGGAACAACTGCAAGGCAGAGCTTGCTACTCTTTGGGATGAAACAAAACGCTTAATTAACCCACATGAAGTATATGTTGATTTATCGGATAAATTGTGGCATATAAAGACACAATTATTGGATAGTTATAATAGTAATTCGGTTAACGAATAAGGAATAAAATGCCATAATGTATAGAAGAAATCACTTTCAACTATATATTGTGGTGTTTTTTTGCTCTTATTTTACAAATTATACATATTTTTTCTATTTTTCGTCAAATTTCTCTAGCATTTCTTTCTATATATGGTATAATTATCATAATTACCAGCCATATATAGTTTAGACGAGGGGTCGTTCTATGAAAAAATCTATTTTAGCGGTAGCATCAATTTTAATTATCTGTTTTGTTACATACAGTTTTTTTACAACTCCAAAAACCCAAGCGAGTAACAGTCCTTACGAAAATGAATATTATTATAATGAGGACCAATTGGGAGATAATTATTCGATGATTGATGCAAGCGGCTCAAATACAACGAATGAAAAAACAACTACATATATTGATACCAAACCTTCTAGTTTGACCGTGCTAGTGAACAAAGAATACGGTCTACCTTCTGACTATATTCCACAAGATTTAGAGATTCCTGTCATTACCTTTAGTTTCCCTGGATATAGCGAAAAAAAACTAATGCGAAAAGACGCATGTGAGGCACTCGTTCGCCTAGTTAACGCCGCCAAGGATGAAGGTTTAGACATCTACGGTGTTTCTGGCTATCGTTCTTATGACAGACAGTTAAGCATCTATACGAAGAATATTCAAAAAAACGGCGTAGAGCAAACCAACCTTTATTCTGCAAAAGCAGGGCACAGTGAACACCAATCCGGGCTTGCTATGGATGTTTCCACACAATCCATTCACAATCGTTTGGATGAAACATTTGCTGCTACACCGGAAGGTAAATTCATTGCAAACCACGCGTATGAATATGGCTTTATTTTACGCTATCCAAAAGATAAAAGCGAAATTACCGGATATGCATATGAACCTTGGCATATTCGCTATGTTGGTACGCAATTAGCAAGTTATTTATACGAAAATAATCTTTGTCTCGAAGAGTACTATAATTACTCACCAAGTGATACCGTTTCCAATGATACTGCCTACGGAACCGCTATTGATGTCGAGGAGCATGTAGATTACAACGAAGAAAATTAAAAACACTGTCTGCAAACAGAATGATCATTCCTTTGCAGACAGTTTATTTTTTTTCGGTATAAACAAATAAAACCTGGTAATACTTTCCATATCAAGCGCTTGAGAAAAAATTATAAAACAATCTGATTTGGAGGTTTACATATGAATTCAAATTTTCTTATTTATTTTACTTGTCTGTTTCTACTTGTTATGAGTCCAAATATGGAGCAAAAAGCAGTTTCAAGTGATGGGCAGGAGCACATTGCCAGTGAAATCATCCGACTACATGTTATTGCAAACAGTGATACAAAAGAAGACCAAGATCTTAAAATTTTAGTAAAAAATGAAATCGTTTCTTATTTAAGGGAAAAAATGGATGGAACGCAGTCCATTGAAGAAGCTCGTGAAATCATTCAAAACAACTTACCGGAAATTGAAGAAATTGCAGCAAATAAGATGGCAATAGAAGGATATTCTTATGACGCCAAAGCTAGTCTGACATATTGTGATTTTCCTATAAAACAGTACGGTGATCTAACGTTTCCAGCAGGAAGATATGAAGCGCTACGGGTACAGCTTGGTACGAGCGAAGGGAAAAACTGGTGGTGTGTTATGTATCCTTCTCTTTGCTATGTAGACGAAACCCGTCAGGAAATAACCGAAGAAAACAAAGAACAATTTAAAAAAATTCTGACCAAAGAAGAGTACGAAAGCCTACTCTCCTCCGACACAAATAAGGTATTTTACAAATCAAAACTAAAGGAGTTGTTTGATAAGGTTATTGATTAATTTCCAATTAAAGAGTAAAATGTAGTAACAAAAAAGAAAGGACATGATAACGATGAGCAAAAAAACTGTTGCTGTACTATTCGGAGGGCAGTCCTCTGAACACGAGGTATCTTGTATATCTGCTACAACAATCATTTCAAATATAAATAAAGAATCCTATGACGTACTTCTAATTGGAATAACAAAGGAAGGTCACTGGGTAAAAGTAAATTCCGTCGAAGATATTACCTCTGGTAAATGGGTATTAAGCACGGTCGATGCAATCCTTTCCCCTGATGCTACCAAAAAAGGCTTTTACATAACTAAGAATGGTGCTACCAATCTTCATAAAGTGGATGTTATCTTTCCTGCGCTTCATGGAATGTACGGTGAAGACGGAACCGTTCAAGGTCTGATTGAATTATCCCAGATTCCATATGTCGGTTGTGGAGTAATCGCTTCCGCTGTATCCATGGATAAATTTTATACGAAGATTATCGTGGATACGTTAAATATCCGTCAAGCAAAATATGTACCAGTACATTCCTATCAGTTAAGAGATATGGACAGCGTTTTAAATCGCATCGAGGCAGTTCTTTCCTATCCAGTCTTTGTAAAGCCTTCCAATGCAGGCTCTTCACAGGGTGTTTCAAAAGCACACAACAAAGATGAATTATTGAACTCCCTTTTACTTGCAGCAGAACACGATCGTAAAATCCTTGTAGAAGAAACCATTGTTGGCCGTGAAATTGAATGTGCTGTTCTTGGCGGACTGGAACCAAAGGCTTCCGGGATTGGCGAGATACTTGCTGCTGCTGATTTTTATGACTACGATGCCAAATATAACAATGCGGAATCCAAAACACTAATTTCTCCAGTCCTACCTGAAGGTGTTGCTGAAAAAGTTCGTAAATATGCCGTTGAAATTTTCCGTGCAGTCGATGGATTTGGACTATCTCGTGTTGATTTCTTTCTAGAAAAAGACACCAACGAAGTAGTTTTCAACGAAATTAATACCTTACCTGGATTTACCTCCATTAGTATGTATCCAATGCTATGGGAAGAAAAAGGTATCAGTAAGCAAGAACTTGTAGAAAAGCTGATTCAACTAAGCTTTATGCGATAGGAGGACGTTATGCCAAACAATTCTCCCATTGGTGTTTTCGACTCTGGTGTTGGTGGATTAACGGTTGCCCGCGAAATTATGCGCCAAATGCCAAGCGAATCCATCGTCTACTTTGGTGATACCGCCAGAGTTCCTTATGGTAGTAAATCACAAAATACAGTTATTACCTATTCCAAACAGATTGTAAAATTTTTAAATACAAAGCACGTGAAAGCAATTGTAGTGGCCTGTAATACTGCCACTGCATTTGCATTGGAAACCCTTCAAAAAGAGAGCGACATCCCAGTTATCGGTGTAATAAAGCCTGGCGCAAAAGCGGCGTTAAAGGCAACCAAAAACGGTCGAATTGGCGTTATTGGTACCGAAGGCATGATTCGTACCGATATCTACACAAAATACTTAAGTCATATTAATCAAAATGTACAAGTCTTTCCAAAATCCTGTCCATTATTTGTCCCTCTGGTAGAAGAAGGCTTATTATATGACTCGGTTACCGTAGAAATTGCAGAACGATATTTTAGCGAATTAAAAGGCTATGATATTGATACTTTAATTTTAGGCTGCACACATTATCCATTGATTCGCCATACACTTCAAAAGGTGATTGGAGAGAAAGTAAGTTTAGTAAACCCTGCCTATGAGACAGCCAAATCATTAAAAGCAGTACTATCAACAAAGGATTTAATATGCGATCAAGATATTCCAACGCATCAATTTTTCGTAAGTGATGGCGCAGAAAAATTCAAAGCCTTTGCGAATACCATTTTACCATGTGATGTGGTAGAAACAGACGATGTTAACATAGAACAATACTAGGAGGAACCATGGAAAAAGAAGTCTTAGTTTCCATTGCCGGTCTTCAGTTTGAATTAGACCAGGATGAAGCCATGGAAGTAATCTCCCCCGGAGAATATTACTTAAAAAATGGTAAACATTATGTTTTTTATGAAGAAATAACCGAAATACCAGATGCAGAAAGCGGGATTTCCAAAGCCCGCCTTAAGATTAGTCCCGATTTAGTTGAACTCACAAAAAAGGGGTTCAATAATGTGACGATGGTTTTTGAAAAAGACAAAAAAACCATGACCTATTATGGAACCCCTTTTGGTGAGCTTATGATAGGAATACACACCACTAAGATAAGCTTGGAGGAACAAGAAAAAGGTATTCTTGTTAGTATTGATTATTCCTTGGATATTAACTATTCTCACGTTTCCGACTGTAATATTGTAATAAAAATTGTAAATCGCAAATAATTACAGTTCTTCGCCGTTTGATTCAATCACTTTTTTATACCAGTAAAAGGAATCTTTCTTGCTTCGCTTTAGCGTTCCTTTTCCATCATTATCTTTATCTACATAAATAAACCCATATCGTTTCTTCATTTCTCCCGTAGATGCACTGACTAAGTCAATGCATCCCCATGGGGTGTAGCCCATCAGCTCCACGCCATCAATATTTACTGCATCTGACATTGCCTTAATGTGTTCTCTAAGATATTCGATTCGATACGCATCGTGAATGCTTCCATCTGATTCTGGTGTATCAACTGCACCTAATCCATTTTCCACGATAAATAAAGGCTTTTGATATCGGTCATACAAGGAATTCATGGTGATACGAAGGCCCAGTGGATCAATCTGCCATCCCCACTCACTCGCATTTAAATATGGATTTTTGAGTGTTGCAAATACATTTCCAGCAGTTTCTTTGTTCTTATCTGGATCTGCACTCGTAAGTCTTGATGAATAGTAGGAAAACGAGATAAAATCTACGGTATTTTCCTTTAAAATGTCAGCATCCTCTGGTTCCATCAAGATAGTAAGGCCCTCTCGTTCAAACATTTTAAGCGCATAGTTTGGATAATAGCCTATTGACTGCACATCAATGAAGAAATAGTTTTCACGGTCTTTTTCTATGGATTTCCATACATCTTGTGGCGCACAGGTATTTGCATAGGTATTTCCTGCTGCAAGCATACATCCAATCTTAAATTCCGGATTAATCTCATGTCCAAGCTTTGTTGCAAGTGCACTCGCTACCAGTTCATGATGCGCTGCCTGATATTTTGACTGGGTCTCATTTTCTCCATCTTCAAAAAAAAGACCTGCACCCATAAATGGCAAATGAAGTAGCATATTGATTTCATTAAAGGTAAGCCAATATTTTACCTTATCGCGATAACGTATAAATATTACTTCACAGTATCTGACATAATGATCAATCATCTTACGGCTTTTCCAAGAACCAATGGTCTGGATCAAATGCATTGGTACATCAAAATGACAGATGGTAACCAATGGTTCGATTCCATATTTATGACATTCCTCAAATAAATCTTCATAAAATTTAAGGCCTTCTTCATTTGGCTCTTTATCATCTCCATTCGGAAAGATTCTGCTCCATGCAATGGAAAGACGATAACATTTGAATCCCATTTCAGCAAATAATTTTATATCTTCTTTATAGTGATGATACATATCGATTGCCTCGTGGCTTGGATAATAGTGGACATCATCACATTCTGTCATTTTCATTTTTCCAAGCGCTACCAGAAAACGATCTGCTCCTGTCGGAACAACATCCACATTCGCAAGACCTCTACCGCCTTCTAGATATGCACCTTCACACTGATTTGCAGCAGTTGCACCGCCCCATAAAAAACCCTCCGGCATCTTACTCATCGTTTATCCTCCTCTTCACGCGCATAATTTCTGCGCATATTTACTACACATACCAATTTAATCTTTCTATCACTTAAATCAATTGCAATTGTTTAAATGCATAATAAATTCCATCTTCCTCAATATTTTTTGTTACCATATCAGCGACATCTTTGAGTTCTTGTTGCGAATTACCCATAGCAACTCCTATTTTTGCAAACTGAACCATTTCCATATCATTTGGTCCATCACCGATTGCGATCGTATCCTCTTTACTCATACTAACATGATTAAGATAAATCTGCATTCCAGTTGATTTATTAATATTTGCAATACCAATCTCGCCCGAATATACATCTGTCTTATCTATGCTAGAAGCTACAACATCAAAATGTGGAGCGATATCCTCTCTTACTTTCACTAGAGGAAATGGCGCGCTATAATAAATCACTTTTTCTTCCCTTGGTTGATTCCAAACATCTTCTCTAACATCCATATTTCCAATAAGACGCTTTAAACGCGTTTCATCCATACTGAACTTTGTATAAAGTTTTATCATTTCCTGTTTACAGCGTTCATTAATTACAATACCTTCTTCCGCTTGCATACTATAAACAAATTTATTATCTTCTAAGTAGGAAGTAATCCACTTTCTGTGCTCTTCTTCCATATATTGATGAAAGACTTCTTTTCCATCACTGTCCACAAATGCACCTGCTGCACCTACAATTCCATGAAAACCAAGTTCCAACAGACTTGAATATATCTGAAATCTACTTCTTCCAGTACAGATTACCATCTTGTGTCCATTTTTCTTTGCTTTTTGAATGGCTTCTTTTGTGCTCTTTGGCAATTTACCATCAAACCCCATTAATGTTCCATCAATATCTAAAAAAACCACTTTTTTATTCATGCATTCCTATCCTTTACTTGCCATTTTCCTTCCATATAATCAACTCTATAGGTTTTCATTGAAGAATGTCTCCATCTTTTCAGCAGCATCATCTTCATCCGCACCTTCGATGGATACCGATACTTGTGTACCGCATTTTATGCCAAGTGCCATAATTGCCATTAACCTTGTGCAATCCGCACTCTTATCGCCATGTGTAATTGTTATAATCGATTCGTATTTTTTTGCCTCTTTTACTAAAAGTCCTGCTGGTCTAGCATGAATACCCATTTCATCTGTGATTGTATAAGTAAAAGTCTTCATATTAACCTCTTTCCTGCGCTGATTTTTGCGCTTATAATGCTTCACCATTTGTTGTAATTACATTTTTATACCAGTCAAAAGAATCCTTCTTTTTACGTGCGAGTGTCCCCGTTCCATCGTCGTATTTATCGACAAATATAAATCCATACCGCTTTGCCATTTCACCGGTTGATGCACTGACTAAATCAATACATCCCCATGGTGTATATCCCAATAAGTCAACGCCGTCCATTACTGCTTCTTTCATCTGTGCAATGTGTTCTCTAAGATAATCAATTCGGTAAGAGTCATGAATACTTCCATCGTCTTCCACCTTATCATAAGCTCCCAGCCCATTTTCTACTACCATGAGTGGAATCTCGTAACGTGCATAAATTTCATTTAAAGTATAACGTAACCCTTTCGGATCAATCTGCCATCCCCAGTCGCTTGCTTTTAAATATGGATTCTTTAATCCGCCTGCAATATTTCCTGTCGATTTTGCTTCCTTCGATTCTTTTGCTACGCAGTTACTCATATAATAGCTGAATGTGTAGAAATCAACACATCCTTCTTTCAGAAGTTTTGCATCGTCCTCTTCCATTGTTATGTTTATCCCTTTTTCTTCAAAGTAGCGCTTTGCATAATATGGATATGCTCCACGTACCTGAATGTCAGAGCAAAACCAATTCATCATCTGCATGTTTTTCTGAGCTTCCAGAATGTCATCTGGATTGCAAGTATATGGATACATGGTAATAAAACAAATCATGTTACCCATCTTGAACTGTGGGTATGCTTCATGCGCCAATTTTACCGCTTTTGCACTTGCTACAAACTGATGATGCAAGCCCTGAAAACGTGCTTGTGGGTCGTCTGGAACTTGCGTAACTGGTCCCGTATATCCTTTGATGGTTCCTAAGGATAATACATTTCCTAGTGGCATCGTACCTGCATTAATTTCATTGAAGGTAAGCCAGTATTTTACTTTATTTTTATACCGGTCAAATATCACTTCACAGTAATGTAAGAAATAGTCGATACACTCTCTTCCTTCCCATCCATTGCATTTTTCTACAAGTGCATATGGCATTTCATAATGGGATATTGTTACAAGCGGTTCAATTCCATATTTCAAGCATTCATCAAATACCTTGTCATAAAACATAAGTCCTGCTTCATTTGGTTCTTTTTCCATACCAGTAGGAAAAATTCTGGTCCAGGCAATCGATAAACGGAATGTTTTAAATTCCATCTGGGCAAAGAGTGCAATATCTTCTTTATAATAATGATAAAAATCCGTTGCTTCTCTACTTGGATATAAGGTATCCGCTTCCCATTCTTTTGTAATTCTCTTTGGTGTGGTATGAGATCCATTGGTACACATATCCGATACCGATGGGCCTTTTCCATCGGCATCCCATGCACCTTCATACTGGTTAGCTGCTGTTGCACCGCCCCACAAAAAATCCTCACGAAATGTATTCATAACTTATTTTCTCCTTTTTATTGGCTAGTTTCTTTGTGATAAAATTTCCAAACCAATGGAAATTTTGATAAAGTCCGAGACCTTTATCAGACCCCGGACCCTGTGTTTATTATTTTTAGATTACAAAACAGTTATGATCTCATCACCATTTCTTACTGTTTTTGCATCCGTTGGTACAACATCGAAATAATCCTCTGTATTGGTTATTATGATAGGGGTCATCAAAGAATATCCGGCTGATTTAATTTTTTCCATATCAAATTCTAATAATAAATCGCCTTTTTTCACTTTATCACCCTGTGCTGCTTTTTTAATAAATCCATCACCATTCAATTTTATAGTATCCATACCAACATGGATTAATACTTCTACTCCATCCGTTGATACCATTCCTACGGCATGACCGGTAGGGAAAAAGGTTGTAATTTCCCCATCTACTGGTGCATAAAGTTTTCCTTCGCTTGGAAGGATTGCCATACCCTGACCTAAAGCTCCGGTTGAAAATGCTTCATCTTCAACTTTACCTAATTCGATTACTTCACCGCTTAATGGAGCAACAATAGTTTCTGTCTTTACATTTGTTTTTGCTTTATCCGAAATCTTTATAGGAGCATCATCTTTATAAGTGATATAGGTAGCAACAAAACCAATTACCATAGCAACTAATGTACCAATGCTTACCCAAACCATGCTGTAAATACTGTTTGTTGTTGTATCAATAAAAGCAGGAAGACCAAACACACCAAGTCCACCCATCATATAGATTTTACATCCTGTTAAGCCTATAATCGCACCACCAACAGAAGCAGCAATACAAGATATTACAAATGGTTTTTTCTTTGGAAGTGTAACACCATAGATACAAGGTTCTGTTACACCAAAGATACCGGAAATAAATGCAGGCAATGCAATGTTACGAAGCTTTTGATCTTTTGTCTTAATAACGATTGCAAGTACAACCATAGTCTGTGCAAAAGATGCTGCAAAATAAGGAGAAAGAACAAAATCATATCCATAAGTACCCATATTGATCATCATGATCGGTATTAATCCCCAATGTAAACCAAAGATTACAAGTACCTGCCAGAGTGCACCAATAAGCGCACCAGCAACGAGTCCTCCTACGGCTGGAATGTTATAAATACCAGAGAATACAATTCCTACGATATTGCAAAGGACGGTTGCAACTGGTCCAATGAACAAATAGATTGCTGGTACCATAATACCCAATACACCAACTGGAACAATAAAAGTCTTAATTACATCTGGAACAACTTTCTTTAATTTCTTTTCAAGCCATGCAGCACATGCTACTCCAACAATGATTGGAACAACAGTAGAAGGATATCCACTCATTGGCATAACGACTGGAATTCCAAAAAACGAGGTATAATAATCCATCTGGAAGGCCGTTCCTGCAAACAAGGAACCCATCAGTTCACCTGCTTTTATATTTACCATATTGGGATAGCAAAGCGCGATACCAAGTGCCAAACCGATAAATTCATTGCATTTAAATTTCTTTGCTGCGGTATATCCTAATACGATTGGAAGGAAGTAGAAAAATCCATCCGCTACGGAGTACCAGATCATATAGGCTCCGCTGGTAGTTACATCAATTCCTTGCTTTGCAGCAAAAAATGCCCAGACTGCCAATAACCCTTTAATAATACCAGATGCGGATAAAACACCTAAGGATGGAGCAAATACGCCAGAGATCACATCGATTAATTTTGCGCCAACACCCATTTTTTTTCCGGTACTTTGATCGTCACTTTCTTGGGCACTTCCTGTAATATGTGCATGTTCACAAACAACGTCGTAAACATCTGGTACATGATTACCAATGACTACTTGATACTGTCCGCCCGATTGCATAACCGTTACGATTCCCTCGGTTGCCTTTAATACCTGCGTATTTGCTTTTGACTCGTCTTTTAATGTGAAACGAAGTCTTGTGATGCAGTGTGTCAGACCGATAATATTGTCTTTTCCACCAACATTTTGAATGATAATTCTCGCTAAACCATCATACTTACTTGCCATAACTGTTTCCTCCATTTTCCTTATGATAATAATATATCTAAAGCACGAAGTGCTTTAATTTAAAGTAGATAAATTCCAATTTCTAGAAAGAAAATAAAAAAACCCAAATGAAAGAATGACATTTTAATATGTTCATCCATTCCATTTGGGTTTTGCCGTCTTAACGTTACAATCCCATAAACAACTGTTTTCTATTAACTCAATCACCTCTTCGGATGATTCTCGAAACATGTATTGTTAAATACGTGATTTCTTCATCTGTAACTTTGTATTGCATTTTTTTATCCATATAATCTTTTATTTTTAAAACACAATGGTATGCATCCAAAAACCGAAGTTGAATACTTTTATTAAATTCATAATCCTCACACTCATAACATTCGTTACGTACAGCACGCTGTAAGAAAAATTTCAAATGTGTAACAAAACGTTCATACGATAGTGTAGTTTCGTCAATTTCAATTCCAAAGGTATAACGCACAATATTAAGGATATCTTTGATAATCAGTGGCATAGAAGATACTTGCTTCATATCTCCGTCCATCTCAGCATTAACAAAATGAAGTGCGATAAACCCAGCCTCATCTTCCGATAGGTCAACCCCAATGGTATCCTTTACCATCTGGATTGCTTTTAAGCCAATCTGAAATTCTTCATTATAGTATTTTCGAATTTCCCAAAGTAATGCATTTTGAAAATAAATTTCCTGCTTTTGCCTTTCAATTGCAAAATTTAAGTGATCGGTCAACGTAACATAAATGTTTTTACTCAAACGTTTTTTCAAACTATTTTCTGCATAACGAATGATTTCTTCCGCCAGCTTAATTAATTCATAGGAAATATCTTCTAATAATTTTTCAAACTGATTCGTATGTTCTTCTGGCAAACAAAATATTTTTTCTACCTTATCTGTATCAATTTCATCGCCAGCCTTTTTTTGAAAGCCAATCCCTTTACCCATTACAACGACTTCATTTTGTTTTTCGTTTACAGAGCTAACAACATTGTTATTAATCACTTTCAAAATCTTCATGTTTAAACATCCTTTTCTATCTCGTATCATTGCAGAAATAAATTTAAAAATAAAAAAAGCTGGTATTATACTTTTAACTAAGCTGATTTCTATGTAAAATCAGGTTCTATAAGTATAATCCAGTCTTGCCTTCGAAAAGTAACAATCTGATTATTTGTGTGTCTTTTATGTGTTTATGTTATCATTCCACTTATTATATGTCAACATCATTTTAAAATTCTGTCTGTATATTACAATTTATTTCAACTATTTTTGTGCATTATTAACAATTTGAATAACAGAAAATATCCATTGCAACAATCGATTTTTTGCAATGGATATCCTTTTATTTCTTAAAAATATTCTTTTTCATTCTCTTAAAGAATCCTAATTTTTCAGGTCTTTCCTCTAAGCCACCACGAGCACTTTTGATTTCCATAATATAGATTCCGTTCATAACAACTTTTACTTCTTTTTTCACTGGAATTACTTCAAAAACCTTTTCATCACACATTAAAGTCGTAATCTTTGGTCCAATTTTAGCTTTTACAACTGGAACTTTTGATCCACGAAGATATCTTGGTGTCTGGTCAATTACGATTTGTGGAAATCCAGCTTCTTTTAATTTGATTCTCTTTTTATCAATTACTAACATTGACACCGTTTGGGCGCCTACCTGCATCTGTTTTTGTGCAGTTTCTTGTTTCTTTTGCAGCTTGTTTCCATAAATGTATAAAAATACGATTAAGGCAATCAACACAACTAAAACAACAATCAATGTAATAGAAAGTGCACTTAGTGCTAATACCGGTAAAACACTTATACTCATCATGGTATGTACCTCCATCTTATTATATTATGAGTCAAAACTCATACTTTACTATTTTAACATCATTTCTCAAAAAATCAAATAGATTTTTCAATCTCATCCAGCATTTTTTTTATGACATCCCGCGTATAAACGCCAATGTGTTTTTTTTCTTCTGGCGTGAGGTTCTTCATATAAATTGGTTCTCCATACTTTACTGTGACATGGGCTTTTCGAACAAACGGAGCCTGTACTTCATATATTTTATCAACATTCGTCATAGCAATAGGAACAATCGCACAGTCCGACTTTTCGGCCAGTTTAAAACTTCCTTCATGGAAAGGCAACATATCCGTGTCATCACATCTTGTTCCTTCTGGCATAATAAATATAGAATAACCAGATTTCATCTGCTCAATACCTTGTAATATTGTTTTTAATCCTTCACGAACATTTTCCCGGTCAAGAAAAAGACATTTCAAGTATCGCATCCAGGTTCGAAGGCAAGGAACCTTTTCAATCTCTTTTTTTGCCACAAAGCTTGTCAATGTTGGAACCGTACTATAGGCCAAAACAATATCAAAGTAGCTTCTATGATTTGCTACATAAAGTACCGCTTCCTCCTTTGGCACATTTTCAATTCCTAGGATTGTTTTCTTTGTTCCAGCAAAAAAAAGTATGATTTTAAATGTATTTCTCGCGACAATCTGTGCTATACGAAACTGCATATTGGGATTAATCTTTCCAACTATAAATTGTATCAGATACATCGGAATGCTAAAAATAGCAAACAATAGTAAAACTATAATTATAAATATCAATCGTATCATTTTTTCTCCATTCCTGCGCACGCATTTTGCGCATATAAAGTTTGCGCCGAGGACAACGCAGGCACAAACTTCTGAGGTTGAAAGCGTTTTCTTTCAACCTTATTCTCCGCTTTAAGTATTTGATAACAAGTATATCAAACTTTATAATTTCTTGCAATTACAATAGGCGATGTGTATAATACTCGTGAAGAAGTTTACATTTCGCACATGCGGATGATTGGAGAAAAAACAACGCAGAAATGAGGAAATAAATGAAAAGTGTTCATTTAAAAGCATATGCTAAAATAAATTTAGGACTTGATGTTCTACGCAAGCGGGAAGACAATTATCACGAAGTCCGTATGATTATGCAAACCATCGATTTATATGATAAATTAACCTTAAAAATATTGGATGAGGATACCATTATATTAAAGACGAATCTGTCTTTTCTTCCTACCAATGAAAACAACTTGGTTTATAAAGCAGTTAAATTATTAAAAGACGAATTCCAAATTAAAAAAGGCGTTCTTATTGATTTGGAAAAACATATCCCAGTCGCAGCCGGAATGGCAGGAGGAAGCACAGATTGTGCTGCCGCTTTAAAGGGAATGAACAAACTTTTCCACCTAAACCTTACACCGAATCAGCTCATGGAACGTGGTGTATTACTCGGAGCGGATGTTCCTTATTGCATCCTTGGCGGTACTGCTCTTTCGGAAGGAATCGGTGAGGTATTAACTCCGCTTTCACCAATGCCACCTTGTCATGTGTTGATTGTAAAGCCATCGATGCACGTTTCCACAAAATTTGTATATGAAAATCTGAATGTCGGATTGCTTACTTCCCATCCTGACATCGATGGTATGATACAGGCAATTAAAAAGAAGGATGTTGCAGGAGTTGCAATGCGCCTCGAAAACGTTTTAGAGACCGTTACAATCAATGAATATCCAATTATCGAAGAAATCAAGCAGCTAATGAAAGATGCCGGAGCACTAGGTGCCTTAATGAGTGGAAGTGGCCCTACCATATTTGGTCTCTTTGATAATATACTGTTGGCTGAAAAAGCAAAGAGCATTTGCAGAAAGCATGATAACAATCATCGTGTCTATGTTGTTGACATTAAAAATGAGGCATAAAGCCTCATTTTTATTTGCATATTATTAATTTTTGACCTTCACTCAAGCGTTCTGAATCAAGCTCATTTAACTCTTTAATCTCATTGCTGGTCGTATAGAACATCTTTGCAATATCCCAAAGGGTTTCTCCCCTTTTAACGATATAACCAACGATACTTGGTTGATTTTTACGTATCTCGTCTAACGATCCCATTTCATCTACTGAAAGAATCATATCCCGCTTAATCTCATCAAAAACAATTGCTTCAAGGCAGATGGTTACTTTGACTTCAATCTCATTTTCATCAATCATCACCATGCTAAGTTGATCAATACAGGATTTGATTTCGTATGTACTATCTTCTTTCATATCTTTTACTTCTATGGTATGGCTAAAAGGAATGTCTCCTCGAACGGAACCGATTGGTTTTGCATCATCCTCTGTAATATAGAGAACCTGAACACTTACAACGCCTTCTACCTGAATTCCATTTTCCACATATGTTTGTTCATCAATCTTAACGGACGCACTGCCATTGCATATCTGTAAAATTGGCCTTTGCCCATCTTCCATTCTTAAGGTATCAACTACACGCAATTTACTATTATTTTTCATTAATAGATTCTTATAGTCTGAATTTTTAGTTCGGATATCAAGCTGATTTTTGGTGGAATAAATATCTTTTAAAACTTCCATTTCCTGCTCTTCATAAATTTTGATTGCAAGATTAAGTACTGCTTCAATATCAAGTACTCTTTCTTCTCCATCCTCATCCGGCTTAATCTGTATGTCTTTATTATTTAAAGATACAGAAATATCCGAGATCATACTGTCTTTTGCGCCCATGCATTCAATATTTCCATTGATGGGAAGCTCTGTTTCATAGAATTCTATACCACGATTTTCATTTTCTCCAATATAGAGTACAAAGATTCGAAGAAGACCTCTTAGTCCAATTCGATCCTCCATAACCTTTGTTTCACCTTCTAAGAACTCCATATTGGTATAAAGGAGCTCCTGAACATTATCTTTTCCCATTGGAAGAGATATTTCATCTTTAATTCGGAAGGTATCTTTTTTTGAAACAGCAACTTGCGTAATGTTAAATTTATCCTTCATGTATTGTATATCGTCGTCGTCTACACCAGTTACAACCGATTCTTCGGCCTTATTTTCAGCAGAAAAATCAAATTGGATAATAGCTCTAACGTTAACCTTACGGGAATTGATTAATGTAATACTCATATCTTCTAATTCCCACTTATATAGGATAGCTTCATCCCCCATGATTCCTTCCATATTCACATTTTCTTCGAATGGAATCTGTCCGCTCATATTATGTACTGGCCGTTTATTTTCCTGGCTGATATACAAAAGATTAAACTGAAGAACGCCTTTTATCATAAATCTATCATTCATCGGAGTAATCTCCTGAATTATAATAGTTCCCTGTTCCTTTATTACTTTATCTATATCTGGCTTAACATCTGGCACATTAAAATCATCATCTAATGTAATTTGCAAGTCACTTCTGTTCTTTTTCTGATTCATGCTGATTTTTTGCATTAACAATTCCATATAAACCCTCCTTGTCTTTTACACTATATGCAAAGGGATAATAAAATATTCAAAGGGATTGGTACTAATTAAAATTAGCACCAATCCCTTTGATTTATGTCTATGGTATAAGTGTCAAACCTTCTATACTAGAATCATTTGTACATCATTTGTTAAAACGTCCGTATAACTAAAGGATACTGTTTGTAAGGTATCTTCAATTTCATTCTTCACCTGAATGAGAAAAATGCTTGGATATGTTTCCATTATAACACCTTCCGTAACATCTACTTTGTGTCTTCCTTTATTGGATCGTATTCTTACCTTACTCCCTATATGGTGGTTAACTGCATTTCTTACGCGGATTACATCTGACTGTTTCATTTCATTTCCTCCATTCTGTAAAAATGGCTGTCCCACATTTCCATTCAGCACTGGTAACAGTATAGCATAAACACAAGATATTGTCAAAATTAGAGAATTCTTCCACAAGACCTTGTGTGTATACAAAATAAACAATCATATTTACTTATCCGCTTTTATTTTGTGCATTATTACATCAGTCATAGTCTGTTATTCCTACAATCCATCTGTAATAATGCACAACCACTTCATCACTTTATCGTACAAAACAACAGAGTATGTATATTTATTCAGTAAAGCTATTTTTCACCCCAGAATACTTCACTGGCAAATCTAAATACTCTGTTTTAATAACAATGTAAGGATAGGTTAGTGCAGACTCAACCTTTTCCTCTTTCCCCGGTCCTAATAGATTGGTTGAAACGATCACTGCATCGTCCGTTGCATACAGTTCCTCTAATACGATACTATATCCCCCAGTTTTTTGTTCTCCGTATCCAATGGCGATGTATAAATCATTTCCTGCTGCATACGATAACTGAAAGGCCTGTGACTTTTTCTCCTCTATTATAGTCTTTAATTCTTCCGGTACATCTTCATCCGGTACAATTGTATATTCCAGGTCTCTCACTTTATCCTTTGAAATCGATCCGAAGGAGCATCCTTGCAAAATGGTTACAAAGAGTACCATCAGAACAACCAAACTCACTCTTTTTTTCATAATTACCTGCAAAGCTTTTTTACTATTGTATTAACTGTTTATCATAAACATTCCTCTTGACTTTGATAATATAAAGACTCCCCTCTAAGCCTATTTATCATCATGCAATCTAAAGTTGGCATATGCTGACATTCCATGTTCATGTAAATCCAGTCCGTCTATTTCTTCTTTTTCATTTACGCGAAGTCCAATTGTCTTGTCAATCACTTTAAAGATAATGAACGCCATAATTGCCACATATGCAACAACAGATAATAATCCAATACATTGAACTCCAATAAACTGAATACGAGACATCCCGTAATCTGCAAGAACAGAACTCTTCACGAATACACCAGTCAATAGAGTACCCGTAAATCCACAGCAACCATGTACTGCTACAGCACCAACCGGATCATCAACTTTTATAACCTTATCGATAAATTCTACCACAACAACCACTAATATTCCCGCAATCAATCCGATTGCCATTGCTCCATAGTTGCTTACAACATCACAACCAGCTGTAATTGCAACTAACCCAGCTAAAGAACCATTTAAAGTCATCGAAACATCTGGTTTTCCATAACGTACCCATGTAAAGATAAGTGTTGTTAACGTTGCAACAACAGCAGCTAGATTTGTCGTAACTGCAATGTCTCCAAGTGTAGTAGTCGCTCCTACTGTAGAACCTGCGTTGAAGCCAAACCAGCAAAACCATAGAATAAATACTCCCAATGCTCCTATTACAATGTTATGACCTGGAATTGCTTTTGGCTTTCCTTCTTTGTCATATTTTCCAATTCTAGCTCCTAAAATCTTAGCTCCAACAAAAGCACAGATACCACCTACCATATGAACCGCTGTAGAACCAGCGAAATCATGGAATCCAATGGAAGATAACCATCCGCCTCCCCATATCCAATGTCCAGTTACTGGATAGATTATTACAGAGATTAGTGCACTATATACAAGATATGCTGCAAATTTTGTTCTTTCTGCCATTGCACCCGAAACAATGGTTGCAGCTGTTGCACAAAAAACAGTTTGGAAAATCAAAAACACATTAATTGGAAGTCCATTGAACAGTCCCATCTCATCGGCCAATTTTGATGGATCAAAAAAGCCACCAAGGCCGATAATTCCCATTTGATCTGCACCAAACATAATCGCAAATCCAAAAACAAAAAAGAAAATACTACCAAGAACAAAGTCCATCAGGTTTTTCATAATGATATTTCCTGCATTCTTTGCTCTTGTAAAACCCGTTTCAACTGCAGCAAAACCTGCCTGCATAAAAAATACAAGAACCGCACCAAGCATGGTCCACACAATATTGAGTAACAACTCGGTAGCACTTGCCAAATCCATCCCAGATGCCAGCAAATCTGATAAATACATATTCTCGTCCTCTCTTTCAAAAAAAGAGATAATTATCAAGATATAAATCCTTAATAATTATCCCCGTTGATAATTTTTCCCATATTCAGTTTCTCTTCCTCATTTGCACTTAAAGCGCTTCAACACCTCGTTCACCGGTACGAATTCGAACCGCATCATCCACATCGTAAATAAATATTTTACCGTCTCCATAATTTCCAGTCTTAATTTGCTCAGTTACCTTATCAATAATCTTTTCCGCTGTTTCTGCTAGAACTACAGTTTCAACCTTCATTTTTGGCAATAGATTTACACTATACTCCGTCCCACGATAAATCTGCTTGTAACCTTTTTGATTACCATAACCCATAATATTGGTTATCATAATACCATTGGCGCCACATTCATCCAAAATCACTTTAAGCTCCTCTAGTTTTTCTGGCTTTACTACAATTTCTAACTTTTTCATAATTCTCCTCCTTTAACTTTCTTCCCCTCAAAAAACGAGGGCGTCTCTGTACCTCAGAAACGCCCTCGTTTTAATAAGTTAAATTATACATGGATTATTACCATTGTCAAACCATTTCTAGCTTTTTTTGAATTTTTGCATATTTATAGTATCAATTATGACCATTGCGCTTTTATCACTGAGAAGTTATCATATCCGGAAAGTTAAATACAGCATTTTCCCCATCATCCAAGACTTCAACGGAATAACTTTTTGTAACAAATCCTGATTCACTTAATACAATAATATGAGTTCCTATTTCCTTGGTAAATGTAATTGGAACCGTACCCATCCGCTTCCCATTTAAGTAGAGGGATGCTCCCGCCGGTGATTCAACCGTAATGGAGTGTTCCTTATCAATCGAAGTTGTTCCCGTTGTATTCTCGCTGTCAGAAGTTTTGGAAGTTTTATCTTCATCCTCTTCTTCAATGGTTGTATCATTACTCGTCTTCGTTTGTCCTGTTGAGGAATCTTCACTTTTAACATCATAAGTTCCCGCCGCCAGACGAATCGATATGGTTGGCGTTGACTCTCCAATTGTTAAAGTGCCATTAAAGTCGTTATAACCAGTCATTGTTACTTGAATGGTATGCTCACCATAATTTAACTTGATTGGATCCGCGTAATCCACACTTGCTCCATTAATATAAAGATCCGCACCATACGGTTCAATATCAAAGCGTACATACCCGATTCTGTCTTCCGGCATCTTATATCCAGTCATATCAAGTGTAATTTCTTCATTTCGCTTTAATTTTACATTTTTTTTTGCAACAAGTTCTCCATTCTCAAGAAGAACCTTGTATTCCCCTTCTCTTGCCACAATAAGCATATCATCTATAATTGGTGTTATAATTCCATATCCAACTTCAATCGTCCCACCTACAAAATCGCTATAATTTGATAGCCGAATATAACCATGCCCCGTTGTTACGACAATGGAACAAATCCTACTTCCAACTCCTTTTATCATAAGTTCATCTTTTGCATGAAGGTCAATTAAATCAATAGGCTCACCCTCACTAAACAAAAGGAGACCCTCATCATACCGAAAATTACGCTCTGAAATTTTCATTCTCTGTGCCGTTTTGTCTGTCACAAGATTTCCAACTTTATTATAGGTCCATGCATCCTTACTTATATTTAGTGCTGTTAGTTTCTGACTAGCCTCATAATAAAAAACATCAACAATTTCACCAATCTCAATTTGAGGCATGGTAATCACTGCATCATATTCATCCTTTATATCCGTCCCACCATTATAGTCAAACACATACTCCATTTTACCATTGATATCATATACGGTAACGTTTTTTTTGTTTTCGTCATAATCTTTTATAACACCAATAAACGTGGTATCATAATTATTTTCAGTTTTATTTATCGTTGGTTGCTTTGTTGCACTCTTATATGAACTATTTTTATTAGTTTGGCAACTGCAAAGCAAACACATTATGATCAGCGCCAACAATCCGAGTGGTATTTTTTTTCGCTTTCTTCTCTGGTTCATCAAACCCAACCTTTCCTTAGCTGTACGTGCCCATTATACTATAGATTGTATCAAAAAGAAAGACCGAACAACTGTTGTAAAAAGATTGCTTTTTGCATCTCCTGCTCACAAATTACATCTAGTTTTTCCATATCTTTGTAAGCAATCCACGATTTTTTATTATTATAATAATGATTTAAAATTTTCCAATATTTTTCTGGATAATAAAGTAAAATACCAAGCACATTAAGTATTTCTTTATCCAGATTACAGTACCGAATATATTCACGTATTAGTTTGTCACCAAGCGGAACTCTCCAGATGTTTTTTTCCATTACTTTTCGAAGGAAATAATAGAAATCAAGAAGTTGTAATCCAAATACGGCCTTGTCAAAATTAACAGTAGCCATACCATCATTCATAATCATGACATTATGATACGTATAACTTCCATGACTTATATAATGCTCTTTTTTTGCAATTTTCTCTAGGATAGAAAGCTCTGATTTCTTGATTAGTTCAAGTCCTTCCTCCGCCCTGCCAAAAAACTCATCAAATGATTTTAAAATGCATCGCTCAAAATCATTCTTCTGTTTTTTACTACGGATATATGTCGAGACTCTCTTCATCTCTCGATTATGGCGCTCTAATGTCTGCGTCAGGCTCTCTTCCTCTATCAAATCCTCTACGGTATCAAATGTTTCACTTGGCTTGAGAATATTATGTAATTTGGCTAAATTACTCGTAGCGAGTAGCAAATCATCCTTTTCCTTTACACGACATTCCTCTCCTTGGAACCACTGTTTCACAATATAGTTTTCGCCTTGCGTATTGGAAGTTATCAACATACCCTCTTCATTTGGAATCATATAATCCACATTTTGATATCCATTATTCAGAAGGAATCTTGTTACTTTATCTTCAAATTCGATTCTACGCTTTGATACGTCTCCCGATTTCAAAATTCGTATTCCTTTATCTGTATCTAAACATAAGGCTCCCCGAACTCTTGTGATCTGACGCACCTTAAAATCATACTTTGCCAATACTTCATCTAATCGCTCATCCAAAACAAACCCTCCTAAACATAATATTCACCTTTAATCTTATGAAGACTTTAGGCAATTCATGTCTTTGGAGGGTTATAATTTTTATTGTTTTTTAATTTGATTCAATAGATATTCTCTATTGTTTTTGTCTGGGTTTTCTAACACATAATTAAGCAGGTAATTTAAGGTTTCTCCCACTTTGGGTCCACTTGTTATCCCTATCTGTTGCATCAGATCTTCTCCGTTAACTGCAAGTTGTTTTAGCGTCAAACATTGATTATCATCTTTTATCTGTTGATAAATTTCAACAATCTTTTCTAGCTTCATAAGCTTCTCATCCATAAACTTGGGATTTTTTGCATAAATATCCATTCGTTGTACAAAAAGCAAACATTCTATGATATCTGGCCCAATTTTACTTGCAGCCTTTCGAATCTTTGAAGCTTCTGGCAAAAATCGGTAGTCATGCCACTTGATTAGTCGAACCACTAACTCTAGGGTATAGTTGTCAAACTTCAATCGCTTTAGTATGTTCTTAGCTATTTGAGAACCCTTTTCCGCGTGTCCATAGAAGTGATCCGTTCCATCCAATCCAGTGGTATGTGTGATTGGTTTTCCCACATCATGTAGCAGCAATGTCCAACATAAGGCAGAATGTAGCTTTGCATCAATTGGAGGGTATTTCGCAATAATGCATCCATTATTTTGTTCCAAATAACGGTTACACTCTTCTACTGATTTTAACACATGAATACCTACCGAATAAACATGATGAGGATTGCTTTGTTCTTGTAAAACCATCGCATCAAATTCCGGTAAAACAACTTCACACATCCTCGTTTTGGAGGCTTCCAGTAAAAGTTCGGGTTCTTTTGACAAAAGCAGTTTATCAAGCTCGACACGAATCCGTTCCTGGCTAATTCGCTCCAATGTAGGCGCCTTTTTAACAATTGCTTCCCTGGTTGCATCATCAATCGAAAATCCAAGTTGTCCCGCAAAGCGGACCGCACGAAGCATTCGAAGCGCATCTTCATCAAAGCGTTCCAATGGATTTCCAACACAGCGGATTAACTTTCGCTCAATATCTCCAATTCCATCGAAGATATCAACCAATCCATTCTTATGATTATATGCCATTGCATTAATCGTAAAGTCTCTCCTTTTTAAATCCTCGGAAAGATTGGAGGTAAACTCCACTTCCTTTGGGTGCCGGCTATCTTCATATTCTCCGTCAATTCGATAGGTCGTAATTTCAAATCCTTCTTTATCAAACATAACAGTTACAGTTCCGTGTTGTATACCGGTATCTACCGTCCGCGAAAACAATTTCTTTACCTCATTCGGTTTTGCAGAGGTTGTAATGTCCCAATCTCCAGGGCATCTACCCAATATCGTATCGCGAACACATCCACCAACTGCATAAGCTTCATATCCATGCTTCATTAATGTATCAAGAATATATTCCACCTGATCCGGTAAGGTAATCGAAATCATAGTATCACTCCTTTAATCCGTCTAATTAGTATGCTTTTCCCCAGTAAACCATCGTCTTAGCTGGTTTACCACAGCATACGCAAGTATCGGAAATGGTCTCTTGATTAAATGGCATACAACGAGAAGTTGCCGTAGTATCCTCTTTAATCTTATTTTCGCAAGCCTCGTCCTCACACCACATTGCTTTTACAAAGCCTGGTTTATTTGCAACGATGTCTTTAAATTCATCATAGGTTTTTGCTTCATAGGTATGAGCCTCACGATGTGCTTTCGCACGTTCCAACATCTCTATTTGCATTGCATCTAAAACTTCTTTTATCGCATCTTCCACTTCATCAAGTGAAACGATTCGTTTCTCTCTAGTATCACGACGAACAAGTACACACTGGTTTTGTTCGATATCTTTTGGTCCAAGTTCGATACGTACTGGAATCCCTCTCATTTCCTGTTCGCTAAACTTCCATCCAGGGCTCTTGTCCGAATCATCTACTTTCACACGGAAATTAGAAATTAATTGATTTCTTATTTCTTCTGCTTTTTCAAGCACACCTTCTTTTTTCTGCATAATAGGTACGATCAATACCTGGGTTGGTGCAACTCTTGGTGGAAGTACAAGCCCAGATTCGTCTCCATGAACCATGATAATCGCACCAATTAATCGGGTGGTCATCCCCCATGAAGTCTGATGAACGTACTGCTGTTTATTTTCTTTATCGGTATATTGAATCTCAAAGGCTTTTGCAAATCCATCTCCAAAGTTATGGCTGGTTCCAGACTGAAGCGCTTTACCATCATGCATCAAAGCTTCGATTGTATACGTTGCTTCTGCTCCGGCAAATTTTTCTTTTTCAGTCTTACGTCCACGAATAACTGGCATTGCTAATACTTCTTCACAAAAATCAGCATAGATATTGAGCATAAGTTCGGTTCGTTCTTGTGCTTCTTTGGCTGTTGCATGTGCTGTATGGCCTTCCTGCCATAAGAATTCTCTCGATCGAAGGAATGGTCTTGTTTCTTTTTCCCAACGAACAACAGAACACCATTGATTGTATAATTTAGGCAAATCACGATAAGACTGTATTTCATTTGCATAGAAATCACAGAAAAGTGTTTCAGAAGTAGGTCTTACACACATTCTTTCTTGTAATGGAGTCAGTCCACCATGCGTAACCCAGGCTACTTCCGGTGCGAACCCTTCTACATGATCTTTCTCTTTTTCTAATAAACTTTCTGGAATAAACATTGGCATGTATACGTTTTCAACGCCTGTTTCTTTAAAACGTCGGTCCAATTCCTTTTGAATATTTTCCCAGATAGCATATCCAGTTGGTTTAATTACCATGCAGCCTTTAACGCTAGAATAGTCAATTAACTCTGCTTTCTTTACAACATCCGTATACCACCTTGCAAAATCTTCCTCCATGGAAGTAATTGCTTCAACTAATTTTTTTTCCTTTGCCATAATAATAATCTCCTTTTCTTGGCTTCGTTGTGAAGAGGGTTTTCTGCGAGTAACAAATTCCAAAATTTCTGCAAGCAGAATTTCAGAAACTTTTCTCGGACGGCCGACGAGCATTTGATTGCTTTGAAGTTCAAGCAATCAAATCGTGGGCTTTCGCCCACCAAATCCGAAAAAATATTCAAAATCACTGCAAGCAGATTTTTGAAATTTTTTCAGATTTGCTCGTCTCAATGCTTTCACGCAAAAAAAGCCCTTCTGATCCCGAAGGGACCGAATGACTTCGGCGGTACCACCCTTATTAACCGCAATCTGCGATTCTCTTTTCTATCTGTTAACGCCAGACTTACGTCAGGATTTCTCCCAAAGCTCCAAGGCAGGTTCTATCTTTTCTCTATAGAAATCTTGCACCAGTGATTTCCTCTCTGCAATAGACAAGTAAGATATACTATCCCTTTTCAACGCTACTATAATATATTGATAATATGTCAGAAACGCCCATTTTGTCAAGTAAAAATACCGAATAACTTTCCCCAATCATTATTAAAGCATAGTGTTACCCAGTCTTGTAATCGAATTCGCATATGATATAATAAATTGCAAACTTAGACATGCATAATAATGGAGGTTTATTATATGGAACTTAAGATAGCACACATGCATTATAATGAAGCAAAACAAATCTCAAAATGGATTTATAAAGCACCATATTCTATCTATAGCATGGACGGAAGTGATGACTGTATAAATGAACTTATTCAAGAAAACTATTATTCTGTCACAGATGAAAACAACCATCTCATCGGTTATTACTGCTTCGGTGAATCCGCCCAAGTCCCAGCCGGAAAACATTTTAGCATCTACGATTCCAATGATCTTACTGATATTGGTTTAGGTATAAATCCAGATTTGTGTGGTCAAGGGTTAGGATTGAATTTTCTTCATAAAGGTTTAGTCTTTGCAAGAACTAATTTTTCCACAAAAAGATTCCGACTCACTGTCGCTGCTTTTAATCACCGTGCAATTAACGTGTATCAAAAAGCAGGATTTGAGAAATGCAATTCTTTTACTCGAATAATCGAGAATAGTAAAACTGAATTTCTGGTTATGAGTTTGAATTAATACCACCACGATACAATGATTATTTGCAGTTAATTGATACCGGACAAGTTCTCGATAAACGTTGATGACGAATTTTTAAACGTTCATGACAAAAATATTTTTTACACATTATTTTGTATTAATATAGTATTGTAGCTTAATAGCAACTAATCGTTCAACACAAAAAATAAACAGTTGAACACTGCGAAGGGATTATGGTATGAAGTGTCTAAAATGCAATAACGATATGAAAGAAGGTTCTATACAATGTGGAGATGAAATTGCATGGTTTCCAAAAGGTGAAAAGAAAATTGCTTTAAGGAAGTCTATCAATGCAAACAAAGTTGTAATCGGTACATTTTCACATTTTCTCGGGGGAAATGCAGTAGCTTATTATTGTGAAAACTGTAAGTTAATAACAATCAGTACTGAGCAATAAGACAAATAATATTATAAAGTGCAAGCCTGCATTCTTGTTATGATTCTTAATTATGCAGCGAAGGGATTCGAAAGCTAGGAAAAAGCGGTCCAAAACTCACCTTAAAATCCAACTACGGACGCATGCTTTTATGAATCATTTAAGCATGTTCGGCAGAAACTCTATTAAAAAATCAACTCCCAAAGAGTTGATTTTTTAATGCTTAGAGGTTCTTCCGAACGTTTATGCGCCTGATTCATAAAAGCATGCGTTCGTAGTTGGATTTTATCGCAGACATTCCCTCCGCTTTTTCCATCCGTCCATCACACCTTGCCATCTGCCAAAGAAGCATTCCCCAATTCATTACAAGCGTCAAAACCACTTCATGACATTTGTAACTATCAAATGACAATTGTTTTGAGTATGATAATCACATAAAACAATTTATTCTTTTTAAGGAGGATTTCTTATGAAACCAAGAATCTCAAATCTCATTTGGGGATTATTCTTTGTAATACTCGGCGTTGGATTTGCCGGAAATGCATTTGGCTATTGGAACTTTACTTTATTTTTTGATGGATGGTGGACATTATTCATTATTATTCCTTGTCTTATATCCATTGTTCAAAACGGACCGAACACCGGCTCCATCATCGGTCTGCTCATCGGTTTACTACTGTTGATGACAAGGCAGAATATCTTAGACGGCGAATTAATTGGCAAATTAATTGTTCCTATGATCTTTGTTATTATTGGTCTTGGTATTATGTTTGCGAATACACTTAGAGGGCCTCGTCCCACGCAAGCTGAATACACGAAGATGAATAACGGAAACAGACATTACACTGCAACCTTTTCCGGACAAAACATTCACTGCGATAACGAAGTTTTTGAAGGTGCTAGCATCGATGCCGTTTTTGGATCTGTGACCCTAAGACTTGATCAGGCAATTATCAATGAAGATGTTATCATTAGCTGCAATGCGACCTTCGGTGGTGTAGAAATCTATCTTCCAAGTGATGTTAATGTGAAAGTAGCAACTACACCAATCTTTGGTGGTGTTAGCAACAAACGGAGAAACTTTGCAAATCCTAGTGCTCCAACGGTTTACATCAATGCAACCTGTATGTTTGGAGGTGTTGACATAAAATGAGTTCAGGACAAAAAATCATTAAGATTATCGCAACTATCTTTGCAGTCTTTTTAGCCGTTTCCATTATCGGAGGCATTGTTGGCGGAATCTTTTTTGCCCTTAATATTGATACCAAAAAAGATAGATCGACCGTAACCGAATCCGATTTAACCATTTCTGATGAAGGATTTCACTATAATGATGATGAAAATGGGATTCATATTAATATGGGTGGCAACCAGGGTGAGCAAGCTGGCGAACAAGCTGGAGAAAGTGCAGGATATAATGACATGGCAAATTATGAAACCTATGATTTTACACAGACCTACGTTGGCGTAACAGACCTTGACATACAGGCAACTATCAATAGTGTCATTTTAACAGAAGGAACCGAGTTTCGTGTTAGCATGAAAAATGTTAGCACAAACTGTAAAGTATATGAAGATGATGGTGTTTTAACCGTAGAGGATACCAGTCACTCTGGACGTTCTTTTCTTTCCTGGGTTGGTGATGTGCTTGACGGAAAAGGCTTAAGTAGCCTAAAAGGTGGTACTATTACCGTTACCTATCCAAAGGGATTTGTTGCTAAAAGTTGTGACATAGAAGCTGGTACGGGCTCCGTACAGATGAGCAATTTACAGGCAAATGAGTTAGACATTGAAGCTGGCACTGGTTCTATTACCGGAGATAATGTTATAGTTGGATATATGGATTTAGAGTGTGGCACTGGATCGGTTGATTTTGCAAATTCCTCCTTTGCCGGAACGGATATTGAAGCTGGTACGGGTTCCATCACAATCACCGGAAAAATGACCGGACAAAACACAATCCAATGTGGTGTAGGTTCTGTATATTTAGGGCTTGTAGATTCTAAGGAGTCCTATAAAATGGATCTCGAAAAAGGTTTAGGAAATATTACAATCGATGGTTCTTCCTATTCCTCTATCTCCTCCTCAACACCTACTGCTGCCAACAGCCTTTCCATCGAAGGCGGAATCGGCAATGTTACCATTGATTTTGCAAAACAGTTTTAACAATCATTAAGGCAATCGGCCCTAGAATAAAGCCGAACACCCCAAAGAGCTGCACTCCAGCGTACATGGACATAATGGTGAAAATTGGCTTTATTCCAATCTGATTGCCTATTATTTTTGCTTCCACCCATTCCCTGACTACTTGACAAATAACATACAGTGTAAATAATACGGCTGCCCCAAGCCAGTTCCCTCGGAATAATTCAAAAATAGCCCACGGTATTAGAATAAGCCCACTCCCCAATACAGGAAATGCATCAAAAACACTGACAAATAACCCCAGAATGATGGCATATGAATTTCCAATGAGAATAAAACCTACGGAGCATACACTAAATACAACACTCATAATAATTAACTGTGCTTTTCCATATGCCATACCAATTTCACCAAGTCCTTTAAACACTTTACTTCCGTGTTGGTATACCCAAGATTCTTCATAAATTATCTTTAATTCATCCATATCCTTTATGATCAAAATCATCCCCCAAATGACAACGAAAATACACCAAAAAATACCAAAAATCCTGCCAAATTCTGAAATGGTATTCCATGAGATGTTGGAAAAATGATTTTTACCTTGCGTAATTATGGCATCCCATTTTTCTTGCACAAATTTTAAAGCAGACCCCTCACTCATCGAAAACGTTGTATCACAGCACGAGCAGATGGATTCGATACGTTTCATGATTCTAAGCTCATAAACCGGCATCATACGTGCTAATTTTTGAACCTGAAAGAAAACACTTTTACATAGTTTAAAAATACCAAACCCCAAAATAGAAAGAATGGCCGCCATCAACAAAGGAATTGAAATTGCCTTTGATATGTTCCACTTCTTTTTTAGACTAGCTACCAACGGATATAGTAATCGAGCAAAAAAATAAGAGAACAAAAAAGGAACTACAAGTGGCAAGAGGTACCGAATTGCTCCATATACCGCCACTGTAGTTCCAATCATATACCACAGTTCTTTTACGTCTTGTTTCATCGCCATACACCTCACATGGAAATAAGTATCTGTAAGGCATGTCGTTTTTATACCAGGACGATTAATTTTTTAATGTAAATAAATCAAAGGGTTCTCCCTCCGGAAATAAGGTAAATTTCACTTTACGTTTTGTAATCGGATGTGTAAATCCCAATTGATAAGCATATAATCCCATACGGCTAAAGCCTGCTTTATCCTGAAACAACGGATTATACTTTGTATCACCCCAGATACCACCTAAATGGGTTGCCATCTGCAGGCGTATCTGATGATGTCTGCCTGTCTTAAGTTCCACTTCAACAAGGGAGCATTCTGCTTTTACCTCTTTGATCTGGTAAAACAATTCTGCTTTCTTACCATTCTTGTCCTGTGCAGTAGTAATACGTGAACAATTTGTTCTCGCATCTTTTACAAGATAGTCTCTCAGTTGTGTTGGCTCTTTTCGAAGATCTTTCGTTCCATCGTAATTTAACACGGCCAGATACCGTTTCTTCATATCGTTACCACGAACACTTTCGCTTAGCCTTTTAGCTGCAAGCGGTGTCTTGGCAAACACCATGATACCACCTACCGGACGATCCAAGCGATGAATCAATCCAATATAGGGCTCTCCTTTTTTTGGATCCTTTTCAAACAAGTAATTTTTTAACCGGTTTACCATATCATAGTCACCAGTTTTATCACTCTGGGAAGGTATGCCAGAAGGTTTTTCACATACGATGATATCGTTATCTTCAAATAGAATATTAATCTCGATTTGTTTCATAAATTATAAATATTTCTTAAGAACATCCACTTTGTCCAATGTTTCCCATGGCAAGGATAGATCATTTCTGCCAAAATGGCCATAAGCTGCAGTTTGATTGTAGATTGGTCTTCTTAAGTCTAACATCTTAATAATTCCTGCTGGACGAAGGTCAAAATTATCACGAATAACGGCAACAAGTGCTTCATCTTTTAACTTACCAGTTCCAAAGGTATCTACCATAACGGAAGTAGGCTGAGCAACACCAATTGCATAAGATAACTGGATTTCGCACTTATCCGCCAAACCTGCCGCAACAATATTTTTAGCTACATAACGAGCTGCATAGGCTGCGGAACGGTCTACCTTTGTACAATCCTTACCAGAGAAAGCCCCGCCGCCATGACGTGCATAGCCGCCATACGTATCAACGATAATCTTACGTCCGGTTAATCCACTGTCACCATTTGGGCCACCGATAACAAAACGTCCCGTTGGATTAATAAAGTATTTCGTATTATCATCGACTAATTCCTGAGGAATTACTGCATCAATTACGTATTTTCTAATATCTTTATGAATTTGTTCCTGTGTAATATCCTCTGCATGCTGGGATGAAATTACCACTGCATTGATATGAACTGGTTTGCCGTTTTCATCGTATTCTACAGTGACCTGACATTTTCCATCTGGACGCAAATAAGAAAGTGTTCCATCCTTACGAACCTGTGTTAACTTTCTAGTTAATTTATGAGCAAGTGCAATTGGATAAGGAAGATATTCAACGGTTTCATTGGTAGCATAACCAAACATCATACCCTGATCTCCTGCACCGATTGCTTCAATATCTTCATCCGTCATTGTCATTTCTTTTGCTTCCAAAGCTTTATCAACACCCATTGCGATATCTTTTGACTGTTCATCCAGTGCAACAATAACACCGCAAGTATTTGCATCAAAACCTTTTTCGGATGCATCATATCCAATTTCACGAATGGTATCGCGAACGATTTTTTGAATATCGACATAACCTTTTGTTGTAACTTCTCCCATAACCAACACTAAACCAGTTGTAATGGCTGTTTCACAAGCAACACGGCTCATTGGGTCCTGCTCCATAAGCGCATCTAATACCGCATCCGAAATCTGATCACAGATTTTGTCAGGATGTCCTTCTGTTACAGATTCTGATGTAAATAATAATTTCTCCATTAGAAATCCTCCTTTGATTTTGGCATTATTATTTCTCTTAACTAAAATTAGTATACAAAAAGGGTCCATCATAAGATGGACCCGATTATTTTATCTAATCAAATCCTCTTATTGTTCGACCTGTATAAACAGGATTTACTCGCTTAGATTGGCACCTTCCTATGACGGGGTTGCCGTGGTTTCGCAGAGCCTTAACTCTCCACCACTCTGAATAAGAGAAATAATAATATTCTATTGTACGGCACAAGTTTACTCTGTTTCGAACAATTCGTCAAGCACTTTATATTTATTAACGCAAATTGGAGGCTAAATTAATAAAAAGTTTAGAAATCTCCCACTTACTTTATGTGTAATCCACTCCGTTATATGGTATACTGTTTCCAAAAGGTAGATATTTCATACCAATATTGCATATTAGAAACGAGGATAGAATGTATGAAAATACGAGAACGATTAGTCATCGCATTTTTAATCATTATCACCATCCCGGTTATATTAATTGTTGCTGTTGGAGGTGCAATCATCTCTCATCAGATGAATGCCATTCAACAATCCTATGATGTAGAATCCAATACCATAGAGATTCTTATCAATCCCATTCAGGTATTTAACCGACTGACCGACAGCATTTTTAAAACCATACAAGAACAAAGCAAAGAGAATCCCGATCAGTTTTTGAATCAAACATATCTGGATACTCTGAATGTTGAATTAACCTCCAAATTCTCCTATCTGGTGGTGGAACATAACGGTTCCTTCTCCTACATCGGTAACACGGATGAATTTGAACCAATTTGTAGCAGTGTTCCAGATTACGGTTCCGATAGCACAAATATAGATGGTGGATTTTATATTAGCGGAAGCAATGCTTCTTTATTAAAACAGCAGGATTTCTATTTTACCGATGGTACAAAGGGATCTGTTTTTCTTATCACTTCACTTGACACGATATTACCGCAGTTGCAAGCTTCTGCCATTCAATTTATCACTTCATTTATTTTAATCATTTGTTTCACCGCTGTTATATTAGTTCTTTGGATATACCAAGGGATTATTCGTCCTCTCAACACCCTTCGAATTGCGACAAATCAAATGCGTGAGGGAAATTTAAGTTATGAAGTAAAAGCAGAATCAAATGATGAGATTGGCGAACTTTGCGAAGATTTTGATAAAATGCGAATACGGATGAAAGAATTAATTGAAAGCCGTATGTTATACGAAGAAACGACAAGGGAATTGATTAGTAATATCTCCCACGATTTAAAGACACCACTTACTGCAATCAAAGGTTATGCAGAAGGAATTATTGATGGCGTAGCAGATTCCCCAGAAAAAATGGATCGCTATTTAAGAACCATTTATACCAAAGCAAATGATATGACGGTACTGGTAGACGAGCTTTCCTTCTATTCTAAGATTGATACCAACTCGATGCCATACAATTTTATAGCCATCAACATAAACAACTATTTTAACGATTGTATCAATGAACTAACGCTTGACTTAGAAGTTAAAAATATTGATTTGGGATATTTTAATTTTGTCGATAGCGAACAAGAAGTTTGGGCAGATGCAGAACAGCTAAAGAGAGTGATCAATAACATTATTGGCAATTCTTCCAAATATATTGATAAACCACGCGGAATCATTAATATTCGTATTCAAGATGCCAATGACTTTATCCTTGTCTCCATTGAGGATAATGGAAAAGGGATTGATTCATCGGAAGAAGCACAGATTTTTGAACGTTTTTATCGAACCGATGCTTCTAGAAACTCTTCAAAGGGCGGTACTGGACTGGGACTTGCCATTTCAAAGAAAATTATCGAGGAGCATGGTGGAAAAATCTGGGCTACCGGAAAGCTCAACGTAGGAACCACGATATATTTTACATTAGTAAAACGCAACGATGAGGTAATTGAGCCTGAAAAAGTTGCTCCAACAAAATTTATAAATCGAAAGGAACGAGTAAAACATGAATAGAATACTAATTATAGAAGATGAATTAGCCATAGCAGAGCTTGAAAAAGACTATTTAGAATTAAGTGACTTTGAAGTGGCGATTGAAACAAAAGGAGATACTGGCCTTAAGCGTGCCCTGGAAGAAGATTTTAATCTGGTGATTCTAGACTTGATGCTTCCAAATGTAGATGGTTTTGAAATCTGCAAACAGATTCGTAGCGAAAAAAATACGCCGATTATTATGGTGTCAGCCAAAAAGGACGACATTGATAAAATTCGAGGTCTTGGCCTTGGAGCAGATGATTATATGACAAAACCATTTAGTCCCAGTGAACTAGTCGCCAGAGTAAAAGCTCACCTAGCTCGTTATGAGCGACTCATTGGTTCTGGTTGCAAGGATTCAAACGAAATCGTTGAAATTCGCGGAATCAAAATTGACAAAACAGCAAGACGCGTTTATATAAATGACGAAGAAAAGATTTTTACAACCAAGGAGTTTGACTTGCTAACCTTTTTAGCTTCCAATCCGAATCATGTGTATACCAAAGAAGAGCTTTTCCAGGAAATCTGGGATATGGAATCCATCGGTGATATTGCTACCGTAACGGTTCACATAAAGAAAATTCGAGAAAAGATAGAAGTGAATACTTCAAAACCTCAGTTTATCGAGACAATCTGGGGTGTTGGATACCGCTTCAAAATCTAACCAAAAATTAATGGCTGTTACAAAACAATATACGCTCTGTTCAATTCGCAAGCCACTGCTCAAATATAATATGCTCAAAACTCAACACGATTGTCTATTTATTGTGTGGCGCCTACGAGTGTATGCATATTTTTCTTATGCTCCCTAATTTGCTGTTTGTTTAAAAAGTGAAGCTGTCTGACGAGCGTATTCTAGCGAGGAGTTCTTCACTTTTCAAACTGTACTTAAGCAAATTAAGGGGTATTAGAAAAATAACATATACGAGTCCGAAGCCAACACGATATTTTTGAAACCCAAGGTCCTGTCAACAACCTAAAATAAAAAAATTACCTAAACATTCTCTATTACCCATTGGTTAAAGAAACCAAAAAATCTATAGTCTCATCCGAGCTATCAAAATAATACGTCAAGTACTCAGAAGGAACCGTGAAATTTTTCACAGCGTCAGGCGATACCTGTGTTTTTATTATATTCGTGTCTTTGTATACTGTAATCTCCGATATTTTTTCCAAAGTCCCATCGTTATTCATCGCCACAGGCTTTTTATAAGACGTGAAAATGTAAAGCGGTTTATGGCCTTCCAACTTTTCTTGTATCTTCTCTTGCTGATCCATATAATCATCATCCCACTGTTCTTCACAAGCGGTTTTTTGATTAAACTCTAGTAAGCCTTCTTTATCTTCAATGGTATTTATTAATGTATTATCCACCCCAGAATATACTTCTATCCTTGCAAGCTGTTGCCCTGCTTTCGTACTTTTAGACGCGCACCCATCTAAAACTGTAATTAGTGATAATAATGCGATAATTATAATTAATTTTTTATTCATTTGATCCTCTACCTTCCAAAAGTAATTTACACACGGCAACCAATAAAATGCAGAACAACGCAATAATCGGCATGACTGGACTCCAAGCATTTGTAACTATCCCAATTATCACTGCAATGGCAGTTACAGGCAAAGCCACATATATCCATCTAAAAGCACCCTTCTTATTCTTTTTTTCCATATACACCGCATTTTGTGCAATCATGTTTTCCGCGTGAAGGGACAACCCTGCAAGGATAAAAAGTGATACGCAGGTTGCCAGTAATATCCATGTAAGCGAATCTCCCATATTGTCACTATAATTCATAACGATTTGTGTGAATTGCGGACCAAGAACCAATAAGATAACTCCAGCAATTATCATTACAGCATATTGCTTGCTGTTTTTCTCTTGTTCTTCTCTAAACGCTTTGATTGTTGCATCATCAAAGCAAAGTTGCTTCGTACCAATCTCTCTATAGCGTTTTGGTTGGAAACCATTCCATATAAGCACCGAAATTCCCACTGCAATACTTACCCAATATAATATCTGCGCTGTCTGATTGTAATTAAAAATATTGTTGAACAAATTTGATAATATAATGAAACAAACACCTATTGTTATTCTTTTTGCTCCATGACGCTTGTAGGAAAGAAATCCATCTATCATTTCGCGACTGACATAATACCCTAAATCCGGCTGCTCCTCCACATCATAATCATCTTTAAGCAAATAATCAAGGGTAACACCAAAGATCGTACTAATTTGCTTCAATTTATCCGTTTCTGGAAACCCTTGTCCGCTTTCCCATTTACTAACGGATTGCCTCGATACATTAAGTTGTTGGGCAATCTCCTCTTGGGAAAAGCTATGTTCTTTTCGCAGTGCTTTTAGCTTTTGACTGAAAGTCATTCTCCACCTCATTTCTGCGCTGCTTTTTGCGCATCTAACTTTCTTTTTTATACGTTCAGTATAAGCGCTCAATTTGTTTTTTACCACCAATTTTAAGTTGCATCCTGTTAAAATTTGGTTGCTTTTGATTAAAAACAGTTAAAAACCGGGTGTTTTAAACACCCGGCCATTTATTTTTACAATTCTTTAAGTTTAAAATTTATTCACTTTTGCATAGATCGTATCTTCTAAAGATATTTTCGAAAACCTCTTCCAAGATCCCCACTAAATCCAACGGATTCATAAAATAAATGAGCTTCTCTTCGATGCATACTAGAAATTAACATCATAACTGTGCATTCGTTTTCTCGTGCGATTATTTCAATGCGATCCATTAACAGCTTACCAATTCCCATGCGTCTACATTCATCTGAAACAACTACATTTTCTATTACCATAAATGGTCTGCACTCTCCAAACAACTCTTTGTTTAATACGCCCATCAATGAACCCACTACTTTATTATTATATTTTGCACATAATACGTAATAATCTGGATTGCCTTTCATCCAATCAAAAACTTCATTCATTTTCATGAGATCCGTTTTCGTACCTTGCAATCCATTATCATACAATATCTTTAACTCTTCTAAGTCATCTTTACTTATTGGACCAATTGTTACCATATATACCTCCTGAATTATATTTTTGCTCATTTATTCTAAACATGAACCCTTATATGGCAAATTCTTGGAGGCTCTGGAATTATCACTATATATTCTTTAGGCTTTGTTCCATATCCGCAATAATGTCTTCCACGTTTTCAAGTCCAACCGAAACTCGTATCATACCAGGATTTACACCTGCTGCCACAAGCTGTTCATCCGTAAGCTGACGGTGTGTTGCACTTGCAGGATGAAGCACACAGGTACGAATATCTGCAACATGTACTTCATTGGAAGCCAATTTTAAGCCATCCATAAATTTAACCGCTGCTTCTTTTCCACCTTTGATTACAATGGAAATAACACCACAGGTTCCTTTTGGAAGATACTTCTTTGCACGATCATGATACATATCGCCCTCAAGTGCTGCATATTTTACTGCCTCTATTTTATCGGATGCCTGGAAGTACTTGGCAACCTTCCGTCCATTTTCGCAATAACGCTCCATACGAATTGGGAGTGTTTCAAGTCCAAGATTTAATAAAAATGCGGAATTTGCTGCCGGATAGCATCCAAAGTCTCTCATAAGCTGCATTCTAGCCTTAATGATGTATGCCATTTTTCCAAAATCTCTCGTATAGACAACACCATGATAGGATGCATCTGGTTCTGTGAATTCAGGGAACTTACCATTTTGCCAATCGAAGTTTCCGCTATCAACAATAACACCACCAATTTGTAATGCATGTCCATCCATATATTTCGAAGTAGAATGAATCACAATATCTGCACCAAATTCAATCGGCTTGCAAAGGATTGGCGTCGCAAATGTATTATCAACGATAAATGGCACCTTATTTTTATGAGCAATGTTTGCAAACTTTTCAATATCCAAAACAGCTAATGCTGGATTTGCTAATGTCTCACCAAACACCGCTCTCGTATTTGGCTTAAATGCCTTTTGAATCTCTTCATCTGAGCTTTCTGCATCGACAAAAATACATTCAATGCCAAAGCGTTTTAAGGTAACTGCAAACAGATTGACCGTACCACCATAAATGGTCGATGTACTAATAAAGCTGTCACCAGCATTGCAAATATTTAGGATTGACAGTAAAGACGCTGCCTGTCCGGAGGAAGTGCACATCGCTCCAACACCCCCCTCTAAGTCCGCAATTTTCTTCTCTACGCATTCCACCGTAGGATTTGAAAATCTTGAATACATATGGGCAGTTGGCATATCGAATAATTCTCCTATATGCTCTGTGGAATCAAAGGTATATGTGGTACTTTGCACAATTGGCATTACTCTAGGCGCACCATTTGCTGGTGTATAGCCCGAATGTAAGCATTTTGTTTCGTCTTTCATGTTTTCATTCCTCCATAATCAATAATTACGATTAAGTCTAATGAATTCACATATTTTTGTCAATACAGTTCTTCAAGGAATTCACTTGAAAGAACAATATCTCCAATGGAGGCAACCGGACCGGTCAGATATACATTTCCATTTGCATCTATCTCAACATCTAAATTTCCACCAGGCATATGAACCGTCATCTTACTGTCTGCAAGGCCTAATCGATAGGCTACACAGGCTGCTGCACAACTACTGCTTCCAGACGCCAATGTATATCCAGCCCCTCGTTCGTAAATTTCAATCCGTATATTATTTCGATCGATTACCTGCATAAGCTGTAGATTGATTCGGTTCGGAAATTGTTCTGCATTTTCTACAAATGGACCAAGCTGGCACACCAGCTCTTTCGAAATTTGTTCGAGCCAAATGACGCAGTGCGGATTTCCAATGGACGCACACGTAACAGAGTATACATTTCCTGCGAATTCCATTGGTTCGTTGATTACTTCCCGATTGGTACCAGCTACTGGAATTTCCTGGCTTAAAAACGTAACTTTGCCCATAAATGCCCGAAGTCTGGTCCCTCTTTCGTTTAAATAAGTAATATGTACATCGCCACCAATCGTCGACAATATAAAGTCCTTCTTTTGAATATATCCGGCATCCTTTAAGTATTTTGCAAAGATACGAACTCCATTTCCACTTTTTTCTGCTTCACTGCCATCTGGATTCATGATTTGAACAGAAAGCTTATTGTCTTTCCAAATTGGTCCAATTAATATTCCATCGGAGCCCACCCCAAAATTCCGATTGCAAATCTTTTGAATTTGTTGTTTTGAGAGCTTTCCCTCATTACGATTTGGATCATATACCAGATAATCATTTCCTAATCCATGATATTTTTGAAATTTTAGTTTCATCCCACTATCTCCTTTTATCCATGTTTATGACACGATTTTCCTTAGTATAACAAGCATTATGTTCGATTTACAGTGTGTAAAATGCTTTCCGTATTGCAAATAATGCTATATACTATATTCAAAAACAAAAAAGGTGGTATTGCAATGGAAATGGATCAGTATGAAAAGCGAGGTTTTTTACATGAAAATTTTAAATTATTCCATATCAAAGATTCCTCTTTAGAAACCTTTGATTATCATTACCATGATTTTAATAAAATATATATTTTGCTTTCTGGCAATGTTGTCTATAACATAGAAGGAAAGTCTTATCCTCTTTCACCATATGACATTGTTTTAATCCATCGAAATGAACTACATAAACCAGAGATTGACTTTTCAGCACCATATGAACGAATTATCCTCTATACCAACCTTTTAGAAGATTCTGTACTATCCTACTGTTTTGAATATTCAAAAAATCATGATGAGCATGTAATAAGAATAAAAGACCTTCCACACACCCGCCTTTTCGAAACACTAAAAGAACTAGAGCAGGCAGTTGCAAGCAATGATTTTGCAAATGAAATTTATGAAGCGACCTTATTCACAGAATTCATGGTTTTGCTAAATCGAAATATGATTCACAAAGACTATTCGTATGTATCTTCTCATACCTCCAATAATAAGATCCACCTGATTTTGTCTTATATCAACGAGCACTTAATGGAGGACTTATCCGTGGATTCTCTTTCTTCCTCCTTTTATGTCAGCAAATATCATCTCATGAGGACCTTTAAAGCCGAAACAGGATACTCCTTACATTACTATATTACAGACAAACGCTTGCTTCTTGCAAAGGACCTTTTATCCCGCGATTTTTCAATCGGTGAAATCTGTTATCAGTGTGGTTTTAAAGATTACTCTACCTTTTTCCGCGCATTCAAGAAAAAATATCATTGTAAGCCAAGTCAATTCGGATAACCGTATTTTCATCATTTAAAAAACGGCTAAAACCCTTATCGAAGTTTTTATTTATTTTTTGTAACTTTTTCGCATTTTCAATTGTACTGTTAGTGAAAGGCCTTTCATAAACAATAGCTAAAGGAGCGCTCATGAAACAACCAATACAAGAACTGATCGAACGTTACCAGAGCAACCTATATGCAGTAGCATTTAATGTATGCAAAAATGCTGAGGATGCACAAGATGTTGTTCAAGATACGTTTATTCAGTATCACACATCAAAAAAAGACTTTGAAACCGAGCAGCACATACGCGCATGGCTTATACGGGTGACAATCAACAAAGCAAAAAATATGAATCATACCTTCTGGCGACAAAATAAAATGTCTTTGGAAGATTATATGGAAACCTTGACCTTCGAAACGCCGGAATCCGAAAACCTTTTTGAAACAGTTATGGAACTTCCGGAAAAGTATCGCATCGCCATTCATCTATTTTATTATGAGGATTACAACATCCGGGAAATTGCAGATATCTTAAAAATATCAGAAAGTAATGTTAAAGTCAGGCTATCGCGCGCAAGAATGCTGCTCAAAGAAACATTAAAGGAGGAATGGGAAGATGACAAATAAAGAAAAATATAAGCAGGCATTCTCAGTATTACAAACCTCCAAAAACTTTCCTTTGGAGGTAGAAAAAATGACTATAAGAAATAAAAAAAAGACAATGAAAACGATAGCAGCAGCTGTCGCTGCATGCCTAATCCTTGTTGGTGGTAGCACAACTGCATATGCTGCAAATCTTGGCGGAATTCAACGAACTGTTCAGCTTTGGATACACGGTGATCAAACAGATGCCACTATAAGATTTAATTCTGATGGTTCATATAACATGTCTTATCAGGATGAAAATGAGGATATTATTGAAAGCGGAGGTGGTGGAGTCTCCATAGAAGATGATGGAACCGAACGAGCATTAACAGAGGAGGAGTTAATGGACCACCTCGATGATCCAGATGTAAAATACGAAGAGGATAGTACCGTATGGGTATACTATTTTAATCAAAAAATTGATATTACTGACAAATTTGAAGACAATTTTTGCTATGTAAAAGTATCAAACGGCGACGAAACCCTTTATATGACAATCAAATACCGTGGTGGTTGGTGCACAAGTCCAAATAAATACATTTCTCCATCAAACTTCAATTAAACGCATCACTTTCAACTTATAGGGGATGTAAATCGAAAAATTGTGGGTTAATGGTGTAGAACGGACGCGGAGTGTTTTGGGAAAGTTACGCAAAAGGTGCGGTGGGTTTAGGGTTCTCGAAATTCGAGTGGAGCGCAGGGGCAGCCCTTAAAACCAGCCGCATAAACATTCGGTGGAACCTCTAAACAAGCAATAATGAGCTCTTATTGATATGCCCCCTGTCAAGTAGA
>DIGJ01000030.1 GCA_002419585.1 Lachnoclostridium sp. UBA5725
CATTTTTTAACCACCTTGTCAAGTACTTTTTTATTTTTTCTTAAGTGGACGACATTGCCCCCGCGTCCGTCTGCGCCGTTAAACCAGAATTGAACCAAATCGCCATGGAGCCGAACGCGATTCGGTTCAATTCGTTCAGATTAGTTCCTATATAATTCTTGCACGTACTATATGGTTTCGTTTGGAGTTTCTGTTTCTTCTGGTACTATAGTAGGATTTTCATCCGTTATCTCTTTGGCTTCGTTTGATTCAGGTAAGGTATTATCATAAAATTCCTCTGGTTTAACAGAAACCCCGACTTTTTCAAGTGTGATAAACTTAAGTAGAGTGTCGATAATAGTTCCAGTACCACTATCTTTGTTGTCGCCCAAGTTTACTACCGTCTTAGGGACGATGTCAACTTGAGCACTCTTGATTGCATCTGATAATTTTTCGGAAACATCCTGGATAACACGATATTCTGCTCCGCCGTAAGCCTTAACCTGAGCGTCAATTGCGCGAGCTCTAGCTAAACCTACATTTGATTCTTTGGATGCTTCTGCTTCACCTTCTAAGGTAATTCTTGAGGAGTTCGCTTTTGCAAGTGCGATGATCTGATTTGCTTCCTGTTCTGCTTTACTTGCTAATGCAGCACCATTATTACGTTCGATTTCAATTTGAATCTTTGAATTGGTAAGATAACTTTGCTGCTGCGCAATCGCCTCAGCTTCACGGAGAGATTTTTCGCTTTCTGCTGCAGATTGTTGTTTTTGGTAGGTTACTTTCTTTTCTTCTGCAATCTGTCTTTCTCGTAATTGTGTCAAGATATTTTCAATCTGCTTATCTTCAACTGGTGATTTTGGAGTACCAATTAATACTTCTTCTAATTGAAGATTATACTTCTGGAATTTTTCTTTCATCTCAGCAAGAGACTTTTCTCTAATTTCACTACGCTCTTGAATAAGCTGGATTAACGTTTTGGTCTGAGCAACATCTTTAAAATATGCACTAACAAGAGGATCTAGGGATTGATTAACCAACATGTTAATATCTCCAAAACGCTGGATTACCCAAGGAGCCTGCTTGTAATCAATATGCATAACAACAGATAAAGGTAGGGATGGTTCAAAGGCATCTTTTGTAATAATGTCTACTTCGGTCAAATTTTCGTCATATTTATGAGATCCAACTTCAGCTTTGTTCCATTTTAAGATGATATTTGTAGTTGGAACAAGAACAACTTTACCAGCATCTGTATTGAATGCATATTTACCAGGCATAAGTGGTTTTTCTAATACACCTTTACAGCCTTGGCCTACCAACTCGCCGTGCTTATAATCAACACCCGTTGTATCGACACCCTCCTTACCAAAAAAGGAAACAACAACGCCGACAAAACCAATTGGTACAACCGTCTTTGGACGAAATTCTATTGTAGCAAATAAGCGGTTAATATAATACGTACCATCAGTTAATACTTGCAGCTGTTTACCTCGTTTACCACCAAGTTCCAAGAACTTTTCTGGGTCTTGGAAACTTGCATGTGCAGGGCCCATGTCAGGGGCAATGATTTCACCTTGTTCAAGAGACTGTCCATCATGAACGGTTACAATACCCATCAAATCACTATCTTGGTTATTGGCTCCCATAATTACTACAGGGCGAAAAGCATTTCTGTTATTTAGGGTCTCTTGCATGGTAGCCAGTTCTTGCCGTTCTCGTACATTACCACCACTAATTGATTTAATATCATTCGGTGTGATGACAATGAACTGTGCTAAGTTAATTGCATATGTACCTTCACGTAAAATTCCTCGTTGTGGGCCTCTTTGACCACCCGCTTGTAAGAATCCTTTTACATCTTGGAAATTATTTGCTTCTTTCACTACTTTTCCCAGTGTTTGTACTGGATTAAGTGGATGACCATCTTTTGCAAATACATATGCAATTTGTCCTTGTGGTACAGTAAGCAGTGGATATTTATGAATTTTGTACATTAATACAGATTTAAAATGAATACCACCACGAAGGACATCCGGCTCATAACCAGCTTCTCCATTTAATGCAATGATAGAATCTTTCAAGGAACCCTTTAAACTCCACCATTTTTCTACTACAGCTACTTCATTCGAATTAATAATTCTTAACCCTAAAATCTTGAAGATTAGCAAATATAGCACGACGAGTGTTCCTAGTGCAATCAAAACGATTGGTAAATATGACATAGCTCCCATTTGTTTTCCCTCTTTCTTTTATAAAGTTAACTATTTACACATAGGAAGGTAACAAAGTCACCTCCTAAAAGCGGATGCGATTTATTGCCCTTACTGCCTTCGCATCCTGATATATATCATATCACAGTTTCATAAAATATACTTCATTCTACGAGATTCTTAATAGATTCTTAAGGTTATAAATTCTGGGAACTGAAAGACGGACGCGGGGTGTGGTGGGAAAGTCACGCAAGATGTGCGGTGGGCTTTTGGTGTTCGAAATTTGAATGGAGCGGAGGGGCTGTCCTTAAAATCAGCCGCATAAACATTCGGCAGAACCTCTAAACAGGCAAGAATAAGCTCTTATGGGAGCTCATTCTTCCTAGAGTTTCTGCCTCATAATGCTAAAATGATTTGAAGGACAGTCCCTCCGCTCCATTCAAATTTCGAAGCCCCAAAGCTCACCGCGCATCTTGCTGATTTTGGTAACAGCAGAAGTAGCATTTAAGCAGGATAAAACAAAAGTCAGAGGTATACTACAATACATTTAAGGAAGGCTGCTGAAAAAGTAACTTT